>JAFAER010000213.1 GCA_023423895.1 Pseudomonadota bacterium
GGCAGGGGCGAGGGCTGATGAGGTTGGGGGGAGGTACTCGCCTGCACGTCGCGCACGACGTTGCGAGGATCTCGGTCCCCACCGATGATGAACGGCGATTACCACCGCCCCGGGGTGAGAGCAACAGCTCTTCGCAAGGACGGGCTCGGCGCGCTTTCGGGGGCGGATCACAGCCTCCCGCCCGCGAGGGCCACCCTCCCGCCCGCGCCGATTCCGCGGTTCGAGGAGCGGGGCGAGCACGGTCCCCGCTACGGCACGCAGGTCATGGCGTGCAGGTGTACAGGTCCGGCGGGACGTTGGCCTTGTCGCACGGATGCGATTCTGGGTCCTCCGTGCGCTCCTCGCCGACGCTCGCCTGCTCGGCCGTGAAGGCGATCGCGGTCGAGACGCCGTCGCAGGCGCCCTGCTTGAAGTCGAACGCGTTCGACTTGTTGATGTCGACCGCGTCACAGAGCTCCTTCTTCACCGTCCCGAAGAGGGCGGCGTTGTTGCAGAGGCCGTTACCCCCGCCCTGCGGGTCGTTGATCGTCCCGACCGCCGCGAGCAGATCCGTCACCGGGAGGCGTCCGCCGAGCAAACCGTCGAGCGTCCAGTGGCCGTCCTGGTTCTCCCCGAGCCGGGCCGCCATCATCGGTGAGCCGAAGGGGAGCAGAGCGCCTCCGAAGAGCACCGTGGTCTCCTCGTCGCTGCGGAACACGAGCACGCCGTCGTTGACGTAGCCGTTGCCCTGGAAGAGCGGCTCCTTCGTGGTCGGCTTCACCTGCCCGACCGGGTACGTCCATAGATCGTTGCCACACCATCCCGGCGGCGCGTGGAGCTGACCGTTCGTGGTCCCGCAGCCGCTGCCGTCGATGATCCCGTGCGTGACGAGGATGCCGACGCTGACCTGACGGTCGTTCTTCTTGCCGTTGTAGTTCTTGATGTAGAGGAGGAGCCCTCGCTTGCCCTCCGCGATGCCGCCGTTCGCGACGTCGTTCGGCGAATAGCCGGTCGGCGCGAATTTTTCGAAGAGCGCGGCGCCCTTGTTGTCGATCCCTCCGTCTTGGTCGCACTGCCGGAGCCTCGGCGTGCACGAGGGCTCACCGCCGAACGCTGTGCCCGGTCGATCGTCGCACGTGCACGCACCGTCGAGATCGAAGCCGCGGTACGTGCTCCCCTCTTTCGCGATGACGTCCAGCGTCCGGAGCGCGAGGTAGAACGGCGGAAGCTCCGTGTCGCGATCGTCGTCGTTGTCGGGTAGTGGCGGCGGGAGCGCGTGGCTGCACGGATCGCTCGGCCCGCTGTCGAGCTTCGCGTCCCGGTCGCTCGCGTCGGGCGTGATCGAGCCCGGCTCCACCTTCTCGACGCGATCGATCCCGGCGACGACCTGGCATGCGACGAGCGCGACGGCCACGAGCGCTGCGCGAACGGTCAACGAGGCAGCGGCGCGTCGGTTCATCAGAAGCTCACTCCGAACGAAGCGCCGCCCGGACGCGGAGAAAGGAACGCCCGTGCGGCCGGCTTCTCCGTCGGTCCCGCCGTGAGGATCATGTATCCGCCGATCGCGGCGGCCACGAGGCCGATCGGAATCACCACGTTGGCGACGTTTGCGAAGACGAGCGCGCGGTCGGTCGTGTCGTCGGCCGTTCGCGCCGGGCTGCTCCCCGCAACGCACGGCTGAGGGCACGCGGCGGCGGCGTCGCTGTCGTTCACGAGAGCGAGAACGCCGAACACGCCTCCTGCGGCCATCGTCGCGACGCCGATGCCACCGATGACGAAGCCGGTGGTCTTCCGGGACCGGTTCGCGGCGAATTCCTCGTCACGTGCCGCGTCGGCGCCGTCGCCGAGGTCCGGGATGGGATTCGGCTTCGCCACGACCTCGTCCTCGAGCTTCGGGATCGTGACGGGAACGACGGCGCCTTCGTCGTCGACCTTCACCTCCAGCGCGACCGCCTTCTTCCCCGGCGCGCTCGCCTCGACGGTGCGGGTCCCGGGATCGACCGCAACGCCGGCCCACAGCGGCTCGCCTTTTGCCTCGCCGTCGATCTTCACGACGAGGCCCGCGACCTTCGCGTCGGATGGCACCACGATCTTGAGCCGCGAGAGCCTCGGCTCGAGCTTTGCAGCTCGCTCGCGCGCGAGCTTCACCCGGTCTTCACGGTTGGCCGCACGCGCCTGCTGCTCGACGGCGCGGAACTCGCCCCACGCCGACGCAACCTTGCCGACGTTCTCATGGCAGATGGCGAGGTTTAGCAGCGTCCCCATCTGCGGATCGAGCTTCTGACTCTCTTCGAGCAGAGGACAGGCGTCCCGATGTTTGCGCTCCGCCATGAGCGTCTTCGCTCGGCGGAAGAGCTCCTCTGCGTCCGTCATCTTGTCGGCATGCGCCTGGCTGGTGGTCATCAGCCATGCAAGGCCGACCAGCCAGACGACGCGAGAGACGTGCCGCTGCATCGTCGCCACCCACCCATCAGCCTAGCAACAGCGCGGGCGGTCGTGGGCAGATTCCTCAGAACCGGTCGTTGGTGGGGTCCACCGCTTTCCCGGCGGCCCCGCTGCTCGCGGCCGGCTTCGGGTGTTTCGGTGTCTTCCTTCCCGCGCTCGACGCGGGTTTCGTCGATGCGGGAGCCACCGGCGCCGCTTCGGCGCTCGACGCCGTGGGGGCGGGCTCATCGGCCGCCGCGGTCGTCGTCGTCGTCGGGACGGGCGCTGCGGGAACGAGGGATGCGATCGCCGGTGCCTGAGCCTCCGGCGGCGGGGACGAGGTCGCCGGCGTCTGGCGCGTGCCGAGCCAGGCCCCGACGCCGCCGAGGATGAGCAGCGTCGCCACCGCCAGGCCGATCACGACGCCCGTGAACATGTTCTGTCGGGCAACGGGAGGCCGCGCCTCTGCAGAGAGGTCCATCCCCGTACTGCCGAAGCTCGAGGCGGACGCACGCGGGTCGTACACGCCACTGGGCGCCCAACCGAGCGGCGACGCCGGCCCGAGCGCGGACGGCCCGAGACCAGGAGACGACGCACGGACGGGAGACGGCGCGAGCCCAGGAGGCGCCGCCAGCCCAGGAGGCGCCGCCAGCCCAGGAGGCGGAGCGATGTGCGGATGCGACGCCTGCGGGAGCTTCGGCCCCGTGGTCGTCGACGCGCCATGGCTGTCCGCCGGCATCACCGCATGGGCACCGCTCGCCTGCCCGCTCCGCGTCGCGAGACGCTGGATGCGCTCGACGAGGTTGTGCGTCTCCACATTCTGCGTCGCGAACGGCGCCAGCCTGCACGCGAGCTCGACGACGGACTGGACGCGCTGCTTCGGATCCTTGTGCAGACACGCCAGCACGAGCTCTTCGAGCTCCTGCGGAAGCGTGGGAGCGAAGCCGCGCGGGAAAAACGGCGGATCGGCGATGATGGATGCGAGCAGACCGGCGACGTTGTCCGCGGCGAACGGGAGCTTTCGGGTGAGCAGCTCGAAGAGGGCGACGCCGAGAGACCAGATGTCGCTTCGGTGATCGACGTGCTTCGCGCTCCGGATCTGCTCCGGAGACATGTACGTCGGCGAGCCGAAGACCGCCTGCGTCTCGGTGAGGTTCGGGTCGACCACGCCCTCCTGTCCGATCGCCTTCGAGATGCCGAAGTCGAGGACCTTCACGAGCGTGGTTCCGTCGGCGCGCTCGGTGACGAAGAAGTTCGACGGCTTGAGATCGCGATGGACGACGCCGACGGCATGCGCGCTCGCGACCGCTTCGCACACCTGGAGAAGGTGGTCGGCCGCGATCGCCGGAGGCATCGGACCGCGCTCGCGAAGGATGGCGGCGAGGTCGCGGCCGACGAGGTACTCCATCACGATGTACGGAGCGCCGCTCTCGAGCGTGCCGGCATCGAGCACGCGCACGACGTGCTCGCTCTTGATCTTGATGATGGCGCGAGCCTCGCGTGCGAAGCGCTCCGCGTGGACCTTGTCGCCGGCCGCCTTCGGCCGGAGGAGCTTGATCGCGACGAGCTCGCCGAGCGCCTCGTGACGTGCGGCGACGACGAGCCCCATGCCGCCCGAGCCGATCAGCCGCTCGACGACGTATTTGCCGATGCGATCGCCCACGGTGGGCACCGCCTGGATCGCGGCGAGGTTGCCGACGCGCGTCTCGGAGCTGCCGCTTCCGGCGTTGATGATGTCCGTGTCGGCCGTGACCAGCGCGGCCGGCGGAATGGAGAGCGGCTTCTCTGCGGGCTGCGCTGCACCCGCTGCTGGACGTGGCGGGCTCGCCGGACGCGGCGGCACCGCCCCGCTCGGAGCAGCGGGCGGACGAGGTGCCTTCGGCGCGAGCGCCGGCGGCATCGCCTTTTTTCCGGATTCCGCCACGTTGTGGATGATAGCGCCCTGTCTCGGCCGTGGTCGAGACGCCGCAACGCGAAGGCTGCCTTTCGCAGCCGGTAGGTGCAACCCCGTCCTACTCGTCGTCCTGCGCCGGGCCGAGAGGAACGGTTCCCCGGCAGAAGTGAGACGCAACGGAGCCGTCGGTTCCGAACGTGGTCCCCACCACCAGCGATGGCGAGACTGCTGGAAATCGCTCACTTCTCGAGGGCCGCCGTGTCATCGTCCGTACGTGTGGATCGCACGGGCGAGGCCGCTCCTCCTGCTCGGGCGCGAAGCAAACATGCGCCTGCGCGACGGCGAGCTGGCCGCTCGTCGCGCGCATGGCAACGCGCGACGACGCAGCCCTCGCAAGAGCGCTCGGCACCAAGGTCGCCGTAGCGTCGCACTCCAAGATGCTCCTCGACGCCGGCCAGAAGGCTGGAGCATGCCGCGTGGAAGGCGGCGACGTGAGCCCGGAGCCGCGCCGCTTCGTTCCGGCTCGCGTGCTCGAAGAACCGAGCGACGCTCCGAGTGCAGCAGCGCGATTCCGGAGCCATGGACATCCTCGGTGTCGACGCGCCGACGACGTGCCTCCGCACCGTGAACAGCGGCGCGGCCCACGAGGCGCGTCCTCCTCGTGAGCCGCCTCCGTCGCTCGCGCGACTCAGATCGAAGGTGAACGCATCTTCGACCCGTCCCTCGAGTTCGAGATGCCGTTGCTGATGCCGTTGTGCGTCTCGGGGACCTTCTCGTCGTGGTCCTCGTTCGAGGCGTTCGTGCCTTCACCCATCCCGAGCTGCGCGGCCTTGTTCTCCACCTGATGGATCGCGCCTTCCGCGAGGCCCTCCGCCTTGCGGAGGAGGCGGTCCTTCGCCTCGCCCATCCACTGATCCTCCACCTCGGTGCTCGGGAGCGCGAGCGCGATCGCCGCGCCGACCGCGAGCGCGACAGCGCCGACAGCGAGCGGATTTTCGCGAAGCGTGCTCTCGAACGTCTGCTCGGCGCGACGAGCCTGCCGGCCCGCCCCGCGGACCATCTCGCGGCTGCGGAAACGGACGTCCTCGGCGAGGTGCCCGGCCGTCCGTCGAGCGTCGCTGGCGAGATGCTCCACGTTGTCCACCGCCTCGTGCGCGAGATGCGACACGCGCTGCCCGACGTCACGCGCGACGCCGCTCGCCTGATCGGCCAGGTGGGTCGCGCCCTCCTGGACGCGGTGGCCGACGCCCGCGACGCTCTCGCCGGCGTCGTGGAGCGCGCCTTCCACCATGTGCTGCCCCCGACGAATCATGCGTCGCGGTCCGCCGACCTGCTCCTCGTGACGGGAGAAGCCGTAGTCCGGTCCAGGGTAGTCCTGGTAGCCCTGATACCCCGCTCCGTCGTAGCGCATGCCGCGCGTACCGGAAGCCAGCCGCCGCGACGAGCCGCTGCTGCGTCCGCTCATGAGCAGCCAGCCGAGGCCGACCGCCACCAGCGCTGCCGGGACCGGGTTCGCCTTGATCGTGTCGAGCACCGTGGTGCCCGCGTCCGTGACCGTCTCTCGTGCATCGTGAACCATGTGCTCGACCTTTCCGACAGTGGCCTCGCGGACAGCCATCCGCGTGTCTCGAATCTCGTCGCGAACCTTCTCTCTCGCTTCGCGAAGCTCCAGCTGGACCTTCTCCTTCGCCTCCCGGAGCTCGCGGCTGATGTCCTCTTTCAAGTGGTCCTTCGCCTCGTGGTACTCGCCGAGGACGGACTGCTTGATGTCGGCCACCTGCTCCTTGATGTGAGCCGGGCTGAGCCGCTCTTCGATGGCATCGACCGTCCGCGACATGTTGGCCCGCGTCCGCTCGATGTCGCCGCGGATGAAGGCGGTCCTGTCATTGCGGCTTTTCTCGTCTCCGCTCATCGGCTCACCTGCTCTCGCAACCATTGTCTGTTCTCCTGGAGTGTTCGCAGTGTCTGACGGGGCGCGGGGTCGAGCCGCTGGAGCGCACGGACACCGATGAAGGCGAGGACGCCTCCGACGGCCATCACTGCGAGACCGACGACGAGCGCCGATGCCCAGAGCGGCATCACCTCCGCGAGGCCGAAGATCAAGGCGCCGAGCAGCGCCAGCGCGCCCAAGTACGCGAGGATCCCGCCGGCTGCGACCTTCGCCGCGTCATAACCAGCCGACTTGGCCTTCGTCGCCATCTCGACCTTGGCGAGCTCGACCTCGTGTCGGACCAGGGTCGCGGTCTCCTTGGCGAGCTCCGAGAAGAGCTCACCGAGGGGCCGCTGCTCGATCATGTTGGCCATCACACGCGTCCCGTGTGGCCGTTCCCCGGTGCGCTCGGTGCGCTCGGCACGTTCGAGGACGAGGTCGACGTCGACGCGCTCGCGCCCGCGCTGCCCTGCGTCGCTGGCATCGGCGCGGTCGTATCCTCGCTCTTCGTCGCGTTCGTCTCGTTCGCGGCGGCCGCGCTCACGATCGGCGTCGGCTTGATGGCAGGCCCTTCGCTCTCCACGCGCGACGAGCTCGCATACGAGCGTTCGGAGCTCGACGCGTTACCGAAGGTCGAGGCGCCCTGCGTGCTCCGCGGCTCCATCGGCAGCGTGTCCCGGAAGCTGCCGTTCCGGCTCGAGCCGACGCCTGCTGCGCCGTAGCGCCGCGACTCGTAGTCCTCGAGGTCCTCGGACGCGAGATACCCGTCGCCCCCGTACGTGGCCATCTCCCAGCCTTCGTCGCGCAGCCCGCGGCCCGCGCCGAAGCCCGCGCCCTCGTTACGGCGCGCGGAGCTCTTCAAGAAGCGTCCGCCGATCAGCCCCGCCGCGAACGCCGCGCCGAGAAAGAGCGCGGGCTCACGACGCGCGAAGCGCTCGACGTCGCGGACGATGTCGTTGACCTGCTTGCCCTCGAAGAAGTGTGCGAGGCGCTCGATCCCCTCGGCCGCGCGCCCGGCGACGTCTCCCAGCGGGCCCACTCCATCGAGCTTCTCGCCCGTCTCGCGGAGCGCGCCGGCGACATCGGAGATCGTCTCGACGGCTCGATCCTTCCGGACGTCGATTCGATGCGTCACCTGCTCGCGCGCCTGTCCGGCGACGTTGGTGAGCGCGTCCCTCGCCTGGTCGACGATCGGCTTCTTGCCTTCCAGCTCGCCGCCGGCCTGCACGCTCGAGCTCCTGTCCTGCTCGCTCTTGTTCATCACGGATTCCTTTCGCTCCCCTGGAAGCGGGTCCGTCATCGCAATGCGAGCCGCATACCGATCGCGCCCGCGTCGACGAGCAAACGTCCGCGGCTCGATGGAACGCGCTCCGGAGCGGCTCGCCCGTGGATGCGAGCGCAAGCGGAGCGCGCTTCGGATTGTGACGCGAGGGCGCTACCGAGGCGCGCTGTCCGTGGCGGCCGCGACCGCCCGCGCGCGTCGATGTTCGGAGAGCGCGAGCGCGGTCGCCGCTCGAACCGTGTCAGGACGAGGCTTCGGCGAGCTCGGCCTCGAGGCGCTCCCATTCGGCGAGGAGCGCCTCGATCTTCGGGCCGAGCGCCTTCTCTTCTTCTTCGAGCTTCTGGACGTCGGACGGTGCGGTCTTCTCGTAGTAGCCGGGCTCACACCACTGCGCATGGATCGCGGCGCGGCGTGCCTCCGCCGCCTCGATCGCAGCAACGACCTCGTCGCGCTTCGCGGGAAGCTGCTTGAGCCGATTCGCGCGCTTCTTCTGCTCTTCCCACGAGAGCGTGCTCGACGTCTTCTCGGGCTTCGCGGCGCCACCGTCGGCTCGAGCGGACTTCTCGCGCTTGGCCTTCAGCACGACCGTGTCGGCGTCGAGATGATCGTCTCCGCACCGCTCGAGGTACTCCTCGTAGGTGCCCGGAAAGTCGCGGAAGCCCTGCGGCGTGACCTCGAGGATGCGGGTCGCGAGCGCGGAGACGAACGCACGATCGTGGGAGACGAACACCAGCGTCCCTTCCTCGAAGGCCCGGAGCGACTCCACGAGCGCCTCGATCGCCTCGAGGTCGAGGTGGTTCGTCGGCTCGTCGAGCACGAGGACGTTCGGCTTCTCCACCATGATGCGGCAGAAGACCAGCCGCGCGGCCTCGCCGCCGGAGAGCGTGCCGACCTTCTTCTTCACGTCGTCGCCGGAGAACAGGACGCGCCCCAGCTGCCCGCGGACGTAGCTCGTCTCCGCTTTCGGCACGGCGTTCCAGATGACGTCGATGGGCGTGGCGTCCGGGTCGACGAGCGTCTCGTGATGGTCCTGGGCGAAGTAGCCGACGCGCGTCTCGTGCCCCCACTTCACCGTCCCGGCGTCGGGCTCGAGGTTGCCGGTCGCGATCTTGAGGAGCGTCGACTTGCCGAGGCCGTTCGGTCCGATGATGGCCACGCGCTCGCCACGGCGGACGACGACCGAAACGTCCGAGAGGACCTTCTTCGGGCCATACGACTTCGACACGTTTGCGATCTCGAGCACGTCACGGCCGCTCTTGCGCTCGGGCGCGAACTGGAAGAGCGGCGCGCGACGCGACGACGTCTCGAGCTCCTCGACCTCTATTTTCTCGATCTGCTTGAGACGGCTCTGCGCTTGTCGCGCCTTCGTCGCCTTCGCACCGAAGCGCTCGACCCACGCCTTCTTCTCCGCGATGGTCGCCTCGGCGCGTGCGATCTCCGCTTCCTTGCGCTCGCGAATGGCGACCTTCTCGCGCGCGAACGCGGAGTAGTTGCCGGGATAGAGCGTGATCGTGCCGTAGTCGACGTCGAGGATGTGCGTCGCGACGTTGTCGAGGAAGCGCTGGTCGTGGGAGATGACGACCGCGCAGCCCTGGTACGCCGCCAGGAACTTCTCGAGCCATCGGATCGAGAGGATGTCGAGATGGTTCGTCGGCTCGTCGAGGAGGAGCACGTCGGGCCCCCCGAGGAGGACCTGTGCGAGGAGCACGCGAAGCTTGAAGCCACCGGAGAGCGTCGCGAGCGGCTGTCGATGCGACGCGACGGGAATACCGAGACCTTCGAGGATCGCGCTCGCGCGTGCCTCGAGCGTGTAACCGTCGTGCGCGCGGATGACGTCCTCGAGCTCGACGAGTCGCGCCGGGTCCGCGACAGCCCCGTCTCCCGCGGTCAAACGGCGCTGCTCCTCGAACGCACGCGTCACGAGCTCGTCGCCGGCCATCGCGACGTCGAGGATCGGATCTTCGTCACGGAGAAACCGGTCCTGCCGGAGGACGCCGATGCGCGCGCCCTTCGAAATCGTGACGGAGCCCTCCGATGCTGCCTCGTCGCCAGAGACGATCTCGAGGAAGGTCGTCTTTCCCGAACCGTTGGCGCCGACCAGGCCATAACGCGCTCCGGTGACGAGCTTGAGGGAGACGCCTTCGAACAGGGTCCGAGCGCCGTAAGCCTTGCCGAGGTCGATGATGCCGATCATCCGGACGCGCCACCCTAGCGCATTCGCGCGAGCGAAGCCGCTCGACCCAGATGCTCGAGCGCTCCGGCGACCGTCGTGGCGAACGCACACATGGGCTCGCCCGAGGCCGATTCGTAGACGAGGAAGTCGCGCGCGATGACGTCGTAGCGCGCCAGGTGCCGCACGTGCCGGAGGACGCGACCGCCGCCGAGCTCGAGGACGCCTTGCTGCGCGAGCCTCTCCAAGGGCTCGAGCGGCTTGCCGAAGCGCTGCATCACAGCGGCGAGCGCGCCGTCCGGAATCGCGAACGTTCCGTCTTCGGACGCGATCGTGAGCCGTCCGTCCTCGGCAAGCAGAAAGACCTCGGACAGCGACCCATCAGCACGGGTCGTCTCGTGGATCTTCAGCCGGTTCGACGGCGGCGTGCTCACGGAGAAGAGGGCTCCTCGACCGGAGTCAGCCCGAGCCGCGGGATCCCCTCCGCGAATGCGACGAGTCGTTCGAGCCGTTCGAGCATCGCTCGCGTCGGGCGCTGCTCCATTCTCGCGACGAGGCGCTTCGAGATCGCCGCGGCGGTCATGTAGAGGACCGTGAGCATGACGCCGAACGTCACGACGAGAAGCAACGTCGCCGACGCGAAATGGACCGACGGCTTGCGCGGCAGCCAATCGAGCGCGTCGTAGGTGATCCAGAACGCCACGGCACCGCTGACGAGCGTGCTCCCGACCGCCGTCGGTCCGCCGTACCAGGTTCGATCGGGCCCGCTCCGCACCGTCACCTTCCACCCGACCTCCGCGTCGGGCTCGAGCGACTCGATCTCGGACTCCGAGACCGTCGCTTCGAGCGACAACGTATCGACGAGCATTCCGGCGCGTCGCGTGGCGGTCCATCCCGTCGTGTGCTCGTCGATCTCGAAACCCGCAAGCTCGCGCAGGTGCCTCTTCGGGTGCGTCACGATCGACACGGGGCCTCGTCCGACGAGCATCTTCATCCGTTTCGCTTCCTGGGAGACTTCTTGCTGCGAGACCGCGCGAGGGCAAGGTAGGCGCGCCCGCGCGGAGAGATCTCGTACCCGACCTCGAAGCTCTGCGTGAGGCCGAGCTTCTTGAGCTTGCGCACGTCCACCTTGAACGGAAGCGTCTCGCGGCCGAGCTTCGCGGCGAGCTGTGACGCCGCCACGCGCGGCGCTTTCTCGATCAGCTCCAGCGTCTTCTTCGTCCAAGGCTCGTCGCCGTCCATGCGCGCCAGCTTCTCGGCGATCGTGGCGACGTCTTCCTCGGTGAGCGCATCGACGAGCGCGAGCTCGACCCGATCGCCGTCACCGCCGTGATGGAGCTGGATCCGGAAGAGCTCCGTCTGCGCCGTGAGCGCTTCGTCGCGCGCGGTGCGCAGGTATTCGACGAGCTCGCTGCGTGACGTGAAGCCCGAGGCCTTCGCGTCCTCCTCCGTGATCGCCTTCACCTTCACGCGCTCGACCCGATCGACCTCGAGGACGCCGATCGGATGACACCTGTAGCGGCCTCCGACGCGGACATGCGGCTTGTCCCAGCGCCGGAACGTCACCGTGACGGAGCCGGAGACGAGACCTTCATGAAAGCGTTTCTGGAAGAGGAGCATCGCGTGCGTCCGGAGCGTGCGGCCACCTGGTCAAAGGCGGCCTCGTACGTCCGTATCCCTCGGCAAGAAGCACCGAGGGCATCGCCTTGGCTCGTTAGCCGCTCCGGTCGAAGAGGGCAATCGCGCCGTCAGGGGGCGTCGCCCGGCAGCAGCGCAAGAACGATTCGTTGGACGGCCGGCGCGCCATCTGACCCGCGGACCGCGATCTGCGCATAGGACACGAGCACGTGCCCGTTCGACAGTCGAAGCGCGCTCGGCTTGCTCGGTTCGCCGAGCTCGGCCGAGGTGATGCGCTGCTCCGACCCGAGGCGCCCGTCCGGATGAAGCGCCCGCCTGAAGAGCCGGAAGCCACGAGCGAACCCCGGTTCGAACGTCGGGTAGATGTAATAGAGGTCCAGCCCGCCGTCGGCCCTCCGACACATCGATGTATCATGCACGTTCGTCGCGTCGCTCACGACCTGCCGCTCCGTCCAGGTGATGCCGTCCTTCGACGTCGTCACATACGAGACCATCTCCGTCATCGGCCCTTGCTGGTACGAGAACGCGCGACTGCCGTCGCCGAGCTCCGCGGCATGGGCCATCGCGGCGGGATCCGTCCCGGAGACGGAGTGCGTCGAGAAACTCGCGTTGTCCTCGCTCGATCCGTACGTCGCCACGCCACGCGTCGTCCGGTACGCCACCCCGACGTTCCCGTCCGTGCGTCCGTGAAACTTCGGCCACGACAAGAGCCAGCTCCCTTGCGAGAGCGCGGGAAGGAGCTCGGGAGGCCCGAGGCCCTTCGGCGAGAGCGCCCTACGGAAGAGCGACGCTTCGGCGTCGATTGCGCTCGTCGTCGTGTAGTAGAAGAACGTGCCGGACGTCCGCACGAGCGACGGATTGGCGACGATCGCCGGCTCCTCCGTGCCTGGCTCCTGCGCGCCGATCGGGATCTGCTTCGGGACGGAGAAATCGACGCCGTTGCGCGAGTGCGAGACCAGGATCGTCGACGAGGAGAGGGCCACGTCGGAGCGATCGAACGCGACGATCACGCTTCCGTCGTCGCTCACGACGGCTCCGCTCGACATATCGATCGCATCGCCTTCGCTGAGCGCCAGGACATCGTCACGGCCGAGCGGCAGCGCGGTCGCGAGGGGCACCGTGAGCACTTCGGGTTCGTCTCCGAACGGGATCGCGATCGGCACTGGGTCCTTCTCGCTTCCCCCGTCCTCCCGCGCATGGCCCGCGTCGACGTCCTCTCCCGGCATGCCCGCAGAGTGCTCGCCCTCACCCGCGGTCGAGCATGCGGCGAGAGCTCCGAGGACGAGGGCCAGGCATCGACGCACGCGCATCGACGGCGCTGCGAAGCAAGGCGCAAGCCATGCGGTATCTCCTGATTCCCTTTGGAAAGACATGGCCGCAGCCGTGCCATCTCGTGCCACTCCGTGCGTTCGCACGCCAGCACCGAACCGAGCGTCCCCCACCACGATTGCGGGTCGATTCCTCGGCCCCGGACCCGATGATATACCAGCCGCTGATGGTCCGCGCGCCCAGCCTCCGCCTCGTGCTGTCGTTCGCGCTCGTCTTGGTCACCGGGTGCACCGTCCCCGTGGCCGCGTCGCTCGACGAGCCCGATGCGAACCGCGTGGTCGTCGCCCTCGACCAATCCGGCATCGACGCGGCGAAGGAGCCCGACCCGACCGCCGAAGGGAAATTCCGCGTCACGGTCGCACGCGACGACGTCGGTCGAGCCCTCGCGACGATGCGCGAAGAGGAGCTGCCTCGTCCGAAGTCGAGAGGTGTGCTCGACGCGGCGGACCGTGGGCAGCTCGTGCCGAGCCAGGCTGCCGAACACGCGCAGCTCGTCGCAGGGCTCGCAGGCGAGCTCGAAAAGACGCTCGGAAGCATCGACGGCGTCCTCGCCGCTCGCGTGCACCTGAATCTGCCCGCGCGCGAGCCCCTCCGCGACGGTCCGGCGCCGAAGGGCACGGCGAGCGTCCTCCTCGAGCATCGCGGGACGACGCCGCCGCTCGCGCCGGAGTCGATCCAGCGCCTCGTCGCAGGCGGTGCGCCGGGCGTCACCGCGGCGGACGTCGCCGTCGTCTTCGTCCCCCGGACCGCGCGCGCGAACACGGGTCGGACCGACCTCGCCCACGTAGGGCCCATCACCGTCGCGCGCGGCTCGATGACGACCCTGAAGGTCGCGCTGGCGGGCCTCGCCGTGGTCGTCCTGGCGCTCGCCGCCGCGACGCTCGCGCTCTGGGCCAAGATCGGCCGGATGCGACGCGAGCGCGACCTCGAAATCGCCGCCGCGGGCGCTCGGCAGCAAGCTGCGCCGCGCTCGGTGTCGATGAGCGTGCGCGGGCCCGGCCAGCCGATGTAACGTTCCGACGCCGGTCCACGTCGCCGTGGCCCCGCCCCTCGCCTACGCATGATCTCGATCCAGGGCGTCTCGAAGGCGTTCCGCCCCGCCGGAGGTGGTCCACCGCACAAGGTCCTCGAGGGCGTGTCTCTGCACGTCCCGCAGTCGTGCCTGTACGGGCTGATCGGCCCTGGCGCTTCCGGCAAGAGCGTCCTCCTCAAGATGATCGTCGGGCTGATGAAGCCGGACGCAGGCTCGATCTTCGTCGACGGGGTCGACGTCACGCAGGCGTCCGAGCTCGATCTCCAGAAGATGCGCCTGAAGTTCGGGATGCTCTTCCAGAACAACGCCCTCTTCGATCACATGACCGTCGGCGACAACATCGCCTTCCCGCTCCGGCGACTCACGAGTCTGCCGGAGCCGGAGATCACGTCGCGCGTGATGGAGCGCCTCGCGCACGTGGCCCTCACCGGGTTCGAGGGGCGTTTGCCCGCCGGCCTCTCGGGCGGACAGAAGAAGCGCGTCGGCGTCGCACGCGCGACGATCACGCAGGCGCCGATCGTCCTCTACGACGAGCCTGCCGCCGGGCTCGACCCGGTGACGTCGCAGAAGATCTTCGAGCTCCTCCGCGAAGAGCAGCGGGCCTCCGGGGCAACCGTCATCATGGTGTCGAGCGATCTCGATCGCCTCCTCACCGTCACGGATCGCGTGGGCATGATGTACCGCGGACAGCTCATCTTCGACGGAACGACGCACGAAGCGCAGACGAGCACGGAGCCGCGCGTGCGGCAGTTCGTGCACGGCCTCACGGAAGGGCCGCTTTAGCGGACACTGCCCATGTTTCCCGGAGCTCAGGTCCTCGAGCTCGTCGTCTCCTGGGTGGTGACGACCATCCTCTCGTTCGTCGTCGTCCTCGTGGACGAACGCCGTCTGACTCCGGAGCGGCTCGAGCGCGCGTGGCCGACCGCGAGCCGCAACTGGCACGTGGTCTACTTCGGGGTCCTCTCGCTGCCGTTCCACTTCGCGAAGACGCGGGGAAGCTGGTCCAGCGTTCGTCAGGTGTTCGGGCTCATCGCGGGCTTCTTCCTCGGCCTGGTCGTCGCGTTCATCGTCGCACTGGCGAGCGGCTTCATCGTCATGGGCATCGACTGGAGCCTCGGGATCCCGATCGACTGACCCTTCACGAGCTCGGCCGCGGCGACCCGAACGAGATGGAGGTGTGCGCTCGCGTCCGTGTATAGTTTCGCGGGTTGGCAGCGCAATCGACCACACCTTCCACGCAGGCCGGGCCCGGAGCGATCACATCGCTCCTCGGGGCGATCGGCGGCGGCTTCCTGTCGGCCGCGCACACGGCTGGCGGCATGACGATCCTGTTCGTCCGGATCCTGATCCGCGTCGTGCGCATGGACTCGCGCGAGCTCTGGAAGAACCTCTACAAGATGGCGGTCAAGTCGCTGCCGATCGTCGTCGTCACCGCGCTCTTCACGGGCGCGATCATGGTCATCCAGGCGGCGACCATCGTGAAGCGCTACGGCGCCGAGGGGCTGCTCGGATGGGGAGCGGGGTTCGGCACCCTGCGCGAGATCGCGCCGCTCCTGACCGCTCTCATGATCTCGGGGCGCGTCGGGGCGAACAACACCGCCGAGCTCGGCACCATGGTCGTGACCGAGCAGCTCGACGCGCTGCGGGTGCTCGCGATCGATCCGATCAGCTTCCTCATCGCTCCGCGGTTCGTCGCGATGGTGAGCACGCTGTTCATGATGACGCTCTTCGCGGATGCGCTCGCGCTCTTCGGAGCCGCATACACCGGACAGGCGCTGCTCGGCGTGAGCGCCACGACGTTCTACAACGGGCTCACGGCCGGCCTGCTCGACTTCGGCGACGTCGCGAACGGCCTCTTGAAGAGCGTCGTCTTCGGCCTCGTCATGGCGCTCGCGAGCTGTCACTTCGGTCTCGCGACCAAGGGCGGCGCACCGGGTGTCGGTCGTTCGGTCAACTCCACCGTCGTCACGAGCGCGGCAGGCGTGTTCGTGCTCGACTATCTCGTGAGCTTCGCGCTCGGCGGCTGATGCGATGAGCGATAGTCAGGTCGGCACGGTCGAAGAGAGGCACGAGGAGCTCGGCGCCGTCGGCATTCTCGGAGCTGCGGCGATCGATCTGTTGATCGGCGGCCGCGAGCTCTACTCCGTTTTCGTTCGGACGCTGTTCTATACGTTCCGGGGACGACGCGAGAGGGGCGCGGTCTTCCAGCAGATGTACGAGATCGGCAACAAGTCGCTCTTCTTCATCTCCGCGACGATGGGCTTTCTCGGGATGATTCTCGTCTATCAGGCGGGCCTCCAGTCGAAGCGAGTCGTGCCGGACTTCACGATGCTCGGCGCGACGTACCTCGAGCTGCTCGTTCGTGACTTCGCCGCCTCGATCGGCGCGCTCATGCTGGCGACGCGCGTTGGCGCAGGCATCGCTGCAGAGATCGGCTCGATGGTCGTGACCGAACAGGTCGACGCACTTCGCATGTGCGCCGCCGACCCGATCGACTTCCTCATCGTGCCGCGCTTCCTCGCCAGCATGGTGATGACGCTCTGCCTCATCGTCTGGTCGGGAACGGTGGCGTTCGTGGTCGGCGGCCTCACGGCGTACGTGGCCTTCGAGGTCCCCCTCCAGACGTTCTTCAACATCACGCTCGTCGACGTCGGTGACATGTCGATCGGGCTCGCCAAGTGCGTCGCCTACGGCGCGGCCATCCCCATCGTGAGCGGCTATTGCGGCCTCTCGACGTTCGGTGGCTCGGAAGGCGTCGGTTGGGCGACGACGCGCGCGGTGGTGAACACCTCGCTGGCGATCATCATCCTCAACTTCTTCATCTCGGGCGCCGGGTTCCTGATCTTCCCGGGCTGACGAGGCTCATTCCCCGGACGGGGGCGGCAACGGCGGAGGCTGCTCGGCACGCGGCGGCGGCGAGGGTGAGGGCGAGGGTGCCGGCGGCGGCGCGGACTCGGCCGGTGCCGAATCGTGCTTCGACGCGGCGTTCGACAAGCGGACGAGGTCGTCGTCCGGACCTTCCTTCGGCGTGTTCGTCCGAGCGCCGCGCTGCGCAGGCTGCTTCGGCGCCTTTGCCCGCGCGTCGCGAGCGGTCTCCGCGGTCCGCGCCGCCGGCGGAGGGGCGCTCGGCTTCGAAGCCTTCGCGGCCTCCACGGGCTTCGCGCGTTCCTCGACGGCCGGCGCAGGTTCGGGTTCGGGTTCCGGGGCCGCGGCCTGCTCCGGCGGCGGAGCGCTCGGCTCAGGCGAGGGCGCCGGCTGCACTGCCGGCGTCGTCGTGACCTCGGCTTGCGTCGGGGGCGCGGACGATCGACCTGCGACGATGGCGATCATCGCGACGGCCGTCGCAGCCATCACGATGCCTGCAGCGATGGTCGTGAAGCGCTTCTCGGCCCCGCGTTCGGGGAGCGACGCGATGAGCGGCTCGATCGGCCGCGTGACGGGCGTGACCGGCGTGCTCGAGCCCTTCCGTGCGACCGGGGGGAAATAGGCGGACTCCGTCGGCTGATCCACAGGAGCTGCGCCCGTGACGGCTTCGACGAAAGCGTCCGTCGCATCACGCACCGTCGCGAAGCGGTCCTGCGGTAGCTGCGCGCACGCACGAGCGAACCAGTCATCGAGCGCCGCCGGCAGGTCCGGAAGGATGTCCGTCATCTTCGGGAGCGGGCCGTGAATCGCGATCGTGATCGCGCCGACCGACGGACCGTCGAACGGCTTCCGGCCGGTGAGCGCCTCGAACGCGACGACCCCGAGCGACCAGATGTCGGCCCGCTCGTCGATGTCCGACGAGCCGACGCTCTGCTCCGGGCTCATGTAATACGGCGTGCCCATGATCTGACCGGGCACGGTGGTCCGCGACGTCGTCTCCGTCTCGCGACGCGCCGTCCCGAAGTCGAGCAGCTTGACGAAGATCTCGCCGCGCCCTTCGGTCTCGCAGAGGAAGATGTTCTCGGGCTTGATGTCACGATGGACGATCGAAGCCTTGTGAGCCTTCGAGAGCGCCTTGCCCACCTGGACGACGAGCGCGACGACGTCCGTCGGATCCATCCGGCCGTGTTCGGTGAGGTAGACGCCGAGGTCCTTGCCCTCGAGCAGCTCCATCACCATGTACGGCGTGCCTTCGGGGCCGGTCACGCCGTGGTCGAAGACCTGCACGACGTGTGGGCTCTTGATCGCAGCACACGCGGCCGCCTCGCGCGCGAATCGCTCTGCGCCATCGGGCCGCTCGGCCATCTCGGGCGCCATCAACTTCACCACGACCTGCGCGTCGAGGCCGACGTGGTCGGCGATCCAGACCCTGCCCATCCCGCCCTCGGCCAACGGCCGAACGAGCCTCACGGACTTCGTCACGTAGTCGCCGGCTTTCAGCTGGTTCGTCGTCATGGCAGAGGCGGCGGGGAGCCGTTGGTCCGCAGTCTAACGACTGTCCCCGATTGAGCCAGAATTTGACGCTCCGGACCACAGGGGGCGGTCGAGCTCGAGCGCAGGAGCGCTGCGGAATCGGCGTCATCGCGGCGACGACAAAAAGCCAGCGCAGGGGTCGCGCGCGTGGCGCGACCCCTGCGTGGCCCCATTGTGACGACGTGACGTGATTCGGGTACTGAGTCTCTCCTTACTTCGATCTCACTCGGGACTTGGATCTCACTCGGGCTTGGCGACGCGGTCGCCGAGCTGCTCGGCCTCCGCCTCTCCCGCCTCTTCGGCCGGCGCGATGATCGGCGCGACGATCGGCGCTCCGATCGCCCCCAGGCCGAGACCGCACCCAGCGAACGTCTGGGCGAAGTCGTTCGTCGCGGCGACCTGGTTCGCGGTGTTGCCAGTGAACACGCGGACGATGGCGTTCTGGCTGTTCGACGTCGCGTTGACCTTGAGCACCATGTGGTTCGAATTGAGCGCGCTCAGGTTCGTCATCGCGGCGTAGCGCTGCGCCATCGCCTGGTTGACCGCCTGCGCCGTGCTCGTCGAGAAGGCGTTCTGGCTCGCCAGTGAGTCGCTGGCCGCGAGGTTCGCCGAGTTCAGCGCGTTCGTGCTCGCAGACGTCGCGGCGTTGGCGAGGTAGTTGGCCGAGGTGGCGCGGTCAGACGCGAAGATGCGATCGCTCGCGAGCACCGTGTTGTCCGCCACGTTGGCCGTGTTGTACGCGTTGGTCGTGAACGCGTCGTTGTGGATGTTCGAGCGGGCCTGCGTGACATCGCCAGCGCTCACGTTGTTGAACGAGTTCGCAGCAGCCGCGCTCTGGTTGGCGTTCACGTAGTTGTTCAACGAGCTCGCGCGCGCGTTGCTGAACACGTTCGAGAGCTGGTTGTTCGCGGCGTTCATCGCCGCGGCGCTGAAGACGTCGTTCAGCGAGTTGCTCGCTGCCGCCGTCGCCGAGTTCGCGAAGACGTTCGAGAACTCGTTGGAGCGAGCGCTCGTGAGCGCGTTGCTGAACGTGTTCGCGAGGTTGTTGGCCGCGAGGCCCGAGCGCGAGTTGCTGAACACGTTGGAGAACTCGTTGGCGCGAGCGCTCGTAAGCGCGTTGCTGAACGTGTTCGCCAGGTTGTTCGCGTAGAGGCTCGAACGCGCGTTGTTGAACATGTTCGAGAACTGGTTGTCGAACATGTTCGCGTACGCGAAGTTGTTCTGAGCAGCCGTGTTCGCGAACGAGTTGTTGGCCCAGTTGCTCCCGAAGACGGAGCTCGTGTTGAAGTTGGCGATGTTCGCGATCGGGCCGAAGCCCCACCCGCCGAAGCCCCAGCCGACCGGGGCCGCTGCGATGCCGCCGCCGAAGCCGAAGGTGTTCGCCGTGTTGACGGCACCGGTGTTGGCGATCGCGCTGTTGTTGCCGAAGGCGCTGTTCGCGGCGCCCGCGTTCTGCGCGGAGTTGGCGGCGACGGTCGCGCCCTGAGCCGCATCGGCGAACTGCCCCGTGTTCGCGATGGTGTTGGAGCCCTGCGTCGCGTTCGCGAGCTGAGCCGCGTCGACGAAGCTGTTCGCGCCCTGCGCGGCGTCCGCGAACTGCGCCGTGTTCGCGAAGTTGCTCGCGCCCTGAGTCGCGTTCGCGAGCTGAGCCGCGTCGAGGAAGCTGTTCGCCCCCTGGTTCGCGACCGATGCCTGCTGAGCGTTTGCGATGTTGTTCGCGCCGGTGATCGCGCGAGAGTTCTCCGCCGCGTTGACGAAGTTGTTCGCACCAGTGACCGCATCGCTGTTCTGGAACGAGTTGACAGCGTTGGTCCCGGCCGCGATCTGCGCGGCGTTCTGGGCCGAGTTCGCGTTGTTCCACGCGTTGGTGGCGTTCGCCGCGTTCGCCCAGCTGTTCGCGTCGTTCGCGCTCCAGGCGTTGTTGAAGCCTGCGGCGCTGTTGGCGACGACCTGCCGACTGACGGCGTCACGCACGCTGCTCTGCGTAGCTGCCGTTGTCGCGATGTTGTTTGCCGTGTTGAACGTGGTCGCCGCCGCGTTGTTGATGCTCGAGGCATATTGCGATGCGAGCTGGCTCGCACGCTGCGCGGCGCTCGTGAAGTTCGAGATCTGGTCGAGCATCGAGGTGAACGAGCTGTCGAGCGCGGACGAGTTCTGCGTCGAAGACACGAACTGCTCGACCATGTTCTGGTCCACGGCGAACAGCTGCGCGTTCATGTTCGAGAACGACGACTGATCGAGCGCGACGAAGTTGATCGCGTTGTTCGACATGATGTCGAAGATGCCCGTGCCGCCGCACCCGGAAACGGCAAAGTTCCGGGCAGTGATTGCCGTCTTCGTTTGTTCCGTCTTTGTCCCCTCTTCCTCGCCTGCGCATCCGGAAAGTGCGGCAGCGAGCATCCCGAGCACCAATCCGCTCGATGAGAGATACCTTTTCATGACAGTACTCCTTGGTCTTCACGACGAAAGGAGACCTGCCCGCGTCGTACGCAGGCGAGCCTCACGTCCTCGCGTCGGGCGAGTCGCGATGGGCGCTCGAGCAACCGACATGCCTCTGAGCCGTCTGTTCGTCAGCGCGGAAACGTGAGCCAGAGCGCGCGCAATGACGCGCGGCAGTAACTGCCGGGCCCGTCGAAGCACCAAGGCCCTCACGGCAGAGACCGATCGCTCGCACCGCTGGACTACAGCAGTGGACTCGACGCGGGGAGCTCGCTCGAGCGGCCATCGAGCGCTGCCGGGCGGCGACGATCAAACGAAGCCATTGCGTGCAGAACGCAACCGAGGCGGTCGTGGCGGTTGTCGTCAGCTACCTCGCCGTGCGAGCACACCGGCACCAACCGATACTGTGAACCGCCGCTCGGACGAGCCCTCCCGTGAGCGGACCAGGTCATCGTCGCCGTGCATGACGACGCGAAAACACGAAGCACACGTGGCCGAGCCCGACTCGAACGCAGGCGTTGGCCCTCGAACGCAGGCGTGAAGAACGCGTACGCTCGGCTTCGATGGCTCGATGATCCCCGCTCGACACCAGCAGCAGAAGAGGCGGTCGGAACAAGTAGGAAGAAAAGGACCGGCTCCGGCGTCACCCCATCAGCCGCGGCTTCACGTCGAACTGCGCCGACGCTCGACGATCGAGCTCGGTACGCACGACGGCAGAGCTCGACCGGCATCGGCGAGGTCGGCGTCAGCGCGTCCGAGCGCTTCTCACACTACACGGAAGAGCGACGCCGTGGGCCGCCCCTCCCGCCCCTTCCCCACTCACGCGCCTCGCCCCCCGCGGGCCCGCCCCGGGCTCTACGGAGCCTTGGAGCCGTACTTCGTCTTGTAGTCGTTGCGGTAGGCGTCGTGGCACTCCTTGCACGTCGCCTTGGCCCCGTCGAGATCGCCCTTGTCGGCCGCGGCCTTCCCCTTGTCCGAGATCGCGTTCCAGTTCGAAAACTCCGGCTTCCCCTTCGCCTTCGTCGCGTCGAACATCCCGCTGAGCGCCTTGGCGTCACCGTTGAGCACCTGGGCCTGCATCTTCTTCATCGTGTCCTTGAGGGCCGTATCGGGGGCCGCCGATGCCGGCGCGACCGCGAGGCCGACTGCCGAAACGAGCGCGACCGCGAGGGTCGCCAGCCATCGATGATTCGTTCGCATCAAGAAGCTCCTGTTGGACTCGTTGTCCGACGTACGTGATCGAGAGACCGCCGGTTTCGGGGGAAGAACGGAGGCAAGAAGACGAGAGACGGCGGCTCCGGGACGAAAGGTGGCGTCTGATCCCTTTGGACGGGCATTCGCCGGATTTGTTCTAGGATAGGTGCGCGCCGGTGATCCAGTTCAAGAACATCGTGAAATCATTCGGTCCCAAGACCGTCCTGAACGACGTCTCCTTCGACGTCCCCACGGGCTCGGTGTTCTTCATCATCGGGGCCTCGGGCGTCGGCAAGAGCGTCCTCATCAAGCACCTGGTGGGCCTGCTCTACCCCGATTCGGGCGAAATCTGGCTCGACGGTCAGGAGATCTCGAAGTTCGACGAGCAGCAGATGGGACCCGTGCGGAAGAAGTGCGCGATGGTGTTCCAGCACTCGACGCTCTTCGACTCGATGACGTGCGCGGAGAACGTCGCCCTTCCGCTTCGCAAGCACAAGGCGCTCAGCCTCAAGGACGCCCTCTCGGAAGCTCGGCAGCGGCTCGAGGTCGTCCGTATGCAAGAGTTCGCCGATCGTTATCCGCCGGAGCTCGGAGACGGGATGCGGAAGCGCGTCGCGATCGCACGGGCACTGACGCTCGATCCGTCCTACGTGCTGTTCGACGAGCCAACGACGTCGCTCGACCCGGTGAGCGCACGCCGCGTCGACGTCCTCATCCGAGAGCTGTCCGACAAGCTCGGCGTCACGTCGATCGTGGTCAGTCACGACCTGCAGAGCATCTTCACGATCGCCGACCGCATCGTCATGCTCTACCGCGGGAAGGTCCTCCTCTACGGGTCGAAGGACGACTTCAAGAAGACGCCGAACGGGATCGTCCAGCAGTTCATCAACGGTCGAGCCACCGGCCCGATGGAGCTCTGACGGAGCTCGGTCGCAGCTAGCTCGGGCTGAAGCGTTTGCCCACGGTCGCGGTCTCGTCGGCTCATCCGTCGGCGGCGCAGGAAAACCGTCACTCGCGAGCGCGAGCGGGCGCACGCGCGGCTGCGACGTTCACACTTCGACCATTCGCGCACGCTCGAGCGAGCGGTGTACGCGGCGTCAGCCGTTTGGAATGCCTCGCTTGCGGTTTACAACGAAACGGTCTCGCTCATGATTTCGGCTGAGTACCTCCGCTCGACCTCACGCAATCGTACTTCGCGCTGAGTCCATCGGCGTTCGCGGGATCAGCCTCCGCCGTACGCACGCTCGCGCCGACTCGATTTCGGCAGCGTTCGCCGCGCGTCAATTTCTCGCGAGCAGGCCTTTGCTCCGCGCTCACGCGCGGTTGCGCCAGGGCATGTCGGTTGCTCGATGGCTCCCCCGCGACTCGCCCGACGCGGGGACGTGGGCTCGCCTGCGATCGTAGGCAGGCGGCTCTCCATCGTGATGACGACCAAGGAGTACTGTCATGAAAAGGTATTACTCGTTGAGCGGAGTGGTCCTCGGCCTGCTCGCTGCCGCAGTGACCGGTTGTGGAGATGAGGAGGTCAGTTCGCCGCAACAGACCAAGTCTGCGATCACGGCGCGCCATTTCGGCGTCTCCGGGTGCACGGGTACCGGTGTTTTCGACATCACGTCGAACAACTTGATCAACTTCGTCGCTCTCGATCAGTCGTCGTTCTCGAACATGAACGCGCAGCTCTTCGCGGTCGACCAGAACAACGTCGAGACGATGGTGTCTTCGACGCAGAACGCGAGCGCCATCGACAGCTCGCTCACGTCGCTGCTCGATCAGGTCACGAACTACACCACGGCGTCGCAGCGTGCGAGCCAGCTCGCGGCGCAGCGCGCATCGAGCATCAACAACGCGTACGCGAATACAGTCAACACAGCGGACACGATCGCGACCACAGCCTCGCATCAGTCCAGCGTGCGTGACGCAGCGAGCCGTCAGTTCGTGCGCAACAACGCCTCCGGCTTCAACGATGTCCGGAGCTCCAACGACGCCAACAGCTGGGCGGACACGGCGGCTTCGGCCAGCCACTTCGACGCGGCGCTCTCCGCTCAGGATGCGCACGCGCGCAACTCCGCCCGCAACGCTGCGACCTCGGCGCAGTTCGCCGACGCCGCGCAGGGCTCGAACAGCTTCGTCGACGCGGCTCAGGCGAGCCGTGCGACGCAGGGCTCGAGCCAGTTCGCCAATGCCGACGAGGCCACTCGCGCGGCTCAGGGCGCGAACAGCCTCCTCGACTCCGCCACGGCGAGCAACGCGACCCAGGGCGCGCTCAACGCCGTCAACTCGGCGCAGTTCGCCGACGCCGCGCAGGGCGCGAACAGCCTGCTCGACTCGTCGACTGCCAGCAACGCGGCCCAGGGCGCGTTCGACTCCGTCAACTCGGCGCAGTTCGCCGACGCGGCACAGGGCGCGTCGAACGTCGCGAACACCGCGCAGAACGCGGGCTCGGCCATGAACGCCAGCGACTCTCTGAGCTCGTCGGCGGCGCAGGGCGCCTTCAACACCGCCAGCAACTTCGGCACCAACGCGGGCCTCGCGGCCGCGCCGGTCGGCTGGGGCTTCGGCGGCTGGGGCTTCGGTCCGATCGCGAACATCGCGAACTTCAACTCGAACGCGGTGTTCAGCTCGAACTTCGCCAACGCGCGAAACGACATCTCGCAGTTCCAGAACAGCCGCGCGTTCGCGAACCTCCATGACAACCAGTTCTCGAACGTGTTCAGCAACGCCCGCAGCGGCGCCCTGAACAACTCGCTCGCGAACCAGTTCGCCAACGCCCGGACGAGCGCTCGCAACAACGAGTTCTCCGACATGTTCGCGAACTCTCGCCGGCACTCCTCGGCGAACCAGCTGTCCGATGCGTTCAGCAATGCTCGCACGACGGCGCGCGACAACCAGTTCTCGAACGTGTTCAGCAACGCGCGTTCGGCGGCGTTCGACTCGATCGATTCGTCGACGGACAGCTCGGCGCGTGCGAACTCGCTGAACGCGGTCGCGACGGCTGACCGCGCCTCGCAGCGCTCGAACCTCCACAACGATGCTCGTGCGACGGACTCCTACAACCGCAGCGACGTGATCGACAACGTCGCGCTCTCCCAGGACCGCATCTTCGCGGCTGACCGTGCGAGCACGGCCAGCAGCGTGAGGAATGCGGCCTCGTCCGCGATGAACGAGGCGGTCAACTCGGCCTCGCTCGTCGCGAGCGACAGCATCGCCAACCAGGCGGCCAACTCGGCGAGCACGTCGACGGCGCTCAACAAGGCGCTCAGCCAGCGCTACCAGGCGATGACGAACCTCGAACAGTTCCAGTCGCGGCACTTCGTGCTCAAGCTGAACGCGACGGCGAACAGCGAGAGCGCCATCGTCCGCGTGTTCACTGGCAACAGCGCCAACTCGGTCGCTGCGAACCAGGACTTCGCGCAGACGTTTGCTGGTTGCGGCGGCGGGATCGGGATCGGCGCGCCGATCGTCGCCCCGATCATCGCTCCGGCGGAGGGCGAGGCCGACGCGATGGAGGCCATCGAGCTCGGTGATCGGGTCGCGAAGCCCGAGTGAGTGACCGAAGGGTCCTCTAGGTAGCGAACATCGCATCATCAGGTCACCGCAGAGGTCGTGGCTGGTCCACGGCCTCTGCGGTCGACCGCTCCGTCTCGAAGATCCGTGCCGTTGGTTCATCTGGGAGCTTCAAATGCATCAGTCTCAGCTCGTGATCTCTGGGGACCTGCGCCCCCTCGCCCGACCGCCGTTCCGCCCGCTCGCGGCGATGGGCGTCACCGTTGCGAGCTGGGCTCTCGGTTGTGCGCTCGCGGGAGACGCCAAGGACGACGCCAAGTCCGGCCTCCACGCGGGTGGCCCGCTCATCGGCTGCTTCATGACCGCCAAGGTCGACTGCCCACTGAAGTGCTCAGAGATCGACTTCGACGCCGTCTGCGACGCGACGCTCGGCGCGCAGTGCGACGGCGACTGCGCCGCTGAGGCGACGGGAACGTGCCTCGACGATTGCAACGCCGACTGTGAAATCGGATGCAAGGCCGGCGTCGTCAACGACTGCCAAGGCTCGTGCTGGAATCGCTGCGACGACAACTGCAAGAAGCTCTGTGCCGGTGCCATCAACTCTGCCGAATGCATCCAGCGCTGCGGCGGCGACTGCCGCTCGACGTGCTTCGACACCTGCCACTCGAGCGCCGATTCGACCTGCGACGGCAACTGCAAAGCGTCCTGCAAGGCAACGTGCTCGGTCGAGGCGAAGGTCGCCTGCCAGATCAAGTGCTCGGTCCAGGGCTTCACGACGTGCAAGGCGAAGGTCGCCGCACAATGTGTCTCGGAGTGCAGCAGCGCCGTCATGCTGACGTGCTCCGATCCGAACGGCATCCCGACCGATGCCGACGAGCACATCGATCTGAAGGGTGCCGAGGGTCATCCCACCGATGCGCCCTGGACCGCTGGGCTCGCAGACCGCATCGCGCTCCAGAAGGAGCTCGCGCAGCATGCGCCGCGCCCCGACGGTGAAGCGCCGCCGTACGCGCCCCCGCTCGTCGAGGCGAAGCCCGCCGGAGCGGATGCAGGCTCGAGCGTCGAGCCGAAGAGCGACGACCCGAAGCCCGAAGGTGAAAGCGGCGACGATGGGTCGAACGACGAAGACGACTACGGCGGCGAGTGACAATGCGACGAGCGCGCGCGCGCGCCGGGAGGGAGCGTTCGCTGCCTCGTGAACTACGCCGCGGGCCTTCGCGCTGACGTGTTCGAGCTTGAGAAACCACGCGCCGGGCAACGACTAGCTCGGCGTCGACACAGGCCGGGCCCCGCTCCCGCGAAGCGGATGCGCGGGGGCTTACCTCGGAAGCCCCCGCGGAGCGGGCGGGGTTTGGGGCAGAGCCCCATCGCACAAGCGGGCGGGGTTTGGGGCAGAGCCCCATCGCACAAGCGGGCGGGGTTTGGGGCAGAGCCCCATCGCACAAGCGGGCGGGGTATGGGGCAGAGCCCCATCAAAAAAAAGCGTTCGCTCCCTCTCCCCTCACTCCTGCGGGACGTCCGCGAACTCGCAGCCTTCGGCGCTCGCGTTGTCCATGCAGGTGCGAATGTGCTTCACGGCGACGCCCCACTTCGACGTCGGGAAGGTCTCCGCCGTGAGGCCGTCGAGCCGAAGCGGCATCCAGTGCGACTTTTCGAAGGTCTTGTAGCTGTCGGTGATCTTGCCGTAGTACGCCTCGCCCTCGCCGGTCGACCACTCGGCGAACTCGGCAAACGCCTTGCCCGCGACGCGGTGGCAGGTCGTGCACGGCGCAGCGTCTTCGCTGACGAGCTGCTTGCCCACTTCGAAGCCCTGCGCGGGGCCGTTCACGAGCTTGTAGGGCGCGTCGAGCGCAGAGATGTGCCAGTCGGGGTGCTCGCCCATCATCGGGACGATGGGCTTGCCGTCGCGGCGCTTCGCCTGATCGATCCACGGCGAGTGAACGAAGGCGTCCGCCGCGTGGCAGTTCTTCGTGCAGTAGCTCGAAGGAGTCGCGGGCCAGATGGCGCTCGATCGCGCGACGTCTCCCGGGTGGGTGACGCGCGAGCCGTCGTTGCCGATGTTCTCCTTGTTCTGGAAGAAGCAGGTCTTGCCCGTCCGCGGGTTGCTTCCGATGATCGCGATGTCGTTGAAGACCTTCGTCTGCATCATCGACTCACCGTTGCTGTTGTCGACCTTGCGGCAAAGGAGGACCCAGTGGGTTCCCTTGTCGTTCTTCGCGGTCGTGACGGTGACGCCGGGCTGGCAGGCCGCCTTGCGGCCGAGGCCGGTGTGTGAAGACGCCGTGAGCCACATCGCGTTGTCGCACTTGTCGACGCAGTCGTAGCTGCGGCTCGAGGTACGCCCTTCGCTGCACTCGGTCTGAGGCTGATCGTCGATCGTGAGCGGGATGACCGCGCCTTCGACACCGTCGATCGGGCCGCCGGGCTCGTCGCCGTTCGAGCCGACGAAGTCGCGGCAATCGAACGTCTCGTACTTACCGTCGCCGAGCTTCTTGAAGAACGGGATCTCGCCGAGCTCTTCGACGCACTTTTCGCCGTACTCCTCCATCGAGTGGAGCGCCTGCTCCTGCCCGGGAGTCGGATCGTCCACACCGCCGTCGCCGGCATTGAAGTGCAGCCCGTTCGCGAGGGAGCGGGACCCGAGGTCCTTCTTCTGCGCGTTGCCGAGGTCCCAGGCCTGCTCGAGGTTCGTCTGGAGCTTGATCGGCGTCTTGCCGGGTCGAATGACGCATGCCTCGACGAGCGCTTTCGGTCCGCCCGCGGCGTTGATCTCTGCCGTGCGTCGAGCGGCCCATGCCGGGTCGCTCTGGAATCGGTGGTCGTCGTAGAGGGTTACGAGCTCGACGAGCTCCTTCGCCACCTTCGGTCCCTGGTAGACGACCTTCCCGATCGGCGCGTTCTCGCGCGAGCCGGGACCGCTGATGGGACGCGCCTCCGTGATGGAGTCGCAGTCGATCTTCGCTTCGTCGCCGAGCTCGGGCTTGCCGCGGCGGACGCGGATACGCAGCTGCTCGCCCGGCTTCAGCGACTCCTTCAGCGTCGCGGTGACGGCACCCGTCGTCTCGTCGTAGAGCAGGCCGAGACCGAGCTTGTTGTTCACGCCGGTCAGCGCGTCGTCGTTCTCCTCTTCTTCGTACTCGTCCGGGGCCGCGCAGTTGACGAGGAACGGGCCGGCAGCGGCGCACGCGAGCGCCAGAAGCAGTCCACACGAACGAAGGCTCCGCAGGTTCATCCTCATCTCCCTGGGGTGGGCAACAGCAGGGGGCGTGCCAGTGGTAAAGAGTGGGTAACCGGCGCACATTTCGCGGCGGCTCATCCCGAGATCCCCGGCTCATGGGTGATGCGCGATCCAGCAGCGGCGCCGGCACGAAGCGGCCGAGAAGCCGCCGCGTCCTTGACGGAAGGAGGGCATTCGTCCGACCTTGGGCCTCGACTCGAAGGGAGGCTCTATGCGCATGTTCCGTGATTGTGTCGTGGTTGCAGCGCTGGCTGCGTTCGCTCCCGCCCTCGGATGTGGTGGCGAGGAGCCGCCGCCGGCCGCCCCGCAGGCCACGACGCCGCTGCCGCCTCCTCCCCCGACGCAGCCCGTGAACGCCGAGCCCGCCCCGCCGCCGCCGAAGAAGTCGATGGCGGAGATGCAGAAGGAAGCGATCGGCGACGCGCTGAAGGGACTCAACGGACAGGATCCGAAGAAGTTCGCGTCCGTCTACGCCGAGGATGGCGTCATCACGGTGGCCGGTCTCAACGAGATCAGCGGTCGCGCCGGCGTCGAGCAGAACATGACGGAGTGGTTCGAGACCTTCAAGGACGTGAAGCTCGGGTTCTCGCGCGTCTGGGTGAAGAACGAGACGCTCGTCCTCGAGTGGGTCATCAACGGCAAACATCACGGCGAGCTCTTCGGCGTGAAGGGTACGGAGCAGCCGATCGGTCACTACGGGCTCAGCATCGTGACCGTGAATCCGGAAGGAAAGGTCGCGACCGAGCATCGCTACGGCGACCTCGGCACGGTCATGACTCAAGTCGGTGGAGCCGGCGCGAAGGCAAAGCCGCGTGCCATTCCGTCGATCCCCGCAGCGCCGGAGACGATCGTCTCGACCGGCACGCCCGACGAAGAGAAGAACGTCGAGATCGCGAAGAACGTGCTCGCTTCGCTCGAGGGCGGGAAGAAGGAAGCGGACTTCACGAATCTACTCGCCGACGACGTCGAGCAGGACGGCCTCTTCCATCTCGAGATGTCGAAGGGCAAGGACGGCGCGAAGAAGTTCTACAAGCAGTTCACGACGGCGTTCCCCGACGCGAAGTTCGAGACGACGAAGACGATCGCCGTGGGCGACTACGCCATCGTCGAATCCGTCTTGAAGGGCACGCACAAGGGCGCGCTCGGCACGATCCAGCCGACGAAGAAGCCAGTTTCCATCCACCTCGTCGACATCTTCAAGATCAAGGACGGCAAGGTCGCGCGCGCGTGGACGTACCAGAACAGCCTCGAGATGCAGCAGCAGCTCGGGCTCTTCACGGTCGCGCAGGCGGGCAAGATCCCTGCATCGCAGGCAACGCCTGCGGCGCCTGCAAAGACAGCCACGCCTGCCAGCGGAGCCGCGGCTCCAGCGAAGCCGGCGGCCGGCGGTGGAAAGGACACCGGTGGCGGAGGCGGCAAAGGCACCGGTGGCGGTGGTGGTGGCGGCACGGGCGGCGGCGGCGGTAAGGACACCGGTGGCGGCGGCGGCAAAGGCACCGGCGGCGGTGGCGGCGGCGGCACGGGTGGGGGCAACAAGAAGTAGTCTGCAGCCGCCGGAATCTTTCCCTACCTCTTCGTTCCTGGAATGCACATGAAGAAGCTTCCCTTGCTTGCTCTCGCAACGTGTCTTGCCGGCGTCTTCGTCGGCGTCGCGTGCGGGGAAGACACGGCGACCGTTCGCCCGCGACTCGATGGTGGGGGAGGCGACGGCGCGCTCGACGGCGCGCTCGATGGTGGTTCGGGCATGCTCGCGTGCGGCGTGCCCGTGCCTACGACGTACGAGAGCGCCGCGTTCGCGCAGAATGCGGCCGTCGAGATCGCGCTCACCCAGAGCTTCATCGAGCTCGGCGCGAAGATGCGTTCGGCCGAGGGAGCCGGCACCGATACCGTGAGCGTGAACGACCTCAACGCGATCTACAGCGCGGGGGCGCCGAGCCTCCGCGCCGTGTCGACGACGGGCGCTCAGTCCTCGGCCGATGCCTACTTCGCAGCGTTCGCCGCGGCGACGGGGGACAAGACGTGGGATCCCGCGGACGCCGCCGGCGACGGCGGTGCGGCCTCCGGCGGCAAGCTCGACGGCAAGTTCATCGTCGACGCCGTCGGCCTCGACCTGCGTGCGGCGACGGAGAAGACCCTTCTCGGCGGCGCGCTGTACAACCACGTCGTCGGAGTCGTTGCGTCGCCGATGTCGGAGGCGACGGTCGACAAGCTCGTGGCCGCGTTCGGCGCGAGCCCCACGTTCGCGAACCGAAGCGACGTGACGGTGGATGCGGATGCGGGCGTCGATGTCGACAGGCTCCTCGCTTCGCATGCGTCGCGCCTCGACGGCACGTCCGCGGAGATGCCGGGGCCGTATCGACGGATGAAGACGGCGCTGCTGCGGATGAAGGCGGCGGCGAAGGGTGGCGAGAGCTGCCGGGCCGATCTCGACGAGAGCATCACGACGTTCCTCGTGGAATGGGAGCGGACCACCTACGGCGCCGCGATCTTCTTCCTCTCCGCGGCCGCCTCGAGCGCTGCGGATCCCACGGCGCAGGCGAGCACGCTGCATGCGTACGGCGAAGCGCTGGGCTTCATCCAGAGCTTCAAGGGCGTCAGCAGGCGCAAGATCACCGATGCGCAGATCGATGCGCTTCTCGTGAAGATCGGCGCCGCGGATCCGTACAGGCTCCTCACGTCCGCGGGTGATCGCTCGCTCAAGTTGAACGAAGCGATCAACGACATCGCGCTCTACCAAGGCTTCACGCCGGCCGAAGTCCAGGCGTTCCGGCAGCCGCTCTGAGCCGTCGTAACGGCCGAGCTCGCGGCGCACGCGTGAGCGAGCCGCGCCGTCCTGAGCTAAGGTGCATGCGGGAATGGCTCGTCTCGACACCATCGTTCGCAAGCTGACCGCGGTCGGCGGCGATCACGGAATCACAACGGAGGGGCCGCGCGCGGCTGTCGCAGCCATCTTGCGCGAGCCCCCGGGCGCCGACAGCGCCGAGCTCTTCTTCATCCGCCGCGCGGAGCATCCGCACGATCCCTGGTCGGGCCACATCGCGTTCCCGGGCGGGCGTCGCGATCCCGAGGACGAGAGCCTCCTCGCGACGGCCATCCGCGAGACGCGTGAAGAGGTCGGCATCGATCTCTCGCTCGATCACTACCTGGCGCGCTTGCCGGACGTCCCCGCGTTCATGCGGTCGAAGCGGGGGACCCTGGTCGTCACGCCGTTCGTGTTCGCGCTGCGCAGCGACGTCCCGATCGTGCCGAACGAGCTCGAGGTCGCGTCGACGTTGTGGGTGCCGTTGACGACGCTCGCGCGCGGCGAAGGCAAGACGACGTTCTCGCTCGACTACGAAGGGAAGAGCTACGACCTGCCGTGCATCCACCTCGAGCCTGGGCAACACCGGCTGTGGGGCATGACCTATCGGATGCTCGAGACGCTACTCGACGTCCTTCGCTGAGATGCTAGATTGCAAGCGCGCCGGATCGACCGGCGCCATCATGCGCTGACTCCTCTCCCCTCGAATCCGAGCAGACCACCGCGGCGAATCGCCGCCCGTGCTGCTCGTGTCATCGACCGCGAGAGAAGGAGTCCACATGAGTACCGTGCTCGAAGCGCACGGCGTCGGTGTCGCGTGGTCGGCATCGCTGCCCGTGCTGAAAGACGTATCGTTCGTGCTGACACCCGGCTGGACCGGCCTGGTGGGAGCCAATGGAGCAGGCAAGACGACGCTCCTGCGTGCGCTCGCGGGCGAGCTCGTCCCGCACGACGGATCGATCCGCGTACGGCCACCCGACGCGATCGTCACGTATTGCCCGCAGACCGTCGACGAATGCGGCGACGACGTCCACGCGCTCGCCGCCGCCCACGACGGTGTGGCGGCAGAGCTCAAAGGAAGGCTCGCGCTCGACGAAGCCGAGCTCGAACGATGGCCCACGCTCTCGCCCGGCGAGCGAAAGCGATGGCAGATCGGGGCGGCGCTCGCTCGCGAGCCGGATGTTCTCCTGCTCGACGAGCCAACGAACCATCTGGACGCGGCCGCACGCGATCGGTTGCTCGGGGCGCTCGGCCGCTTTCGCGGCATCGGCGTCGTCGTCTCGCACGACCGTGATGTGCTCGAGCGACTTCCTCGCTCGATCCTCCGCGTGCACGACGGAGATGTGACCCTTCATCCCGGGCGCTACTCCGAAGCGCGTGCTGCATGGGAAGAGGCGCGGCGCGGACAGGAAGATGCTCACGCGCGAGCGAAGTCGGCGGTGCGTGCCGTCGAACGACGACTCGACGCCGTACGGCGGACGCAGGAGGCCGCGTCGCGATCGACGAACGCGCGGTCGCGGATGAAGAACAAGAACGATCACGACGCCCGCAGCATGGGCGCCAAGGTCGTTGCGGGCTGGGCCGATGCGCGGGCGGGGCGGACCGTTCAGGTGGTGCGCGACGAGCTCGAACGCGCCCGCGCGGACGTTCCCGTCGTCGAGCGCGACAAGACGCTCGGCGGCAAGGTGTTCGCGACGTACACGCGCGCGCCGCAGCCGGTGCTGTTCCACCTCGATGCTCCCGAGGTACGCGCCGGCGATCAGGTGGTCCTCCGCGACGTGCGCGTCACGATCGGCCGCGACGATCGGATCCGGATCGCCGGCGAGAACGGCGCAGGCAAGACGACGCTCTTGTCGGCGCTCCTCGCTTCACGGCGTCCCGACGAGCATGTGCTCTATCTCCCGCAGGAGCTCGAGCGCGAGCAGATCGAGCGGCTCGCGTCCGACCTGCGCTCACTCGACGAAGAGGCAAGGGGCCGTGTCCTCTCCGTCTTCAGCGCGCTCGGGAGCGATCCGGAACGCCTCCTCGCGCGGCGGGCCGCCGACGCCGCGTTCGTCTCACCGGGGGAGGCGCGGAAGCTCGCGCTTGCGTCGGGCCTCGGTCGGCACGCGTGGGCGCTCGTCCTCGACGAACCGACGAACCATCTCGATCTCCCGACAATCGAGCGCCTCGAGCGAGCCCTCGAGGTGTACCCCGGTTGCATCGTCCTCGTCACGCACGACGACGCGTTCGCAAACGCCGTGACGAACAGGACGCTGACCGTGACGGAGGGGGCCGTGATGTGAGCTCGCCCCGCGGGGTAGACCGCTTGCGACGCGACGACCGTGGTGAAGCGGAGCTTCGCTGGGGCCGACGCGCTTGCCACGTTGCGTCGCGCGCAGCGGATCTCGGATGCCGTCCGCGCCCCGCGCGGACGCAGCCCGCAGCCGCCGACGATCTCGCTGCTCGCTCGATCGAAGGCGCCCGTACATGTAGTCGTCGGCGTGCTCGACCGAGAACCGAGCAGGAGCATCTTCGCCACGACGTCGTCGAGCGTCTCTGACCCCCTGGCACCACGATCATGAAAGTGACGGGTGCTGGCGACTCTCGTCCTCAGCTCGCATCGCTCCGGAGCGTGTTCCGATGAGAGCGGCGGCGGCGCACGAATCGTGTGGTCTCGACGCGATAGCCGGCATCGTTCACGGGCATCGTTCGGGTCGAGCTCCACGCACGACCTACTCGACCTCGAGCGTGACACGGATGGGCCGTTGCTTGCATCGCATGAGTGAGTCCGCCGATCGGCGAACCATCGTTGGCGCGATGTGCCGTGTGCTCCTCCGGAACGTCACGATGTCCTCCTACCGTTCAATCATGAAGGTCCAGAGTCGGGCAGGGCTCGTCGCCCTGACGATGCTCGCGAGCTGTGCGGACAGGGGCCGCGCGGTCGCCATTCACGAGATCGAGCCGCCGGCTCCGGGCCTTCGTGGTGAGTCTTCCGTCGAAGAGGAGAACAGCGGGCGAGGGGTCGATGCGCCGGTCGTCATCGTCGCGATCGACGGCGTTCGCTGGCAGGAGGTGTTCGTCGGGACGGACATGACCCTGTCGACGTCCGCTCCGGTCCTTGCGCCGTCGATCTTCAGGAACCTCCACGCGTTCGCGCGAGAGCGCGGCGCGTTCATCGGCGCTCCCGGACACGGGACCATCTCGGCCTCTGGCCCGAACTTCGTGTCGCTTCCGGGCTACACCGAGCTGCTCGGCGGTCGCCCCTCACGTTGCATGGACAACGGGTGCGCGCGAACGACGTTGCCGTCGATCCTCGACGAGGCCCGCGGCGCCGGCGCGAAGGTCGCGGCGTTTGCTTCGTGGGAGAAGCTCGACCTCGCGGCGACTGCCTCGCCTGGTGCGTTCGTCTCCTCCTGTGGTCGCAAGGGCGACCCCGCGATCGATCCCTGGCCCGGTCACGGCGACTATCGCCCCGACCGCATCACGGCGGACGTCGCGCTGGCGCACTACGAAGCAGAGCTACCGGACGTCTTCTTTCTCGGCCTGGGCGATCCCGACGAATTCGCCCACCGTGGCGACTACCCTGGCTATCTGGCGGCGCTCCGTCACGCCGACGCGATCATCGGCCGGCTCGTGGCCCTGCTCGATCGTCTCGGAGATCGCGGGCAGGCCACTCACGTCGTCGTGACGGCCGACCACGGGCGGGCGAGCGACTTCAGGAACCACGGCTCGATGCCGGAGGCGGCTCGCGTGTGGATGGTGGCCGCCGGACCGCGCTTCGCGGCTCGCGGGAATGTCACGTCGCGAGTGCCTCGGCACCTCGCCGACATCGCGCCGACGCTGCGCGTCGTCCTGGGCCTTCCGCCCGACGTATCCAAGCGTTCGGGCACGCCGATCACCGAGCTCTTCGATGATCAGCCTGCCGTGACGACGCCGATCGGGCAGCTGACACCGGTGCCACCGACCCCGCAATAGCCGTCCGGGTTCTTGTCGAGGTACTGCTGATGGTAGTCCTCGGCGTAGTAGAACGGCGGGGCGTCGACGATCTCCGTGGTGATCGCTCCGTAGCCGGCCTCGCGCAGCTTCGCCTGGTAGATCTCCTTCGTGCGCTCCGCCGCGGTGCGCTGCTCGGTGTCGTAGGCGTAGATGCCGGAGCGGTATTGCGTGCCGGCGTCGTTCCCTTGCCGCATGCCCTGAGTCGGATCGTGATTCTCCCAGAACACCTTGAGCAGGTCGTCGTACGAGATCTTCTGCGGATCGTAGACGACGCGCACGACCTCGTTGTGCCCCGTCATGCCGCTGCAGACCTCGCGGTACGTCGGGTTCGGGGTGTAGCCGCCGGCGTAGCCGACCTGGGTGGAGATCACGCCCGGCAGCTTCCAGAACTTGCGCTCGACGCCCCAGAAGCAGCCCATCCCGAACATGGCCAGACGGGCGCCTTCCGGGAGCTCCTCCATGCTCGTGCCGAGCACGGTGTGCTTGGCTGCGACCGGCATCTTGTCGGCGCGACCCGGTAGAGCTTCTTCCTTCGTCGGCATGCGGACCTTGTCGGCATATCCCATGGTGACCTCTTCTTCTGCTGCTGCGCGCCAGTGCTCGGCGGGGATCTCGTAACCACGCTCTACGCGTCTCTCCGGCATTCGTATCGCGGCGCGGGCGGATTGCGCGCAAGCGCGACCATGCGTCGAGCGGATCAGTCTCCGATGCGGAACTGGACGCCGAAGCCTGCGCCGAAGTGTCGGAAGTCGTCCTCGACGGAAGGGAAGAGGAGCATCGTCTTGAGGTCGACGGTCCGCGCGACCTGGTAGCCGAGGCCGAAGCCGAGGAGGAGGTGCGTGTCCCCGGCGGCCGGCCCCGGAGGATTGATGAACCGGAGCTGCGCCATCGGACCGAGCCAGAGCTTCTCCGACGTCTGGAACCAGAAATAGGCCGGCACCGACAGGCCGTTGTACGAGGAGGGGTCGTAGAACGAGACCGGGATGAAGGCGCCCGTGTCGATGCGGAGGAGATCCGACACGTGGAAGGCGAGCGGGACGCCGAACATGATCCCCGCCCGCGTACCGTCTTCGATCGGAAGAAACACGCGTCCGTCGAGGCCGACCTCGGCGACGCTCCCGCTGTACGCAACCCAGCGGATCCTGAACTCGGGATTCGCGACGTTGTCGCCACCCGGCGCGAGCGGGCTCGTTCCGTAGGTCTCCGTCGTGAGCGTCCGCGCGTAGTAGTCGGGGCTCGCCACGCGGCCGTCGTTGCCGAAACGCACGCCGGTGCGGAACCCGAGCTCGAGGCGCTCGGTGACGCCGAGGGCGCCTTCGAAGTTCAAGCCGACGCCGGTCCGGTCGAGCGGCCCGCGAAAGCGGACATGGCCTACGCCGATACCCACGTCGCCTGCGAAGACGAGGCGGTGCAGCGTCATCGGCCGATCGATCCAACGCTCGGCGGCGTCGCTCCGTGTCTCGATGGCTGCGAGGGAAAGGAAGGCCCCAGCGGCGAGGATACAGCGGCGCATTCGTCGCATGCGGCGCAGCCTAGGCCGGCCTTCGCTGTACTTCAATCCGCTGGAGAAGCAGGTGCCTCGGACGATGCGGCAGCGGTGTGCTCGACGACGTCCGTCGATGTGCGCTCCGCAACCATCGGGCCCTCGACGGCATGCGCATCACCGGCACTCGTTCGGGCGCGTCGTTGCTTGACCAGAAGCACGAGCCCCAGCGCAATCACCGCGAGCGACCAGTATTGCGCGAACGTCAGCCCGCCCTGTCGTGCCTCTGCGGTGATCCCTTCTTCTGCGCGGAGGAAGTCGAGGGCGAAGCGGAACGGACCGTAGGTGAGCGCGCTCACGATGGTGTACGTGCCCATGGCGACGTTCTTCTTCCACGTGAGCGCGAACCCGATCGCGAGCGGCGCGAGCAAGAGGAGCTCGAGGAGACCGAGATCGTAGCGGACGTCGCTTGCGCCGATGAGGACGTGGATCGGTCCGAAGACGTGATGGACGCCGTCCTCCGCCGAACGTGGGAAGCCGATCGCGAGAAGCGAGCCGAGCGAACCCGGCGCCGCTGCCTTGCCGACGTGATCGTGGATGATGGCGCACCCGAGTCGCCCAAGCGCGAACGCGACCGGCCACGTCGCGAGGATCACCTCGCTCACCGGCAGCATCGGGAGCGGCGTCGTGCGTCGCGTGGCGCGCCATCGCTCGCGATCTCCGCCTTTCTCCTTGCGGATCCAGACGCGCGTCCACACGACCGCGCCGATCGTCGCGCCGACGATGGCGCCGGTGGAGCTGAGCCCCTGGATCGAGAACCGCGAGCCGAGCGACTCGCCTGGATGATAGAAGAGCGCGTCGACGCCCCAGGCGAAGGTCCAGCCGAGCACGCCGAGCCAGAGGGTGAGCACGCGGAAGTCGGCGCCGTCGTAGCCGCGACGCACCGCCATCTTCATCAGAACGTGGTCCCACGCGAAGAACGCGATGGCCGCGCAGACGCCGTACGGGTGGAACGGCGCGATCTTGGACTCGTCGATGGCGACGAACGGGATCACGCGCGTGCTCTACCAAAGATCACTTCGAGGAGCGAGCTTCGACGGCCTTGATGGCCTCGTCGAGGGAGTCGTCCTTGCGAAGGCACGAGAAGCAGTCGCGCATGCCCATGAACCCGCAACCACGCGGGCTCCGCATCGCCTTCAGCGACGGGAGCAGGCGAGCGTCGCCGCTCTCCTTTACGCGCTCGAGGAGATCGCGCTTTTCCTCGCATCGCTTCGCTGCCTTGAGGTCGAGCAGCACGCTCGTCGCGGGCGACGCGTTTGCACGGACCTCCGGACGCGCCAGGCTCTTGGCGGCGCGCTTCTGGATGCTCGGCGGCATCGCCTTGCTCGTCGAGACCTCGATGAGCGCGTCGACGCCACGCGAGCCGAGCTGCCCTTCGAGCATCGCGAACGCTTCGTCGCTCGTCTCCGAGCGGAGCGTGGCGCCGACGACGGCGTCGATCAGCTTCTCGTCGACCGCGTTCTTGTCGAGCTTCACGAGCGTGCGGAGGATGCGGAGCATGTCGCCCAGCCGATTGCCGTCGGCCAGCGACTGCGCGAGCTGCTTGTGAACGGCGGGATCTTCCGGGAACTCAGCCGCGAGGGCTTCGAGAGCGGGGACTCCCTGCTCGGCCGCAGCGCGGAGCTTCTCGGGAGAGGCGCGCGTCGGCTTCGCTTTCACGCCCAGGAACGTCTTGTCGGGGGCGCCGGGAGCCGCGTCGGACGCATCGGCGCCGGTCGCCGATGACCGGGCCGCGACGATGATCACCACGATGAGCAGAAGAAAGAAGACCGGTACCGCAGCAGCGATCCCGATGAGGACGTTCCGCGGCAGCTTCGTCAGCGGCTCGAGAAAGGCGAGCACCCGCGCGTCGCCGGCAGGCCCCTTCGAGGCCTGCCCGTGTTGCGTCGCCGCGTTCGCGTGTGGCAGTCCGCTGGCCGGAAGGCCGTAGTCCGTCTTCGCGAGCGCGTCGTTCTCGCTCCATCCACGGCTCGGCGGCACGGCACGGCTCGGCGGAGCGGCGAGCATCTCCCCGGACGGCGACTGCGGGGCGCGACCGAGGTCCGGGTTGCTCTCGCGACCGAACGAACGCATCGATGTCACGTGCGGAAGCTCGACACCGCTCTGGGCGGCCGCGACGTCGATCTCGTCCACCAGCGCGCGAGCGCCTGTCGGCCTCTGCTTTGCGTCCTTCTCGAGCAGACGACGAACGAGATTCTCGACGGCGGGCGGAATGTCGATCGCCGGATTGCGGTCGGCCATCTTCGGCACTGGCGCGACGATGTGCATCGAGAGGACCGCCATTCGATCGTCGGCATCGAAGGGGTGTTTGCCCGTGAGCATCTCGTAGAGCATCACGCCGACGGCATAGAGATCGGCCTGTGGGCCGACCGTCTCGCCGAGCGCCTGCTCCGGCGCCATGTACTCGGGAGTGCCCAGGATGGTGCCGAGCCGTGTGAGTGGCTGGGTCGCATCGCGATGAGGATGCGGCTCGACCTTCGCGATCCCGAAATCGAGCACCTTCACGAAGTCGACGTCGTCGCCCTTGTGGACGAGCATCACGTTCTCGGGCTTCAGGTCTCGGTGAACGATCCCGGCTCCGTGCGCACGTTCGAGCGCGAACGCGATCTGCCGTGCGACGTGGAGCGCGCGGGACGGTGACAGCGCCCCGTCTTTGAGCACGTCGCGTAGGCTCGTCCCTTCGACGTACTCGAGGACGAGGAAGAACGCCCCGTCCTCCGTCTGACCGAAGTCCGTCGCTGCAGCGACGTTCGGATGCTCGACGTGCGCCGCGGCCTCGGCCTCACGCCGGAAGCGAGCCAGGACCTCTTCGTCCTGGCTCATCTCCGCATGGAGGAGCTTGAGTGCCACACGCTTCCGCATGTGGGTGTGTTCGGCCAGGTAGACGGCACCCATGCCGCCCTCGCCGATCAGTTTCTGGATGCGGTAGCGACCCGAGACGACCTGCCCCACGAGGCTCGTCGCGGCCGGCGTGGGGGTCGGCTCCGGTGAAGGATCGTTCATGCGGTCTCAAGAGCCTTCTTTCTCGGTCCCGCCGGGGTTCCTTGGAGGCGCAGGCGGGGAGCGTCGGGCGCAGGAAGGTTACGCGCCCTGTTCCTCAGCGGCAACGGACGCGTCTTCGGATCAGCCCAGCCGCGATCACGCACCGCTGTCGGGAATGCTCTTTCGTTGGCGCCTCGGAGCGCCTCCTCACGGGCCCTGCGCTTGCATCGCGTTGCCTCATGCAATGGGAGTACAGGCGCGTCGACCTCGACATTTCGGATGTCGCCGGGCCTGCGTTCGAGCAGCGCCTCGATGGACTCGGCGCGGAAGGCTGGGAGCTGGTCACCGCGGTCCAGCATGCACGCCACGGCTACTCCCATGAAGTGCACCTCCTCTTCAAGAGGCCATCGTCGCAAGGGCATCAGCGACAAGGAGAGGAGCTCGCGGCGGAGTGAGCTACAGGGCTCAGCGGGACCAACTGCACCACTTCGTCGGCGGCGTTGCGCAGCCGCACGCTGCGAGGTCGAGAGAGTTCTCCGGGGGCTGGGGGGCACTGTCCCCCACGACAACTGAGGAGGGACGTGCGATGAAACATCTTCCGTCGATCGAGGCGCTCACGGCCGCGGACGACCGACGCTTGCTCGCGGAGCTCGAGATTTGTGAGGTCCTCGCGAAGCTCGCCCGCGTCCGCGCGCTCGTAGACCGCGCGGACCACCTTCTCGCGACCGTGCTTGCCTGTGGCGAACGGGCCAACGACGCCGATGCGGCGCAGCTCTTCGACGACGAAGACACCGCGCTCGCCTCGGCGATCCTCGCGAGTCTCCGAAAGACATAGCGCGATGGCGACGCGTCGACCTGTGCCAGGCTGACGCGTCGTATCGCTGCTCCTCTCCACTCTCGACCGTGGCGCATCGCTCGATGCGGATGCGCCCGGCCATCTCTGCGCTCACGCCGCCCGCACCGCGCTGCGAACGTGGTCGCGGGCGGTCGCGCTCGACCGCGGTTCGATTCTTGTAGACACGAAGAACGTGCCGCAGGAAGCGTGACGCCGGCGACGAGCGAGGACGAGCGAGAGAGCGAGAGGAGCACCGAAATGAACCGTACGAGCGTCGACCACGTCTATCGGAGCATCCGCCGGGAGCTCAGGTTCGCCGTTTCGTATCTCGACTTCACGCGTGCGCTCGAGACCTTGCTCGGCCGGGTCAATCCGGTCCTCATGTCCGAGATCGCATCGGACCCGCCGGAACGAGCACGTGAGCGGTTCGCGAACCTCGCGGGGCCGTCAGGGTTCGCGCTCTTCCACAAGATCGATCACGGCTCACTCTTGAAGGCGCTCGCCGGTCGGAACGCGCAAGCGGCGACCTACGCGATCGGCAACATGCTCATCGCCACCGAGGTGATGAAGCACGAGCCGCTCATCGGGCTCTACCTTCCCTTGCGCATCCACGTGAGCGAGACGGAGACCGGCGACGTCCTCGTGAACTACGACGTGCCGTCCGCGACGCTTGCTCAGTTCGCATCCCCAGCCGTCGATGCTGCCACGCCGTCCGTCGATGCAAGGCTGGAGAAGCTCTTCGACGTCGCGGCGGTGCTCGCGACGAAGGTGCGTGGGACGAAGGTCCGCTCGAACTTCAGGGTGGCCGAAGGCACTCGCCGTTGACAGCGCTCAGCTTCGCGTGAAGACGAACGGGATCTGAATCGCGCCACTCCGCTCGGCGTGCGCGGGGAATACCCAACCACGCGCGTCGTCCTCGACGCAGCTCGCGAGGAGCACGTCGGTTCCGGTTGCAGATGCAGCGACGACGTTGCCTTTGGCTCCAACGACGAGACTCAAGGTGACCTTTGCCGAGCTGCCCGACACCGTGCCTTCCTTCGAGGCGTCCCAGCAGCGCGCCTTCAAACGGCTACGGTGGGCAGCGACGACGACTTGGACCTCTTCCGAGCTCAACGAGGTCGCGAGCGGCGGTGCCGGCGGCGGCGGCGCCTTGGCGAGCGGCGAGCTCGTCGGCGCCATCTCGATGCGAGGCGGCGGGAGCGCGGCGCTGGAGTACCGCTCCTCGAGCGCCCACCGCGTGAGCTCCCAGAGCGCAGCTCCAGCGATCATGCTCGTGATGACGAGGAGCGCTACGCGCTCACGCCGGCGATCAGGCGGGATGATCTCCGAGAGCGGCTTCGCCTCGCGGTAGGGACTGTCCACACTTCGAGGATGACACGCACTCCATCGTCGGGAAAGGCCGGCCGGCTCGTCCGCGCCGCCGCAGCTCGAGCTCAGCGTCTCCGCAGGTGCGCGCACTTCGGGGCGTCGACGACGATGGTGACGCCCCGGTTGCTCGGCACCTCGGCATTCAGTGCCGCCGTTCGCGCCGGGTGGCCGGTGAAGATGTCGACGTGTTCTCCCTGCACTTTCAGCCCGCGGTCTTCGACCACGAAGCAGCCGTCGCTCGCGCCCTCTTCCGAGTCGCGAGCAGCGCCGTCGAGCTCCGGGATGTAGAGCACGGTGCCCATCGGAAGCACCTGCGTGTCCGCGGCGACGCTTCGAAGCGGCGTGATCGGGGTCCCCGATGCGCCGCGCCCCCAGGGGAATGCCTTCTTGTCGAGCGCGTCGAAGCAGATCCGCTGGTTGGTGCGAGGACAGATCTCCGCGCATGCGCAGTCGCGCTTGGCGAAGCTGACCGTGCCTCCACTCGCGAGGGCGCCGGAGCCCTGCACGCATACGGCTTCGAAGAAGCCGCGCGGGACCTTGGCGATCGGCTCGCACTTCGCGTTCATCAGCGGGACCGGCGGCCCACCGTGCTCGGGCTCGCTGGGGAAGTCGTAATACGTGTTGCGGAACGTCCCGAGGATCTTGCCACCACCACCACTCGGATCGACCAGCGACTCCTTCGCTGCGGGGTGACCGCGGTCGCCGCCGATCGTCCGTGTCTGCGTGCGAGCATTCGCGCCGTTCATGCTGGGCTGGTACTCGGCCGGCGTGCGTTCCTCTTCGGGGACGAGCGGCTGCTGGACCCAATTCGTCCCGCCTCCCCATCCCCCGCAGGCGGCAACGGCGAGGAGGCACGACATCGATGGGACGAGAAGAGGACCGCGGAGCACCGCGCGATCCTAACTCGCCCGCACCGAGGGGAGCGAATTCCGTCCCGCTCGGGACGGACGGCGACGAATCAGCGGCAGGCGGAGAGGGCGTCGAGGAAGGTCTCTGCCCATGTGATCGCGTTCGAACGCTGCACCGTCGCGAGCAGCCTCGTATGACGGGCCTTTCGTTCGTCACGCTGCATCCGCAGCGCTCGATCGAGATCGTGAGCCATGCCGTCGATGTGGTACGGGTTCGTGAGCACGGCGTCGCGCATCTCGACGGCGGCTCCCGCGAACTGCGAGAGCAAGAGCACGCCGGGATCTTCGGGGTCCTGCGCGGCCACGTATTCTTTCGCCACGAGGTTCATGCCGTCGCGCAGCGGCGTGACGTATCCCACGGCCGCCATGCGATAGAGCTGCGCGAGCTGTTGCTTCCCGTAGGACCGATACAGATAGCGCACGGGCACCCAGGACGCCTCGCCGAGCTCCCCATTGAGGCGGCCGACGATCGATTCGATCGACGCGCGCTGCTCGGCGTAGAGGGGGACGTCCGCGCGGGAGGGCACCGAGACCTGGACGAGTGAGACCTTGCCGCGCCACTCTGGGTACAGCTCGAGCATGCGCCCGAACGCAAGGAGGCGCTCGGGGATCCCCTTCGTGTAGTCGAGCCGATCGACGCCGAGCACGAGCCGTGCGTCGCCGAGCGTGCGCATCAAGCCCTCGATCTCTTCGACGACGCTCGGCTCCGGCTGCTCCTGGAAGACGTCTGGAAGGATGCCGATCGGCAGCGCCATCACGTGGGTCTCGCGGCCACGATGTTTGACGACGTCATCGGCGACCTTCGACGGCAAGAGTGCAGCGGCACACGAGAGGAAGTTCGCGACGTGCTGCGGCGTATGGAAGCCGAGGAGATCGAAGTCGAGGAGCGCGTCCATGATCTGGCCGGCCCACGGCAACATCGAGAAGATGTCGAGCGACGGAAACGGGATATGAAGAAAATGGCCCATCGGGCCGCTATGCCCGCGCTGACGCATGACGCGAGCGAACATCAAGAGGTGATAGTCGTGCGCCCAGATGGTGGCGCGCGGGCTCGTGTGCGGGGCGGCGAAGTCGGCGAAGGCCTCATGGACCTCGCGGTACGCAGACCAGCCCGCGTCGGACATCTCGACGCGCGAAGGGAACGAGTGAAACAGCGGCCAGAGGGTGCCGTTGCAGAACCCGGCGTAGTAGTGCCGGTACCAGGACTCCTTGTAGTCGACCCAAGCGAGCTGCACGGGCGAGCCCTCGCAGTCTTCCGTGACGCCCGTCGTCACCGGCTCGGAGCTCGGGACGGTCTTCCCGCTCCAGCCGAGCCACATGCCGCCGCGGTTACGGAGCGCGGGCTCGAGCGCGGACACGAGTCCGCCGACGTTCCGCTTGCGCTCACCGTCCTCGCCTTCGACGTGACTGAAGTCCGGGAGGCGGTTCGAGACGACGAGCAGGTCGCGGGACACGACCGTCGACGACGTCGGCGTCGGCGCAATCACGCGAGGCAGCACGGTCGGCAGCGGGGTCTGTCCCGCGCGGACGCCGTGGAGCCAGCGGAGCACCGCGCGAACCTCGTTCGAATCATCGAGCTCGAAGCGCGCCGCCGTGCGCCGTCGCTCTGCGGTACGTACGACGATGGCGTCGTCCGTCGCTCCGAGCACCCGGAACATGTGCTCGTCGGTGACGTCGTCACCGAGCGCCAGGAGTCGCGCCTCTGCCCCCGCGAGCTCGCGGATCCACGGTACCGCAGTGGACTTGCGGATCGACGCCGGACGGATCTCGGTGACGAGGACGCCTTCCAGGCGCTCGAACGACGGATATCGCGCGATGAAAGCATCGATGATGCCGTACGCCTCGATGAGCAGCTCACCGCGCCGCCCGCGCTGCACCTGGCGGAAGTGGAGCGCGACCGTGGTCTGCTTGCGCTCGAGGAGCGCGCCGGAATGACGTTGGACGACCTTGTCGAGAGCGCTCGCAAGATCGTCGAGCGGGCCCGGATCCACGTCGCCGATGTTCTCCCACGCACCCGCGCCGCGCCGGGTTGCGCCGTGCTCGGCGACGAGGAAGACGTTCGGGCTCGTGAAGAATGCTTCGAGCCACGACCGCGGGCGTCCGCTGACGATCGACATCGTGACGCCGGGCAACGAAGCCAGATCCTCGACGAGGGAGATCACCTCTGGATCAGGACGTGCTTCTTCCGGAGTCCGCGCGAATGGAACCAACGTGCCGTCGAGATCGCACAAGATCCCGAGAGGTGTGTGTCGCGCGAGGGTGAGCCAGTGCTCCGTCGAGATGCCGTTACTGCCATCCATCCGAGCCGGATCGATATCACGTTCTGCGCCCATATCGGTGAGACAGCTCGCCGCAAGCATTGGCGCGAGAGGCAATGACGTGATGGAATCCGTGCTCCGCATGCTGCCGGCGACTGGACCGCGTCCGCATCCCTACTACGCGATCGAGGATGCGTTCTTGAACGTGAGCTTCAAGGATGACCTAGGCACGGCTCGCCGCGTCTGTGTTCGTCACAAGGTGACGGGTGATGGGCCGCCGATCGTGCTCGTGCATGGCCTCATGACGTCGTCGTATTCGTGGCGCTACGTGCTCGAGCCGCTCGGGCTCCGCTATCGCGTGTTCGCGCCCGATCTCGTCGGCGCAGGGCTCAGCGACATGCCGCTCGACCTCAAGTACAGCATCGAGAACGTCGCGAGCTTCCTCGGCTCCTACATCCGGACGGTCTCGAAAGAGCCGGTCTATCTCGTCGGTAACTCGCTCGGCGGGCTCTACGCGCTTCGTCTCTTGATGCAGGACGGTCCGTCGATCGCTCGACGATTCGTGCTGATGCACTCGCCAGGCTATCCGCTCACGCGCACGCGGCTGCTCTCGTCGATCTTCCACGCACCGGGGCTAGGGCCTGCCGTGGGCCGAGCTCGTCGCGCGCACGGCTCATCGCTTCCCCGAGGCGTTCGTCGCGAAGAACGTCCACTATGCACGCAGCGACATCCTGAGCCAGGAGGAGTGTGCCGAGTACGGTCGCCTCTTCGAGACGCTCGAAGGCGCCCGCGTCTTCGCGAAGATCCTCGACGAGAGTCTCGATCCCGCGGAGCACGCGAGCATCATCGCGGAGCTGCGGCGACGCGCGCAGGAGGGGCCATCGCTCCCGTGCCCCGTGAAGATCCTCTACGCGAAGAAGGACGTCATGGTGCCGCCGGAGTTCGGCCCGCGCTTCCACGAAGACATCCCGGGCTCGGAGCTCGTGTGGATGGATGACGCGTCTCACTTCCTCCACGTCGATGCTCCGGAGCGAACGGTCCACGAGATCTCGTCGTTCGATCCCGTCGAGACGGTGAGCGCGAGCGCGTGAGCGGTGCGCGCGATCGCCCGCTGCGCCTGATGGTCTTCGACCGCACGTGCGTGAGACGCGGTGACGGCCTCTCGAGCGCATGGTCGGCGGGTGGG
>JAFAER010000241.1 GCA_023423895.1 Pseudomonadota bacterium
TCTACGGCCAGGGCACGGGGGCGAACGAGATCCTCCTCGGCCAGGCAGTCAAAGGCTTTCGCGACAAGATCGTGATCGCGACGAAGTTCGGGTTCGACCTTCCGAACATGGCCCCGGGGAAGGTCGCTCTCGACAGTCGGCCGGAGCGCATCCGCGTCGTGGTCGAGAACAGCCTCCGCTACTTGCAAACGGACTACATCGACGTCCTGTACCAGCATCGCGTCGATCCTGCGGTTCCGATCGAAGACGTCGCAGGAACGGTGAAGGAGCTCATCGCCGCAGGAAAGGTGCGGTTCTTCGGGATGAGCGAGGCGGGGCCGTCGACCCTGCGGCGGGCCCACGCGGTTCAGCCGGTCTCGGTCCTGCAAACCGAATATTCGCTCTTCGAGCGCGACGTCGAACGCGAGATCCTTCCCGCGATTCGCGAGCTCGGGATCGGGTTCGTCCCCTACTCGCCGCTCGGCCGCGGGTTCCTCACGTCGACGGTGAAGCCCGCCGCCGAATACGAAGAGTCGGACATGCGGCGGTGGGACGAGCGATGGCAGGGCGAGAACTACACGAAGAACGTGGCGGCTGTGGAACAGCTCCGCCAGCTCGCCAAGTCGGAGGGGCTGACGGTTGCCCAGCTCGCGCTCGGTTGGCTCCTCGCCCAGGGAGACGACATCGCGCCGATCTTCGGGACGAAGACGCGCTCGCGGCTCGAAGAGAACGCCGGCGCAGCAAAGGCGTCGCTCTCCGCAGCCACGCTCGCTCGAGTGAACGAGATCCTCCCGAACGGATCGTTCGGGGGCCGCTATCCGGCCGCCTTCATGCCGACGTGGACGTAGCTATGACTCCGCGAACCAGCCACCGGTAGCGAGCGGCGCGCCCAGACGTGGCGCGTATTGCTCGAAGAAGATCTTCGCGACGAGCTCACGGCGACTGCGCACGTCCGCCTTCGCGAAGATCGACTTCAGGTGGTCGTTCACCGTGTGCGTGGAGATTCCGAGGTCCGCGGCGATCTCGCCCGAGGTCAGTCCTTCCAGAACGCCGACGAGAACGTCTCGCTCGCGCCCGCTCAAACCGACGGCGGCGACGACGAGCGGGACGACGTCGGGCGCGCGCGCCTCCTCGATCGTCGCGACGACCTTCGCTCGTCGACCGGAGCCGTCGTCGATCGCCGTCGCCGAGACGACCCACCAGGCGCCGCTCGCCCCGCGCACGCGCAGCTTCGCGCCCGCGGCCATGACCGAGCGCGCCGCGGACACCGTCGTGAGAATTGCGGGGGGCAGGGCTCCTGCCACGTAGCCCGCCATGTCCTCGAGCCGCGCCGACGCTGCAGGTGTGATCACCTCGATGGCGTCGTCGCCGTCGACGACGATGACGGCAGGGCCCGTGCCGCTCTGGTCTCGACCTCGACCTCGACCAACGACTTCGACGAGCAGCGACGCCCGGAGTCCGCCCGCGATCGTCTCCGTCAGCGCCTGCACCGCACGCACCTCGTCGTCGTCGAAGCGAGAAGCCGCAGTGTCGCGCATCAACCCGGCGACGCCCCACGTCCGCCCGCCGCTCGAAAAGACGACGCGCATCTCGTGACCGAAGCCGAGCGGTCGCAAGATCTCGTCGAACCGCGCGCTTCGCGACGGGTCTCCGGCGGTGGCGCCGTGGAGCGTGGCTGCCGAGACGTTCGCCTGCGCCAGAGCGCGGTACCCATTCACGTCGCCCCGCGCGTACTCGATCTCGAAGAGACGCGGCGCTCGAGCTTCGTCGAGGCCGTCGGCGATGGCGCCGGTGATGAGAAGCGTCGCCGGGTCGACGGTAGCGAAGCAGCAGGCGTCGAAACGCACCGAGCGGCGCAGCAACGACACCGCCCGGCGCGCGAACGTCGCAACGTCGAGCCCCGCGATCGCGGCCGCCTCGAGCTCGCGGCGAACGGAGCGTCTCGTGTTGTCGCTTGCCATCCCTTCAATGTGCCGCGAAGCCTCGAGGACCGCACCCCCTAACTCTTGGGGGGTGGTCTCGAGGGACCTGATCTCACGGGAATGCTCGGCTTTCGTCGGTGCCGTACCCATGAGTCGTCGCCATCAACGGCGACGAGGAGTCGAACATGAACGTTACTCGAGAACCGCTTTGGCACATGGGCTCCCTCTTTCGCTGGGTCGCCACGGCGCGCGACACGAACGGCGCCTTCTCTCTCGCCGAGATCGAGGTCCGCGCTGGATGTGAGCCACCGCCTCATCGGCACACGAACGAGGATGAGTCCTTCTACGTACTCGACGGGGAGATGGAGTTCATCGTCGACGGCGAAACAACCCGTGCGCGAGCGGGAGAGCTGGCGTTCTTACCGCGTGGACGGACGCATGCCTTCCGCGTGGTGACCGCCCGGACACGAGCGCTCCTCCACATCAGCCCGGCGGGCCTGGAGGATGCCTTCCTCGAGACGAGCGATCGCGCCCCTCGGGCCGAGCTCCCTCCCCCTCCCGCCGGCCCGCCGCCGCGTGAGCTCATCGAACGCCTTCTGTCGATTCACGGCGCACGCGGAGTCCGCTTCGAGCTCGGAGGTGCACGATGAGCGCGCGGCTCGGACACGTCGCCATCGAAGTCCGCGACATGGCAGCTTCGATCGCGTTCTATCGCGAGGTCATCGGCGCGGAGCCCGTTGCGCGCGACGAGAAGCACCGCGTCGTCATGCTTCGCACTCCGGCGTCCGATCGGTTCCACGACCTCGCGCTCCACGAGGTGCGCACGGAGAATCGAAAGCCGGCGGGCGCATCGCACATCGCCTGGGAGGTCGACGACCTCGACGCCCTTCGCGCGGCACGCGACGCGCTCGTCTCCCGCGGCGCCGTGCGCTGGGCGGCGGACTTCGGGATGGCGCGCTCGGTGTTTGGTGTCGACCCCGACGGACATGCGATCGAGATCACGTGCGTTCGGCCGGCCGACGAGTGGTCGCGCTGGGAACGAGAGGGCACGGGCTTCCAGCCCCTTGCGCCGACGACGCTCGAGCCACCGAAGGACGCCGTGTGAATACCTGAACGCGCGCCGGGGAGATCAGCGCGCCGCGCGGGCGATGCGCTGCTGCGCGTGCTTGCGGACCGTGGCATCGATCCAGCGCGCGTTGAATCCGGAGTGGACGTCGCCCTCGATGTCGAACGTCGGAATGCCACTGCCGCCGATGCGCGCCATCTCGCGCTTCGCCGTAGCGCTCTCGTCGATGCGCAGCTCGGTGTAGGCGATGCCTCTCGCGTCCATATGCGCCTTCGCCTTCTGGCACCAGCCGCAATATGCCGCCGAATAGAGCGTCACGGGGACGTGCTTCATCTCCGCGGCGATCTGCTCCTCGGTCAGGGCTGCCGGGGTCGTCGACGGCGCATGCGTTGCCACCGCCGGAGGCGCGTTCGGCGTCGCTGCGGGAGGCACGTTCGGCGTCGCTACTGGAAGGGCGTTCGGCGTCGCTGTCGGGGGCGCGTTCAGCGTTGCCGTCGCTTCGGTGAACATCGGCTCGCGGGTCGCCGTCGGGCGACGGAGCTCCGATGCCACGCGGACGACGAGCATGGTCACGAGGACGCCGCCGACGAGCAACGTGAGCACGATGGGCAGCGGGCGCGTCTTCTTCGTCTCCCGCGCGTGATGGCAACGGATGCAGCCCTGCTCGTCGCTCATGATGAGCCCGTGAGCTGGACATCGCGGACGCGTCATGGAGGGAGCGTACCTCAACGCGAGGCGGCGAGCTCGCCGTCGACGAGCGCTTCTACGCACCCGCCGACGAGCTGGCGGTGCTCCCTCAGGCGCACTCGTAGTGTGGAGGACGGCAGACCCTTGCCCACGGGAACGTCAGCGGATGATGGGCGGAGGCGCGTCGTTGACGGGGCGCGAACCCATTCCGCCCGCGTAGCCGTAGCTCGCGTCGATCGCCATTCCCCAGACGTAGACCGAGAACGGGCCCTCGCTCTCGATGACCTGCCGGCCGTAGCCGCACTCGCCCTTCGGGAACTTCTGCGGGAGATATCCCGCCGTGAGGCCGACCCACGCGAGCTCGTACTCACCGTCGTCGCCGATTGGCTGCCAGTCGGTGATCTCGCCAGCGCACTCGAGCGTCACGGGATGGAGCCTCCCGAGGCTCTTTCGTCGAACGACGGTGAGCGACGTCTCCGGAAAGGTGTAGTCCGTGAAGAAGACGTAGCGGTCGAGGAACTGATCGCTCGGGACCATGCTCACGAAGTCGGGATCGCCGAGCGTATGACCGCCCCTCCCGCTGCCGAAGGTCGAGCCGGTCATGTAGACGGAGGCATGGAACGGGTGCTTCCTGTCCTGGCTCTTCACGCTGACGATGGCCTCGGACATGAAGGCCGCGACTTGCCCGGCCGAGAGCCGATCGGGGGCGCCCGGCGGCTTCGACGGTGACCAGGTGAGCTCCGTGCCGTCGACGGCGCCGACGAAGCTCCACGCCACGAGCTCACGGGGCGGACCCGAGAGCGGCTCGACGCGAGGCCGGAACGGAGCGAGCACGTATTCGGCCCCCCACTGAGAGAACGGCGCGATCTGCTGCTGGAAGAGATCGCAATATTCGACGTTCCCGGGGATGAACGTGCAGGGCGCGCCGCCAAAGAGCCCGATCGGCTTGGTCGCCTGGATCGGACTGCCCGACTCGAGCCCCTCCTGCGTGAGCTGCAGGACCTGCCCGCGCTGCAGCGTCCACGACGTCACCTCGTCTGCCGCAGCCGGATCGACGTCGGGACCGCCCGCGATCTCGAACGTGGGACGGATGAAGACCTCCGTGTCGTCCGCCGCGGCGACGATCTGCATCGTCCGTCGATCGCCGTTCGTGGTGTCCGGCGGGCCGATCTTTGCGAGGGTCACGCCGATGTAGGACGTATCCCAGGACGACTCGGGCAGGAGCAACGTCGCGGTCGGAAAGAAGCCCTCCGCGCCGCCGTACGGGAAGATCGAATACGCCGCGACCGGCGTGTCGGTCTTGATGTGGAATGCCTTCGTGCGCGCGGTGCCGTGGCGGATCGGGTCGACGTCGACCGCCGCCTTGACGGTCTTCGGACAGCGAATGGCCTCGGGATCCGCCTGGAGCGACCTCGACTCCGCGAGGAAGACGAGCGCAACCTCCCCGGGAGGAAGCGGCCCGTCGAGCTTCGTGTAGACCGGCTCACCCGAGGCGCGGCTCGCGGTGTAGACCGATTCGGAGATGTCGAGCGGGTCCGCCCCCCACTCGGCGGAGATCGTGACGGGGCGATCCCACGTATTGGCAATCATCGCCGCGAAACACGTGCCCGGGCCGTTCACCTGATCGTCCGCGGGCAGCGTCCAGAACCCGCAGCCCACGGATCCCTTCGACAGCGCAGCCGCATCACATGCGCTCACGCACTTGTCGATGGCGCAGCCCTCGTCGGCGGAGCACTCGGCGACGACGTTCTCGTGCTGGCCCTCGCAGACCTCGAGGACCTTCTTCAGATCGCGTGAACAGCGGAAACCACACGCGGGTGCACCTGCTTCGCCGGCATCCGAGGTGTCGAGCACGGGGGGCTCCCGGGGCTTGTCGCGGTTCGATCCGCAGGCGACGGGGGCGGCCAGCGCGAGGGCGAGGAGCGAAAGCGCCGGAGCCGCGCGAAGTCTCTTCGATTCGTGCACGATCTACGTCCTCTCAGAAAGCAATCGCGTGGGGCTCGGGATGATCGTCCTCGTCGGGCTCGTTCGTGCCGAGCTCGCCTCGGAGATTGCCCCCCCAGCACTGGACGGTGCCGCCCTGGAGGAGCACGCAGGCGCTGGAGTAGCTCGTGACCACCTGGACGGCGTGGCCCTTCACTGCGGGCACCGTAGTGAACGAAGCCCAGTGCGTCGTCGTCGTCGGCACGCCGAGGCGTCCCTTCTCATTGCCTCCGCAGCACTGCACGGTGCCGTCGGTCATCCGAACGCACGTGATCTCGTGGCCGACAGCGAGGCGCTGTGGCCACGCCTTGCTCGACACGCGCGCCAACCTCGGGACCTTCTCCGGATCCGGCAGTCCCGTGCAGAGTGCAGCCTTCTCACTCTGGCCCCAGCAGTAGACGTCGCCGTTCATGATGGCGCACGCGTGTGCTTGCGCCTTCGGTGGGGGCGGCGGCGGCTCGCCCGGTCGCGGACGTGGCGGCAGCGGCATGTAGTGCGGCGAGATCGCGAAGCTCGTCACCTTCGACAGCGCCTCGATTTTCCGCGGGCTGAGGCTCGGGCTCAGGGCGGCGATGACGCCCGAGTTGACCCCCTCCTGTCCGGAGAGCGCGCCCCAGACCCAGAGCTCTCCGGTCTCGGTGACGCCGATCGTCGAGTTGGCGCCTCCCTGGACGGCCTGCACCGCGATCGGATCGATCTCCGCTTCACCCGGCCCCTCCGGACTGTAGATGTCCGTGATCGGGCGGGCGAGCTGCCCGGTGGAGTTCTTGCCCCAGCAGGTGAGCTTGCCGCTCGCGAGCACCGCGCAGACGGCGCTCTGACCGACGTCCACGCGCACGGCCGCCTCGACGTCGGCGGGCGCGACCGGCTCGGGATGTCGATTCCAGTCGTAGGTAGCCGGCTTCGTCGTGAGCCCGAGCTCGCCGTTCTGGTTTCCACCCCAGCAGCGCAAGCTCCCGTCCGCAATTCGCGCGCAAGTCGTGTACCCCGCCGCGCTGATCTGCGTCACGTCGGAGAGGCCGTCGACCGGCAACGCTATGGCTCCCGCGTCTGCGTTCGCGTCCTTGTCGCTCGAGCCGCGTCCGAGGTTTCCGAACTCGTCGCTGCCCCAGCAGCGGACCGTGCCGTCCGCCATGCGCGCGCAGAAGTGCTCGCGCCCTGCGACGAGCTCTTTCACGCACGGCCCGGCGTCGTTGCAGACGACTTCTTCGTCCTCGTATGCGTACGGAGCCTTCGCGTCCGGTCGCGGGGCGGCCGAATCCCCGAGCTCGCCCGCCTCCGGCAGGTTCGCCTGCCCATCGCCGCCGTCGGGCTCGCCCGGATCCGTGAGCGGAGGTTGCCCAGCGGGATCGCCGCCGCCGCATGCGACGACGAGCGCGATCGTGGCGGAGACGACGCCACCGAAGAGCGCCAGCTTCTGCATCGAACGAACAGCGCGGATCGATCGGATCGCCTTCATGGATGATTCACTTCTTCGCGCGGTGGAGGGCGACGCCTTCGCCGACGGCCCACACCTCGCCGTTGGACGTCCACAACCCGAAGAAGTCGGCCGTGACCGGGACATTCCTCTTCACGGAGATGGCCGACTGGATGAACCGTTTGCCGTCCCACGTGCGCAGACGTCCATAGCCGCCCGCGGCCCAGACCTCCGTGGGTGACACGGCGAGAGCGGCGTATTCGGACTCGTATTGATCGCGGGAGTACGGCCAGATCGTCCAGTCGAACGACGCGCCGTTATCGGAGCTCACGCCGCGATAGAAGGCGAACTGATACTGGTCCGTCATCGCCCCCAGCCAGACCTGGTTGTCCGCGATCGCGGCGGCGTAGACGTTCGCCGGAAAAGCCTTGGGATAGCCGGGGACGATGAACGGCGGGAACTCGACGTCCTGGAATCCCTTCGCGCCGACAGGCCGACGAATGACGTGATGTCGAGTGACGTTGTCGATCGTCCGTGTGCAGACGAGCCACACGCCGCTTCCGGGCGAGCCCCAGACACGATGGAACCTGTCGCCCTCCCACGAAGCGGGATCGATCATCCACTGTGCAGTGCCTGCGTCGGTCGTGGCTCCCTCGAAGCGATAAACGCGACCCGACGGCATGACACCGTCGACGCGCGAGCCGACGACCCAAACGTCGTTCGGTCCGCTCCCCCACACGGCCTCGAGCACGACGTCTCCTTCGCCGGGCAGCTCGTTCGACGTGAAGGTCACCGTCTCGGACGTGGAGCCCGTCCCTTGATGAATCCCGCCGGTGCCGACCGCCCAGATCTCCGTCGGGCTCGCGCCCCAGATCGACGCGATGGTCCCGAGGCCCTTCGCATGGACGCCCCACGTCTTGCCGTCCCAGCGCAGGATTTCGCCGGTCTTCGTTCCCGCCCAGGCGACCCCGTGGCCGTCCGCCCACACAGTCAGGAGCGTCTGCTTCGGTGGGACGACCGTATGGCAGAACCCGTCGTCCGAGCAGATCCGCTGGCCGGCGTCTGCATCGCTCTCGGCGTCCGCCTCGACGACGTCGCCGTCGGCCCCACCGCCATCCGATCCAGGCGCAACGTCGGAAGAGGCATCCGGGTCCTTCGGATCACCTGCGTTGGAGTCGGCACACGCGACGAACACACCGACGACGAGCAGCCCCGAAGACAGGACGAGCCATCGCCTCGGTGCGATGGTCCTCGAGTGGAGCTTCACTTGGAACCCTCCTTTTTGCCCGTGAAGTGGAGCGCCAGCGTCCCGCCGACGATCCACACGTCCTCCGGACCGCTGCCCCAGATCCCCGTCAGGTTCGGCTTCTTCTTGCCGGCGGGATATGCCGCTTGCTCGGACGACCACGTCGTCCCGTCGAAGTGCAGAATCGTGCCGTTCTCGCCCGCGGCCCACACGTCGGACGCGCTCGTTCCCCAGACCGCGAACAGCGACTCGTTCGTCGGAGAAGGCACGACCTCCCAGGAGCTCTGGCCAGGCCGCATCCTGCGCAGGATCCCCTGATCACCGACGGCCCAGATGTCCTCCGCGCTGCTCCCCCAGATCGCGTGGAGCTTCGGCAGCGCGTTGCTCTCGACCTCCGTCCATTCGAGCTCGCCGCCCTTCGCGCGGACACCGTGCATCGTGAGCGCGCGCTGCCAAGGCTTGAAGGTGCTGTTGTCCCCGATGAGCCAGAGATCGTCGGCGGTGCCGTAGTAGCCGACGACGGTGGCCGTCCCGAGCTGAGGCTCCCACGCGACCTTGCGCTTGTCCGGCTTCACGGTCGCGTTCGCGAACTGGTTGCCGGTCAGCCACAACGGGCCGTTCGGCGTGTTCACGACATACTCGAAGGAGCGCGTCCCGAGCCGAATCGCCTCCAAACCGTCGGTCCAGATCGAGAAGACGGGGACCTCGTAGCCCTTCGGGGCCGGCGACTCCAGCAGGGTCCAGCCGCTCCCGTCGTTGTGGAAGATCGAGCTCGTCGTGCTCGCGACCCAGACGTCGTTCGCCCCCGTGCCCCCTACGGCGAAGAAGGTGTTCTTCATCTCGGCCGGACTTGGAGGGATGACGGAGGGCGACCACGCCGAGCCGTTCCAGTGGATGACGGTGCCTCCCGAGCCGACGGCCCAGACGTCGTCCTTCGACGTCCCCCACACCTTGGTCAGCAAGTAGATGTTGGCGACGCCCGTGCTCACCGGGCACCACGGGACGTCATCGCACGAGAGGGGCGCAGGCGCGCAATCGGGAGCCGAGGGATCGCACCCCGCGTCGTCGAGGGACGAATCAAGCGCGCCCGCATCCTCGCCGCCGTCAGGAACCCGGCTCGTCTCCGGCGGAGGCTCCCGGGCGTCATCCGTGGTCGCACAGCCGACCGATCCGAGCGGAATGGCGAAGGCGAGCGCAGCTGCGGAGCCGAGAAGAATGCCGAGACGCTTCATCGTGCACCTGGAACGTCGCAGTCGACGAGAAGGCATTTGCCGTCGACGCACGGCTGCCCTGCCTCCCTGTCACACTGGTTTCCGCACGCCCCGCAGTGTTCGGGGTGCGCACGAAGATCGACCTCGCACCCGTCGGAAGGATCGCCGTTGCAGTCGGCAAAGCCTTCGACACACCCGTAGGCGCAGACTCCCTTCTCACAGCCGCGCGTCTGGTTCGGCCCCGCCGCGGGGCAGATGAACCCGCAAGCGCCGCACGAGTCGGCATCGTTCAAGAGATCTCGGCACTCGACATCACAGAGCGTCCGGTTGTACTTGGCACAAGGTATTCCGCAGTACGAGCCGGTCTCTTCGGCGACGCACTCCTCGCCGGGAGCACATTCGATCCCGCAGCCGCCGCAGTTCTTCGGGTCCGATGCGATGTTCGAGACCTCGCAGCCGTCCGACTTGCACAGTTCGGTTGGAAGGTCACCGTTGCAATCGGCCGTATTTCGTTTGCAGCGGAGAACGCCACACTTCCCCATGCCGCAGCCGTACACGGTTTGCGGCGGGACCGGGACGCAGGGGTCTTTGATCGGGATCTCGCTGCACTTGATCCCGCACTCACCGCAGTTGTCGTCGTCGCTCATCAGATCGACGCAACGTCCGTTGCAGGGCACCTTGCCCCCCTCACATCCGCATTTGCCACGGACACAGGGGACGCCCTCGTCGCACGCGTTCCCGCACACTCCGCAGTTCTCGTGATCGCTGAGGACGTCGGACTCGCAGCCGTCGTCGATCTTCTCGTTACAGTCCCGCCACTGCTTCGGTGTGCCGACGACGACAGGCGAATGACATTGTAGCTCGCACGCTCCGTCGACACATCGCGACGTCATGTGGAGCGGCACGTACATCGGACAGGCGTTGCCGCACGTTCCGCAGTTCGCGTTGTCCCGCATCAAGTTGACGCCACACGCGTGCGAAGCGGAGCCGACGTCGCCGGACACACACGTGGCGAAGCCGGACGGACACTCGGTGCCGATACACGCAGGCGGAGCGATCGCCTCGGACGCTCCGTCCGAGCCGCCGTCCGGTGTCGTGACAAGCGGCGGCGTCTCCGTCGGTCCAGCGTCGGGATTGAATTCGACCGGCCGCGGCTCGGCGGAGCAGGCCACTCCGATGACCAGGAGCGCCCCGGGCACCCAGTAAAGGTTCTTCAGCACGATGGACGTCACCAAGCGCCCGGAATGGAGGCGCTCGAGCCGCTCGACCATTCAAGGCGGAGTGAGGGTGTTGGGTATGGATGCCTCTCGACCTGCGCACTGATTTCCAAAAGTGCACTGCGGCTGCGCTTTTCCCTCCGAGGCAGCACGAGCCCCTACGCGAAATCGAGAAGAGATGTGCCCATGCCGCGCCGCAGCGGTGTCCACAGGCCTGCGCTCCGACGGATGACGCAGATGCGCCATGGCCTCGCTCCCCGGTCGGCCGTACGTCGGGAGAAGCTCCGGCCTGCTCGTCTGGAGCCGATCTCTCCGAGCCAACCTCCAAGAGGCCCACACGATGCGTCGCTTCTGCTTTGCCGGTCTTTCGCTCCTCGCCGCAGCTTTGCTCAACGTCGCGTGTACCACCGAGCCCGACGCCTCGACTCCGCCACCGAAGGATGATTCCCAGCCGATCGGGACTTGCCCCGTCCCGACGAAGGGACCGACGAAACACGCCGCCGGAGACATCGCCGGGAGCGAGACGTGGACGGCCGACGCGAGCCCGCACATCGTCGAGGGCCAGGTGCTCGTGCGCGGCAATGCCAAGCTCGTCATCGAGCCGTGTGCGGTCGTTCAGCTCGGCGATGCAGCCGGGATCATCGTCGACAGCCTCGATGACAGTGCCGGTGAGCTCGTCGCCGACGGAACGACGGACAAACCAATTCGCTTCGAGGGCGCTGGCGACGCTCGCTGGAGTCGCGTCCTCGTTCGCGCGCCGGCAATGGCCCGCTTCGCCTACACGACATTCGAGGGCGGCGGCGGCGGCGACGGCCACGAGACACTCGGGGCCACGGCCGACGGCACACTTCCGCCCAAGGAGATCCTCTTCGTCGACCACGTCACGATCAAGGGTTCGCGCGGCGCCGGTGCGCGCGTCGATCGAGGCGCTGCGTTCATGAACGGCTCACGCGATCTCGTGATCACCGGCTCCGGCGCGTCCGACGACGGCCACCCCTATCCGCTCGAGGTCAACGAGATCTCGGTCGACGGCATCCCGACGGGTACGTACACCGGCAACGCCAAGGACGAGATCCTCCTTCAACCCGAGGTCATCTCGGAAGGCAATGGCTTCCAGCAGGACACGACGATCCGCGACCGTGGCGTCCCCTACCACGTCGGCAGCGTCCCCGAGACCGATCACCTCTCGGTCGGCAACGGCAACCTCGACGCAGTTCTCACGCTCGAGGCCGGCGTGAAGGTTCTCTTCGAGAAGACGACAGCGCTCTTCGTCGAGTCCGACGAGGACGGCCAGTCGGCCATCCGTGCGCTCGGCACCACGGACAAGCCCGTCGTGTTCAGCTCGGCGTCGAAGACTCCGGCGGCGGGCGACTGGCGAGGTCTCTACTTCAACGGCCCTGTCAGCGCCGAGAGCCAGCTCTCGAACGTCCGCATCGAATACGCGGGCGCCGACTGCGCATGCAGCATGGTCTCGTGCAGCGCAGTCGAGGAATACGAGGCGGCCATCATCTTCAGCAGGCCGCCGCCGAAGATGTTCCTGGAGACCTCCGTCATCGCCCACAGCGCCGGTCACGGCGTGGTGCAGGGCTACGACGGCAACGCCTTCGACTGGAGCGCCACGAATACGTTCGAGGACGTCGCCGGCTGCAACGTGACGCTGCCGCGCAACGAGGACACGTCTTGCCCGAGCGAGCCGGTCGCCTGCAGGTGAGGCTGTCGACGACGTCGGCTCCTGCGCCGCTGCGAGGCGACAAATCCTCTGACACGGGGAGGTCACGCGCCGAATCGAGCCAGATCTAAGCGACAGATGGAAGATTGCCGCACAACGATGACCGCGACAACCGCCGCTTTCGTCCAATTATCAAAACAAGCCAACGCCCGTAAACACCGGTTGTCGGTAGCGACCTATAAACCCGTCAACCATCCCTCAGCCAAATCGCACCACCACACAGTGGTCTCTCCGTCGGACACCACCCTTACCACGCATCCCTCTGGGTAGACAGCAGAGGAGGAGCCCGCGCCCGGCGGCAGGCCAGCACATCCGGCCGAGCCAGCCTCGACTGGCGCACATTTCACAGTCACCGCATCCTGGTCCTCGCCGCAACCAACGGGGACCGCAAGCAAAAGACTCAGACTGAATAGCAAGCGCAAACACGCCACCCTAGACCACACTGGAACTAGCATACACAACATTGAGATCGACTCAACCCACGCACTCGCCGCTGGCGCGGGTTGAGTTGCAGCACCCAAAAGCGGATGCAAGCGCCGTCGGATAACACGCAGAGAGCCTGCGCCGGCATTTGGCCGGGAGGGAAGTAATACATGAGAAGGTGCGCCGGCAGATAGACACCGGCGAGCTCCCGAGAGTGGGGCGGCCGAGGGCGAAGCGCATTTACGTCTGCGAGCAGCGGAGAGGGCAAATTGCTCCGAATGTTGCCTCCCCGTCGTCGGTCGTGACGAGCGGCTGTCACATCGATTTGCAGGTCGAGAGGGACAAGCACATCACCGAAGACAATCACGAGGTGCTCCTTCGCGAAGCGGTCGGCAAGACCACGAAGGAGGTCACCGCGATGATCGCCGCGCGCTTCCCGAAGCCCGACGTGCACCCGTGCATCGAGCCACTCGCACCGCAGCCGGCGCTCCCGGTCGCGACTGGGCCTGGAGGCGTTTGGGACTCCGCGCGCACCGTGTTCGGATGCTCCGTTGACATCGTCATCGTCGTCGTCGCTGGAGGTGAGGCCGCGCGTCGAGCCGCTGTCGGCGACGCGGTACCGCGTCGAGCTCTCGATCTCGCGCGAGACGAAGGTCAAGATCGAACGCGTCCGGGATCTCATGCGGCATCGCAACCCGAGCGGAGACCTCGAGAGGATCTTCGTCCTCTCCCTCGACCTGCTCCTGGCGAAGCTCGAGAAGGAGCGTCTCGGGAAGACCTTCCGCAAGAAGGCGAAGACGCGAACCGAGGCTTCCGATGTGGATGGCATCGACAGCGCGCTTTGGGATGAGGTCATCGCGGCCGAACGAGACGGCGCGACCAGCTCACTGCCCGATGACCGAGTGACCGCGCAGCGACATGGCGCGACGGCTCCCCGCCAAGTGAACGAGCAAGCGCGCAGCGACATGACGCGGCGACGTCGCTGCCAAACGACCGAGCGACCGCGCCATCGGAGCCGAATGTCGCCGCCCTTCTGAACCCTTCACCAACCAAGAGAGCGGCGCGGCGCAGCCATGTTCCGCGCGCGGTCGTCCGCGAGGTCTACGCTCGTGACGCCGAGCGGTGCACGTATGTCGACGCCGAGGGCAACCGGTGCCCCGCTCGCGGGTTCCTCGAGCTCGATCACATCGAGGCTAGCGCCCGCGGCGGAGGCGATGAGGCTGCAAACCTGCGCTCGAGGTGTCGCGCGCATAACCGTCTGCACGCCGAGCAGGTCTTCGGTCGCGCGTACGTCGTGCAGCGTATCGACTTCCGACAGAGAAAGTTGGTCGGAAACCAGGTGAGCCGTCCTCACGTACGGACGCCCGCGTTCGAGACCGCCGCGCGGGGGCTTCGCTCGCTCGGCTTCCGTGCGCCCGAGGTGCGCGACGTCATCGCCCGGCTGACGACGAGCCGCGACTCGGGAGCGTCCGTGGAGACGATCATCCGGAACGCGCTCGCGCTGCTCACGTAGGAGCTCGTCACGGCACCACGTACGAAGGGCGGCCGAGCTCTGCGAACGTTCGAGGAGCGTCATGACACCCGCCGCCAGGCCCTCGGCACCGGTCCCGCACGCGCCTGACCTCATCGCCGCTCCTCGCGCCAAGCGCGGTTCGCGCGCCTACGTACGCGTCGTGCGACGGAGCGCGCCTCGAGGTACGCGTCCCGCAGCGCATCGACTTGCCACATCGAAAGTACGGCGCTGGCCGCGCGTCCGTGGTCGAGAGGCGCGCGGAGCTCGCTCGCATCGAGCCACGCGCCGCACAAAGCAAACGCGCGCGCGAGCCCATCACGGGTCGCGCGCGCGAATGATGCTGTAGTCCGTCAGCGACGAGTCGCCGCTGGTGGACTATCGCGGCTCACCAACCGCGATGGCCGCCGCGGTTTCCACCGCCGCCACCGCCGCGGTGTCCACCGCCACCGCCACCGCCACCGCCACCGCCACCGCTGCGCGGACGCTCCTCGGCGACGTTGACGCGCATCGGGCGCCCTTCGTACATGGCGCCGTTGAGCTGCGAGATGGCGTTGGAGGCGTCGGCCTCGTTCTTCATCGTGACGAAGGCGAAGCCGCGGGCGCGCCCGGTCTCACGATCCATCATCACGTGGAGGTCGGTGACCTCACCGCATTCGGCGAACTGGCTGCGGAGCCCGTCCGTGGTGACGTCGTAGGAAAGGTTGCCGACGTAAAGGCGACTGTTCATGTGTTGCTCTCTCTTCTTTCGTGGTTTCCCCGCGGCGCGCTCGACGTGAGCGCGAGCCATTCCGGGGTGGGATCAGGACGAAGCTTCGCAGCGCGTGTCGCGATCCCGAATGACGAGAGAGCGTCGTGAGCGACGAAAAGTGTCGTGAGCTGTCGACTCTACGCTTCGACGCCGATCCCGCAAGCATTCCTTCGCGGTCGAGCGTCATCGTGACCAAGACGTGACCTGAGCCCGGATTCGAGCCTGAGCCCGACTCTGAGCCTCAGCCTGAACCGAAGTCGCGGCTTTCCACGCGCTAGACTCTCGACATGAGCAAGACCGTGAACGCGTTCGACGCCGATGGGATGAACGCGCCGGATGAGATCCGACGTTTGTGCGTAAAGGTCGCGAACCAGGCAGGAAAAGGGCTGTGGTGGAACGCGATGGCCGCCGCGACCGAGCTCGTGGCGGCATGCCAGCGCGGATGTCGCGCCGAGATCGAGCGTGTGGCCAAAAAGCGCGCGCTCGAGTCACGGCGCGCGAACGCGAAGGCGACGCGCAAGTCGAGCAAGGCGAAATAGCGCGACGTTCGTGCGGCGCAGCTCGAGCTCCGTCGCACGAACGGTCCTCGCACGTTCATCGCGCACACCGAGCGCGAAACGCGACGACGCGCCGAACGCGCAACGAAACGAGACGCGAACGCGAAGCGAGCGCAAGACCCGAAACGCGCAACGAGAAACGGGAAAAGCCGCACGCAAAGCGCGGCCATTTCGGGCTTGCGCTTGCAATGTGCTCGCCGAGTCGTCACGATGGTTGATCCCACGTTCCGCCCCTACGAGGTGACCCGCGAATGGCATCCAGCACGACTTTTCAGAAACGCCAGAAAGAACGCGCTCGGCTCGACAAACAGCGCGAAAAAGCAGAGAAAATGAGACTGCGGCGCGCACAGCCCAGCGCGCGCGCCACGGCGGAGCCGGGCGTCGATCCGGACATCGCCGGCATCATTCCGGGACCTCAGCCGCTCCCGGAACAGTTCAATGAATGATCAGCGTGTGGCGGCCTTTCGCAAGGCGCTCAGCTCACTCGTCGAATCGCTCGACGCGACGGTTCGCGTCGCCCGGTGGCCCGGGCCAGAAGCGATCCCCGCCCCTCTCGAGGACAGCGCTGCGAAGCTCATCGACCATCTTGGTCGCGCCAACCGCTTCGCAGCTGATCGGTACGTCGGATCTCCGCCGGTCGTGGGGTGCATGAGCGCGATGAGCGCGGCCACCAAGACCCTCGACGCGGCGTACGTGGAGTACCGACGCCACCTCGCGGGATCGACCGAGGAGCTTGCTCGAGCAGCGATGGCGCTCGATCACGAGATCGACGCGGTGAAGGCGTCGTCCGCTCAGTGGAGCTGAGGGGCCTGAGCATCGTGTGAGCATGCCCCGCTCGCCGGATCGGCATGGCCCATGCGCGCAAGCGCTGGACCCTGGCCGCTCCGGCGAGCAAGGCGCGCCACGATGCCGGCGCACGCGCGCCAGCTCTGACTTCGACGACCGCGACGACGGCTCCGCAAGATCGGCGCGACCGCGACGAAGGCTCCGCAAGAATCGGCGCGACCGCGACGACGGCTCCGCAAGATCGGCGCGAGCGCACTCTGCGCCGGACCGTATGAGCGCCGCGATCAGAGCGTGAAGCGGCGCATCGTCGCCTCGCTCTCGAAGTAATACACCTTGTTCGACTCGTCCCGCCCGATGACCGCCGTCGCCTTGTCGACGCGCGCGCCGGAGACCGGATCGAGCGCGGTCCGCGCGGCGTCGCTCTTCTCGAGCTTCTCCTTGCACATCGCGCAGCACCCGAAATACGTCTTGCCGCCGACGGACACCGGGATCTGCTCCACCTCCATGTACTGGTTGTTGACCATGCACACCTTGCTCGGATCGCTCACCCGCGAGAGCACGGAGGGCGCTTGCGCGGAGGGCGCTTGTGCCGTGGCCGAGGCGGGAGCCACAGCGACGACGGGTGACGACGCAGAGGCCGTCGCACTCGCCGACGGTGAAGCCGTCGACGTCGTCTCGCTCGACGGCTGACGACAGGCCGCGACGAGCGCAGCCATGGCGAAGAAGGATCCGATCCGGGGAGAGCTCATCGCCTCTTCTAGCCACGAGTCGGACGATCGTGACCGTGCTCGACGCGGCCCTTGCGATGCGGACGATCTACCTCGACCGTACGGGCCCCGCGGGAGATCTCGCTGGCGTCGCCCGCGCCGCGCTCTGCGCCTTGCCAGGGTCTCTTCTCTCGTCGCGCGCGAGTCGCGCGCGTAACCGTCGCGGAAGTGTGTTCTCGCACGTCGGTCTCCACGACGCCGCCGACGCGCCACTTACTATTTGACGGTGTCAAACAGTCGACTAGGGTCTCTCGCATGCAAGGCCGCCTCTTGACCGAGAAGGAGGAGCAGCAGATGCGCGCTCGCCTGACGGCGGCCGCCATGCGGCTCCTCGAACGCGAGGGACGGGACGCGTGCTCACTACGTCGGGTCGGCGCGATGGTCGGCGTGAGCCGCTCCACTCCGTACACGTATTTCCCCGACAAGGAAGCGTTGCTCGACTCCGTTCGGGTGTCGGCCCTCGACGCGCTGACCGCGAAGGCCGAGAAGGCGATGAAGGCAGCTCCTTCCGTTGAGGCGAGGCTCGCAGCGGTGGGGCGAGCCTACGTGGAGTTCGCGCTCCGCCGGCCGGCTCTTTACGACCTCATCTTCGACGTTGCGCCCGCTGGGCCCGAGCACGAGGCGGCGGTGAAGCGATACCGCACGCTCGCCGAGAGCCCGCTCGTCGAGGCCCACGCTGCGGGGCTCACCAACATGCCGCCGGCCCGGCTTGGTCAAGCGCTTTGGGCCGCGACGCACGGCGCGATCCAGCTCCATCGCGCAGGCAAGCTACGTCACGGGGTCGATCTCGAACGACTGCTGAAAGATCTCGGTGATCTGCTGGCGTTCGGCTTCGTCCCTCGCAAGGAGGAGAAGACATGAAGCGCTGGGCGCAGCTCATTCGCATCGTCGGTGTGGTGGTGTTTCTGCTGGCGCTCCTTCTTGGGCTGCTCATCCTGAACATCGAAGCGGTGGTCGACTGGACGATGACCCCGCGCGCGGCGTTCGATATGAACAAGCTTCCCTCCCCACCGCAGTACGAGGACGATGCGAGCTGGAGCGCGCTCCCCGGACGCGAGGACACTGCCGACCAGTTCCCGACGGGCTCAGCCGCAATCGATCAACGAACCGCTCCGGTGGACGCGTTCTACGTGCATCCGACGTCTTATGTCGGCTCGGAGTGGAACGCGGCCACCACCGACGCCCGCCTGAACGCCGATACGGACAGGGTCGCGACGGGGATTCAGGCCTCCGCGTTCAATGCGTGTTGTGCCGTGTACGCGCCGCGCTACCGGCAGGCCAACGGCACGGCATTCTATCGGCCTTCCGCGGAGGGGGAACAGGCCAAGGACGTCGCCTACAGCGACCTGCGCCGCGCGTTCCAGGCTTTTCAGGCCAGACGCGGGAGTCAGCGCCCGTTCATCCTGGCGGCGCATAGCCAGGGAGCCATCCTGGCGGCCCGCTTGCTCGCCGACCTCGTTCACGGGACCGAGCTCCGCCATCGGCTCGTCGCGGCGTATCTCGTCGGCGGAGAAGTCACGCTGGAAGGGCTGCGTGAGCAGATGCCGGATCTGCCTCCCTGCCGCTCACACGACGACCTGCATTGTGTGATTGCCTATCAGGCGCGGAGCGCAACGTTCGTACCGACGCGGTTCGATATCAATGGTAAGGACAGGCGCGAACGACTCTGTACGAATCCGCTCAGCTGGCGCCCGGACGGACAGCACGTCTCAGAAGAGCAGAACCTCGGAGCGGTGTTCCTCGAAACAGAGGACCACTCCCCACGTCTGGGCTTCGCCGATGCCGCATGTGCCGGCGGCAACTTGGTGGTTACGAAGATCGGCTCCGCGCCGCGAGACCTTCCGAGTCGAATCCTCGACCACGTCATGGGAGCAGGCAACTTTCACCCGATCGAGTACCAGATCTATTTCATGAACCTCCGCGTCAACGCGGTCGCGCGCTCACGCGCATGGCTGACCTCGATGTCGGTCGCCAAGGAGGCCGAGTAGGACGCGGTGCCGCGACGTAGACGAGCGTGAACGCCGTCACGGACACTCCGCGTTCACGATCGCCACGGCATCGAGGTCGAACACGCCGTCCACGCCGTCGAGGTCGGGGCGATCCGTGATGCGCACGTAGCGAGCGCGCATCACACCGACGTCGTGCAAGTCGTAGCTGTCGCCTCCGGAGACGTTCGGATCGAGCGGGTCGACGCCGTTGTCCGGGCGCGAGAGGACGGGGCTCACGCCCGCGCAGTAGCCGAAGTCGAGCTCGCCTCGCCCGGCCGTGCACGGGAATTCGTGCCAGGTGAGCCCGTCCTCGCTCACAGCGACCGTCGCGAGCTCTCGGAAATTCCCGAACGGGTTTTCGAACACGGTGAAGTCGACGCCGGGGCCGTCGATGATCGCATTGCCTGCAAATTCGACGACGACGTAGCCGCCGTTCCCGAGCGAGACGACCGACGCTGAACTGCCCGCGTGCGGGGGCCCATAGAGGGCTCCGGGAAAGCCGCCGACCTGATTGTGGTCCTGACCGGTGCCGAAGCGATGGTCGACGATGCCGGTGACGAAGCGCGCGCCGGCGCCGCCTCCGCATGTACCGGCCTCGTGCGAGGCGCCGCCACCGCCGTCCACAGGGGCGCCGGGATCAGTGCTTCCGCCGCCGTCCGTCGCGCCGGGGCGCACGACCGAGCCATCCGCGCAGGCGCCATCGGTGCACCACACGATCCCCTCACCGCTCGGGTCGTCGAGGAGCTTGCCTCCGCAGGCGCCGAGGGCGATCGCGAAGGAAACACCCGCGCTCAACGCAAGACGGCGGAGGGATCGCCTGATGATGCGCATCGTCGTTGGTCCTGCCCGCTCAGTAGAAAGGCGCCGTCGTTGCCCAACGGTCCTTGAACAGCGCGTAGTCGGTCCAGTCGACCTTCCCGTCGCGGTTCAGGTCGACGCGAGCGTCGTAGTTCGCGCCGCCGGTCGCTGCGTCGAAGGCGTCTACGAAAATCGAGAAGTCCTTGCCCGACACGATGCCGTCGTTATCGAAGTCGAGATCGGCGGCATCGCCGTAGCCGTCGCCGTCGCTGTCGGTCTGATCGGGATTCGGCGTGAGGTACGCGTTGTCGGCGCCGTCGGGGACACCGTCGCCATCCGTGTCGGGCGCGTCGGGAGGGAAGTAGAGCTGCACGGTGGCGGTCCCGCTCGCAGCGCCGTTGTCCATCGGGGCGCAATTCGGCGGCGTCGACGCGAGGTTCGCGCTGACGACGAGCATCTTCAGCGAGGAGACGTACTGCACGTTCGTGAAGTCGTCGTTTTTGCACGGATCCGGCGCGACTGCGGTGTACTCGCCGGGCATCGACTCATCGAGCGGAGCGCCACCGGCGAGGACACGCGTCAGGACGTCGCCGTGAATCAGCGCGGCGTAGCCGTAGTCACCGGTAGAGCCGAACGCGTCGCCACCGCCGACGTAGAGGTTGTTGTCGGCGTCGAACCCGAGCGACGCCGCGCTGAGGACCTTCGTTGCCAGCACGTGCCCCGTGCTCGAGTAAGCGAGAGAGGCGCCGCCCGGAGCGAGCGCCGCTGCGACGTCGCTGGCCGACCAGATCTTGAGCTCTCCCGTATTCGCGCCGAAGCCGACCCCGGTCACGAGATTTCCGAAACGGTCGACCGTGATGCCGGCGGAGGCTCCGGGCACGTCGTCGATGAGGGGTATGAACGCGGACGCCGGGTTGGCGAGGTACGAGTCGATCGCGTAGACCCGGCTTCCGCTGGGACCGTCGCTGTTGATGAGGAGGTAGCGCGCGTCCCGCCAGACGGCTTCGTAGTAGCTCGCATCGAACCTCTTCACCTGAGCATGCGTGCTCAGGTTGGGCGGCGCGTTCACGCTCAGCAGGGTGGCTCCGACGAGATAGAGCGGCTGGAAGTACCCGAGGCCGAGCGCGATCGTCGCGCCGTCGGGCGAGATCTTCACGAAGCTCGGGTCCATGTTCGTGGCGACCGTCGCCACGGGGAGCCACACGCTCGAGCCGAAGTTCTTCTGGAGGTAGATGGTGCTGTCGTTGACCGCGATGAGTCGGCCCTCGAGCGCATAGCCGTCGATGACCGCCGACGCCTCCGGCCCGAACGAGTCCGAGAGCGTCGCGTAGCTCGATGTCCGCGGAGGGAGCGTGATCGAATAGCTCCCTTTCGTGGCGTACTCGTCGAAGGCCTCGGCGGCGGCGCGGCGTGCAGGGAGGACGATGCTCGCGGCGACGGCGCAGGCGGCGATCGTGCGGATGCGGATCCAGCCGTTCATCTGCCACCGTCCTTCGCGATCGTGAGGAGCGTCCATGGCCCGCCCTTGCAGCCCGCCCCGAGCGCATTCGCGTTCGACTTGGGAGCCGAGAACGCGGCTGCGGCGTCCGCCATTTCTCCCGCGGCGACGCACAGGTAGAGCCCGGCGGCGTCCGTCGTCCAGTCGACGCGTGCGTAGGTCGCGTTCTCCGAGACCGCCACGAACGTCTTTTGATCAGGACACGTCTCGACGACGCGCCAGAGCGTAGGCGGCTTCGCCGGGACCGGAGCGCCACCGTGCAGCCGCGTGTACGTCGTCGCGCTCGCAGTCCTTCGCAGCCAGTGCTCCGTGCCACTCTCGTCGACGTAGTCTCCGGTCACGGGCAGCACCATCCCGCCGGTGCACGCCGAGGGGACGGACGCGTCGCCGCCGTCGCTGCCGCTGTCCAGCTCGCCGCCGGCGTCCTCCGCTCGGTCGCGCCCCGCATCGCGCGTCCCTCTCGGGACCTTCGCTCCGTCGTCCTCGCTTCCCGTCGTGTCGTCGATCCTGCCGTCGCAGCCCGTAGCTTCGACGGCGCATGCGAGCAGCGCGACGCTGGCGAGCCGCTTGCTACCTTCGATGAACCTCATCCGCTGTCTCCAGTTCCCGCGATGTCCCGCGATGCGAGGGGCGCGAGCCGCGTGGAGACGTCGAGAGGCGGAGAGGGCGACGATGCGACGTCCGATTCGGAGACCGCTTGCCCTCGTGGCCTGCCGGCCTTCCCCACGAAGGCTCGTCAGAAGCGCTCGCCCGTATGGGCGCGCGCACTCTCGGCAGGTCTTCGGACTCACGAGCACTGCGATCGTCACCGATCGCCTTCCTACCGGTCATCGCTTCCCAGGCGCAGGACGCCCAGTGCTCCGTGATGACTTCCGTTCTCGCTCACCGCTGCGGGGCAGTCCCGGACTTTCACCGGGTTCCCTATTAAGCCCGAGGGGCAGTCGCCCAACGAGCACCGATAGCGAGCGACCGGATACTGCGAAGGGTCGACCGTGTCAATCAAGTGCTCGCACGACGCCGCGCACTCGCGCAACTGCACGACGTCGCGCGCTCGCTGTTCGGTCGCGTCGCGCACGCGCGCGGTTGCACGCGTCGCGTACTCGCTCGGTGGTCGACGTCGCGCATTTCGTTCTCGGCTCGTACGGCCGCGGAGTCACATCGAGATCCCCCTGCTTCGATGCTCGCGCGGCTCTTCGGCAATCACGTGCACGCTTGACGGCTTCGCTGCGTGCCTGTTACGGCAAGAGTCGCCATATGCCGTCAGTCCCGGTGGACTGACATTTAAGGGAATCCGGTGTGAATCCGGAGCTGCCCCGCAGCGGTAACGGTGGATGCGAGTGACTCTCCGAGAGTCAGTCGATTTCCTCCGAAGTCCGAAGACCTGGTGATGGCCCGAGCCCACGTCATTTCGACCGACGGCTCGTGTTGTCTGGCTCTGCCTCGAGGGTAGGCATCCGGTCACCCAAGCGTGGTCGCACTTCGTGCACCACCGCCTGATCGCAGCGGACGAGTGGCTTCTCGGTCACTTCCTCTTCCTCTTGCGTCTCTTCCGTAGAGCCGTCGAGCCGTCGCGCAGGTCGTCATCAACGATTGCGAGCGTTCTCATGCTTGTTTCCCGAGGTGTTCTCGCGGCGTTCTCGTGCGTCGCGCTGCTGGCCTATGTGGGATGTGGAGCGGCCGACGACGGCCAGCCCGGGGCGAACGGCGTCCCGGGAGCAGATGGAGCGGACGGAAGGAACGGAGCGGACGGGACGGATGGAGCGAGAGGCGCGACTCCGCTCGTCGCGACGTCGAACGAGCCGGTTGGCGCGAATTGCCCGGAAGGCGGCAAGCGCATCGATACCGGTATCGACGCAAACGATAACGGTGTCCTCGACCCGGGCGAGAAGGCCCCGCCGACGTACGTCTGCAACGGCACATCCGGAGAGGACGCGAAGGACGGCGCATCTGCGCGGATCCGGACGGTCGTAGAGCTCGCCGGTGAAAGCTGCGCCTTCGGCGGCATCGCGATCGAGATTGGCGCGGACGCGAACGGCAACGGCGTCCTCGAGGACGCCGAGGTCGATGCCGGTGCAACCAAGTACATCTGCAACACCGCGCCGGCCTGGCCGGAGCTGGCCGCGCTCCCCTCCGTGAAAACGGCGTACAGCTTTGCGCTTGCCGTGAACGACATCGATGAAGGCGCACGCCTGGGGTACATGTTCGGCGACCCAGCCTATCGCGAAGCGTTGTCGAACGATGACGTGCTCTGGGACGGTGGTGGCGTCTACGGCGGCGCAAACGTGCTCGCTCTCTACAGGCTGCAAGGATTCGGCGCGCAATCGAGCTGGAAGGCCTATCAAGGCCGCTATACGCCGCAGCACTATTCGTACTCGGAGCTCTCGTTCGATGACGGCAGCTCGTATTACACGACCAACTTCGCGTCGTTCGGAGGTCTCGTCTCGGTCATAAAGGACGGCGGGATGGGTACCTACGCGCTCACCGCGGCGTACGGAGGAAGCCGCGCGCACAGCATCGCGTTCGTCGAACATGTCCTCTACGGGCTCATCGCGCAGAAGAACGTCGGATTGACGCTGTCGAGGTTCCCCGTCGACAGGTTCGGCCAGCTCTCGAATCTCTGGACCAACCTCGCCACGATCGAGGCGGCAGCGATGGACGCAAGGGCGCCGAAGCTGATCCGCGCCGGGGGCACGCTCGTCGGCGCCTATCTCGCCGACGGCAAGGCGTTCGTCCGCGCGACGGCCACGCCAGCCAGCGTCGCCCAAGCGTCGGACTTCGTCGAGATCGGCAGCTGCACGGAGGCGGCTCGCGTCGACGTCGCATGGGCCGATTCGAAGCTCTACGTCGCGTGCGTCGCTGCGAGCGGCGCCCTCACCGTTCGCAGCGCCTCGATCGATGACCTGAACGACGTCGCCTGGGCGCCGGTCGCCACCGGTGTCGTCGGTCCGGTGAGCGATCTCGATCTGTCGGGACTTGGTACGCGTGTTTCGCTCGCAGTTCGTCAGGGCGCGGCGGTGCGCGTGTACGCCTCCGTCGCGGACGAGACGCCTTCGTTCGACGCCGTCGTCCCCGGAACCTTCGACCTGCAGGTCGCCAAGGAGGGGCTCGTCCTCTCGGTGTGCGATCTGGCCGGCAGCAAGACCGTTCGTACGTTCTTGCACTGAGCCGCGTGGAGCGAGCGCGTCCCCGAGCGAAACGGCGGGGATGCGCTCCGTGTGCCGACCTTGCACTTCGGACGAAGCCCGAGGCGCAGCGATGTGAAGCGGGACCGCCCTGCCCCCGACAGCGGACCCGGCCCGAAGAAGCCGACGATCGATCGTCCCAACCAATTCAGGAATCCGTGATGCTCCCGACTCTCCTCATCGCGCTGTGCGTCGTTCTCCGCATCATCCCCCATCCGCCGAACATCGCGCCCGTGGGCGCCACCGCCGTCTTCGCGGGTCGGACGATGAGGCCTGCCCTCGCCATCGCCGTCGTCATCGTCGCGATGTTCGTCGGAGACCTCACGCTGGCGTGGCTGCGTGGCTACCCCGCCGTGAGCGCCGTGACTCCCTTCGTGTACGCAGGGTTCGTCGCGCAAGCGCTGCTCGGAAGGGCGCTTCGCAAGCGACGTGGCGGTGCGTTCGCCGCGGCTTTCCTCGGCTCGTGCGCGTTCTTCGTGCTCTCGAACTTCGGTGTCTGGGTCGGCGGGGCGATGTACTCCCTCGACGCGAGCGGGCTCGCGGCGTGTTACGTCGCAGCGATTCCGTACTTCGGTGGCACGCTGCTCGGCGACGTCGTCTGGACTGCGATTCTGTCGCTCGCGTATCGGCCGCTGGCGAAGCGGCTGGCATCGCGTCCAGGCTGGGTTCCGGTGGCGGCCTAAAGCGTCCACCCATGCATCGAAACTCGTACTTCGTACGTCGTGACGTCGGTAGTGCCATCGCTCGCTCTGAGGGTGCGAACCATCAGGTGGATCCGCGCGCGATGGCCTGGGGAATCGATGGCTCAGCAAGGCGCGTGAGTTGCTCTAGTTGCGCACCCGGTTGCTTATGAAGCGTTTGGATAGCCCGTTCTGCAGCAATCGAGAGCGGCTCACTTCCTGCTGGGGCGCGCGCCATGCGCCGTCTAGCGATCCTTCCGTTCCTTGCCTGCGTGTCGCTCGTCGCCTGCGACGCGGAAGACGAGGTTCTCGACCACCACGAGCACGGGACGATCGACGAAGATGAGATCGGCTCGACCTCCTCAGCGCTCGTGGCGACCGACCCGGTCTCGGCCGTCATCACCGCCGGCTGCTCGGCTGCGCCTGTGCGGCCACTCGGCGATCAGCTGCTCGGAGAGCTCGAGTGCCTTCGTCCCAAGACGATGAAGCGCATCGACAATCTGCCGGGCATCAAGCTCAATGGCGCTTCGACGCTTCCTTACCTGCAGACGTCCGCAGCCGACGCCCTCATCGCCGCGCAGAAGGCGCGCGGCGTCACGATCGGCATCAACTCGGGGCTCAGGACCATCGTCGAGCAGTACCTGCTCAATCGGCTCTTCCAGAAGGGGTGCCCTGGGATTTTCCGGCCAGCGGCGCCGGGCACGAGCAACCACGAGTCCGGTCTGGCGATCGACATCCAGGACAACGCCGCATGGCGCACCGCACTGGGGAACCAGGGATTCCAGTGGCTCGGCGCGAGCGACCCCGTACACTTCGACTACAAGGGAGGAGGAACCGTCGCGCTCGTCGGGCTCGGGGTGAAATCCTTCCAGAGGCTGTGGAACCGGAACAATCCGGCTGACACCATCGCGGAAGATGGCTCGTTCGGCCCGATGACCGAGGCGCGCATGCTGAAGTCGCCGATCGGAGGCTTCAAGGTCGGCGCCTTGCCGAACTGCGGTGTGGAGCCGGATGCTGGCGCGGACGCCGGCGGTCCTACCGTCGAGCAGCCAGACGAGACCGAGCCGCCGGTAGAGGAAGAAGTCGGAGGCGCAGGTGAAGGACGAGCGCCCTCGACCGCGGCTCCGAGGTCCTCCCGCCTGCCGGCGTCGGGCGCCGAAGAAGGCGGGGGCTGCGCGGTCACGTCGTCCTCACCTGAGTCCTCGTCGGCGGCCGTCGCGCTCGCCGCGCTCGGATGCGCTGCCCTCGTTCGGCCGGCGTTGCGGCGCCGGCGCCGGACCTGAGCCCGTGCTCCGCCCCTCCGAGTAGACTGCGCCCCCACGTATCACGTCACGTTCCTCGTCGCCCCCCCGACGTCAACAACGTCGAGTCGGTTTACATGAAGGGAACGTCCTGCGCCCTCGACGCGTCGGAGAGCGACGATGTCGGACCGCATCTTCGCGACGATGCTGCACGAGACGAGATAGTCTCGATGTATGGTGCGTCGCGAAGAAGCCGAGCTGGTCGCCCCGACCGCAAAGGCGAGATCGGCGGCGCGACCTCCGAAGCGCGACGTCGGTCCCGGCGGAGTCGAGGACCGGGAACGGCTCGCGCCGGTCGCAGAGCCGGAAGGAGAGTAGGGTCAACGCATGGCTTCGGTAAACGGAAGGCATCACTACCGCGCCGTCATTGCGGTCGCGGGCAGCCTGCTTGCCTTGGTCGCGTCGACCAACGCGTGTGTGGGCGACGACCCGACGTTCCTCGGCGCGAGCAACTCCGCGAACGACGGCGGCAGCGACGCTGCCAACGGAGACCCCGACGCGCCCGGCGCGTACGACTTCGCGTTCGAGCCGGCGACGTTCGACGTAGCGCCCGGCGAAACGGCGACGCTGCGCCTGCGAGGTTCGTCGGAGCTCACCAGCATTTCACTCACGCTCGCCCTCGAACCGTCGCCCGATGCGGGCGCGGCCGCGAGCGCCGTTGCGCTCGAAGCGTCTACCGTCTCGCTCGCGACCGGCGAGGCCACCATTTCCGTGCGGGCGGCAGCGGACGCGCCGCAGCAACGCTTCCGCGTCATCGCCACGGCAGGCTCCGTCTCACACGAGGCGGCCGGACGTATCACGGGCAAGTCGGGCGAGCTCGACCTCTTCTTCGGCGACGGTAACGGCTACTTCGACCTCGCGCCGGACGGCGACTGCGCCGCAAACGCCGTCGCGGTGCAGCCGGACGGTCGCTTCGTCGTTGCAGGCACGGCGCGCTCGGTCGGCGCTCTCATCGTCGCGCGCTTCACGCCCGAAGGGACGCTCGACTCATCGTTCGGAACGAACGGCAGCGGCTTCGTCACGCTCACGCAGGCTCTTGGTCCGCGCATCGAGCTGATGCCCGATGGCGCCATCGCGATCGCCGCGGACGTCTTCAACTCGGTGAAGCTCTTCCGTGTCGACGCCTCCGGCGTGCCAGACCCGGCATGGGGCGGCACCGACGGCATCGCGACCGATCTCGGAATCGGCAACTTCCAGCGTGGCGCAATCGGACGACTCGGCGCGAACGTCTACGTGGGCGGGAACACGTCGACCAGCAGCGCGGCGGTGAAGCGCTACTTGCCCGATGGCAGCGTCGACACGACGTTCGCCAACGGAGGAACCTCGACGTTCTCGATCCCGCCACAGACCGGTACATCGCCGCGCATCGAAGCGCTCGCCGTCGAGCCGGGCGGAACTTACTGGGTGGCGGGGCAATACTCCTCCCCCTCCGGGCCACCGTACGAACGCTCCTTCGTGCGGCGCTTCCGGTCGAGCGGAATCGACGACGGCGTCGACGTCTCCGGCACGTACCAGGGAGCCGCGACCGACTTCGTTCTCCAGGGGAGCAAGGCCGTCGTCGGCGCGTTCGACTACCCCGGAGGCAACTACTCGATGCACGCCTTCCGCGTCACGAACGACCTCGACGGGACCTTCGGAACGAATGGCAAGACGCTCGTCGCCGGTCCTCCGGGGGGCTTCGCGACGAGCATGGTCGTGGACTCTTCTTCGCGCGTGTACCTCGTCAACGGCGCATACACTGTGACGACCTTCGACGTGTATCGGCTGACGCCGAACGGTGAGCGTGACACCTCCTTCGGATCGCTCGCGAATGGCCTCGTGCGACTGCCAACCGGGCGCGCATACGGCGCCGCGATCGCTGGGCGCCAGCTGCTGGTCGTCGGTGTCAACGACGCCACCGATCAGCGCCGCATGCGCATCGCCCGCCTGTGGCTCTGACTTTTCGCCGAACGCGCGACGATGCCCGGCGCGCGCGGTCGGGTGGAACACGAGCCTATCGGTCGCCCTGCCGCATCCAGGACGCATACGGGCTGCAAGCAGGCGTTTCGAACTCGCCGTCCATCACCGTCACTGGGCCGAGGCTCGGATCGTCCGGCACCGGCACATTTGCCCCTGGGATCACGGTGTAGCAGGCGGCCAAGACTCGACCCTCGAAGTGGAGATCGAAGTCAGGCCCGGCCCCGATGACTTCGCCACGAAGCTGCCCGTCGACGAGGTTCACCCGAAGGCTCCCTTCCGTGGCGAGGCCGCTCCCAGTGGTCCATCCGTCGTCGCCGAACCAACCCCTGGCCTCTCCCGGCTCGAGCGAGCCAGGTTCGCCGCGGAGCCTTGCAAACAAGACTCCCGAGCTCAGGAACTGCGGATCCCCCGCCGCATGCACGAGGACAGCATTGCCAGCGCCATCCTTGGCAGTCACGACGATGTCGATGCTCCGAGGGGGCGAGTCAGCGTAGGGCCAGTCGATGTCGATACGAATGGCGGGCCCCGTCAGTCGCGCGCCTGCCGCAGTGGTGACTACGGTACTTGTTTCGGGAACCGAGGGACGCTCAGGTTCCCCGCCGAAAGGTTCCTTGTTGCTGCAGCCCATCGTGAGTGCGACGACTGCGAACGCCCGACAAAACTTTGCACGCAACATTCATCTCCACCGTAGCACCTCGATACACGGAGCCTCGTAGCGGAAAGTCGGGTGTCGTCGCACGACACCGAGCAGCTCTTCGTGGGCAAACCGATTCCCATGCCCCCAACATGGCGCATCGAGAGCAACGAGGCCGAAAGCCAGGGTCAACCCGCTTTGCGGAACGTGAGATTGATGCGCGCGCGTCCGACGAGGGGGTGTTCGCCATCGGCAAGCGGCAGCACTCCGTGATAGCGGAGGCGCGCCGGTCCACCCCACACGACGACATCACCGTGTCGGAGAGGCACGCGCATGGGGCGTTCTGAACGCGTGTCGCCACCGAACAAGAAGAGCGCCGGAAGTCCAAGCGAGACGGACACGATCGGCGCGCCGAAGTCGGTCTCGTTTCGGTCTTGATGCAAGGTCAGACGCGCGCCGGGCTCGTAGCGGTTCACGAGACACGCATCGGGCTCGAATCCTTCGAAGCCTGCCTGGCGCGCAGCCGTGATCGCGAGGTGCTCGAAGACCTGTGGGATCGCCGGCCAGGCGCGACCGGTCAGCGGATCGAGCGCGGCATAGCGATAGCCGGCAAGATCCGAGACCCATCCGAGTGCTCCGCAGTTCGTCATCGCGACCGACATCGAGTGTCCACTCGGCGTCACCATGTGCCGGAACGGAGCGGCCTCGCGAGCGGCGATGGCGGTCACGGCCTCGACGAGCGCACGGTCCGTCGCAAGCGCAAACCCGCGAAGCACGACAGCACCGGGAGAGAGCGGCTCGTCACGGCGCTCGGTGAGCATTCGTTCGTCGAAGAGATCGAGCGTCATCGCATCGCGCAGCTCTGCTCAGGTCGCATCGTGAAAGATGATGCCCAGGGTATGGCGGGCACCGGAGCGGATGCGGCTCACGCCGTGCCTCATGGTGACCCGATAGACACCGCGCGTGCCCTGGACGGGCCGCTGATTCACAGCGAAGACGACGGCATCTCCTTGACGCAGCGGGATCACCTCGGCGCGTGACTGCATGCGCGGCCGTTGTTCCGTGATGACGAGCTCGCCCCCGACGAAGTCGCGTCCGGGCTCGGAGAGCAAGATCGCGACCTGTAGTGGAAAGACGTGCTCACCATAAAGGTCCTGATGCAGACAGTTGTAGTCGTCGGGGCCGTACTGGAGGAGCAGTGGCGTCGGTCGCGTCTGGCCCGCGCCGTGGCAACGAGCGAGGAGGTCGGCGTGCTCCGACGGGTAACGGACGTCGAGCTTCATGGCCTCGTTCCATCGATTCGCGATCGGAACGAGATACGGATAAACCGCCGTTCGCAGTCCTTCGATGAGCGGAGGAAGCGGATAGGAAAAATACTTGTACTCGCCGCGTCCGAAACCGTGCCGTCCCATGACGACCCGGCTGCGAAAGATCTCGTCCTTCGGATAGAGCTCGACGAGCTTTTGGCACTCGAGAGTAGAGAGCAGCCCCTCGGCGGCAATCGCGCATCCTCTCGCGTCGAGGTCCTCGTAGATGCGCGACCAGTCGAGCGTCTCGACCCGATCCCGCGGCGCGGGCGGTTCTCGAGAAGCAGGCGAGGACCGCGCGTCCGCCGTCATCGCTGCACCTCGCGGTCGAGGAGCGCGCGCTTCCGCTCGACGCCCCAGCGATAGCCGGAGAGGCTGCCATCCGTCTTCACCACGCGATGGCACGGTATGGCCACGGCAAGCGCGTTGGCAGCACAGGCCTGAGCGACGGCTCGAACCGAGCGCGGCGCGCCGATGCGCTTCGCGATCTCCGCGTAGGTCGCCGTCGTCCCGGCCGGGATCTTGCGGAGCGCTTGCCACACGCGACGCTGGAAGGCGGTTCCACGGACGTCGAGCGGGAGAGCGAGGCCGAGCTGCGGCGCCTCGATGAAGCCGACGACGCTTGCGACGAGCCTCTCGAACTCGGCATCGCCACCGATGAGGGCCGCGCGCGGAAACCGGTCCTGGAGGTCGCGCACGAGCCCCTCGGCATCGTCGCCGAGCGTGATCGCGCAGATTCCGCGTTTGCTCGCGGCAACGAGGATCGATCCGAGCGAACACTCGCCGACCGCGAAGCGAATCTCCGTATTCGCTCCCCCGGCGCGGAAGCTCGTGGGCGTCATGCCGAGGACGGCGTTCGAGCTCTGGTAGAAGCGGCCGTTCGAGCTGTAGCCCGCGCCATAGATCGCCTCCGTCACCGATCCGGTTCGCTCGAGCTCGCGACGGACGAGCCGTGAGCGATGAGCGGCAGCGTATTGTTTCGGCGTGAGGCCGGTCACCGCCTTGAACATGCGATGCACGTGGTACGGGCTGAGCTGAGCATGACGCGCCAGCGCATCGAGGGTCGGCGTCTCGTCCGCCTGTTCGATGATGCGGCACAGCTCGGCGACGCGCCGCGCCTGCTGCTCCGCGATCGACGCTCCATTCGGCTTGCAGCGCTTGCAGGGGCGGAAGCCCGCGCGTTCGGCCTCGGCGGAGGTGGCGTGAAAGGCGACGTTCTCCGGACGCGCCGGCCGGGCCGCACACGATGGCCGGCAGTACACGCCGGTCGTCTTCACTGAATAGACGAAGGTCCCGTCGGCCTTCGCATCTCGGTGACGCACGGCCGTCCAGCGCGGGTCCTTCGTCGTCGCAAGCGCGAGCGCTGCGCCCTTCCGCTTGGGAGGCTTGGGAGCTTCGAGGCTCTGAATTCGTCCTTGGGATCGCATCGACGTGGAAGCTAGCCAGCTGCGGGAGGCGGCGCACTCCGCAGCTTGCGGTCGAATTCGATGACGGTCTACTCCGCAGGCGCTCGGAAGCCCGCGCCCACGTATTGCGGCGGCGTCCGATCGATGATGGGGTGGCCTGGTCATGACCAGAGCCGCGATCAAACACGCCGAAGAGACGCTACGAACCGCCATGCTCGCCGGCGACGTCGATGGCCTCGATCAACTCCTCGACGACGACCTCCTGTTCGTCGCGCCGAACGGTGAGCTCGCACGCAAGTCGGACGATCTCGACAACTACCGCTCTGGGAACCAGTCGATCCACAAGCACGTGCCCCGCGACCTCGTCATCGCCCTTCACGGAGATGACATCGCAGTCTCTTCGGTGATCGTCGAGCTCGCCGGACAGATCCGCGGCGAGGCGTTCGAAGCAACCGTTCGCTACACACGAACCTGGCGCCGCGGATCGAGCGGCACGTGGCGCATCATCGGTGGCGCCGTGGCCGGCGTAGCCCAGACGGGCAACGACGCTTCCTGAGCCCGCTCGAGGAGATCGGGAAGCGTCGAGGTGCGAACACCCGCGGCGGAGCCACCCCAGCGCTAGAGCTTTTGCGATAGCGGCTTCGGGTGGCAGTCGTCGTCGGTCCATCGGGTCGCTGTGCTCTCGTCGAGCAGCAGCGCATCGCCGCTTCTCACGCGAAGGACCACGACATCGGCGCTTCCCTCACCGACCGAGTAGATCACCGAGACCCTCTTCTTTGCGGGATCCCCCGTGGGACGGACAGAGCCACCGGCAGGGCCGATAAAGGCGGATGAGAGGACGAGGTCGCCCGTTGCAGTAGGACTGGCGCTCCTGCACGTGCTTCCGAGGCACGCCTCGATGACGAGCGCATCCACCGCGCTGCTCGTGACGACCTCACGCGTCATCTCGAACGAGTAGGTACGGAAGTCGAAGAAGCAACGTTCCGCCGCGCATCCGCCGACGAAGAGGCTAGCGAGCATGGCCGCGGCAACCACACATGCTCGATGGAGTGTGAACGCTTGCATCCGGGCGCCGGATGCTACCTGACGCCGAAGCCGCTCGAGCGGACGAAACGATGGCGTGCCCGTCGCGAAGGGCCCGCAACCTCGAGCATGAGACAAGGAACGAGAACGTCAACGACGCTCGCGATGACTCCCCCCATGACAGCGCCTCAGCGCGCGGTCATTCCGCCGTCGACGCGGTAGTTCACGCCGGTGAGCCACTTGCCGCGGTCGGAGACGAGGAGCGCGACGACCTCGGCGATGTCCTCGGTGCCGCCAAGGCGACCGAGCGGAACGGCCTGTAGCCAGGCCTCGGCCGGCATACCCATCTCGTCGCCGATCTTCTTTCGGAGCGCGTCCGCGCCCACGGTCGTCACCGGTCCCGGCGTCACCACGTTCACGCGAATGTTGCTCGGCGCGAGCTCCATCGCGAGGATCCGCGAGTACACCTCGAGCCCCGCCTTGGCCGCGCTGTAGTGGGCGAACGGTCCCGCGCCGGCGCCCATCGTCGCGGCGGTCGACGAGATGTTCACGATCGCCGCGTCCTTCGATTCTCGGAGCGCCGGGAGCAGCGCATTGGTGAGGCGCACCGACGAGAAGAGGTTCAGCGCGAAGACGTCTTGCCACTGGTCCTCCGGGATCGAGGCAGCGCCGCCCGGGAAGCCGTTCGAACCGCCGGCATTGTTCACGAGGATGTCGAGGCCGCCGAGGGCCGAGAGCGCCCCCGTCGCGATCGCCTTCACTCCATCGACGGTGCGCACGTCACCGGTGACGAGCGTCGCCGCCGCGGGCGTCTCCTCGTTGCGCGATCGCGCGGCCACGACGACCTTCGCGCCGGCGTCGAGCAGACGCTGCGCGATGGCTGCGCCGATGCCGCGCGAGCCTCCCGTGACGAGGGCGCGACGACCGATGAGCTCCTTCGAGAAATCGAGCTTGCTGGACATGATGTTCCTTTCGTCGAGAACGACGCGTCCTTGGTACGGCTCGCGATCCGCACGAGCCATGCGAAGTCGTCCTGCAAACTTTCGAAATCGTCCGAGGGACTTGGAGCCCCCGGCCCAGCCTCACTACGCTGGGAAGCGATGGATGCGTTGAGCGCAGTGCTTGCCCCGGTCCGTCTCCAGAAGACGCGGTGGGCCTCCACCATCGCGCGCGCGCCCTGGGGACTCGCCGTGCCGGGCGCGAAGAACTGCGTCCGGTTCCACTACCTCGTCCGCGGCAGCGCCTGGCTCGCCGTGGACGAGTCGAAAGACAAGTCGGACGCGCCGCAGGTCGCGCTCTCCGGCGGCGATCTCGCGGTGTTCCCGCACGGGCATGGGCATGCGCTGCGTGACGATCCGCGAAGCCCGGTCCGGAGCTGGAACGTGTGCGCGAGATCCGCGACCGAGCCGACCCCTGGTGTCCTCCACATGAACCTCGGCACGAAGGGAGCCGAGACGACGTTCATCAGCGGCGCCTTCGTGATCGACGATCCGCTCGCAACGCCGATCCTCGTGACGCTTCCGCCGCTCATCCGGATGACCCCGGAGACGGAGCAGGCGGTACCGTCGTTCCTCGAAAACATCCAGTTCATCTCGCGCGAGGTCGAGACGAACCGCCCCGGCTCCGAGATCGTCCTCCTCCGGATGGCGGACGTCATGTTCATCCAGATCCTCCGTGCCTACCTCGCGCGCGCCGCTGACGGCAGCAGCGGCTTCCTCCGCGCTCTGCGCGATCCGAGCACCGCGGCGGCGCTCGGCGCGATGCACCGTCGCGCCGAGGAGCCGTGGACGGTGGCCTCGCTCGCAGAAGAAGTGGGCCTGTCGCGCTCGGTCTTCGCAGCGCGCTTCACCGAGCTCGTCGGTGAGCCGCCGCTCGCCTATCTCACGCGGCTTCGCATGCAGAAGGCGGGCGAGCTCCTTCGCCAAGGCGCGCCGCTCGCGAAGGTCTCGCGGCTCACCGGTTACTCGTCCGAGGCCTCGTTCAGCCACGCCTTCCGGCAGTGGGCCGGCGTCGCACCTGGCGCGTGGCGAAGGCGCTTCAAGGTGCCGGCTTGACGCCATCGCTGGTGAGCGCGCCACGGAGGAGCTGCTTCCGCGAGGAGACACGCGAGGCCGTCCCCCTTCGCGGGCGACACAAGAGTTCGCGACGCAGCTCTCGAATTTTCGTTTTCCGTGAGCACTCACGACGCCGAGCGGCGCAAATCACCTGGAAATGCCGCGATTCGCACGTGGCACGTCCACTGCTGGTGAGCTCTCACCGCCGGACACCCCGGCGTGAACCGAGAGGAGACTGCTCGATGACGAACGATACGAAAGCGAAGAAGCCGGCGGACGACGCGAAGAAGAACGCGGGAGCAGGGGTCACCGTGCGCTCCGGCGTGAAGGCCGGTCCTGGCAGCGGCTCCGCGGGCGGCGTGTGGCTGAACCACAACCAGTCGCAGGGTGTCCGCGTCCGCTCGGGCGTGAAGGCTGGTGGGATGCGCATGAACCACAGCCAATCGAAGGTGGCCTCTCGGTGATGCGAGCTCCGTCGAGACCGATGCGTGTCCTCGTACGCACCGGCATCAAGGCGGGTCCCTGAATCACAACCAGTCCGCCCGTCGCCGCTGACACGGCGCGCTCGATGAAAGCGACGGCGGCGTCCGTGGAGGGGACCGCGGAAGGATCGCTTCGCAGGCGAATCTTCTCCACGACGCCGCCGGCGACGGCTTCCGGAGCCGCCTCCCGCGACCGGAGGACCGGAACGCGCGTCTTCCGCGTCCGCGGAACGGACAGCGCAGGGAAGACCTACGACTCGGCGACGCACCAGATCATGAGTCGGTGACGCGGGGGCCGAAGCCGCTCGTTCGCCGCCGGTGGAGAGCGCAAGCGTGGCACGCGCCCAACTTGCAGGTCTCGACGCCGGGCGACCTGGGGTAGAAGGGACGGCGAGCATGCCGTCACCGACCGCCTCTGACCGTCCCGACTTCCTCGAGCTCCACGACGCCATCGTCACGTCGTTCACCGTGCTCGAGGACTCATCCGCGGTCCTCCGCTTCTCGCATCTCTGCGCGTACCGCGCCGAGTCACCGGGCATGTTCGGTGTGTGGTCCCACGGCGCGACGCTGACGTTGAGCGGCGTCGAGGCGGTCGCGTTCGAGGGGCCATGGCGACTCGCGGCCCAGGGTGATGCGGTCGACTACGCCTTCGTGTCACCGGCCTCGGCGTCGATCGAGGGCGAGAGCGTCTCCGACGCCGAAGAGATCCCGCCGGCCGCGCTGCTCGACGGCGTCGCCGGCGTGCGACTCTACATGCGCTGGGGCTCGGGCGCACGCCTGGAGGTCGCCGCGACCCGCGCGCTCCTCGAGCTGACCGGCGGCGAGCGGTTCGAGACGTTCGTCGACGGCGGCACCGACGGCGCCACCGACGCCTGACGGAATTCCGGGTAGTTGCGAGCATCGGTGAAGAAAAGACGAGCCGCGTGATCAACCGGCGAGCGCCTGCACATCAAGGCAGGTGAACGCTCACGTCCGGCCGACGGCTCGCGCTCTTTGCGGCCATTCGCCTTGCGTCCGCCGATTTCAGGGGTGTCGACGTGGCACGCCCGCGAATCGCGCCGTAGACCGTCGCTGTCCCCGCACACGCATGAAGATCCGGCCTCGCATCCTGCTGCTGTGTGGAGCGATGGCGCTGCTCGTTCCCCGCCCGGCGGTCGCGGCCGAGCCCGAGGCCGTTCGCTTCGAGATCGAGGCCCCACCCGGATGTGTCGACGAAGTCGCGGTTCGCGAAGAGATCCGCCTGCTCGGCGGCAGCTTCCGAGACGCGAACCTCGACGATCGCCCGCGAACGTTCCGCATCGAGGCCACGCAGGACGAGCGCCAGGTGGTCGGACGTCTCGTCGTCGAAGACCTGGTCTTTCGCCGAAACGTCCGCGAGGTTCGCGCGCAGAGCTGCCTCGAGGCGACGCGTTCGCTCGCGCTCTTCGCAGCAACGGCGCTCGATGAGGCCCCGCCGACGGAAGCGCCCGCCCCGAGCGAGCCACCGACCCCAACACCTGCGGCGTGGCCTGCGCCTGCGCGGGAGACGGACCGCACGCTGCTCGAACGTGCACCGCGACGCGGCTCCGGCGGGTTCACGATCGCCGGGCTTGGCAGTGCGGGGACGAGTGTGTCCGCCGGCTTCCGCGCCTCCGCCGTGTTCCGCGTGGGCGGCACGACACGCATCGGCCTCGCAGGTGCCGTCGTGCACGACAACCGAACGTCCTACGGCGCCGCGGCTCGACACGAGGCACGCGGGATCTCGAACCGCGTCGGCGCGCTCTTCGGGTGGGGCGCGCCGTGGAACGACAACATCATCGGTTTCTCCACCGAGCTCGGCGTCTTCTGGGGTGAGCAGCGCGGGTCGTCGAGCCCCCGACGGGACGGGAACGATTGCTGGTCGGGCTTCGCGATCGACTGCTACGACGAAACCCGCAAGGCGCCGGCGCGATGGAGCTACGGCTCGCCGTACGTCGCTCCGCAGATCGTGCTCCAGCTGCCGTTCAAGGCCGTGCCCGTTCGGCCCATCGCTTCGCTCGGCCTGCTCTTGGCTCCGATCGGACCAGGCGGCAGCGCGCTCGCCGTTACCGGCGAGACGGGGATCGTATGGCAAGCGTGGTGACACCCGCCGGGGTCCTCGAGGTGACCGGCGCAAGGACGACATCCGCTGCGGCGCTGCGTGTCCGCCAGGTGGTCACGGAGCAGTACGACTTCGTCTGGCGATCGCTCCGGCGACTCGGCATTCCCGAAGAGGCGGCCGACGACGCCGCCCAGCAGGTCTTCTGCATCTTCGCCCGGCGCGTCGCGGAGGTCGCGGCAGAGAAGGAGAAGACGTTTCTCTTCGGAGTCGTCATCCGCGTCGCGCAGAACGCGCGGCGCTCGCGCGCGCGGAGGCCAGAGGTCGCCGACGACGATGCGCTCGCTTCGATGCCGAGCGAACAGGCTGGACCGGAGGAGCTCCTTGAGGAGCGGCGGGCTCGGGCCCTGCTCGACGAGATGCTCGACGAGATGCCCATCGACCTTCGGGCGGTGTTCGTCCTCTACGAGCTCGAAGAGCTCACGATGGGCGAAATCGCAACGGTGCTCGACATGCCCAGCGGGACCGTCGCCTCGAGACTGCGGCGAGCGCGTGAGGTGTTCGAGTCTCTCTCCGCTGGCATCCGCGAAAGGAGCCAACGATGAACGAGCCGGTTCGTCTCTCGGCGAGCGGCAGTCCGCTCGCAAAGCAGTTGCTCCTGGCGGGCAAGCGCGAGCGCCCCCGCCCCGACGCACGGTCCGAGGCGACCGCGGCGGCGCTCCTGATCGCGACCTCGCGACGCTCGTGGCTCTACACGCTCGGAAGCTGGCCGTGGCTCGCACTGCTCGCGCTGAGCCTGATGGGAGCCGTGCTGGTCGGCGCCGTGACGTGGCTCCCCCGCGTGCCGTCGACTCCCGAACCGGCGCCCGAAGCCGAGTCGATCGAGCGACCTGTCTCGTTCGAGGTCCCGCCGCGCGTTCCGGAGAGCTTCATGCTCGCGCAGCGCACGACGGCCCCGCCGACACGGGCACCAGCGGCGGCACCGAACGCGGTCACCGCGCCGCCCGCGATCGCCGCGGAGCGCCGCCCCACCGAGCTCGACCTGCTGCGCGGCGCGCGGATCGCGCTCGTGAACGCAGATCCTGCGCGGACGCTCGCGCTGCTCGAGGAGCATACGACGCTCTTCCCACGCGGAGCCCTTCGCGAGGAGGCCGCGGCGCTTCGAGTCGAGGCCCTCGCGCGATCCGGCGATGTTCGCGCGGCGCGCGAGGCAGCGGCGCGCTTCGCGGTGCAGTTTCCCGAGAGCCCGTACGGCGAACGCATCCGCTCCATCTCCGCGGGCCTCCCGCGTCCGTGATCGCCGGTCGTTCGTCGAGCGAACGAATGCGATGACGATCAGCGCGAGATCTCGATCCGATCGATCGTGACCGGCGTGATCGGTCGATCGTCGCTCCCCTTCGGCACCCTCGCGATGTCATTGATGACCGAGATGGGCGAGCACTCACCGAAGATCGTGTAGTTCCCGTCGAGCTGCCGCGCGGCCGCGTCGGTAATGAAGAACTGCGAGCCGTTCGTGTTCCTTCCTCGATTGGCCATGCAGAGAAGGCCCGCCCGGTCGTGCGTCGCGCCCGGCCAGATCTCGTCGACGATCTCGTACCCCGGGCCGCCGGCGCCGGTGCCGAGCGGATCGCCGCCCTGGATCATGAAGCCCTTGATGATGCGGTGAAAGGTGGTGCCGTCGTAGAAAGGCCTCTTCACCCAGCGGCCCTCCAGGTTCCGGAACGGCCGCGTTCCGCGTGCGAGCCCGACGAAGCTGGCGACCGTCACGGGCGCCTTGTCGGCGTAGAGTTGGCAGCGCAGCACGCCGCGACTCGTCGTGATCGTCGCCGTCAGCGGGCCGCTCCCTTCGAGCCCGGCGGTCGCGTCGTCGAGGGAGAACTTGCCGCCGGTCGGATCGCTGCCGTCGGGCGAGTCGACCGGAGTCTCGGCGACCGGCGCCGGAGGCGGCGCTTGTTCCCTGGGTGCGGACGCCGTCGGCGCCTCCGGCTCGACCGGCACCAGCTCTTGCGGCGGCGGCGGCGTGCCCGGCGGCTTGTCGAGGCACGCGACCAACAGCGTGGAACCGAACGCGAGCGAAGCAAAGCGGAGGGCGAGCATCACGCCATCCTACTCGGGATCCGCCGAGACGGCTTCCGCTTGCCCGTCCGGGACGGATCGTCGAGCTTGGTCGCAGGATGCTCGAACGTTCCCGGCGACCTCTTGGAGCGGAAGACCGCCAGGTCCTCGACCGCCATCGGCAGGACGCCATCGGCATCACGCGATGACACGAACCAAGACGAAAGTGGCCCCTCCCGCCAAGCTCGCCGAGGACGTGGCGGCGCTCGGATCGAGGGCGAGCTCGACCTTCAGTTCATCGCAAACGGCGGGTTCCCGGGCCGGGGTGCCGCTCGAGGGCCGCGGTGGCCCGCGATCTCTTCAGTGACGCATGCGTCGAGCGACGCGTGGCGATTCGCGCCTCGTAGAGCTACGATCCAGGCGCAATGGCTCGCGCTGGATACCACCTCGATCCGCAGGATCCCCGTGCTCCGACGGAGGAACAGTGGCAGAGCATGAGCGACGACGAGCGCCGCGCAGCAGTCAGTGCGTTGCCCTCCGAGATCCCGCGCACACACCCGCCCGAGGGCGACGCGCATCGCGTCCCGAAGGAGCGCGCGCTCGAGGCTCTCCGCGAGTGGTTCCGGAAGAAACGCAGAGGCATCTATCTCTCCGCCGAGCTTCCCGTCTACTACCCCGGCGAGGAGGTCTTCGCGCCCGACGTGATCGCCGTCCTCGACGTCGATCCGCACCTCCGACAGAAGTGGGTGGTGAGCGAAGAGCGGCGCGGCCTCGACTTCGCGCTCGAGATTCACGTCTCCGGGAATGCAAAGAAGGACCGTGAGGACAACGTCGTTCGGTACGCTCGATTGGGTATCCCGGAATACTTCTTGTTCGAGCCGCTGCGCTCGCGGCTCGTCGGCTACCGACTCACCGAGGGCCGTCCGGACACCTATCAGCCGATCGTCCCCCAAGAAGGCCGGTGGGCCAGCTCCGTGCTCGGGCTCGATCTCGCGATGGAATCCGGACGCATTCGCTTCTTCAGCGGGAGCGCGCCACTCCCCGAGGCCGAGGAGCTCATCGTCCGCCTCGGCTCGATGATCGACGAGATGGTCCAGCGCGAGCTGTCACTCCGCAGCGACGTCGAGCAGGAGCGTCAGCGCGCCGACACGGCGACCGAGCGCGCCGAGCGCCTGGCCCGCCGCCTGCGTGAGCTCGGGATCGATCCCGATCGCGAGTGACGCAGCTCCCTCGAGCGCCGGCTCGGGCCTCGTTACCGGTGGCGCAGAACACAAGGGCTCGCGCGCGTAGAGGCCACACGGTTGGCGATGACGCGCTCGCCCCTCTACTTCGTGGATGGAGGAGACGGTTCGTCGTCGACGCCGAGCAGCGGCAGTGCGTACGTGCCGCCCGTTTGTTTCCCGAGCACCCTCACCGTATCGACGTTGCCTCGACCCCAGAGCGTCC
>JAFAER010000244.1 GCA_023423895.1 Pseudomonadota bacterium
CGACGCGCGACTGGACGCCAGCTCCTGCGGTCTTCCTCAACCCGAAGCGAAACCAGGAGACCATCGCCGCAGACTCGCAGCACTCGTAGCCTTCAACAAAAGGCGACATCTACTTTGACACTCACCGAGGCCTTCGAGGCGACCGGATACCGAGGCGCGTCCGGACCCTTCAGCGAGCGCGAATTCCGAAGCTGCCGACAGGTCGAAGGTGGTCAGCGCGCGCGCATTTTCCTCGACACCTTGGCGGTCCGCCATGCTTTGCACAAACAGTGACCGGGACGCCGAAACGCGGACGGCTCGGTCGAGGGCCTCCTTGCTCCCGGGTGTCAATGGTGAGACGGAGTGCTTCGTGGCTCGACGACCGCCCCGCTTGTCGTCATCGCTAACCACGACATGTGAGAAGCGCGCCCTGAGGTTCGCGAGGAGCTCAGTTGCGCCGGGAGATTCTTCCACTCCAACAAGCGCCTGCGACCCGCCTGAAGTTCGAGACTCCTCCGGTGACCTGTCCGGAGCACTACACCCCACGAGGGAGACAAGGATCAACCCAGCGATGCCTAGGTCGACACGCTCCCATGACCGAATTTTGTGCATGATCCCTCCCAGCCGCCAGCGTGCGTCGGTCCTGTCGCGCGTCGCGTTCACGGGAACGACGACGCGCGCGCAAGGACGAGCACTGCGCGGAGCTCCCGCGGTGAGCCGGCGTGGCCTGGCGCATGAGCTCCACATCTCAAGTTGCTGTCGCCATCTGTTTATCACGAAAATATTGGTTATGTCTTTTTAAAACAACTTAGTTGTTGTGCAAGGGAGTGGCATATTTTTGCCCTATCCGGGCCGCGGACCCGATGACGACATCGGAGCGAGTGTCGACCTCTGGCGGCCAAGAGTCTCGGCGACCTCGGTGGCGGAACAGGTCCTAAGGGGCGTTGAACGCGACACGACACTCGCTCGCGGCGTTTGATGCTCACCCGCTTCCGTGGACACCCGAATAGCGCGAGTATGCGCGAGGAGTGTTCGATGGCGAAGCGACAGACACGACGAGCACGGCGTTCGTTCACGCCGGAGTTCAAGGCCGAAGCCGTTCGGCTGTGCAAGGTCGGCGACCGGTCGATCAAGCAGGTGGCGACGGACCTGGATCTGACCGAAACCGCCCTGCGTGAGTGGGTGAAGCGCGCGGAAGTGGATGCCGGAAAGGGGCCGCCGGAGGCGGTGACGAGCGCCGAGCGGGAGGAGCTGACGAGGCTCCGGCGCGAGGTGAAGCGGCTCCAGATGGAACGCGACATCCTAAAAGCAGCGGCCACCTTCTTCGCGAAGGAGAGCGAGTGAAGTTCGCCTTCATCGCCTCGAAGGAGGTGGCCTTCCCCGTGCTTGCGATGTGCAAGGTGCTCGGCGTCACGCGGAGCGGTTTCTACGCCTGGAAGAAGCGGCCGAAGAGCGCTCGTGCGCGAGCCGATGAACAGCTCGGCATCGTCATCACCGCGCTGCACGAGAAGGGCCGCAAACGCTACGGCAGCCCGCGGATCCACCGCGCGCTTCGCAAGAAGGGCGTCCGCGTCGGGGCAAAGCGGATCGCGCGGTTGATGCGAGCCGCAGGCCTCGTGACCCGACAGAAGCGCCGGTTCCGGCGCACGACGGACTCGAACCACTCGAACCCGATCGCGCCGAACGTTCTCGAGCGCGACTTCGAGCCGGCAGCGCCGAATCAGGCCTGGGCCGGGGACGTGACGTACATCGCGACCGGCGAGGGCTGGTCCTACCTTGCCGTGCTCCTCGACCTCTTCTCGCGCCGCGTGGTCGGCTGGGCGATGAGCACGACGAACGACACGGCGCTCGCGCTGGCGGCGCTGCAGGACGCCGTCGGTACCCGCCGCACGGTGCCGACAGGCATCGTCCATCACACGGATCGCGGGAGCCCCTACGCGAGCGACGACTACCGCAAAGCCCTCAAGCAGCACGGCATGACGCCGAGCATGAGCCGCACCGCCGACTGTTGGGATAATGCGGTGTCCGAGAGCTTCTTCGCGACGCTCCGCGCCGAGCTCGTCGACCACGAGCGGTACACCACCGCCGAAGCAGCCGAGCGATCCATCGGCGACTACATCGAGAAGTTCTACAACGTCGAGAGGCTCCACTCGCATCTCGACTACGTCAGCCCGATCGAGTTCGAATTGAAGATGCACTTGGCCGCGACTGCGGCATAGTCAGCCTGTCCACCAAAGCGGGTGAGGATCAGTTCAGGCTCCGAGGAGGCGCGCGCGAAGGACTCTGACCAACCTCGTCTCGGGGATCATGTGGAGGGCGACGTCGCTCGCGCGAGCGCGAGGACGCCGTGAGGTCCACGCCGTTTTGGAAGCTCACGACCTGGGCACGGTTCGCCTGGGCGGCAGGCGGCAAGCGGGTGCGATGGCGGGAGGCTGTTCCGGCGAGCTGCGGCGGTGCGCGGGCAGCGAGCGGGCGACCTATGTTTGCGTTGTCGCGGGCGAAAACCTACCGAGGTTAGTTTTACGCGGGGCAGCGTCGTTGCCGGCGAAAACCTATCGACGTTTAGGCGCGGCGGCGGCGGGGGGAATCCTACCGACGTTATGTTCGCGCGCCCGCGCGCAGGGAAGGGACGGCTCGGTGTCCGGCATCGGCGGCGGTGGGGTCCGGTGAGCCGCGCGACGGCGTCGATGGCGTAGTGACACGCTAGCTGGACCTGCTGCGCCAGCGTGTACATGTCGGGCGCAAGCCGGGCGCTTGCGAGATCGAGGTCCTGGCTCTTGGTGTGGGCCATTCCTTTGTCGAGACACCCGGCGAGGCTCGTGAGCATCGCAACGAACGTGTCGACGGCCATGCCGCGCATGCCGATGGTCATCGGCGGGCCATCGTCGGGAGGTAGGCGGCGAGGCGATTGTTGCTGGCTTCGATCGGCCGCGCGTAGCCCATGTTGGCGGCCTGCTCGCGGCGGGCCATCGAGGGGAAGCGGCCGACGATGGTGCAGCGCGTTCCGCCGTCCACTTCTTCGAGCGTGACGGTCGTGCGTGACTTCGGCGGGCCGTTCTCGGGGTTGCCGTCGTTCTCGTCGTGGCCGACGTTCTGCCATACGAGGCGGTTCGGCGCGTCGACCTCGAGGAACTCGAACTCCATGTGGAGCTCCTTGCCGTCGGGGAAACGCATGACGTGTTTCCAGTGTCCGCCTGGCCGGACATCCATCTCGCAGACAGGGTTGGTGAAGCCCGGACCTCCCCACCACTGGCGGACGTGCTCCGGTTTCGTCATCGCCTCCCAGACGAGAGCGCGTGGTGCGTCGTAGATGCGTGTCATCACGATGATCGGCTCATCGGGCGGAAGCTCGGTTCGCGTGGTCATGCTCATTGCGGCTTTCTCCTCTCTGTCGTGGAGGCCTTCGAGGCCTTCGAGGCCTTCGTTGTCCTCAGGGCCTTCGTGGTCGTCGTCCCCGTCTCGGGCTTCTTCGGCGGGGGCCTGCGCTGCATCTCCTCGAGGTACGACCCGAGGCTGTCGAGGTTGCGGTTCCAGAAGCGCTCGTATTCACCCACCCACTTCGCGATCGACTGGAGCGGCTTCGGCTCGAGGTGACAGGGGCGCCACTGCGCGTCGCGACCTCTCGAGATGAGCCCGGCGATTTCGAGCACCTTGAGGTGCTTCGAGACGGCCGCGAGGCTCATCTCGTACGGCTTTGCGAGCTCGCCAACCGTCGCGTCACCTTTCGCCAGCTGGGCGAGAATGCCCCGGCGGGTAGGGTCGGCGAGCGCGAAGAACGTGGCGCTGAGCGGGTCGGTCGTCATGCGTATTCAACTCACTGGTTGATAACCTATCGGTTGAATACGGCCGCCGAGCTCACTCGTCAAGGGAGGCCGTGCTCGATCGCAACCGGGCGAGTGCGCAAAACCTTGCCGTGACAGCTCGCCTCCGACGACCGCGACCATGTTCAGCGTTGGCCCTTTCGATGCAGGTGCCGCCCGCGACCTGTCTTGTTTCGTGGACAGGTACGACCGAACGGAGAGGGCGATGGGCTCATGCAGCGAGACAGCGCGTGGCGGCAAGGTTCGGTTCGCCGGCGCCGTCGCGATCGCCGCTGCAGTCGCGCTCGCGGCCGCGTTTCCCGACATCGCAGGAGCGGCGCATCCGCCGAGCGCCATCGGCACACGCGAAGCGGCAAGCACCGATCACGAGGCCGCGACGCGGGTCGCGATGGATCTCATGGAGGCCGGCGGAAACGCGGTGGACGGTGCGATCGGCGCGGCGCTCGCGCTCGGCGTCGTCAATCCGGATGCGAGTGGCATCGGCGGCGGCGGCTTCGCGCTCGTGTACACGGCGAAGGATCGGCTCGTCACCGCGCTCGACTTCCGCGAGACGGCTCCGGCGAAGTTCTCCGCCGACGTCCTCTGGCCCGAGCGCAAGCCCGTTCCCGGCGAGCCCGCCAAGCCCTGGTGGGAGTTCACCGGCGAGCCGAACGGCGGGGTCGTGGGCGTGCCCGGGGAGCCGGCAGGGCTCGAGGTCCTCTCCCGCAGGTTCGGGCGGAAGTCGCTGTCGGACGCGGCCGCACCGGCGGTCGCGCTCGCGCGCAAGGGCTTCGACGTGGGCCTCTACACCGCCGCGCAGGTCCGGAAGGCAAGGGACCGCGTCGAGGCGTCACCTTCGCTCGCGAGCGTGTTCTTGCCGGGAGGGAACCCGATTGGGTTCGGAACGCGCGTGCGTCGGCCCGTCCTTGCCACGACCCTCGAGCGCTACGGTCGTGAAGGCAAGCGCGCGATCTACGAAGGCGCGACCGCCGAGAAGATCGCCGGCGCGGTGACAGCCGCAGGCGGAACGATGACGACGGAGGACCTCGCGCGCTACGAGGTGGAAGAGCGTGCGCCGCTCACGCGCACGATCGACGAACGCACCGTCGTGACCATGCCTGCGCCTTCGGCTGGCGGACTGATGCTCCTCGAGGTGCTCCAGATGTACGGTGCATCGAGCAAGTCGGAGCTCGCCGAGCTGTCTCAGGGATCGAGCGCGTACATCCACATGCTCGCCGAGGCGATGCGTGGCGCCTACGCTGATCGAGCGCGCATCGCCTCGGACCCGGACGTCGTCGCAGGCGTGGACGCTGTATACGAACGCGCGCTCGACCCCAGAAGCATCGCGGCGCGACGCGCGACGATCGATCCTGATCGCACTCGCGCGCCGGTCGAGTTCGAGACGGCCGCACGGCTCCACGAGCTCCGAACGCGAGGGAAGGGGACGACTCACCTCGTGGTGGCCGATCGTGACGGCAACGTCGTCTCGCTCACGACGACGATCAACGGCCCGTTCGGCGCGAGCATCATCCCGGAAGGCACGGGGATCCTCCTCAACAACGAGCTCGAGGACTTCACTCACCCGAACGAGGCCAAGGTCTTCGGATTCACCGACGGCGGCCCGAATCGTCCACGTCCTCGTGCGCGTCCGGTGTCGAGCATGACGCCAGCGCTCGTCTTCGAAGATGGTCGTCCGATCCTCGCGACGGGCGGCTCCGGTGGGATGCGGATCGCGACGAGCGTGACCCAGGCCACGGTCGCGCGGCTCGTGTTCGGCCGCGACCCGAACGCCTGCGTGTCGGCGCCACGCTTCCATACCCAAGGCATCGACCTCTTCGTCGACCCGCACATCCCGCTCGACGTCCGCGAGGGCCTCGTACGTCGCGGAGAGACCGTGAAAGAGGAGCCGTCGATGATCTCTGCCGTCCAGATGATCGCGTGGGGACCGCTAGTCGGACACGCGCCGCATCTCCATCTGCTCGCGGCCAGCGATCCGCGGAAGGTCGGCGCCGCGGCCGCGCGTTGACCTCATCACGCCAAGCCACGAATCGTATCGACGGCGGGCCCGTGCTCCGCCGCGACTGCGACCAGCAACGATCCGGCGAAGTACGAGCTCGGCGATTCGAGTTGCGGCATGGCCGGCCGCGGCCGGTAGTATCGCGAGGATGCCGAGGTGCAGGATCTTGCGTTCGACGCTCGTCCTGCTCGCGGCGTCCTCGGTGCTCGCCATCGCGCCGGCAGAAGCGCGCGCGGAGGACGGCGCGCCGGAGCCCATCCTCGACCTCGAGTGGAACGCACCTCCGGAGTGTCCAGGGCGCGCCCAGGTGACCGCCCGCGTCGAAGAGCTCGTCGGGCACACCCACGCGCCGCGGACACTCCCGGCGCGCGGAGACATCACGACGTCACCGGAGGGGCCGCGGTATCGGCTCGGACTCGTCGTCGGGCGCGCCCCCGCATCAGACAGGACGATGTCCGATGCGGACTGCGCGCGCCTCGCCGAAGCCGCAGCGCTCATCCTCGCGCTCGACGTCGACGCGGCCGCACGCGAGCTCGAGCATTCGCCGTCACGAGAAGAATCGGCGGTAGACGAAGCGTCCGAGAGGACGCCGCCGGCACCCCCTCGATCGACCCGACGCCCGCCGCAGGGCGAGCGCGCACCTCTCACGAGGCGAGACGCCGTCTCGTTGTCCGCGGGCCTGCGGGCGCTGCTCGACGATGGATCGCTACCGCGGACGACGGGTGGCGTCGGGATCGTGGTGGGGATTGCCAGAGGAAGCGTCGGCGTCGACCTGCACGCGTCCGCGTACGAACGTCAGTTCACCGGCGGTCCTCGCGAAGGCACCGGCGGCGCCTACGTCGATCTCGCTGCCGCGGGTGCTCACGCATGTCTGCAAAGCGTCCTCGACCGGACCGGCCTGCGCGCCTGCGCGGGAGGTGAGCTCGGTCGGATGGGGACGCGCGGCGTCGGCATCGCACAGCCCGGGGCCTCCGCCGCGTTCTGGGGTGCGGCGACGCTCTCGTTCGAAGCTCGACCGCTGCAGGAGCGCGTCGTGGCGCCGGTCATCGGGGTGACCTTCGGACATCCGCTCTCCGCTCCAGACGTCGTCATCCGCGGGTTCGGCACGCTCTTCGAGCCTCCGGTGCTCTTCTTCCGGACCCACGTGGGGCTGCGGGTGCGATTCTTTTGATACGCTGGTGATGATTCTTCGGGGGGCCATCACTAACCCCCTCGTGTCGTCGCCGCGCCTTGCCTCTGGAGCCCTCGCGGAGCTCGCGCTCGCGGCAGAGCTCCGCGACGCCGCGGCCGAACGCACATCGGCCATTCACGCGATGCCGCTCTCCTTCGAGCAGGTCTACCAGGAGCATTACCGCTTCGTGTGGCGGTCGCTCCGCGCGTTCGGTGTGCCGTTCTCTGCGGTGGAGGACGCCGTACAGGACGTCTTCGTCGTCGTGCATCGACGGCTCCCGGATTTCGAGGGGCGGAGCAGCGTTCGAACCTGGCTCTTCCGCATCGCACGCTGGATCGTGACCTACGAGCGACGGCGCGCACGGAGTCGACCGGCGCATGAGCCGATCGACGAGGAGGTCGGGGATGCGGCGCCGGGGCCGTTCGAGATGGCCGCCCGAAGCGAAGGTCTCCGCACCCTCGAGTCCGTCCTGCTGCGCATGGATGAGGAAAAACGACTGGTCTTCATGCTCATGGACGTCGAAGAGATGAAGGCCCACGAGGTCGCCGAGCTGTTCGAGGTCAACGTGAACACCGTGTACTCGCGGCTCCGCCTCGCGCGCGAGCAGTTCCGACGTCTGCTCGAATCAGTCAACGCGCTTCCAGAAAGGGGCGAACGGTGAGCGATCTTTCGTCGAGAGAGAGGGCCCTGGTCGAGGCGGCTCGGGAGGACTGGGGGCCGAGCGAGCGCGCGCCTCTCCCGTCGGCGTCCGCGATCCAGAAGCGGCTCGCCGAGAAGCCATGGCTGGAGGTACCGGTCGCCTCGCTGGCGCCACCCGGAAGCAAGTCGAAGCCACGTCGACTCTTCGGGATGACCTCGGCGGCGATCGGCGTCTGCGCCCTCGCTCTCGTTGGCTTCGTGGGCCTCTCGAGCATGGAGTCCGGGCGCGAGCGCGCCGCCGCAACGCCGGCGAACCACACGGCTCTCGCGGCTCCGGTCGTCGAGGCGGCAGAGACGCCGGCCAGCGTCGTCCCTTCCGTCGCGATCGATTCTCTCCCCGATGCTCCTGCGCCGCTCGGCGCACCGAAAGAAGCGCGCGACGCGAAGATGGCGCCCGAGCGCGCAGCCGCGGAGTCATCTCCTGCCGACGTGCTCGGCGAGGAGATCGCGCTCATCCGCGCAGCGCAGGGACATCTCCGCGCCGGCGCGCCGGATCGCGCGCTCGCGTCGCTGTCCGTACATGCCTCGCGGTTCCCTGGCGGGGTGCTTCGCGACGAGCGAATGACGCTCCAGGTCCTCGCCCTCTGCGAGCGCGGTGAGGTCGACGCTGCGCGAGCGGTCAAGTCCGAGCTCGAGCGGTCTTCCCCGGGCTCCTCGCACCTCCAACGTCTCGCCTCTTCCTGCGCCCGATGAAATCTCGAACCATCATGTTCACCACGGCGGGCTCCGTCGTGCTCGCGATCGCGCTGCTCGCCGCCTGCGCCGACAGCATCAGCGCGGGCTACGACCCGCCGCCGCCACCTCCGGCGCCGACGCTCGTCGAGCCGGAGTCGAAGCCGCCGGTGTTCGACGCCGGCATGTGCATCTCGTACGAGTGCCCGGCGCCCTACGCGACCTGCCCGGGAAAGCTCGGCCTGTGCACGGCGAACCTCCAGCTCGATCTCGGCAACTGCGGCGCGTGCGGGAACGCGTGCGCGTTCACGAGCGAAGGGGCCAACGCGAACGCGTCGCTCGCCTGCCTCGACGGCAAGTGCGAAGTGAAGTGTGGTGACGGCTTCGGGGACTGCAACGGCAAGTACGAAGACGGCTGCGAGACGGCCGTCGAGCGCAATCCGCAGCACTGCGGGGCGTGCGGGAACACGTGCAAGGCCGGTGAGGTGTGCTGGCGAGGCGCCTGTGGATGTCCTCCCGGCTACGCCCAGTGTGGAGACACCTGCACGCAGCTCGATCGCGACGCGAGGAACTGCAGCGCCTGCGGGACCGTCTGTGGGCTTCCAGACGAGGACGCGGGCGCCGGCGCGTGGCCGTGTGGGCCCGGCGTCGTCCCGCCGAACATCGGCCCCGCGTGTGTGAGCTCGGCTTGCAAGCTCGACTGCGCGCCGGGATACCTCGATTGCAACACCGACCGCTGCGGCGACGGCTGCGAGACCTTCGCGCTGAACGATCCCAAGAACTGCGGCGGGTGCGGGATCGAGTGCTCGGCCGAACAGAGCTGCGTCATGGGCAAGTGCCAGTGCGCAGATCCCGCGTTCGCCGCGTGTGGTGGATGCGTCGATCTGCAGACGGACATCTTCAATTGCGGCGCCTGCGGCAATGTCTGTCCTGGTCTCCAGAGCGGCGTCGGCAGCGTGTTGACCGGGAATCCCGTGTGCGTCCTCGGTCGATGTTCCTACTACTGCCCGCCGGGACGAGCCGACTGCGACAACCGCATCGACAACGGATGTGAAGTCGACACGATGATCGACCCGCTCAACTGCGGCGGTTGCGGTGTGCAATGCGAGCTCGACGGCGGTCAGCCGTGTGCAGCAGGTCAATGCCTGACGAAGCCTTGCCCGATCCCCGACGCGGGCGGAGGGGTGTTCTGATGCGTTCGCTCAGGTACTCCGTCACGTTCCTTTCCGGCATCAGCGCCGCGGCGATCTTCACGCAGCTCCTCACGAGCTGCGCCGAGGCCGTGGTCCTCGCGGCTGGCGAGGAGCCGTTCCCGGCGACGGATGCGGCAGTGGAGGACGTCGCGACTCCCGTTCCGCCCGACGACAAAGGCTGCAAGTCACAAACGTGGTGTCGAGTGACGCTTCCGAAGACGCCGCTTGCGATCAATGGGATCTGGAGCTCGGGCCCCGATGACGTGTGGATGGCTGGAAGTCCCGCCGCTCTACTGCATTGGGACGGAAAGCGGCTCGAATCAGAGTCACTCGATACTCGACATCCGATCGTAGGTATTTGGGGTAGCAGCAAAGAAGATATCTGGGCATTCAGCACGAGCACGGCGATCTGGCATCGCGGGGCGAGTCAGTCGGCCGAACCGAGCGATGCAGGTGATACCGGCGATGCGGGTTATGGGTCGTCGTCGTCGTGGACACGCTCCGCCGGGGTCACCGGAACATCTCCCGGAGGATGGTCGACGCCGATCGCGGCGATGTGGGGGACGAGCGCGACCGACATCTGGGCGATCGGCGCGTCCGTCGTGAACGGTGCCATCGCATCACCGCCCGTATACCACTCGACGGGTTGGCGTGACGGCGACCCGAGCTTCGAGGTCTCGCCGACGAGCGCCACGAACCCGCCCCAGGTCGAGAGGCTTGCGTTCCAGGCGGTCTGCGGGAGCACGACGACCGGCGTGTGGATCGTGGGCCGAGACGGCAAGACGCGCTACTCGGACGGCTGGACCGACGGCGCCGCGTCCTGGCGCACCATCGACAGCGAGACGTCACGACCGTTGTTCGCCGCATGGTGCAACAGCGGCCCCGCCGGCGATGTGTGGGCTGCCGGCGAAGGCGGGGTGATCCGTCACTTCACACGTGAAGATGGCGGGGGCTACGTCGTGGAGTCCGTCGAGGCGCCTACGACGGCGACGATCCGAGCGCTCTCGGGCGCCGCGCCCGACGACATCTGGGCCGTCGGCGACGGCGGGACGATCCTCCACTGGGACGGGACGTCCTGGCAGCGCGCAGGAGCGCCGCTCGACGCCGCGACCACGCGAGACCTCTTCGCGATCTGGCGCGGTAGAGCCGGTGATCTCTGGATCGCTGGGCACGACGTCCTCCTCTATCGCGGCGACGCGACGCTGCCTGGAGAGTCCCTATGAGCTCGAAGCGTTTGCTCGTCGTGACCACGCTCCTGAGCGCGGCCGCGCTCGTTCATTGTTCATCGTCCGAAGACCCGCGCGTGTCGACGCCCACGGATGACGACGGTGGCGTCGTCCTGGACAGCTCCTCCGCTCCCGACGTCCTCGAAGACGCGGCCGTGGACAGCTCGATCTCGGACGCGGGGCTCGACGGCGCGTACGAGGTCCCGGACGGCGCCGTGACGTGCAGCGCCAAACCATGTGCGGTGGCGCTCAGCGCAGTGGGCACGTCCTCATCCACCGCATTCTGCGTGCTGCTCGACGACGGAGCTGTCCACTGCTGGGGCAGCAACGCCATGGGCCTCATCGGGGTCCCGCTGGCCGAGGGGGCCTCCAGCACTGCCCCGCGCCGCGTCGCCGGAGTACCCGAGGCCAAGCAGGTGGCCCTCGGAGGAAGCAACGGTTGCCTCACGGCAGCCGGCGGCGGCGTCTGGTGCTGGGGCGCTGCCGCGCTCGTCAACGCCGCCCGCAGCCCGGAGGCAGGCCCACCCCTCGTAGGCGCAGCGCTGCCGACGCAGCTCGACCTCGTTCCTCCGGCCTCGAACGTCGCGATCGGACCATCGGCGAATGCGCGGTTCCCCGGCACCGCGTGCGTCACGACCGTCGACGGGGCGGTCCAGTGCTGGGGGAACAACGACAGCTCGCAGCTCGGCCCGCGCCCGATCGCGAACACCGCCCCGCCGGCCGTCGTCCCGCTCGGGAGCTCCATCGCCGCGTCGGTCACCACCGCGGGCAGGCGCACGTTCGTGATCACGCAGGAGGGCAAGCTCCTGTCGTGGGGCCGGACGACCTGCAACTCGATCACTTGCCGGTTCCTCCTTGGTCGCGACACCTCCGAGGACATCGCGCCTTCTCCGTCGCTCGTTCCGGAGCTGGTCGACGTGCGCGTGGTCGCGTCCGGCGCGAACCATTCGTGCGCGATCGCGGGCCGGTTCGTCGAGTGCTGGGGAACGAACATCCAGGGCGGGCTCGGGCTCGGCAACGCGACGGAGCTGAGCTGGCTGCCGCAGCCGACGATCCTGGCGACCGTCACGGCCGAGGATGAAACCGACGCCGGCGCGACGCCGCGTGACGACATCCCGCTCCACATCGGAGCGGATGATCTGACGACGTGCGCGGTGATGGGCAGCGGACGCGTCTACTGCTGGGGAGACAGCGCTCCCGCGGAGACGCGCGGTCGCCCGCAGCGCGTCCAGGGGCTGAGCGGACCGGCCGTGGCCGTCGGCGTCGGTCGCCTGACGAGCTGCGCGCTCCTCCGCACCGGCGCGGTCGAGTGCTGGGGAAGCAATCAATTCGGAGCGCTCGGTCGCGGCGTCGACGACGAGGCGCTCCTCGACCCCAAGCCCGCGCCCGTCGTCTTCCCGGACGAGCTCCGCGACGAATGATCGGGTCGAACGTGAAAGGTACGTCTTCGATGTTCCGGAGCTGCGTCATCAGCCGCAACTGGCCTCTTCTCGCGGGGCTCATCCTCGTTCCAGCGTCGGTCGGCTGCACGTCCGATCGCGTCCTCGCCGAGCAGCACACCGATGCTGGCAGCGAAGCCGGGCCTCCACCGACGGAGCTCGTCTCTTCGGACGCCGGGAGCGGCGACGCTGCTGCGCCCCGGCCGGAGTGCACGGGGGACGAGCACCTGGTCTATGTCCTGTCGAGCTCCCCGGCAGGCATCCACCGATTCAATCCCCAGACGCTCACGTTCACGCGCCTGTCGTACCTCGATTGCCCGGACCCCACCGGCACATGGTCGATGGCGATCGATCGCTTCAACGTTGCCTGGATCCAGCACAAGTCCGGCCGCTTCTTCCAGGTCGGACTGGACGACTTCAAGTGCACGGAGATCCGGGTGCATGGCCTGCCCGACGGGCTCCAGCCGGCCGGGATGGGATTCTCGAAGAACGATTCGGGAACGGGCGAGTCGCTGTTCCTCGCGCGTGACGGACTCTGGAAGGTCGACCCCGAGACGCACCAGGCATCGCGCGTCGGCGCGACCCCGCTCGGCTCGCTGTTCGAGCTGACCGGCACCGGCGACGGTCAGCTCTTCGGCTACAACTCGAGCAACGGGATCGTCGGACGTGTCGACAAGAGCACCGGAGCGACGCTCGAGACGCATCGAACGTCGGCCATCGGATCGCCATGGGCATTCGCCCAGTGGGGCGGCGACTTCTGGCTCTTCAACCGCTACGGCGATTGGGGCAACTCGTCGGTCACGCGCCATTCGCCGACGGCGACGACATCGACCATCGTCCTCGACGATTCCGGGCTCGAGATCGTGGGCGCGGGCGTCTCGACGTGCGCTCCGTTCAAGCCGGTGCAATAGCCGACGTAGCCGTTCGTGCTCGTCGCGCCAGGTGCCGATCTGCGCTTCGTTCGACGAACGAGGGGGGAGCGGCTCGCACCTGGACGAAGGGAAACGTGTTGCCCGGAACGCGCCGGGCTGGCGCTCCGCGATGAATCGCCTGCGGTCGTTAGCCCATCCGTCGACCTCGCGGTCATCACAACGGGCGACCGGCGATCGTCATGAAGCGCTGAGCGCGCGCGGTCGCCGTGCGCTAGAACGTCTCGCGTGTACGGTCACGGTCATCCTTACTACGCACCGCCCCCTCCTCCTCCCCCGCCGCCTCGCCCGACGGGGCTGTCGCCACTCGCAATCGCGTTGATTGTGATCGGCGGTGTGGCCGTCGTCGGCGGCGGCGCCTGCGTCGTCGTCGGCGGGCTCGTCTACCTCGGTGCGAGAGCGGAGGCGGAAGCCGAAGGACCGGTGGCCGATCCTTCGCTCTCTCCGGGCGTGAGCACCGCGACGCCGAGCGCGACGTCGACGACGAACGAGCCGCCGCCGCTGCCCGAGCTGGGCGACGAGGATACGACGGACGACGACGGCGCCCATGCCGCTGCAGACGGCGACGAGGACGACGACTCGGCGCCCGAGGATCCGTCCTCCGTCAAGGGCAGCACGTCGAGCAGCGGCGCGAATCCTTCGGCGCCGAAGAAGTCCGGGGGCACGCAGTGGTCATGCACCGCTACCGGCTGGGTGCGCGTGTGCGGCTTCGCGAACGTCTGCAACAACCAGATGGTCTCCGGGATCGGCTGGGGCGCAGATCGCTTCCTCGCGCAGACCATGGCGAAGAACGCGTGCGAGAACATGGCGCGCGCGAAGGGCGGCTCGACGGTGTGCATGGTGTCCTGCTCGCCGAAGGCAGGCTGAGCGCCCCGCGCTCGCGCCATCGAGGGGAGAGCCTGTCCACGGGGACGCGCGCCTCGTCGAACCACGGTTTGACGCGGGGCCCCCGTGCGCCCGCGCGCCGCAGGAGAGCGTTTCCTGTACGCTCGCGACATGTCGACGACGTCGCGCGGGAGCCTGGAGGCTGCACGTTCGCTCCTGGCCGGGGCCCAGGAGAAGCTCGATCGCCTCCGGAACGTGAAGCCCTTTCTCATCGACCTCTCGCTCCGCGAGAACCCGGTCGGTGCCCGCGTTGGCCAGACGCTCCAGGACAAGCTCGCCATCTACCCGAAGCTCCGCGGCTTCGGGTTCGAGAACATCCTCCTCGGGACGCTCGACTACGCGATCCCCGACGAGCTCGAGGTCGACGACGACTTCATGATGTACCTGCGCGACCACGGCATCGACATGACCGGTGGCTTCGCGTTCACGGACATCGGTCTCGTCGGTGCGGACGGCGCCTTCGAGCCGTCTCCGTCGATGCTGAAGCTGAAGGCATACGGCGTCCCGAACACGCTGCACGAGATCTACTTGAGCCGCGACGGCATGAAGGGCCAATACGACTTCGAGACGCTGCGCCGTAGCCTGCCGGCGACGATCGCGTGGCTCGGAGCGAACATCCGTGGCGACGGCGGGGGCAGGCCGCGCATCATCATCAACATCGTCGACGGTTGCGATGCGTTCGCGGACAACCTCGAGCAAACGTGCGCGATCCTGGAGCTCCTGGCCGAGCAACCCATCGACGGGATCAGCCTCGAGGACGACCGGGGGACGTTCATGCCGTTCCAGGTCGGCGCGTTCGTCGCGATCGCGCGCAGCTATCTGCCGCCGCCGATGAAGATCCTCGTGCACATGCACGCCGGTGCAGGCTTCGAGAACGCATCGTTGATCGAAGCGCTCCTGAATGGCGCCGACGGCGTGTGGGGAGGCCTTCCGAAGCGTGCCGCGATCATCGGCCATGCGTCGCTCGGCGAGCTCATCGCCAACCTCGTCCGCGTCGGCAATCCTCACATGAAGGCGTATCGCCTGGATCAGCTTCTTCCGCTCGCGACGTCGCTGCAGGTCCTCGACGAAGAGGCCGCCGTTCCCGACGACCTACCGATCCTCGGCGCCAATGCCTATCGGCTCACGTTGACCTTCTTCGAGCAGAAGCACGAGCGGTTCATGGACCTCGTTCCAGAAGAGATCGGTGGACGGTACGGCTTCCGCATCTGTCCGCTCGTGAGCGATCCGCCGGTGATCGCGGGTCGCTTGGCAGAGGTAACGGGGCGCGCGCCAGAGTCATTTCCTGCAGCCGTGCTCACGCAAATGATCCGCCTCATGCGCCGCGAGCTACGGGAAGGACGGCGTATCGTATACGATCAGCCTGCGGAGCTGCTGCAGCTCTACGTTCGTGCAGGCGGTGGTGATGTCCAAAGATGAAGCCCCGCCGCGAGCTTCGGCAAAACCGGAGGTCGACGGCGACGTCTACAAGACACTGCTGGAATCGACGAAGGCGATCCCGTGGAAGATCGACTGGGGCACCATGCGGTTTGCGTACATCGGACCGCAGATCGAGACGCTCCTCGGCTGGTCGCCGGAGAGTTGGGTGACCGTCCAGGACTGGGCGGACCGCATGCACCCGGACGATCAGCAATGGGTCGTCGACTTCTGCGTCGCGCAATCGAAGGCGGGTGTCGATCACGAGGCTGACTACCGCGCGCTGAACAAGGACGGTTCCTACGTATGGATCCGCGACGTCGTCCACGTCGTGCGGAACGAGGCGGGCGTGACCGAAGCGCTCATCGGGTTCATGTTCGACATCAGCGAGCGGAAGAGAACAGAGGAGAAGCTGCTCGGCTTGCAGCGCGAGCTCGAAGATCTGTCGTTCAAGGACGGCCTCACCGGCGTCGGCAATCGTCGTCGATTCGACGCCGTGCTGGAGCTCGAGTGGAGCGCGGCGCGTGAGAGCGGCAAGCCCCTCTCGCTCGTGATGATGGATATCGACTTCTTCAAGCAGTACAACGATCACCACGGTCACGTGCGCGGTGACGAATGCCTGAAGCGAGTCGCGAAGGTGCTGAAGACCGGCGCGACCCGTCCGCGCGATTTCCTCGCTCGCTACGGTGGCGAGGAGTTCATGCTCGTTCTCCCGGACACCGACGAGAGCGGCGCCGAGCACGTGGTAGCGCGCTGTCGCGAGGCGCTCGCCGCCGAGGCGATCCCCCACGAGCGCTCCAGCGTCGCTCCGCTCGTCACGGTCAGCGTTGGTCTCGGCGCCGTCGTTCCGACGAGCGAGGAGAGCCCACTTCGATTCGTCGAAGAGGTCGACCGGCGACTCTACGAAGCGAAGCAGCGTGGCCGGAATCGCGTCGTCGGTGGCACGCGCCGTTGAGCCGTCGAGCGGCGGTCAGGAAGCGGCGGTGAGCTCCTTGCTCATGCGGAAGCGCGTGAACGTGCGGCCGCGGCGTTCGACCCGCTCCTCCTCGACGACGGTGAAGCCTTGGCGTTCGAAGAACGGACGCGCCGCGAGGCTGACCTCGGAATATGCACGGACGACGCCGGCTGCTCGCCATTCGGCTTCGACGTACGCGTAGAGCTGGGTGGCGACGCCTCTCCGCGCGGCGTGGCTCGCCGTGTACAGCAGCGCGACGTAGCCGTCCGATGAATAGCCGATGAAGCCGGCGAGCTTTCCGTCCTCCTCGGCGAGGAGCACCTTCGTGGTGCTGAGGCGCGCGCGCCACTCCTCGAGGTCTGCTTGCTCGGGAGCCCAGGCCGCGCGCTGCGCGTCGTCGTAGAACGGACGCGCGAGCGCGTGAACCGAGTCGGTGAACGTCTCTACGAGCGCGTCGAGGTCGGCGGCTTCGTAAGGGCGAAGCTGGAGGGGCATTCCGTGATGCACGCACGCACCCTAACAGGCGACGCGCGAGCCCCGCGATCGAAGAGAAGCGCCGTCAGGTCGGATCGGCCTTGGGCGTCTTCGCAGTGCTCTTCGGAAGGGTCGGCTGCTCGATCTTCGGGAGCTCGCCCGTGAGGCTCTTCAGGAACGCGGTGATGTTCTGGACGTCCGTGTCCGACAGGTCCTTGCCGAGCTGGTGGGTCGCCATCAGCTTCACGGCCTCCTCGAGCGTCTTCACCGAGCCGTCGTGGAAGTACGGCCCCGTCTTGTCGACGTTGCGGAGCGAGGGGACCTTGAAGACGTTCTTGTCGACGGGATCCTTGCTCACGTCGAAGCGGCCGTTGTCCTTGATCTCCGACGGCCACGCCTTGACGTTTCCGAGCTTCTTGAAGTCGCGCCCGCCGAGCGCCGGTCCGGCGTGGCAGGTGTTGCATCCGACGTCGAGGAACTTCGCGAGGCCGGCGCGCTCCTTGTCCGTGAGCGCGCTGTCGTCACCCGCGAGGTACTTGTCCCATCGCGAGGGCGTGACGAGCGTCCGCTCGAACGCGCCGATCGCCTTGCCGACGTTGGCGTACGTGAGGGCGTCCTTGTCCGCCGGGAACGCCGCCTTGAACGCGGCGACGTACTCGGGGATCGACCGCAGGACCGCGAGCACCGCCGCTTCGTCCTTCATCGCCATCTCGACGGGGTTGAGGATCGGGCCGAGCGCCTGCTCCTCGACGTCCTTCGCGCGTCCGTCCCAGAACTGCGTCGCATGCAGAGCGGCGTTGTAGACCGTTGGCGAGTTGCGCGCGCCGAGCTGACCCTTGTGGCCCGGGCTCGTAGGCTTGTTGTCGACGCCGTACGTGTCGAGGCCGTGACACGAGTTGCACGACAGGTCCTGGTTCTTCGAGAGACGGGTCTCGAAGTAGAGCTGCTTGCCGAGTGCGACGGCTTCCGCGCTCGCCGCCCCCGTCGGAGCCGTCATGGTCTCCGGCAGCACCGCAAACGCGTTCAGCAACGCACGATCGATCGTGACCGGGGCGGCGGCGTGGGTCGCTTCCTTCGGAGCCACGGGCGCAACGGTCGGCGCGGGCGGCGCTTCCTTCTTCGACTCGCATCCTGCGGCGAAACAGCTGACCAGCAGGGGAACGAGGAGCGAGCGCAGCGAGGCCGGGGAAGAGGGGTGAGGCATGACGGCGCACCCTACCATGGTCGGCCGCGCGGCCGTCCATGCTTCAGACCCGCGGCGCCGGCGGTCGATATGGACGAGCTGCACGCGCATGACGCCCTGACGCGAGACGAATGCGAGACGACCGACCCGAGAAGCGGCCGCTGCTCGACGATCCTCTGCGGCAGCCTCGTGATAGCTCTCGCACGGTGCTACGCCGCTTCTGGACGTTTCTGGCCACACTGGTCGTCGCGCTCGGCATTCCGTCGGTAGGTCTCGCGAGCGGGCGAGGGATGTCCGTGAAGGACATCATCCTCGATCCGCACGACGCGAAGACCGTCTACGCGCGGACGACGTTCGGGCTGCTCGTGACACGCGACGGTGGTCAGACGTGGCGATGGATCTGCGAGCGTGCGATCGGTGTCTCGGAAGAGGACGAGCCAACGTACGTCGTGACGCCGAAAGGCACGATCGTCGGCGCCACGAGCGCTGGAGTGGCCGTCTCGCGCGACAGCGGTTGCTCGTTCTCGTTCGCCGCGGGGCGCGGGACTCATCCGCTGCTGCATCTGGCGATGCGTCCGGAGGGGGAGATCGTCGGTCTCTCTGCTGCCGATGACGGGACGACGCGCCTCGTCGTCTCCACGGACGATGCGCATACGTTCGCGGTTGCGGCGGCGCCGGCCGACTCGAAGCTCCTCCACCTCGAGCGCGTCGCCGTTGCTCCGTCGGATCGAGCGCGCCTCTACGTCACGGGTGGTCGTGGGGAAGGTGAGGAGCGCAGCGCGGTCTTTTTCATCTCGTACGACGCGGCGATGTCGTGGGTCGAAAGGAGAATCGAGCTGCCGCTCGGCAGCGCGGGGCACGTCGTCGCGACGGTCGATCCGAAGAACGCCGATCGCATCTTCCTCCGCACGACCGGGCTAGGGCGAGACCGCGTGCTCCTCAGCGCAGACGCAGGGAAGACGTGGAAGCGGGTGTTCGAGTCGGAAGTGCCCGTGTCCGCGCTCGCCGTCTCGGACGACGGGATGCGCGTGTTCGTGGGGGCAAACGACGGGATCTCGACGAGCCCGACCGACGTGCTCGCGTTCACGAAGGCGTCGTCGAAGTACACCGAGTGCCTGACGATGACCGGCAATCTCCTCTGGGCCTGCGGAGGTCCGAAGGACGCCTTCGCGATCGGCACGTCCCGCAGCGGCGGCAAGACCTTCGACACGAAGTTGAAGGCCGACCTCCAGGACATCCAGGGACCGCTCGAGTGTGCGGCCGAGACGGCAGGTGCGAAGGATTGCACGGCGGAATGGGGCGAGATCCGCCGCAAGCTCGGATTGCCGGAGATCGGCGAGAAGCGCCGCAACGCCGATTCCGGTGGTCCGGCCCTGCGAGGGCGCGAGACGCGTGCGCGCGGCTCGCGCGGCGGGTTCGCGGCATTCGCCGGGATCGCGCTCCTGGGACTGGTCGGCTACTACGTCCTCAAGCGGCTTCGCAGAGGCTGAGCGTCTTTTCGTCGTGAGCCCGCGCGGACCACGTCACCTGCGCCGGCGACCGCGGACGTGATTGTCGAGCGCGGCGGCGCCTGGTCCGCGCGCGAAGATGAACAGGAAGAGCAGGCAGAGGACGGCCGCGAGCTCCCCCTTGTTCACGGCGGGCACCCAGCGCGAGTCGGCGAGCTGGAACTTGAAGTGGAACTGGAAGTACGCGACGGCCATCGTGCCGGAGGCGACGAAAGCGGCCGGTCTCGTGAATAGGCCGAGCGCGATGAGCAGACCTCCGACGAGCTCGATCACTCCGCCGAACCAGAGCTGGGACCCGAAGGCCGGCTGTGTCACGGCCCCGAACCATCCGAGGAGCTTCTGCGCTCCGTGTGTCGCCAGCATGAAGCCGCTCGCGATCCGCAGCGCAGCGAAGGTGATGGTCTCCAGGCGTTCGAGCCGCACGCCGTCACCTTAGTGCAACCACGAAGGCTGCGTCCTCCCGAAGGCGCCGCGACTTCGCGGACATCGCGGGTTTGGTTCCGCTCTGCGCGGGCACGAGCTCGGCATCCGCCGATCCCCCCAGAGCGTACACGCCGAGCCGAGCCGGTACGGCGGTGTCAAGCTTGCAAGCAGCGCGCGTGCGCCCATGAGCACGATCATGTACGAGAACCCCGTCTTCGACGGCGCCTTTGCGGACCCGTTCGTGTGGCGCTGGGGCGGCGTCTACTACGCCGTCGGAACGGGCGAAGCCGAAGCGGAAGGTCACGTCGAAGGTGGCGCGTTCCCGCTCCTCACTTCACCCGATCTCGTCCATTGGACGAACCTCGGCACCGCGCTCGAACGCCCTGACCCCGCGCTCGGCAACACGCTGTGGGCGCCCGAGGTCGCGTGCGACGGAGGAAAGTTCTTCCTCTACTACTCCGTCGGTTGGGGCGATCGCGAGCACCAGCTTCGGGTCGCCAAGGCCGACCGTCCCGAGGGGCCGTATCGCGACGTTGCCGCGCTCACGGACCTGGAGACGTGTCCGTTCGCGATCGATGCGCATCCTTTCCGCGACGTCGACGGCAGGGACTACCTCTTCTTCGCCGTGGACTTCCTCTACAGCGAACGCGGAGCACGGCCTGGGACCGCGCTCGTCGTCCAGCCGCTCGAAGGGATGGTTCGTCTCGTCGGCAAGCCGACGACGGTCGCCCGAGCGCGGTGGGACTGGCAACGCTTCGCGAAGGAGCGCCCGATGTACGGGAGCACCTACGACTGGCACACGCTGGAGGGGCCGGCCGTGGTCCGGCGCGGCGGCGTCTACTACTGCATGTACAGCGCAGGCTGCTGGCAAACGCCGCGCTACGGCGTCGACTACGTGACCGCCCCGGCCGTCGAAGGTCCGTGGAGCGACGACAGCACAGCCGACGGACCCCGCGTCCTTCGCGGGATCGACGGGAGGGTCCTCGGTCCCGGTCATCATTCGGTCGTCGTCGGACCGAACGGCGTCGACTCGTACGTCTGCTACCACGCCTGGGATTCCGCCATGACGCGCCGACGCATGTGCATCGACAAGCTCGTGTTCACCGCCGACGGGCCGCGGTGCGACGGCCCGAGCTCGGGGCCACGCGTGCTCGAGCTCGAGGCGCCGGCGCCATGAGCCCGAGCGCATGGCGCTGGGATTTTCGGCCTCGAGAGCACCTTCTTCATGCCGCGGACATCATCCGCGTTGCGAACGGCGCGCTCGGCGCTATTATGCGCACGGCTCACAGCGTTTCTCTGCAACGATTGCTCTCTCGGTCACGGGATCGCGCTCGCTCTGCTCGATGCGTCACGTGAGGACGCGGACACAAGGTTCCGCGGGCCTCCCTCCGATCCCGGACGGCACTGGACGGAAGGCTGAAGACACGGCGCCGTCTGAATGAACGAGAGAATCTCATGGGAAACCGACTCTACGTAGGCAATCTGTCCTTCAACGCGACCTCGGAGAGCGTTCGCGAGTGGTTCGCCGGCTGCGGCACCGTCACCGACGTCCACGTCGTCACCGATCGTGAGACCGGCCGTTCGCGCGGCTTCGCGTTCGTCACGATGAGCACGGACGCCGAGGCGCAGAAGGCGATCTCGGAGACCAACGGCGCCATGATGGACGGCCGTTCGCTCCGCGTGAACGAGGCTGAAGAGCGCCCGAGCCGCGGCGGCGGTGGTGGTGGTGGCTTCGGCGGCGGCGGCGGCGGCGGTCGTCGTGGCGGCGGCGGCGGCGGCGGTCACCGCGGCTGGTGATCGACCGACCTGACGCCTGACGTCGCGCCTCCAAGCGAGACGTCGCCAGGTCAAAATCGAGCGCGAGGCGCAATGCGCTTCGCGCTCGTTTCTTTTCCATCGTCCGAAGAGCGATGGCGTTGCGTGCTGCCACGCGGTGTCGTTTGCGAGGCACTCTCGCGTTCCACCGACGTCGGCCCCGGCTCAGAGTCCCCGCCGAAAGGAGGCTCGTCCGCTACGGAGCCCGCGCACGAAGCGTGCTTCCGATCTCGCGGCGCCTCGTGAGACGGGGGGGCGCCGGCGCGTCGCCCGCGCCAGCTCGGGACCGAGCGACAAGGAGAGGACGATGAAGCTCCGAAGGACGACAACGTCGCGCCATGCGCAGCGGGATCCATCGGCCGCGGCCTCGTGCGCCCGCGGGTGCGTCCCCTGAGGCAGGCCATGGATGCGCTCTGTTCCATGATCGCGCGGCATGTCGAGGCCCGGCCTCCGTGGCTCGAGGACGTCCTCGCGGGCCGCCCCGTCACACACCACGACATCGGCCTCGCATTCGGCGCAGCGACGCATGATCTCGGGCGCTTCGCCATCGTCCCGAGCTTCGACGAAGCGCAGGAGCTGCGCGATGCCGGCGCGCTCTGGGCCGTCCAGTCGACCATCGACGAGATCGCGCGGGTCGCTCTCGTCCGGGCTGCGGTCACCGGCGTCGAGCATCCGTTCTCACTTGCCCGCAGTCTTTATGTCGGCGGCGACAATCGTGAGCGGGCTGCCGTTCTGCGAGCGCTTCCACTCTTGCCCGAGCCACTCGGTTTCTTGTCCGTCGCGACCGAAGGCTGCCGGAGCAACGTGCACACCGTCTTCGAGGCCATCGCTTGCGAGAACGCCTACCCGGCGCGCTGGTTCCCGGAGCGAGCGTTCCGGCAGATGGTGCTCGAGGCGATCATCACGGGCATCCCGATCGTCCGCATCGACGGGCTCGGCTCGCGAACGAGCGAAGAGCTCCGGCGAATGGCCCGAGACCATGCAACTGAACGCATCGCGGCGGGCCGCTGCGTACCCGACGACGTGCATCGGCTGCTCGCAACGTGAGGCGCAGGACCATGAAGCTCTTCGATCCGCACATCCACATGACGTCGCGCACGACCGACGACTACCAGGCGTTGGCGCGAGCCGGCATTCGCGCAGTCGTCGAGCCGGCGTCCGCGTCTGGGCAGCCGCGCACGCACGTTGGCACGTTCGAGGACTACTTCGGCTCGCTGGTCGGCTGGGAACGCTTCCGCGCGAGCCAGTTCGGGATCCGTCACTATTGCGCGCTCGCGCTCGACCCGAAGGCGGCCAACGATCCCGTGCTCGCGGAGGGCGTTCTCGCGATCCTGCCAAGGTATCTGGTGAAGGAAGGTGTCCTCGCGATCGGCCAAACTGGCTTCGAGGAGCAGACTCCCGCCGAGGAGGCGAGCTTCGTCCGGCATCTCGAGCTGGCCTGCCGCTTCGAGCTGCCCGTCCTCGTCCAGATCCCGCACCGTGACCGGAAGCGTGCGTGCGAGCGGACGCTCGCGCTCCTCCGCGAGCAACAGTTTCCCATGGAGCGGGTGCTCATCGAGCACAACACCGAAGAGACGACGCCGCTCGTTCGCGAGGCGGGCGCCTGGGCAGGTCTGACGAAAATCGACGAGCCGCGGCTGACCGCCCTGGTCAGACACTACGGGCCGGAGCGGTTCCTCGTCGGCAGCGCCGCCGACTGGCGCGTGAGCGAGCCTTTGAAAGTGCCGAAGGTCACCGCGGAAATGAGGCGGGTGAGCATCGGGGAGCGCGAGATCGAGCAGGTCGTCTGGCACAACCCGATCCGGTTCTTCGGACAGACCGGCCGGCTCTCGATCGCGGACATGGAGCAGACGGCCGGCGTCGATCCCAGGCTGCTCTGGGAAGAGAGCAGCGTGCTCCCAGGTCCGCCGCCGGTCGTCGGCGTGCGCTGAGCTCGTCCTTCGTCTGCACGACGACGCGAGCGCGCCTCCGCGTGCGCGAGCTCAGTTGCTCTGCGTCGACGCGACCCGCTTCGGCGCCGGTGTCTCTGTCGCGGTCGCCGCCGAAGCTCGCGAGGACGCTCCCACGCGTCCGGTGAATACCCGGCGTGACGCACGCACCAGCACCGCGTGGTAGCTGCCGGGCAGGACGCGCTGCAAGAGGTCGATGACGCGCGCGTCGGTGCCGATCAAGACGCGCCGGGCGTTCTTCTGCACGCCGCGCAGGATCGTCTCTGCCGCGTCGTCCGCGGTGACGCGGAAGGCGCGTTCGAAGCGCCCGCGTGCACGCTCGAGATCGTCGCAGCCGAGCTCGGCCATCGACGGGTGCATCTTGGACGCGCGCGCGATGTTCGTCTTGATCCCGCCCGGGTGAACGCACGTCGCCGACACGGGCGCGCCCGTGATCTCGAGCTCGATGCGCAGCGCCTCGGTGAAGCCGCGCACCGCGAACTTGGACGCGTTGTACGTGCACTGCCCTGGAAACGCGATGAGGCCGAAGAGGCTCGACGTGTTGATGACGTGTCCATCCCCCGACGCGCGCAGGTAGGGAAGGAACGCCTTCGTCCCGTGGACGACACCCCAGAAGTTGATGTCGACGACGCGCTCGAAATCGACGTGCTCGCAGCCGTCGACGGTCGCCGCGTAGGAAATCCCGGCATTGTTGAAGATCATGTTGCACCGACCGTGCTCGGCCACGACGTCTTTGGCCCAAGCGCGGACGGCATCACCGTCGGAGACGTCGACGCGCTTCGTCGTGACCCGAACCCGGGGATTCGCCGCGTGGGCAAGGCGCGCCGTCTCGGCGAGCCCGCGTTCGTCGACGTCGCAGAGCGCGACCTCGCAATCCCGGCGCGCAAGGGCGACGGCGAGCGAACGTCCCATGCCCGAAGCGGCACCCGTGATGGCAGCGACCTTCCCAGCGAAAGACTTCATGAGTTCTGAATTCTCCTGCGATCGAGCTGACGCTCGCGTCCCCCATCATGGCCGGACGGAGGCTTTCGGTCGAGCGGTAGAGGCGCTGCGTCTTGCGAGGCGCCCGATGTTCGGTCGAGCATGCTGCCCATGGCCTACGAGACCCTGGTCTACGACGTCGAAGGCGCGATTGCGTCGATTACGCTGAACCGGCCCGAGCAGCTCAACACGATCGTTCCGCCGATGCCGGACGAGATCGAGCGTGCCGTCGAGGAAGCCGTCCGCGACGATGCCGTGAAGGTGATCATCTTCCGCGGCGCAGGGCGGGCGCTGTGCGGCGGATTCAACTTCGGTGGCGGCTTTCATCAGTGGGACGGCGAGCTCACCACCGACGGTGCGTGGGATCCCGGCAAAGACTTCGTCTTCTCCACCGCTCAGGCGCTCGCACCGACGCAGAAGTTCATGAGCTTCTGGCGGTCGCCGAAGCCAGTCATTGCCCAGGTGCACGGCTGGTGTGTCGGCGGCGGGAGCGATTACGCGCTCTGCGCCGACCTCGTGATCGCGAGTGACGATGCCCGGATCGGCACGCCCTATTCCAGGATGTGGGGCGCCTATCTGAGCGGAATGTGGATCTACCGGCTCGGGCTGACCCGCGCGAAGGAATACGCGCTCACGGGTAAGCCGCTCTCGGGGCGGGAAGCCGCGGAAATCGGCCTCATCAACAAGGCGGTGCCGTTTGCCGAGCTCGAGGACACGGTTTGGCGCACTGCCGGACAGCTCGCATCCATCCCGCTCTCGCAGCTCGCGGCGATGAAGCTCGTCGTCAATCATGCTTACGAGAACATGGGGCTCGCATCGAGCCAGGTGCTCGGCCCGATCCTCGACGGCCTGATGCGGAACACGCCGGACGCGAAGCGCTTCATCGATGTCGCCGGGACGCGTGGCGTGCGAGCCGCGATCTCCGAGCGCGATGCACCGTTCGGCGACTACAGCCAGGCGCCGAAAGAGGAGCAGCCGAACCCCGACCACGTCGTTCCCCTGAGGCGCCGCGGACGCTGAGCGAAAGCTGCTTGCGCGGCGACGTCTACTCCTCGGCGTCGGGGATCGAGTCGCGGAAGTCGCGAAGCGGAACCGGGCGCGCGAGGTGCACGCCTCCGTGCTTTCGTCGCACCAAACGCTGCGCCGGGTAGATGCCGCGGTGACCGCTGAGGATGTACGCGAGCACGGCGACGATCATCACATGCGGGAGTACACCTGACCCGAGGAGCTCGGCGGCCATGATCGAGAGGGCGAGCGGCGTGTTCGCGCCCGCTGCAAAGACCGCCGCCAGGCCGACGCCGGCCCCGAGCTCGATCGGCAGGCCGAGCAGGCGGGCCATCACGCTCCCGAGCGTGGCGCCGACGAAGAACAGCGGCGTCACCTCGCCGCCGAGGAATCCGGCGGCGAGCGTCACGGCGGTGAACACGAGCTTCAGGGCGAAGGCGTAGGCGGGCAGCGCGGGATCCGTGAACGACCGCACGATCGTCGGGACGCCGAGACCGAGGTAGTCGCTCGTGCCGACGAGCTTCCAGAGCGCCACGACCGCGAGCCCTCCGAGGAACATCCGCGCCGGCAGACGCGGCACGTGTACCTCGAGCGATCGCTTGAGCCGATGTGTCAGCTCGATGAACGCGACGGTCGCAAGCGCCATCGCTGCACCCATCACGCACAACTTTGCGAGGACGCCGGGCGTCATCCCGACACTCGCGATCTGCGGGTAAGCGGTGTGCTCGACGCCGAGGGCTCGCGTGACGAAGTCTCCGACGATGGACGCGACGAGCGCAGGGACGAGCGCGCCGTACTCGATCCGTCCGATCGAGAGGACCTCCAGGCCGAAGACGGCCCCGGCGATCGGGGTTCCGAACACGGAGCCGAACCCTCCGGCAATGCCTGCAGCGAGCAGCTGGCTCCGCGTCTGCTTCGAGACGCGGAGTCGATGCGCGATCCCGTCGGCGAGGCTCGCGCCCATCTGCACCGCGGTGCCCTCCCGGCCGGCGCTGCCACCGAAGAGGTGCGTGAGGACCGTGCCGATGAGGACCATCGGCGCCATCCGGAGTGGGATCTGCGGCGCGTCTTCGTGAACCGTGTCGAGGACGAGGTTGTTGCCTGCTCTGACCGACGCACCCCAGCGTTCGTAGATGAGCCCGACCGCGATGCCGGCGATTGGCAGTGTGTAGACGAGCTGTTCGTGCGCACCGCGCAGCTCGGTCGCATGCTCGAGCAGCAGCAGAAATCCGGCGGACGCCGCGCCGCAGGCGATCCCGACGGCCGTGCCCAACCAGAGCCACTGGAAGAGCGCGCCCGCACGCGCCTTCACGGCCGTCGCTCCTCGAGTCTCATCCTGCACGTCGCGACCTCCTCGTCGTCTGGGACACCGGAGGCGACTTGCGTGACCTACGGCGCCGTTCATGGCACTGCCGTAGGAGTCATTGGCTCGCTGCCATCGAGGGAAGCGAACGGGTGTCGGCGGACTCCACCGCCTTCGCGACCTAGCTTCGCAGGCCGCTCGAGGGCCGTCAATCCCAGCTTCCCCGAGGGCGGCGCGCGATCAGGGCGCCTCGCACAGCTCGCTGCGTCGACATGCCGGCGACTCCTCCGGAGAGGCGTCCTGGTCTTCGCACGGCTGGTTGCGGACGGAGCCGAGGCACAAGGCCAGCTTCCTTTCGTCGACGCCGACCGGACACGCTTGCGGGCTGACGGTCGCCAGCGTCTCGGCGAACAGGCTTCTCCTGCACGCATCCGGATCGCGGAAGCGTCGCGTCGCGCCGATGTTGTCGCACGAGCTCTCGCGTTGGCAGCGCGCGTTCGTCAACAACATCGCGGCATCGTCGTTCATGATCATCTGCGCGCCGGTCGTGACCGTCTGACCCACGCGAGGCTCGCGCGGACCCTTGCAGCTCGCCAAGACGACGACCGCGCAGCCGACGATCGACGCTCCTAGTTTCACGTTCATGCCCTTGCCTCCTCGGCTGCCGAGGGCCGTGCAAGTCCCGTGTCCCGCGCGGGCTCGAAGCTCGAGCTAGAGCGGGATGAGCGACAGCCGTGCGCCGCGTGCGGGGCCCCGAGGTCGGTCCGCCGCGCGGCCGTCCGCCGTCGTCGAGCCAGTAGCGGCCAGGGGCATCGACGCGCGGCGACGAGCACCGCAGGAGTCGCGTCGGAGCCTCGTCTCACTCCGCCGCCGCGACCGGCGCGTCGTCGGTCGCCGAAGGCGGCGGAGGTGATCCGCCCGTGCCGAGGCTGCGACGAACGAGCGTCCACGGCGTCACATGCTCGACGGCGATGTCGACGGCACCGGGGAGTCCGTCCTCGATCGAAGCGCCGTAGGTGGACGCGTGATCGAGGGTGAGCTCGACGCGCAGGGAGCCGCCGCGCGGTTCGTACGGGACGCTCGTCACCCGCGCGTCGAGCGTCCCGTATTGCGTCCAGGAGAGGCCGCTCAGCCGCACGTGGGCGTGTTGTCCGCGACGGACGCGCCCCACGACGGCCGAAGCCGGAAACTCTGCGACGACGCGGAGGTCGTCCGACGGGACCTCGGCCGTGCGCCCGCGGTGATGTTCGACGCGCGCAGTGGTCGACGACGCGCAGACGGAGATGGAACCTCGAAGCATCCACCAGCCGCAGGCAGCGGCGACGACGAGAATCAGCAGCCATCGGCGATCGTCGAGCGATCGGCTCAGTCTCGAGAACGTCGATGCCACCTAGTCAGTTCTCTCCGCTGCTCGGCTTCGGCACTCCCTTTCGCGGGCGCGGCAAATTGTGGGCATTGAGCTTGTTCGTGAGCGTTCGCCGCGACACCCCGAGCAGCTTGGCGGCTTCGGTCTGGTTGCCGCCGGTTCGTCGGAGCGCAGCCATGATACGCTCTCGCTCGAACGCGCGCACCTCGCAGCGGACGTCCGTCGTCTCGGAGCTCGGCAGTTCGACGAGGCGCGTCGAGGATGCGTCGATCTGCGGAACGGCCATCAGGTGCGGAAGCGACTTCGGCCCGAAGACGAGGTGCTCCGGCCGGAGCGTCGTCTCGCTGCAGAGCGCGGCCGCGCGCGTGATGACGTTTCGGAGCTCGCGTACGTTGCCAGGCCACGGGTGCTTGAGAAGCGCTGCGGCGGTGTCGGCATGGAGCATCCACGACGAGCGGTTCATCGTGCGGGCTGCGCGAGCAAGGAACAGCTGCGCCAGCGGAACGATCTCCGACGGTCGCTCGCGAAGCGGAGGCATGGTCACCGTCACGCCGCTCAAGCGGTAGTACAAGTCCTCGCGAAACTGGCCGCGCTGGACCATCGCCTCGAGGTCTCGATGCGTGGCTGCGACGATGCGCACGTCCACACGGCGCGCCTGTGTGCTGCCGACGCGCACGATCTCGCCGGTCTCGAGGACGCGCAGCAGCTTGGCTTGTGCCCGGAGACCGAGCTCACCGATCTCGTCGAGGAGCAGTGTCCCGCCGTCCGCCGCTTCGAACAGCCCTTCCTGCGTGCCGGGCGGTCCCGTGAAGGCGCTGCGCTCCTGACCGAAGAGCTCGCTGTCGAGGGCGGTCTCGCTGAGGCTCGCGCAGTTGAGGCGAACGAATCGGGCCGGCGACCGTCCGGACTTCTCGTGCAGCCACTCGGCAGCGCCCTCCTTCCCCGAGCCGGTCTCTCCGAGGACGAGAACCGGGAGCGCGGTCGGCGCGACCCGCGTGAGAAGGTGGAAGACCTCCTTCATCTTGGGGTCGAGGACGAGGTGGCGAGCGTCGCGCTCCTCGCCGAAGAAGATCTCCAGATCTCCCTCGTGGCAGCGGCTGTCGAGCTCGTCGTGCGAAGAAGCAAGCGAAGACGTTCGGGTCACGAGCTATCCTTTCTCCAAGGGGACGTCGTCGACGTCGTCCGCTCGTGAAATGCCCCCTCGCCTCGCGTTTGATGACTCAAACGCGCATGTCCCCTCTTCAGGGGACCCCTCGGGGCGCGGCGAACGACCCATTGCAAGCGTCAGGCCACGAAATCGGGCGCGTTTGGCCATCGCGACGCGGTGCGAGCTCACGCTCACGCTCGAGCTCGAGGCGAGGGGAGGGCGAGGGGAGGAGGTGCCCTGGTTCGGCCGTCAGCGCGTGCGCTCGCGCGCCGGAGTCGACGGCTCGTCGAGCGCTCCACGATCGTCGAGCTCGCGCGCCGTCCCCTCGAGCTCGAGCCTTCCGTCGACGCGAAGAAATCGATGCCGGTACGTCCCGGCCGTGCGGATTCCGTCAGGCGTGGGCATCGTCACGTAGGCGATGCGGGCGCCCGCGAACAGCAGCGATGGTGTGGCTCGCACCAGATCGAACCGGACACCGTCGCCCTCGACGCGCGCACGAAGATCGATCGTGATGGGGGTGCCGTGCCCGTCGAGCGCCTCGCGAAGGTGCCCGTCGACGACGGCGACCGTACCGGTGAAGAGCGGTACCTGGATGCCGTCGACGGACAGGAATCGGTCCCAGCGAACCCCGTCGTGTGCGCCCCGACGGACGGACATCGTCACCGGGTATTCGCGCTGCTGTTTGCTCTCGCGCCCCCCGAGCAAGCCGAGCGCATACAGCGGCGAGACCGGCACCCCGCCGCGCAGGATCTGCTCGACGAGGGGTGTCATCTGGAGCCGGGCGACGACGTCGAAGGCGACCGGATTCTCGTAGAACGCCCGAACGTGAGGATGGACGCGCGCGAGATCCGCGCTCGAGAGGAGCTCGCCGAGATCGATCAGCGGTCGCGTCTCGACGTGCGGCTTCGCGCTGACGAGGCGGCGCCCACTGCTCCGATGGACCGATCGGCGTCTCGGCGCTGCGGCTTCGCGCTCCGGCGCTTTCGGAGGCGGAGCCGGCGCCGGCGTGTCGTCCGAAGGCGCACGCTCCTTGCCGTCGACGACCGCGCGATACACCTGCCGCAGGATGTCTCCGGCGCGGACCGGCAAACTGATGAGCTTGGGGACGACGTCGTCGTATTGCGCTGGCGCCGGTAGAACCGAGCGGCCGCCGAGTCCCTGCTGCGCGAGCACGTGGTTCGCCGCTTCGATGCCAGTGACTGCGGCCCGCTCCATGTACCAGGAGCGCGTCTCCGAGCGGACCCAGTCGCCCGCGAACATGAGATTCGGACGGTCGGCGGCTGCCACGGACGGGATGCGTTCGGCATCTCCCGGCGAGAACAGCGTGAAGCCCTCGTGGTGCCGCAGAACACGGCTTCGTTCCGTGTCGAGATTCGCCGGCCCCAGCTCCGGGAAGTAGCGCGCGAGACAACGCGCGGCTTCGACGAGCACGTGCTCGTCGTCGCGGCCTTCGATCGTCGCGCAGTCTCCGATGTGACATTCGACGATCGTGTGGGTCTCCACTTCGCGGAACTCCCGCTGGAAGCGGCTCAGGACGAAGAAGTTGTCGAGCAGGTCGCCAGCCTGGAAGAAGCCGCTGTCGGGACCGCTGTAGTCCTTCCCGTGGAACCACATGCGGAGCACCATCAGCGGCGTCGTCCGGAGCTTCGAGATCCCGCGCGTGCTCGGCAAGTCGAGCAATGCAGGTGGAAGCACGCGCCGCGCGCCTTCGATGTCGAGCGCGACGATCCCGTAGTCGGCCGCGAGCACGCCGTCGCCGACGTCACTCTCCTCGAGGCTGATCTTCCAGAAGACGTCTCCGGAGATCTCTTCCCTCACGACGGGGAGTGAAGGGAGGTCGCGCGTCGGCGGTGCTCGCACCACGCGTCCTTCGACGTCGAATGCTCCGCCGTGGCAGGCGCACCGGAAGCCGTCACGTCCGTGGTCGCCGGCGGGCTGCAGCGGGCACCCGGCATGCGTGCAGAGCCCGTCCCACGCGCAAAGCTCTTCGCGCTCCGGGATCCAGCGAAGCGCCACGACACGCGACCCGAAGCGCTGCGTCCAGCAACGTTCGCGCGTGCCGAGCGTCCGCGAGGGGATCACCGCCCGCGTTGCAAAGCCGTGAAAGCGGCCGTCCTCGAAGACCACGAACTTCACCGGCGAGCTCGTGAGCAGGCGTACGCCGCGCTTCACGAGCTCGGCGATCCAGGGATCGATGACGAGCTCCTGGGGCCCTCCGTCGAGCCAGCGCGCTTTGAAGTTCCCTGCGTCCTCGAGGAGGTAGTACCCGAGTGCGTCGCAGGCCGCGGCCGCCGAGACCTGATCCGGGCGAGCGTAGGAGAGGTTTCGCACGTACGGATGCATGACGAAGCGCTGGACGCGCGCAGACACGCCGTAGCGATCGAGCAGCGCCTGGAACGTCTCGCGATCGAGGAGGTCGCGGTCGCTCGATGTCGCGTACACGCGAGCGAGAAACGCGGCGCTGGCGGCGAGGTCACGCGCGCGGAGGAGTCCGCCGGGGACCATGTCGCGCAGGAACATCGGCGCCTGCCCGGAGAGCTCGTGAAAGTGACCTGCCGTGATCCCGTCCGGAGAGGCGAGCCCGACCGTGCTGGTGTCCGCGAAGACGGACTCGCCGATCCCGACATCTTCCCAGAGCGCGACGAGGTTCCGGTACGCGGGGAAGATCCCGTGAATCCCGTGCTCCACCGTGTGGCCGAGCGATTCGTCCACGTGCGACGCGAGCTTGCCGCCACACGCGCGCTCCTTCTCGAGGATGGTGACGTCACATCCGGCATCCGCGAGTGTCTGTGCAGCAGAAAGGCCCGCGATGCCTCCACCCGCGATGACGACGCGGAGTCGCGGCGCCGTTGCCTCCTCGTCGAGGACGATGCCCGCGTCGACCTCGATACGGTCGACCACGGCGTCGAGACCCAATGTCTCGGTGAACGCCGCGAACGGCAAGCCGAGCCCGGTGATCGACGTGTCGATCGGGCGCGCCAACCGGGCCGACAGCTCGGTCCGATCTGGCAAGCGACGTCGTCGCAGCTCGAGGACGATCGGCAGCCGCGCACCGAACGAGAGGCGAACGAACCCGCGCCAGCTCCACGCGTCGTCTCCCTCGGCCGTGAGGATCTGGCCGTCTGGCTCGATCGTCGCCGAGGCATCGCGAAGCTGGCGGAAGAGGTGCTCGACGACGTTCGCGTCGCGTTCTTGAACGTCCGTCGTGAAGCTGGCGAGCTCGATCGTGATCGCTCCCGAGACGGGGGAGCGGACGTCGTCGGGACGGAACGCGAGCCCGGCTGCGTGGATGTTCCGGAACAGGCCGTGCACCGGCAACGTGCGCCCGCTCGCAAGCCTCTTGAACGCGGTGACGAGGACTGCGACGCGGGAAAAGCGGACCTCGCCCTTGCTCCCCGCGAGCGCATGGGCCCCCCCGGCCGATCTCTCGATGCCTGTTCGCAAGCGCAACGTGGAAGCGTCGAGACGGCGGATGCCTCGAGCCCTCACACATTACGTTGACACCCCGTGCAGCGCTTGCGCTCTCGCTCACTTTGTTCGCACACGCGACCACCGCCGGCGCGGCTCGTCGTCGTTCGTGGCTGCGGGCGCGCGCGCACATCGACGCTCATGCGTCGTTGCGCGCACGCCAGCGAACTCGAGGTCGTGGCGGCGCGAGAAAGGGAGCTTCCAGGGCTCACATCTCTCTTCGAGACCAGCACGACCCGCGCGCTCGACTCGACCGGCCGCCAGCGACCGCAAAAACTTGGACCGGTCGAGCCCCCTCGCTCGACCGAGCGCCGCGTCCGGGGTAGTGGCCACGGGCGGCGCCGCAGGAGAAGAACGTAAGTTCGGTGGCCGCCCCGTCAAGGGACCACGAACCGCCGACGACTCGGCCTTCTCGTCGAGTCACGCCACTCGTGCTCAGTGCGCGAGGCCGGGCCTGAGGCGGGGCTCGACGGGCTCGCGCACAGGAACGACCACGTGCGCGGCGCTCGCCGCCTTCAGCCGCTCGAACTCGACGATGTCGTGCGCGCAGAAGACGTGAACGTCACGCCCGTGGTCGCGCACGAGCTCGCGCAGGCGCTGCTGATTCATGAGGCGCTTCTGCCGGTCGACCTCCATGAACCATTGGTAGAAGCGGAGCCCGGGCGGGCATCGTGGACGCGCGACGTCCATCTCGCCGCGGTAGAAGTACGCGTCCCCCGTGTGGAGCATCCACGTGCCGTCGTCGCGTCGGATCGCGACACCCGCGTGGCCATGCGTGTGGCCGATGAGCGGGACGAGAAGGATCTCCGGAGGAAGACCCTCGAGCCCACGCGCGGCCTCGAAGCCGTACCAGGGCTCGCCGCTCGCCGCATAGGTTCGCCAGCGCGTGAGGCTGCTCACCCATTGCATCGGTCGGAACCTTGCGCGGTCGAGCCACGTCCGCTGCGCAAGCGCGGCGGCCTTCTCCGACGCGAGCATGTGCACGCGAGCGCGCGGAAAGTCGTCGAGGCCTCCCGCGTGGTCGAAGTCGAGGTGCGTGAGGACGACGTCCGAGACGTCTTCGGCGCGGTAGCCGAGCTTCTCGAGCTGCCGGAGTGCCGTTTGCTGCTCGTAGAGACGTGGGCGGCACAGCACATCGAGGAAGAGCGGGCTCAGTCGAGCTCGCGGATGGCGGACGTCCTGGACGCCGTATCCCGTGTCGATGAGCACGAGCCGCTCGCCGAGCTCGACCAACAGGCAGTGGCACGAGAGCAACGCGGGGCCCTTCGCGCCCGTGCGCCCATCCATCAGCCGCCGTCCGGGCGGACAGAACGACATGCAATTCAGGTGAGTGATGCGAGCCGCCATTCGCGAGAACCTCCTCGCGCCCTCGTCATGCAAGGTGCGGGCACCCAACGCGTCGATGCCAGCTCGGGCGTCCCGGCAGGTCGTGCTCGTGCTCGTGCTCGCGTTCGCGCGTGATGAGGAGCCTCGTGAAGCGCGACCACGAGAAGATGTCGTTCGTGTGCGCGTGCGATCGCGTGCGTGCGCGCGTGCGTCGAACGACGGGATCGCGCTTGCGCTCACGCGCGGTCTAGCGGAGTGCCTCGCGAACTTTCCAATGTCGACGTCCCGTCGATGGTGGTTGCCATCACTCGAATCTTTCATGTCGCCGTGGACAGTTCGTGTTCCACCCGACACCCGTGTTGTCCGGTCAATGTTGCGACCGATCCTCGGTCAGTGCGTGATTTGCGGGCAGGTCCCCGCAGGATCGTGCGCGATTGCCACAGAATGAGAGGAGTCGATTCGGCGACAAGCGATAGAGGTGTATCGAAAGCTCCTCGCGATTGTTCGAGCAGCTTCGAATCGTGTTTGCGGTTTGATGTTCGCTCATGCATCGTTTGACCGCCTTCGGGGGGGACACCCGGGCTCGACGTCGTTCGGCACTCTGGACTCGAGCCTTCCATCCGCGTCGTTCGGCGCACTGATGATCGACGGAGGAATCTCCATGAAGCGCGCAACAGTCACCGTCCTCACCCTCATGGCTTCGGCGGCTTGCGCCGACAATGCCGCTGACGAGACGTTCGAGCAGGACGAAGCCGCGCTGCTCGACAACGCGGACACGACGAGCATCTCCAACGAGAAGCCGATCGTGAACCTCGGTGGTCTCGGGGCGACGTTCAGCACGCAGGGCGACGGAACGCTCGATCTGACGAACGAGTTCCACACTCCGCAAGGAACGAACGGCCGGAGCTGCGGGACATGTCACCTGCCCACCGGTGGTTGGAGCGTGACGCCGCTGCAGATCGAAGTGCTGTTCCGGACCACGGAAGGCACGCATCCCATCTTCCTCCCCGCGGACGCGAACCATCCGGAGGCCGACGTCTCGACGGTGGAGGCGCGTCGTGCGTCGTACAGCATGTTGCGCAAGGGCCTGTTCCGCCGAGGCGGAGCCGCGCCGGCAACGCGCGAGTTCGACATCGTCGCCGCGGAGGACCCGTACGGCTACGGCTCGGTCGAGGCGCAGCGCTTCTCCGTCTTCCGTCGTCCGCTCGCCACCGCGAACTTCCACGTTGCGAAGAACGTCGGCTGGGACGATGCGAACACGCGCAGCGGGCAGACGGTCCAGCAGGGCCTCTGGGCGCAGGCGGACAACAACGTCCGTACGGGGCAGGCGGGCGCGGCTCCGGCGCCAGAGACGGTCGATGCCATCGTCGCGTACGAGAGCGCGCTGTCGTTCGCTCAAGTCGCCGTTCTGGGCGCGGGGCGCCTCGACGAGTGTGGTGCTCGTGGCGGCGCGCGCAACCTCTCGCAGCAGCCGTTCGTCAGTGGTCGCTTCGATCTGTTCGACTCCTGGCGCCAGGGTGTTGCGTCCGGGAAGTGCGCATCCAAGGCGCGCGCTCAGATCGCGCGTGGCCAGGAGCTCTTCAACAACAAGAAGAACGCGTCCGGCCGCACGTGCAGCGGCTGCCACGACTCCCAGAACAACGGCAGCAACGTCGCGGGCACCACCTTCGACATCGGCGTCTCCGATCCGCGCTGGGCGGGCATCGACGGGCTGCCGATCTACACGGTCCGCAATCGCGTCACCGGCGAGGAGATCCGGACGACCGATCCGGGCAAGGCGAACCGCACCGGAAAGTGGGAGGACATGAACCGCTTCAAGGTCCCCTCGCTCCGCGGCCTCACGGCGCGTGCCCCGTTCTTCCACAACGGCGCAGCGAAGACGCTCTTCGACGTCGTGCGCATCTACGAGGCGCAGCTCGGCTTCGACTTCACCTCCGAAGAAGAGAAGGACCTCGTCGCGTTCATGAACGCGCTGTAGAAGCGATCCTCGGTGCGTCCCGCTCGCGCACGAAGCCTTCTCGCCCTTGCGGTCGACGGCTCGTGCGCGAGTGGCTCGCGGTCGCGCCACCAGTAGTCGTGCGCGAGTGGCTCGCGGTCGACTCGCCTCAGGCGGCGTCGAACCAGAGCGGCGAGTTCCAGACGCGGTCGGCGAGGCCGTGCCAGACACGCTTCGACAGGTTGCTCCAGATCTCGAGCGCATCCACGCGGGGCGGGACGCCGGCGACCTCCGTGAGCTCCGGAGCTACCTCGACGTCGAGCTCGCGCGCGAGCGAAAAGACGGCTTCTCGCATCGCGCTCTCGACCCAGACACCTTCGACGGGATCGATCTCGGATTGCAGCCACACCGCGATGTCGAACGCGAGCTCGGCATGCGTGAACTCGTCCCGCGCGATTTCTCTCATCACGTCTCGAACGTCGCCGTCCTCCGCCGAGCTCGCGCGGTATTGCGCTGCAGTCGCCCCGTACGTCGTTCGGACGAAGCCCTCGACGATGTTCACGAGCGCGATGTCGACGAGCGATCGGACCGGGAGTCGCTCCGCCGTTGGCGTCACGGGGCGAACGCCGAAGCGGTCGGCGAGCCGCCCGAGGAGGCGTGCGTGCCGGAGCTCGGCGACGCGGGCACGGCCGCATCCCTCGACGAGACGCTGGGGCGCGCCATGGAGCTCCAGCTCGCGGCCGAGCCGCGCATACGCGAGCGCGCTCGCGGCTTCGAGATATGCCGCCTGGGCGAAATATTCTCCGAGCACGGAAGACGCCGGGCTCGGCGGCGGCTCTGGCACCGTGAGCCCCGCCGGCCTCCGACCTTCAACGATGCGGTACACAGGCAGGTCCATCGCAAAGACCGCTTTCTCCCCAAGCATCACGACCACGACCGCGGGTGCAGCACGTGTGCCGTTCGCCCGCGTCCGCCGCTTCGAGGTAGAGACGTCGTGTTCTGCAGTGGAGTGCGGCTGTGTTCGTCCGGAGCCTGCTGCCGTACAGCAGCAGGTAGATCGGGAATGAACCAGCGCCCGCGAACGGCTGACGATGGACGATGAAGGACCGCCGCAAGCGTGCAGTCACATCGGACGCATTCAGCGGACGCCGAGAGAGCCGAGGACCTCACCCGACGCTTGCACCGAGACGCGCGCGTTCGCTGCGGCCTCGCCGATCGTCGTCGCGATCGGCAGAAGGCATGCGCTCGCCCGTGCGGTGAGCTCGCCCGAGACTGCTGCCGAGCCGGTCGCTCCGGCAGCCCCGGCGACCTCGGCGACGATGTCGACGAACGCCTGTCCGCGGGCCTTCAGCATGACGAGGAGTGGCGGGATGTTGGCCTCGAGCACCTGGAGATAGCGCTGCATCTCCGGATCCGTGGCCGCGGCCGCGGTGACGGTGACGGCGGGCGGGCGGCACTCGGCGCGCGCTGACGCGCTAGCCTCGCAGTTGGCCTTGCACTTCGCGTCGACGTTGCAGGTGCTCTCGAGCGTCCCGCCCTCGCAGCGGAGCGGCTCGAAGTCGCCGGCGCAGTTCCCGTCACACGTGACCGTGGCGTTCGCCTCGGCACGGCAGGCCGCATCGCACTTCCCGTTGCACGAGCCCTGGCACTGCACGCCCGGTGGCGTTGCGGAGCACGTGCCCTGGCAGGTGCCGACGCAGTTGCCCTGCGCGTCGAACGCCGCGCTGTTCCCCTCGGCGACGCAGGTGCCGTCACACCTTCCGTTGCAGCGGACGCCGCCTTGCGCGGTGCACGACCCCTCGCAGTTGCCGGTGCATGTACCCTCGCAGTGCAACGTCGCGCTTGCCTTGGCCGTGCACTCTCCCTTGCACACGATCTCGAGGCGTCCGCCCCGGCACACCGGCGGGTTTGCTTTCACGTCGCAGCCGCCGGTCGCGCTGCACGCTCCTTCGCAGCGTGCCTGCGCGCGCACGGAGACCTCGCAGACGGCGGGTTGGTAGGCGACCTCGACCTGAACTCGGGCGGTCACCTTGGCTTTGATCTGCGCGATCGCGAGTCGACAGAGCTCGCTCGCACGATCACGCTCGCTCCGCTGCTCTGCTGCGGCGATGTCGGACGCGGGGACCCCTAGCTCCACGGCGATGTTGCGACACGCGGTCTCGACCTCGACGAGCGCCGCCGATGCCGTGGCGGCGAGATCGGCCGACGCTTGTGCGAAGGCGACGAATCGGCCGCGAACCTCGCCCTGGAGACCGAAGTCCAACGTCGAGAGATCCGCCCCTACCTTGAACTCGGTACAACACACCGCCGAGAGCGGATTCTCGGCGTCGCACGCCGGCATGACGTAGAGCAGAAGTCCTGCGGCCAGGGCGCAGGCGCGCCAGTACAACGCGTTCGATCGTCGCGTGATCGTCATCCGGTTCTCCCTTCTCCGTGCCGAGCGGGGCCGTGGAGCAAGAACCGGACAAGCGCAGCCGTGGGCGCGACGCAGCGGGAAAAGCGTCAGCGCGCGAGGACGATGTCGACGCGACGATCGACCTTGAAGCCACGCTCGTCGAGACCGATCGCGTCGAGCTCGCCGCGTGACGTCACGTCGAGCCGCGAACGAGCCACGCCGAGATGCGCGAGGTAGTCCGCGACGCCGCCTGCGCGCTGCGCGCCGAGCGCCATGTTGTAATTTGACTCGCCGCGCGCGTCGGCACGTCCGATGAGCTGCACGGCGCGACCCTTCAATGGTCCGGTCGTGAGGCAAGCGGCGACCTGCGCGAGCGTCGCGCGATCACCTGCCTGGAGGTCGCTCTTGTCGAACTCGTACTTGGGCGCGGTCGAGATCTCGTCCACGTGAAGCTTGCACACGCGCGCGATGTCCTCGCCCACCGCGATGTTCTCGCCGGCGCGTTCGACCCCGGCGCTCGTGACCGTGGGCAGTGCGGTCGGCGGAACTGCCGATCGCGACTGCGATCCGCCACACGCTCCGAGGCCGTACGCGCCGATCACGCACGTGATCGTGAGGCCGATAGCTCGAATGTTCATGACCATTTCCTCGCGGCACGCCCGAGCACACGACATGCCCGGAGCTCGCCGGCGAAGCGGCCGAAGACATCGTCTCGTGCGTGCAGAAACGCATGCGGCCCGGAGGGGAGAGCCCTCGAGGCCGCACGAATCATCGCGATCGACCGTCGGTGTACGACGGTGCCGCGCGTGCTCGACGAGCGCGCGGCGCGGTCTTCACTTCTCGGTGATCAGCGCCGTGAGGGCAGCGCGGTCGGTCTCGACGAGCGCCTTGACCCGGTCCTTGTTCACTTCGGCGACGATGATCTGCCCGACCTCGTCGTTCACCGCGCTGAAGATGCCGCGCTTCTTCATCGCCTCGGTCTGCCGCTGGTTGTCGGCCGTCGGCGTGAGGTAGTGAATCGAGTCGGCCTTGTAGCGCTGGATCAGGAACAGCTGCGCCAGCGTCATCAGCCGCTTCTTGCGAAGGGTCTCGTCGAACGTGTTCTGGTCACGGACGGAGAGGATGTTCCGTCCCTGGCGATCCTGGATCGGCTCGAACACGACGTTCGCGGCCTTCGCGCCTCCGGAGAGGAGACATAGCTCGAGGACCTGAGAGCCCGCGCTCATCGGCTTGAGCGTGACCGCGACGTCCGCAGTGACGCCATGGTGCTTGCGCCAGATGTCGAGCCACTCCTTCAAGACCTTCGGCGGCAGCTCGATCGGGATGTGATGCTGGAACTGGGTGGAGCCGACGCCCATCGCCTTCGTCGTCGCGGTGCGTCCGGAGAGGGACATCAGCGCAGCGTCCGCGCGCGGACCACCGACGAGTGTCTGCGGTGTACGGTAGGGCGACTCGAGCAGGCGGAACTTCCGCTGCAGCCGCGCGAGGGCGAGCATGCCGTCCTGCTTGAGGGCCGTGGCGAACTCCTCACCGGCGAGGCCGTCGATTTGATGGCCGCCGTAGGTGATGAAGTTGAAGACGAAGCCGAGCTTTCCGAGCTCCTCGGGGAAGCGCCGCATCTGCTCGTCCGTCATCCCCGTGCTGTCCCAGTTGAACGACGGTGACAGGTTGTACGCGAGCATGCGGTCCGGAAAGACCGCGTGGATGGCGTCCGCGAACAGCTTCGCGTCGTGGAGGTCGGCGGTCTTCGTCTCCATCCAGAGGATGTCCGCATACGGGGCCGCCGCGAGCGACTTCGCGATCGCGTAGTCGATTCCTCCACGGACCTGGTAGTAGCCGTCCGGCGTCTTTGCGTGCTCGCAGTCCCAGACGACGCTCAGCCCGAGGGAGCGCGCCTTCGTGTTGATCTGGTGGAACGACGCGTTCTTCGCGAACTCGAGCCACTCGCTCTCGGTCATCGCGAGCTTCACGCCTTCACCGGCGCGGAAGCGGATGGCCTCGGCGACCGCCTCCGCGTACGTCTTGATGTTCGCCTCGGCCTGCCAGACGTCGACGAGGCGATCGAAGACCTTGTCGAGCGCCGCATCCGCGGCCGTGCGCCCGGATGCTTCGTACTGCTTCACGGCATCCGCGTAGAGCGCCGCGAGTCCGGCGCGTTCGAGCCACGCGTCCGCGGCCGCGTACTCTTCCTCGCTCGTCGCGTAGATCTGGTAGCCGGTCAGCTCGTCGACGCCGCGTCGATGCAGTGCGCGAAGGATCGCGATGAAAGCGATCTTGAACGTCGGAACGGACAGGTTCGTCGCGCCGAGGATGAACGGCTGGTCGCGCTCGTCACTCCGGCCGTCCAGCAGCGTCGCGGACTCGGCGTCGGTGCGCGCGACGATGATCCCGGGCACCTGCATGATGTCGAGCTGGAAGCGCGCCGCGCTCAGACGTTTGATCTGTTCGTCTTCGGAGACGAGCACCTTGCCGCCTTGGTGCCCGCACTTCTTCACGCCGGGCTTCTGATCCTCGATGTGGTAGCCGGGCACTCCAGCTTCGACGAAGCGCCGGATCAGATTGCGGACGTGCGCATCACCTCCGTGGCCGGTGTCGGCGTCGGCGATGATGAAGGGACGGAAGTCGACCGGGGGGACTGCCTTGCGCTGCTCCTCCGTCATTCGCAGACGCGCGTGGTACTCGTTCCTGTCCGCGGTCAGGAGCGCGCGAACGATCGCGCGCGCTTCGTCCGGCACGCGGCTGAGCGGATAGCTGGCGAGGTCCGGGCCCGGATCTTCGTCGGCGGAGCCCTTCGCGCTCGTGGCCCATCCGCCGACGTAGATGCCTTCGATCCCCATGCGCTTCATCGCGACGGCTTCGCCGGGCGAATACGGGCCGAACGACGTCATGCACTTCTTCGTCTGGAAGAGCTCGTACAGGCGCGCGTGGAATGCGAACGCCGTGTCGCGGGCGACGGTGTGCTCGTCGCGGATCGTTCCTCGCTGCTCGACGACCTCGCGCGGCGTGTAGAGCCGGCGGATCCCCTTGAAGCGGGGAAGGTCGAACCAGCGGCGCATCTCCTGGATCTGTTCGTCGAAGGTCGGCATGCGAAGCTCATGCTAAACCTTCTCGATGCGCGCCACGCGCCTTCTCGCGTGCCCGAAAGTGCGGCGTCGGCGGCCGCAGCGGGGGCACGGTGCCGCCATGCGGGAGTGGGAGCGAAAGCGGGGGCGTGAGCGGGAGCATGACGCGCGTACTCGCGCTCGCGCCGGACACACGTTCAGACGTCGGTGCACGTCTCCAACCAAGGCGCTTCCGAGCCACCGTCTTTCGGATCCGCACGTCTCCGTTCAATCTCGACAGACGGTTCGAAACGGACCGGAAACGCGGGTGCGAGCGGAGCGAAAAATCGACATCCGAAAGGTCATTTCCCGCTGACCGTTCTTGATGGCTCGCAGCGACGAGCGGATAAGGCAAACATCATCATGGCTCGCCCGCTTCACCCCTCCGCGCTGGTCTACGCCGCGCTCCTGTCCACCACGACCGTCGCTCTCGTGATGGGCTGCGCCGAGAGCTCGGACGTCGACATCGATGGAACGTGGAGCCTCGATGCCTCCGCGGACGGCGACAAGAAGGACGCACGCTCGAGCTGGGGCTCCGATGCGTCCAAAGCGGATGCGTCCAAAGAGGAAGAGGAAGAGGAAGAAGAGGGCGACGACGGAGGATCCGGGAGCGCGAAGGACTCGGGCACGGACAGCGCCACGGACGCAGGCAGTGACTCGGGCAAGCCCGATGCGAGCGACGCCGGCGGGGACGACGCCGACTCCGGGAACCCGACGGCGCCGAAGCCCCTGCAGGGCGAAGTGGTCATTTCCGAGGTCATGTACAATCCGTCTGGAACGGAGACCGCGGAGGAGTGGATCGAGATCCACAACACCACCGCGTCGCCGAAGCTCCTCAGCGGGCTCGTCTTGAAAGACGGCGCGAGCCCGGTCCACTCGCACACGATCCGGCCAGGGCTCGTCATCGCGGGAGGGGCCTATGTGGTCCTCGCCGCGAGCCAGACGGGAGCCATCGCCGCGAAGGTGCCGGCTGCCGCGATCGTTTACGACTACAACACGGCGTCGCCCACCGCCGACAAGCTCGTGCTCGGCAACAGCAACAGCGGCTCGATCGTCCTGCTGGACGGCACGACGGAGATCGCGCGGGCGAAATACGGACCGCTCGGACTGGGCAACGCGGTGAACGGACAGTCGATCCAGCTCAAGACGCTGACCTATGCGGGCGCGGCCCAGGCCGCGAGCTGGTGCAAGTCCGGCAATGCCTGGGCGACCGACTCCGACCAGGGCACACCTGGAGCCGCAAGCGACTGCCCCTGAGTTTTCGGTCATGATGTGAGGGGGAACGCTTCGTTCGACGGAAAGGGTCCCGATGGTCACGCGTCTACGCATCACGTTCGCCGCTCTCGCCGTACTCGCTCCGTTCGCTTGTGCGGAGACGTCGCGCCGGCCCGGGTTCGAACCCACCATCGACGACGAAGCCGGCGTGGCGCCGCTCGACGAGCCCGCCCCCGGCGACTTCGGGTCCGCGCCGGAGGGAGGCCTCGATGCCGGTGATGCGTCGTTCGAGACCTGCGCGGCCACCGCCCTCGAGGCCGAGCGCGTCCGCCTGCCCGTCGACATCATCTGGATCGTCGACAATTCGGCGAGCATGCAGCCTGCGGTCGCCGAGGTGCAGGCCGGGCTCAACGCCTTCGCGAACCTGATCGGCAGCAAGGGCATCGACTACAAGGTCGTGATGCTGTCGAAGCGCGGTAGCGCCCCGACCGGCAACACGTATCCGATCTGCATTCCGCCTCCGCTCGGTGGGGCCGACTGCGGCAACGGTCCGAACTTCCTTCACGCTTCGATGAACGTGAAGAGCACGCAGCCGCTCGAGCAGTTCCTCGGGACGCTCGACCAGACCGCGGGCTACACCCAGGGTGAGGATCGCGGCAGCGAGCCGTGGGCGCAGGTTCTCCGCGCGAACGCGACGAAGACGATCGTCGTCGTGACAGACGACAACTCGCGCTTCAGCGCGACGTCGTTCGAGACGTTCCCGGGCGGACAGAATCCGAACAACAGCACGACGCTTCCTCCGGGCATCCTCCACACGAGTCGAGGAGACCAGTTCAAGGGCTACGTCTTCAACGCGATCTACGGGTGGGGCTCGCCGACCGTGCCGAGCATCAAGTGCACGTTTCCGAACAACACGCAGCCGGCCTCCGCCGGCGAGACGTATACCGACCTCGTCACCAAGACGGGCGGCGTGCGCGCGAAGATCTGCGACGGCGCGGCTGCCTGGGGGCCCTTCTTCGATGCGGTGGCGCAGGCGGTCGAGTCCACGGCTCGCGTCGCGTGCGAGCTCGACATTCCCCGCCCCGACGGCGGCGTCCTCGACCCGAACGCCGTCAACGTCCGCGTCAGCGACGGCTCCAGCCCTGCGGTCGTGGTTCCGCGCGTGGCCGACGAGCCGACGTGCGCCGGCGGCACGGGGTGGTACTACGACGACCCGAAGAACCCGACGAAGGTCCTTCTCTGCCCGGCCGCCTGCGAGGCGGCTCAGGCGAAGGACGCCGGCGCGCCGCCGAAGATCGAGGTGCTCTTCGGGTGCGAGTCCGTCGTCCGCTGAGCGCGAGCGTCAGGGACGCTCGCACGCGCCTGACACCAGAGCGAGCGTCAGGGAACGCTCGCCCGCGCCTCACGCTCGAGCGCCGACAACGTCGGGCCTTCGGGAGCGCGGCGCTGGCGCGGCTCGTCGAGCCGTGTCGCGAGAACGGTGGCGAAGACGCGCCAGGCAGCGGACACGAGGAGGAGCGCGCGAACGGACATCGTGCTCGTGAGCGCACCTCCCGCGACGGATGCAACGCCGTAGGCGACGCCGCCGACCATCACGCTCGCGGCGGCGAAGAGAGGCCGGTGCCGGCTCGGCGCGGAGGCGAGCGGGAGCGTGAAGACGGCGAGCTCCTGACCGCCGAGCATGAGCCCGCACACGAGCGCGTCGAGCCAGATGAGCCACGCCGCTCCGGTCGTCGCGCCGACCCACGCGAGCGAGCTCAGCGCCGTGCCGAGACTGCACGCCACGAGCACGGGCCGGCCACCGATGCGATCCAGCGTTCTTCCCCAGAGCGGCGTCGTCGCGACGCGAAGGCCGGCGACGACGGCGGCGTAGGTTGCCACGCCGAAGAAGCCGAGGCCGAGCGCCTCGAGCGTGAGGACCGCCGCGATGCTCGCCGTCAGCCCCGTCGCGATGCCCCATGCTGCACGGTAAGCGAGGAGCTTGCGGTAGCCGCGATCCGCGAAGGGCAACGTCGCCTCGGACAGCCGCGGAAGCTCGGGCTTCGGGAGCGCCTCGTCGAGCAGGGGATCGTGCTGTCGTGACATGAGCACGGTCGTCACGACGCCCGCGATCGATCGCGCGACGAGCACCCCGGCGAGCACCGGACCGAGCACCGACTGCATACGTCCGGCGTCCATCGCCGACGCCACGCTGAGCCCGGCGATCGTTGCTGCGGCCGTGCAGATCGACGTTCGCCGGCCGAAATAGGCTCCCCGCACGCGTCCAGGGACGAGGTCCCCCATCCATGCGAGCCACGCGTTGTGTCCGAGCACGGCGAAGAGCGAAGACAGCGCGAACAGCGTCACGAGGATCGCGCGCTTCGCGTCGACGGAGATGTCGACGAACGGCAGCAATGCGATGGGTAGCGTGATCTGCCGCGCGAGCGCGTGCATGCCTACGGCGACGCGTTTGCGTCCGAAGCGACTGGTCACCCACGACGCGGGGAGCTGAAAGATCTGGCCGAAGTGCGGCAGGCCCCAGAGCACACCGAGCAGCACGGGGCTCGCTCGGAGCTCGAGCCCCCAGGCGGTGACGACGGCGCCGCTGAAGCAGGCGCCGACGATCTCCGCGGTCAGTCCCTCTGCGCTGCACGCCGTGAGCGAGGAGCGGAGCTTGCTCGGGCTGCGGGGGCGCTGCTCGAGTGTCGGCGCCGGCGGAAGTAGTGATTGTGAGACGACGGACTGAGTCGGTAACGGTGCTTCGTTCATCCCTGGACCAGCGGACGGCGACGACGTCGCTCGACGCTTCTCGGCGGCGATGCGGACGTCGGCTCGGGGACGCTATCGAACCGCGCGAGCGACGAGCATCGCGATGTCGCATGAGCTCACGCAGATCAGTGCTCGATCGTCGGCTGATGTGAGAACGGCCCTGCGGCGAGAGCAGAAAGATCGCGTCAGGCGCTGCGTGAACGGCGAGCGAGCTGGAGCGCAGCGGCTGCGCGCGACGCCACCTCGCGAATCGAGAGGAGCTTCTCCGCGACCTTGAGGACGTTCGCGTTCGCCGGATCACGCGCGAGCAGGTGCTCGACGTGTTCGATCGCCTGCGCCGGCGACGCGGCTTCTCCCATGTACAGCTCGACGAGACGGTGGCGCCGCTGCGTGGTCAGCGCATCGTCGGACGAGGGATGTTCGCGGAGGACCGTCTCGATCAGCTCGCACGCGAGGGCCGGACGCTTCGTCGAGCGGCAGTGGCTCTCGAGCGCGTCGAGCAGCCGTGCGTTCGTCGGAACGAGGACGAGGAGCTTGCGGCAAGCGTCGTCGGACAGCGTCTCGTCCTTCGCCGCGAGCTGGAGGACGCGATTGAACGCCTGCGTCGCAAGGACGTTCACGGGCTTCGGCGGAACGGCCGCGACGTTGGCGTACAGCTCGAGCAGGCGGCGCGCATCGAGCAGCTTCTCGAGCCGGCGTTCGAGTCGGCCGAACGCTTCGACGTGGCCCGGCCACGCTGCGAGCACGCGTTCCAGGACCGTCTCGGTCGTCGTTGCGTCGCCGCGCACGCCCTGGAAGTAGTCCGCTGCGTGCATGAGCACGTCCGCCTGCGCTCGAGGCGGAAGCCGCTTCATGCGTGGACCGTTCACGCACTTCAGGTAGGCGTCGGCGAGCTCCGCTTCGAGGCCGTCGCGCATGGCGGCGGCATGAAGCTGCTCCCAGAGGTCCGTGCGGGCATCCCCATCGCCGGCTTCGGCCATGAGGGCATCGACGGCGGCGATGGGATTCTCGAGACGCCGCTCGAGCGTCATCCGCAGCCGCTGGATGCGTTCGCTGCGGGCTTTCTCTGCGGCCAGTGCGACGGAGCGCGGGACCGGCTTTCCCGGACCAGTCGTGCCGGACATCACGGGCCAGAGTAGCGGCTCGGCCGCATGCCGAGAAGACGTTCGTTCGTCGGTCAGTTGCCTACGTAGTCGTAGTGGTTCCGATGCGGGAGCGTCGTCTTCGCGAGACCGCACGCGCGAAGCTGGACTTTTGTGAGCGGCGCGCCGTCGTTGACGAGATCCACGGCGATGCATCGGGTGTGCGGGGATGAGCTGCAGTTCGCCGTCGGACGGACGCAGCCGGACATGCCGGTGCAGCGGTTCCGACAGCCGTTCTCGCGCCGTACACGCTCCTGCTCCTGCGGGCTGCGGTAGTAGCTCAGCACGCGTGCGCCCTTTGCGGTGGCGCAGCGAACGGCCCGGTCGATCGGCTTCCCGGCGCAGGGGCCCGCCGTCTTCAGCTCGTCGCTCGTCGCCTCGAAGCTGTCCTCGCCGTCGTCGTCATCGATCTCGCTCTCATCGTCTCCTTCGACGACGTCTTCGGCCGCCGCGCAGGCGAACACGCCCGCGCAGCAGATGAAGACCACGACGGCGCGGGTGAGGAACGAACGCGAACCCGACTGGACCAGACGGGACGCCGAGCGGGCGAGGAAGGATTGGTCGTTCACGAGGATGAGCTCTTACAACTCTGGTGCCACCTTGTCCGACATTGGTGAATCCTTGTGGATACCGACACTTGCGACCAAGGTGGATCGCGATCACGCCCACCCGACTGGGTGGACGGAGTGCCGGGGCCACGAACCATGGTCGACCCTTCGATCACCCTCCGCGGGCTCGGTCGCCGCGAACGAGCGTCGCATGCTCCTCGCGCCTTCCGGAGCGGGCGTCGCGCGACGGCGGCCGCCACGGTCACTCTCACGCGCGCCGCGACGACGGCGGCCGCGTCGTGACGAACGCGTCCCGCGCGAGGCGCTCCGTCCCGCCGTTTGCGTATGCAGTCACACGACGAGTCGCTTCGATCCCGACGCCGGGACGCCGAGGCGCGCGGCGGGCCCGTGGCCGATCGCGTGGCTCACGGGTTGCGATGCAAGCGCGCGGAGGGGTCATGCAACCGCTGCGCGTCGCTCTGGTCGGGTTCGGGTTCATCGCGGAGAAGGGACATCTGCCTGCGTATCTCGCATCGATGCGCAGCGGCGGCCGTTACAGGCTCGTCGCCGTCGCGGACGTCTGCGCCGCGAGGCGAGCGCTCGCGCGCCGGCTCGTCCCTGAGGCTCACGTCTACGACGAGCCCGAGGTCCTGCTTGCATCCGAGAAGGGAAACATCGACGTCGTCGACATCGCGACGCCGCCGTGCGACCACGCCTCCATCGCGGCCGCCGCGCTCGACAACGACCTGGACGTGCTCTGCGAGCAGCCCGTCGCTGCGTCGCTAGCCAGTGCGAAGGAGCTGTTCGCTCACGCACGTCGGCGAGGCCGGCTCCTCTTCCCGTGCCACGACTACGCGCACGCCCCCGTCGTGAAGAGCGTGCGTCGTGTGCTCGACTCCGGGCGCATCGGCGACGTTCGCATCGTCACGCTGCAGACGTTCCGGCACACGCACGCAAGAGGCGTGGGCGAGTGGCGCCCCGACTGGCGCCGCGAGCACGACGTGGGGGGTGGCGGCATCATGATGGACGACGGGAGCCACTCCTTCTATCTCGCGTTCGACTGGATGGGCGCATACCCGTCGTCCGTCACGGCCATGACGACGGCGCTCTGCGGGGGCGACACGGAGGACAACGTGACCTGCACGATGCGCTTCCCCGGAGGGCGAATCGCCACCGCGTACATGTCGTGGACGGCCGGGATGAGTCGGGTCCTCTACACGATTCACGGCGAGCGAGGTGCGATCCGCGTCGAGGACGACGACATCGAGGTCGTGACCAAGAAGGTCGCACGCGATGGCTCGATGCGCTGGGAGACCGAGTCCGCCTGTGTCGGATCCGAATGGATGGACGCGAGTCACTCGGCATGGTTCCGGGCGGTTCTCGACGAGCTCGAGCTCGCGATCGCGAAGCGTGACCTCTCGAGCCTCCGCGCAGAGGACGCGCTTCGGTGCATCGAGGTCATCGATGCGAGCTACCGATCGGCGAGGATCGGCGGTCACGAGGTTCCGCTCTGCGGTGACGGCCGCTCGGACGAGCGCGCCGTGGCCTTCGCGGCATCGTCGGTCAGCGCCGCTGCCGGCTGAGCGCGCTGCCCACCAAGACGTGCCCGCCGGGATCGACGAGCTCGACGGAGCGGTCGGCGTTCCAGTGGACGTGTGGCGTCGGCCCGGTGCAATGTGTGGCGTCGGTGGCGACGGTGAGGTGCCGCTTCATGGTGACGGCGAACGGCGAGGCGACATAGACCTCGTAGCGGCATTCCAGGAGACCGCCCTTGTAGAGGTGCGCTCGCTGACCGTCCGGCGCGAGTGATGTGCGCTGCAGCGTCGGCTGGAACAGCTGCGTATGCGCGCGTCGAGCGACGATCGAGGCCTGCGCCGTCACGAGGACGAGGAGCTCGAGCGCGAAGAGCACCGCGACGTAGCTGACCTTTCCCAACGAGCACAGACGGCTCCAGTGAGGCGCGATCCGGCCGGCGATCATGAGTCCGAGCCACACGGGTGACGCGAGAAGCGCGAGCGCCAGGAGATCGAGCGCGAGATCGACCGCGGGCACGAACCGCGTCTCGGTGGACGTCCGCAGGAGCACCGCACGGACGGCATCGAAGAGGAACACCGGAAGCGCAACGACGAGCGTGACGATGGCCGCGCTCGCGAGCGGCGCAAGAAGCAGTGGCCATGGCGGCCGCGGCTCATGCTCCGGCTCCTCGATTCGTCCAGGCGTGCGGTAGATCCCGTTCGGCGGCGCGGGCGTGGTCATCGGGTGCGCAGCGACGCAACCAACGGACCACACCCGTGAGGTGGATGCCGAGCCGGTCAGAGAGGCGGCGACGAGTCGGGCTCGACGAAGCGCTCGACCTGCTCGCGCCCTGCCCACGACGAGCTCACGGAGACGAGCGGCTCCCTGTCGCGCGACGTCTGGCTCACGCTGACCTGGATGTGCATCATGCGTGTGCGCACCTCGCGTCCCGACCCTGGCATCCGGTCGAGCCCGAACCGAGCAATGGCTGCCTGGCTCGGGCCGGGGCGGAAGCGCGGACCGGTCTTGGCGGGAGCCGCCGGCGGCGTGTCTCTCGTCGCTTTGCGATCGGCATCGCGGTCGGGTTCCGGGAGCACCGTGGTCGCGACCACGGTCGCCGTTTCGCCCTCTCTGCCAGCCTCGCCGTCGACCCGAAGCGCGACGCGCTGGTGGCCGCACCCGCTCGAGTGAACCACGCCCTCCTCGCGCATCGCCCACATCTGATCTTCTCGCGGGATCGTCGGAGTGGCCGAACGCACGACGACGAACTGCACGAAGCGCTTGCCGTCCGGACGTTCGTCGCGGCCCGCGTAGACCTTCATTCCGAAACCAGGCGTGCGCACGAGCTTCAGCGGGAGCGCCCCCCGCGCAATGAGCCGGGCGCCCCGCGTCTGCGGATCGATCCACGCGTCGACGGACTCCAGCATCATCGATCCGTTTTGCTCGACGAGGCGCTCCGTGTGAACGGGGATGACACCCGACATCGGGTTGTCGGCCGTCCGCGCGTACGCGTGCGCTTCGACGGCGAGGTTCTCCTCCCACTCGAGCTCCGTGGCGTCCGAGTCGCGAAAGGCGAGCTGATGCATCGCGGTGACGCAGCCATCGGGGACGCCCTCAGGAAGTGCGCTCACGCGAGCGGCCTCCGCTGCTCGCATGTCGGTCGCGATCGAGACGTAGCGATGTTGCGCAGGAAGGCTCGCCGCGTGCTTGGGAGCCGTGACGAAGATGCCGGGGACCGATTCTCCGGCAGCGATGATCGCCGGCTTCTTCTTCGGCGGGCTCGTGAATCGCCCGACCGGGAGATCCGAGAGCGAAGGAGCGTCGCCGGCTCGCGCCGCATCGGGTGATGCCAGGACCGTCGCCAGCACGGCGCCGAGCGAGACGAGGCAGTGAGCACGCATCGAGGAGCGAGCGACGACCATCAGAGCGTCTCCAGGTAGGTCTCGAGCGCCTCGAGGTCCGCATTCGAAAGGTGCTTCGTATGTCCCATCTTCCCGTCGCTCTTGGTGAGCAGATCCCTCAGGTTCGCGTAGCGGCCGTCGTGGAAGTACGGCGCGGTCCTGCCGACGAAGCGAAGCGAGGGGGTGTTGAAAGACGCACCCCTGTCGGCCCCGTGCTTGCTCCCGACGTCGTGGTTGCGGCCGTCCGTGAAGCTCGCTCCTGCATGACACGTGGCGCAGCCGGCCTCGCGTGAGGTGAAGATCTCGCGACCACGGTCCGCCTTCGCCTTGTCCGGGGCCGCTGCCCGGGGCGGAGCTGGCATCTGCGAGATGTACGTGACGAGCGCGTCGAGCTCGATGCTGCGGACTCCCTTGCCGCTCAGCCGCTCGAACGTGTTGCCGAGATGCCCGTGCAGGCTCGCCTCGTTGCCGTTCCAGGAGTACGGCGCCGACGCTGTCGCGCGCCCGGCGAGCATGATCGAGCGGCGCGGGCCTTCAGGCGTCGCCCACGTGATGGCGTCGTCGCGCCCGTCGGGATGGCAGCTCGCACACGCGCGGCCGTCCGCGGCGATTCGAGCGTCACCTGCGGCGTGGAAGAGGATGCGTCCGAGCGCGTATTCCGCGGGCAGCTTCTCGCGCAGCGGCGTAGCGGCCGTCTTCTGTACCGTCAGCGGCTTCGTCTTCTCGTCGACGACCTCGTCGTCGAGGATCGCGAACGTCGACAGCGTGCGATCGAACTGAGACCACACGACGGCTCGGTGCTTCTCGGTGTCGACAGCGACGCCCGTGGGGCCGGAGCCCACGGTCCAGCGGCGGCGCTCGGCGACGAGCGGGTTGGCCGCCGTCGCATCGTACGCGACGACCGCATCGATCCCGAAGCACGTGACGAGGAGCGACTTCGTCTTCTCGTCGACCGTCGCTGCCCGGGGGAGAAGGCACTCCGGACGTGCGTCGCGCGCATCCGCACGACGGCCGAACTGCAGCGCGTTACGAGCGATGGTGATGCTGGAGAGCAACGGAGCTCTTGCGGCTTCGTCGATGACGGCGACGGCAGGCGCTTCGGTCGGTGCTTGCTCGTCGCCGTAGCCGTCGGGCCGCTGGTCGAGATCGCCGGGGTCGACCACGACCTCAGGGGCGAAGATACGGCCCGAGACGGCCGCCGACTTCGCGAGCGCGAAGCCCTGACACGTCGGACGGCCGCGTTCGAACTGTTGCAGCTGCTTCTCCATCTCGCTCAGCATCGGGGCGGCGCCGTCCGAGCCAGAGGCCGTCGTCGCGGCGCGCTCCCTCATCAGCCTCAATGATTCGCGCTGCTGCTTCACCGCGCGGAGCTGTCCCATGTCGAAGCCGCGCATCGCGATCTCGTGGCTCTCGTGCTTCGGTCCTCCGAGATCGACGGCGCTGACGATGGAGCCCACCGCATGCGAGACGAACGCCGTCTTGCCGTCGTCTGCGACGACGAGAGAGCGAGGCTCGCGTGGGAGCTTCGCCTCGAACGCCACCGCCAGCGACCGCACATCGAAGGCCGTGAGCCTCTGTCCCCATCCGGAGGCGACGAGCACGAGCGCGTCGTCCGGCGTCGAGGCGATCGCGATGGGCTCCGCAGGTGTCGCTACGCTGCAGAGGCGGGTGAGCGGCGCTTCCGGCGCTGCGGCCGCGAGCGCGACGAGCTCGCTCTTGTCGCGCAGCGTAGCGAGGACGCGACCGTCGGAGGCGACCCAGACCTGAGCCGGCGTCCCGTCGAGAGGCGTCTCGGCGATCTGCTTCTGCGTGTCGAGATCGATCGTGAGGATCGCGCGTGCGTCCTCATCGGCGACGTAGGCAACGCGTTTGCCGGCGACCCTCGCCAGAGCGACCGTCGAGCTCGAGGCGCTCTTCGCCATCGCCGCAGCCGCCGAAGGAGCACTGCATCCGGCGCTGCCCTTCGCGTCCGCGACCACCCCGGGCGCGGCATGCGGCGTTGCCCCGCTCGGTCCGCCGGACCATGCGCCCTTGCCGCCGCACGCGCCGAGGGCACCGGCAGCACCGATCACGCTCACGTCGATCCATCGCCTACGCGTCATACAGGCGTCCTTCCCCTTACATGCCGGCTCGCGCCGGGAGAGATTGGGAACTTCCCGGCTGCAACACCCTCGCCAGGTTCGGATTGGCTCGAACCAGCGACTTTTCTGGGGCCGACAGGGCACCTGCGAAGCGGGGCATCCACGTCCTGCACTCCAAGTGCAGAGGCCTGCGCTCGCCAATGTACAGGAGCCGTTACAGGAGCGGTTACAGGAGCGGGTGGACGAGAGGATGCACGGAGGGTGTGCATCTGCCGGGGCATCGACGTAGGATCGGCGCCGACATGGGCATCTACGAGAGGTGGCTCGTCGCAAGGGGCAACGTCTTTCTTCCGAGCGCGGCGACGGTCGCGAAGCTCGTCGAGCGGCTTCGGGCCGACGGCTGGGTCGTCGATCCGGCATCGGCCGATCTCGCGAAGCTCCGGTTCGACGGCAACCGAGAGGAGCTCGCTCGCGCGACCGGCGGGTACGCAGTGAAGACGGTCGAGAACACGTTCGGCGACGACGTGGCCGCCAAGATCTCCGCGAGCACCGAGGCGCTGCCGAAAGAGATCTCGGCGGAGTGGCTGGCGCACGAGGACCGCGAGGAGATCCGTCTCGTGTGGCCCGTGACCAGCCACGATCCGCCCGTGAAATACCCGCTCTCGCACAAGCCGGACGGCAACGTGAGCTGGGTGCTCGAGCTGCACCGCGCGCCAGAGTACGTGTATCCCGTCGCGAAGAACATCGGGCCGCTCCCCACGGAGTGCCGCTGCTCCGAGGACCTCTCCTTCGAATGGGACGAGGAGGAGGTGGTCCCTGCGTTCGAGTCGTCTACCGGAATCTTCGCCGAGTGTGACGAGTGCAGCCGGACGTTCGATCCATCGAAGGGCAGCGCCACCATCAAGAACCCCTTCGACGGAACGAAGGAGACGGTGCCCGGCGGCGGTGCTTACCGCTTCGCGCTGAAGGTCGTGTGCCAGGAATACGTCGAAGACCCCGGGCTCACGCTGTCACCCGAGCTCGTCGCGCTCGTCGAGAAGGAGTTCGGGCGCTCGTTCTACGAGATCGGCTGCGTGCGCTGAATCAGCGCGCGTCCTGCTCGACGAGGACGTCCGAGAGATCCAGCACCGCTTCGCTGAACGCGATCGGCGGCGCTTCCGCGAGCGGCATCGGTGTTCGCGACATGCCGCGCCCGGTCCGCTTGCGGAGCTCGATGGTCGGGATCGTCTGGTCGGCGACGTCGTAGCTCGCAGACCCCGCCGAGACGCCGGGCGACATCGTTGCGATCGCGACGACGCCGTCGCGCGCGAACGTTCGCTCGTAGAAGCGGCGATGAAATGCAGCGTCGCGCTCCCAACCCTTGCGCACGAGGACATCGCGGAGGACGCCTGATTTGAATCGCGTCTCCGCGAAGCGTGCCGTGGCCGTCTCCGAAATCTCGTTCGGCTCGACGCGATGGATGGTGCGACCGAGCTGAGCGAACGGCTGGATGATCTCGTAGTCGGCGAACGACGTCGCCCACGCCGCGCGGGACGCATCGTCGAGGTGCAGCGGATGCACGAGGCCGATGCGCGCATCCTCCGGGAGATGGACCTCGACGTCGTCGAGACCGACGAGCGACTGGTCCTCGGCGGTTCGGAACGCGAACGAGAGCGTGTCGTCTTCGTAGACGGCCCAGAGCAGCCGGCGAGTGAAGCTCACGAGCAGCGGATGATCGCGGAGCAACTTGGTCCATGGCTTCGCGCTCCAGCGGCGGCCTCCGACCATGTCTTGCTCGAGGCGGAACGTCTGCACCTTTACCGCCTCGCGGAGCTGGGCCGAGAGCGTGGCCCACGCCGCACGTGCCGCCTGCGCAAGCATCGGGTCGTCACCCGGCTCCGGAGGCGGGAGCTCGTCCACGACGTGTCCGGATTCGTCACGGAGGTGCGGCTCGAAATGATCGTCGAAGGCCACCGTGAAGCGTCGGCGTCCATAGTCGAACGATCGCATCCCGCGCGCGTCGAGGCCGAGCGTGGGAGTGATGACGTCGAACAGCTCGCTGAGCGTCGTCTTCCGCTCCTCGACGACCTCGTCGAGGCCATCGATGATCGCCTCCAGAACGCTCGGCACGACCGCGGTCTGACGAAGCCCGAGCAGCGCGAGGAGCGCGGTATCGGTGCCCGCGGCGATGAGTGTCGGGACGGCCTGGATCGCACGTTTGCGTCCGCTGTCCGATTGGCCAGGCCATGTCGCCATGTGCTCGGCGAGCGCGATGAGGCTCGCGTCTCCCCGGAACGCGGAGACGGCGTCGAGGATCCAGTCGTAGCGACCGTGAAAGTCCTTCGACTGCCAGAAGCGGAGGAGCTCCAGCGCGAGCGCGTCGAGGCTCTCGCGGGTGAGCGACGAGCGGACCGCGCCGACGAGCGCGCCTTCGCGCAGCTTTCCCGCCATGAGCGCGGACAAGAGCGCCTCTTTCGTCGCCGGATCGACCGACGTGGATGGGGAAGTGCCGACGAGGTCCGGGAGCGCGCCGGCGGTGAGTCCCGGCGGGAGCTTCCTCGGCGGCGCGGCCGCGTTCAGGGCCTCGAGCAGAGACGGCGTTCTGGAGGTCGCCGCCTTCGACTTGCTCTTCGCCTTCGTGCTGGTGGGTCGCTTCGCTCCGGGCACCCCGCCTGAGTAGCAGAAGACTCGAAGGCGCGAGATCCCGAGTCGCCGCCGTTCGTGCGAGGATGCGCGCGTGAAGCACTTCATCGAAGACCGCCAGAGCATCGTCACGGACGCCATCGACGCCGAGGTCGCCCTCTCGGACGGAAAGCTCCTCCGGCTCGACGGCTATCCTGCGATCAAGGTCGTCGTCCGTGCCGATTGGGATCGATCGAAGGTCGCGGTCGTATCCGGCGGCGGCGCCGGGCACGAGCCGTCGCACGTCGGCTTCGTGGGCGACGGGATGCTCACCGCGGCGGTGTGCGGCGAGATCTTCGCATCGCCGAGCGTCGATGCGGTCCTCGCCGGGATCCTCGCCGTCACCGGCGCTCCGGGCTGCCTCCTCGTCGTCAAGAACTACACGGGCGATCGTCTGAACTTCGGCCTCGCCGCAGAGAAGGCGCGCGCGCTCGGGCTCGATGTGGAGATGGTCATCGTCGCCGACGATGTCGCGATCCAGGATGCTTCGCATCCACGCGGGCTCGCCGGCACGTTGTTCGTGCACAAGGTCGCCGGACATGCGGCTCGCGCGGGGGCGTCACTCGCGGAGGTGAAGGCCGCGGCGGAGCGGGCTGCACGCGGGGCAGTGTCGATCGGCTTGTCGATGTCTTCGTGCACCATTCCCGGACGCCCGACGGAGACCCGCATGGGCGCCGGAGAAGTGGAGCTGGGGCTCGGCATCCACGGCGAGCCCGGCGCCGAGCTCGTGCCGCTTCGGCCCGTCAGTCAGCTTGCGTCGACGATGGTCGCCTACGTGAACCGAGCGCTCGAGGCGCACGGCGCCGCGCGTGCGGCCGTGGCGTTGATCGTGAACGACCTCGGAGGTGTTCCACCCATCGAGCTCGCCGTCGCGACGAAAGCGATTCTTTCCGCGTTCGAGACGGATGGCCGCGAGGTCGGGCTCGTGATCGGTCCGGGCCGGCTGATGACGTCGCTCGACATGAAGGGGCTGTCGATCTCGGCGCTTCCGCTCGACCCCGCGCTCGAGCAGGCGCTGGTCTCGGACGTGGGGCCACGCGCGTGGCAACCTGCTCGAAGACCGTCGAAGGCGGCGCCCGTCGCGTTGCCTGCGGCGCTACGGCTCGAAGAGCACACGCCGTCCGCGCATCCGGCACGGCGCGCCGTCATCGAGCGTGCGTGTCGTGCGCTCGTCGACAAGCAGACGGAGCTCGACGCGCTCGACGCGAAGGTCGGCGACGGCGATACCGGAACGACGTTCGCGACGGCAGCGCGAGCCGTGCTGGCGGACCTCGATCGCCTGCCTTTCGCTGCACCGGCTGCGCTCTGCGGGGCTCTCGCGGATCGCCTCGCGCGCGTGATGGGCGGCTCGAGCGGGATCTTGATGGCGATCTTCGCGGCGGCCGCGGGGGCTCGCGCTGGCGATCCGCCAGACTGGCCTGCCGCGCTCCGCGCGGGCGTGCGTCGCGTGCAGGAGTACGGTGGGGCCAAGGAGGGGGATCGCACGCTGCTCGACGCACTCGTGCCCGCCGTCGCTGCGCTCGAAGCGGGAGGTGACCTCGCCGCTGCCGCGCAGGCCGCCGCCGCTGGTGCCGAACGCACGGCAGCGATGACGAAGGCGCGTGCCGGTCGGTCGAGCTACGTGCGCGAGGACGCGCTGCGCGGCGTGGTCGATCCCGGCGCGGCCGCCGTCGCCGCGGTATTCGAGGCGCTGGCTCGAGAGCCAGCCCCGGAGCGCACGAGGCAGTGATCAGGAATCCGAACCGGGGAACGGGGAACGACGGTGCTCACCACATGACGCGGAGCGCGAACTGCTCCGTCGTCGAGTGCTCCGGGCTCTCGGTGACGACGAGGCGCTCGCAGAACGGCTCGATCCCGGCGGCGATCGCGCCGCGCATGCTCGTCACGAAGAACGCCGACCGCGCGAGCGGACATTGCCAGAACTCGAGGCGGGCCTGCCGAGGGCCGAGCTTGTAGACGGCGACCGCGCCGCCTCGGTTCGACCGCTGCCAGACCCGGTCGACGTGGCCGAGCGCCGTCCACGGCGACGCCACCCGTCCGACGAGGCGAAGGATCGTCGTCACCACGATGCCGTTGTTGGCAGCGGAGACGGCTCGACCGAGCTCGACCTGTTCGTTCAACGAGAGGTTCAGCGCATCGCAAGCGGCGTACGCCACGACCGCCTCGTCGAGCGGCAGCCACTCCGCTGCCGTGATCCCCATCATCCGCCCTCGGTGCTCCGGCGGGAGGAGGTCACGATAGCGGTCCATCAAACCGCGATCGCGCATCCAGGACAGGCCGCTCGTGAAGACGAAGCCCCGGACGGCGTCGACCCGCGGCGTGTCCTTCTTCGCTCGCGCCGGCGGGTACAAAAGCTCGTCCATCGCAGCGCTCAGGGTATCGCCGCGCGTCACGGCGGGCGAGCTTCGGTGTTCCGGCCAGCGGGGGGCGATGCGTGCCATCGGCTCAACCGTTCGGACCGCGACGCCTGCGGCTGCGGCCGGATCGGGTTCGTACACGACCGTCTTGCTTCGCGATGAAGGCCACGATCTTGGCAAAGCCATCGTGCGCGAGCAGCGCTTCCACCGTCGCGTACTGTTGCTCGAGCTCCTTGTTCGTGAACGTGGCGTGGATCGCCGAATGGCAATCCTGGCAGAGCGTCTCCGTCACCTTGCCTCCCCGCGCGCGCGGGACGAGGTGGTGGTCGGACGGACGGAGGTTCGGGCGCTGGCACAGAGGGCACGCGGGAGGGGCGGACGCCTGGTCCTTGAGCTCCTTCATCGTGAGCGCACGCGCCATCATCTCAGTCTCTTTACGGCCGGGTGCGTCGTCAATGAAGCACCGCGGCGAAGCCCATCCCCGACATCGAGCATCGTCGCGCTCGCTTTCGACGGACCAGCTCGCGCCCAGCTCGCGCGGACGCTGCGCCCATCCTTGCGTCGTCATTCGCCCCATTGCGTGCGTCCGTCGAGCCCCCATCGTTCATGTCAGATTCGTCAGGTCTCGTCAGGTCTCAGTGCGGACCGGGAAGGCTCTTGCGATGCATCTCGGACAACTATCTCGAGAGCCGGCTTCACCTCGTCGCGCGAGTGAGCCCGAACCCCTCCCGCCGTACGAAGGCTTCGAGCGGATGCCCATCGCCGGAAGCTGGCGGCAAGGCCGCTCCGGAAAGACGTGTGCCGTGCGCGACCCGTACAGCAGCGCGACGCTCGTCGAGATCCCGCTCGCGGATGCTCGAGACGTCGACGAGGCCTACCGTGCCGCTGCAGCTTCGCAGGCGAAGTGGGCGGCGGCCACGCCGCAAGCGCGTCGCGACGTCCTCGAATGCGCAGCGCGCATCGCCGAGAGCAGGCGAGAGGAGATCGTCGACTGGCTCATCAAGGAGGCGGGCACGACGCGGACGACGGCCAATCTCGAGTGGAAGTTCTTCCACGATCAGCTCCTCGAGCACGCCACCTATCCCTTCCACGAAGCCGGCCGGATCGTCCCGTCGGCCACGCCGGGGAAGGAGAGCCGTGTCTATCGCCGACCGGTGGGGGTCGTGACCGTCATCACGCCGTGGAACTTCCCGCTCCATCTCGCGACGCGCGTCGTCGGACCTGCGCTCGCCGTGGGTAACGCCGTCGTGCTGAAGCCCTCGCTCGCCACGCCGGTCAGCGGCGGCCTGCTCATCGCGAAGGTGTTCGAGGAGGCGGGCCTTCCTCGAGGTGTTCTCAGCGTGATCGTGGGCGACAGCAAAACCGTCGGTGATGCCCTCGTCGACCATCCGATCCCGCGGGTGATCTCGTTCACGGGTAGCACGGCGGTTGGACGCCATGTCGGTGAGCGCTGTGGGCGGAACCTGAAGCGCGCGTGCCTCGAGCTCGGCGGGAACGGGCCGTTCATCGTGCTCGACGACGCCGATCTGGATCTCGCGGTCGATGCGGCCGTCGCAGGCAAGTTCGTGCACCAAGGACAGATGTGCGTTGCGGTCAACCGGATCCTCGTCGACGACGCGATCCACGATGCCTTCGTCGAACGGTTTGCAGCGCGCGCGGGCGAGCTCCCCGCAGGCGACCCGTCGGATCCGAAGACGGCGATCGGTCCGATCATCGACCGGTGCTGCCTCGATGCCATCTTGAAGAAGGTCGACGCGACCATCGAGGCCGGCGCGTGTGTCGTGCTCCGAGGCCAGGTCTCCGGGCTCGTGCTCTCGCCGATCGTCCTCACGAGGGTCACCAACGACATGCCGGCAGCCCGGGAGGAGCTGTTCGGACCGGTCGCTCCCATCCTCCGTTTCCATGGGGACGACGAGGCCGTCGATATCGCCAACGATACCGACTACGGGCTATCGAGCGCGGTGTTCACGCGCGACGTCGAGCGCGGCTTGCGCACCGCACATCGGATCCAGGCCGGCATGACGCACGTCAACGACTGGCCGTTGAACGAGGACGCCAATGCGCCGTTCGGCGGCGAAATGGCGTCAGGGCTGGGGCGTTTCGGCGGCGATTGGTCGCTCGACGAGCTGACCACGCACCACTGGATCTCGGTACAGGAGACGCCCCGGCGCTATCCGATCTGAGCGCGGAACGACTGCGTCGAGGAAGCGTCAGATCATCTCGAGCGGACACGGCTCGCGCGGCGGCGGGAACGCGCGCTCGATGAGCGCGACGTCTTCCGGCGTGAGGCGTAGCTCGAGGGCTCTTCGATTCTCGCGGACGTGCGCAGGCGTCGACGCTTTGGGGATCGCGCAGACGCGACGATCGCGGAGGAGCCACGCGAGCGCGATCTGCGCCGGCGTCGCCTGGTGTTGCTTCGCGATGCGGATCATCGTCGGATCCTGGGCGAGTCGCCCCTGTTCGATCGGTGAGTAGGCCATGACCGGAAGGCGTCGGTCGCGGCACCAGGGCAGCAGATCGTATTCGATGCCGCGCCGTCCGACGTTGTAGAGGACCTGGTCGGTCTGCACGTTCTCGCCACCGATCTCGACGAGCTCCTCCATGTCGGCGATGTCGAAATTGCTCACGCCCCAGTAGCGGATCTTCCCCGCGCGCTTCAGGGCGGCGAAACCTTCGAGCGCTTCCTGGATCGGCAGCCTCTCGCGCCAGTGGAGCAGGTAGAGGTCGATTCGATCCGTACCGAGGCGCTGGAGACTGCGCTCGCATGCCTCGACCGTGCCCCTTCGCGTGGCGTTGCGCGGCAGGACCTTGCTGACGAGGAATACCTCCTCACGCCGGCCCTCGATCGCTTCGGCGACCAGCACCTCGGCTCGGCCGTCTGCGTACATCTCGGCCGTGTCGATCAGCGTCATGCCGAGATCGAGCCCGACGCGAAGCGCCTCGATCTCGCTGCGCCGCTTTCGCCGGTCTTCCGCCATGCGCCATGTCCCCTGGCCAAGGATCGGGATTTCTTCACCCGCAGGCAGCACCAGCGTGGGAACAGCCGAAATACGCTCGCTCGACATGGCCATTCTCGCCTCCAACCCCAACGTGGCGAGAACCATACCTAGAATCGCTCGTCGCCGCGCTCGGGCGCGATGCCTCATGGCGCTCGTTCCGCATCGCAGCGGCAGCGTATAGCCGTGATCGGTTGACCTGAGCCTCCGATTCGCGCCGCCCGTTGGGCGAGCGGCGCGAATCTCCAGCCGGTAGCTCGAGATCCGATCACGGCTCGTGTCTGTGCAGGATCGGCGGAACTGGGTTCC
>JAFAER010000006.1 GCA_023423895.1 Pseudomonadota bacterium
CTCGGCCTGACGCTCTGGGAGATGTGGACCTGCCGCGTCCCCGAGCCCGGCTACAAGCCGCGCGCGAAGCCGATGCGCCAGCAGATCATGTTCGACGTGCCCGCCGGGCTCAGCGTCGACGAGATCAAGCAGATTTTCCGGTGCCTTTCGGACGACGCCTCGCAGCGTCTGCCTGCGCGTCACCTCCGGTTCTTCAATCCGATCCAGCTCACGACGAACCCCGTCCAGGTCGCGCGCGAGCGCCTCGACCCAGGACCGCCGCCGGGTCGCAACGCTCAGTCGGCGTTCACGCCCGGCGCGCAGGCGCTCCTCGCGACGTTCGCGACGAACGCGCCCGAGTTCGTCGGTGAGCTGATCCAGCTCGATCGACCCTCGCTCTCGATCGGACGGCGCGGCGACGTCGACATCGTCGTCCCCGAGGCGACCGTCAGTGGCCACCACGCGAACGCGAAGTGGCAGGCCGGGTCCTGGCAGATCGAAGATCTCGGTTCGACCAACGGCACCTACGTCGAGCACACGTACGAGCGGAAGAAGGTCGTCAACGTGATGCACGGCGGCGAGTTCCAGCTCGGCGAGCTCCGCCTCAAGCTCGTGAGCTTCGGCCGCGAGAGCCCGCACCACAAGCGCGCCCGCCAGTACCTCGCACGCCGCGACGGCCTCACGGGCCTGCAGCTGCGCGACAACTTCCTGAAGGCGCTCGACGAAGAAGCCGCCTACAGCGAGTGGATCGAGCAGCCGCTCAGCATCGCGCGCTACGAGATCCGCGGGCCGAACCGCCTCGTCTCGGATCGCCCGACGATCCTCGAGATGCTCGCGTTCCGGCGAGCTGCAACACGCGTGATCGAGCTGACGGACATGCTCCTGCTCTCGCTCATCGCCGTGACCGCGGGTCGGACCGGCCCGCTCCGCTTCGCCGTCTGCATGACGGGGCCCGGGCCTCAAGAGGCGCGCAACCTCGTCGAGCAGGTCGTCGGTCAGGTGCAGGGCATGTTGCCCGAGGGCCTCGACCTCGTCGCCTCGATCGCGCGTTACGAGCCGGGGATGAACGTCCGATCGCTCGTCGATCCTGCCTAGGCCCCGCCGACGGGAAGCCAGCGGAGACGTAGAAGTGCCCGACCTCTCGCCGAACCAGAGTCGACCTGGGTTCGACAGACCGGGTTCGTCGGGTGAGCACGCGCCGGTCTCGGCGCGCGCATTCGGACCGCCGAGCGAGCCACGCGGCGCATCGCGCGCGAGCTTCGACGCGCTCGACGCGCAGGTCGATCGGCCGGCGCGGCTCCAGATGATCGTGGCGCTGATCCTGGGGCTCGTCCTCGTCGCGATCCCTCTCTACCTCTGGCGCCGTCCACGGGCCGAGTCGATCTCCGTGGGCGCGGGCGGCGCGGACGGCGGCGCGCTCCCCGCCGTGACCGCGGCGCCGCCGAGCGGCGTCGAAGACAAGCTCGTCGTCGGGGACCCGAAGATCCTGTCGTGTCACGATCCGGGACCGAAGAAGACGCCCCTCGACCAGTGCGATCACGTCGCGGAGCTCGAGAAGGCGTTCGCGAAGGCGATCGAAGACAGCGTGTCGTGTGTCCCGCGTGAGGCGGGCGGCGGAACGATCGTGTACGTCGCCGACGTGACCTTCCGGAAGAAGAGCGTGAGCGTGACGACGCCGAAAGAAGGCCGCACGCTGAAGAGCTCCAAGGTCGCGGGGAGCTGCGAGAAGGTCATCAAGAACAAGCTGACCGGGCTCCCGTTCGAATCGATGAAACACGAGCACGCCCGCTACCGAGTTGCGATCACGGCGACCTACCCGGGCGCCGTGAAGCCCTGACGCGCGCCCGGTGATCGCCGCGGAGCTCGGCCGTACCTGCCACGACAACGGACGAGCTGAGGCGACGGTTTCGCCAAGCGCGCCCGAAGGACGGAACGAGCGGTCGTGCTTCGATGGCTCGCGACGACGTGCATGGTGGCTCTGGCGCCGCGCCGTCTGGCCGACTAGGTTCCAGCCCTCATGAAAAAGCGGCGCCTCACCGTTCTCGATCCGGCAGTGCTCGTGGGGAACAAGTGGGCCGAACCTGGGCGGGTCGAGATCGAGGACGATCACTTCCACGACCAGTGCGGAGTCTTCGCCGTCTACGGCCATGGAGAGGCCGCCAACATCGCCTACCTCGGTCTGCACGCACTGCAGCACCGCGGTCAGGAGTCCGCCGGCATCGTGACGAGCGACGGCGAGCAGCTCTACGCGCACCGCGCGATGGGCCTCGTCCAGGACTGCTTCAGCGCCGAGCAGCTCCAGAAGCTGCCCGGTCGAGCCGCCATCGGCCATGTCCGGTACTCGACCGCAGGTGGCTCGCATCTGCGCAACGCCCAGCCGTTCGCGGTCGACTACGCGAAGGGCTCGCTCGCGGTTGCGCACAACGGCAACCTCACCAACGCGGACGACGTCAGGGCAGATCTCGAATCGGAAGGCTCGATCTTCTCGTCGACGTCGGACACCGAAGTGCTCGTCCACCTCGTCGCGCGCAGCAAGGAAGTCGCGTTCGAGGACCGTGTCGTCGACGCGCTCAAGCGTGTCGAAGGGGCCTATTCGCTGCTCTTCCTCGCCGACGACACGATCATCGCCGTGCGTGACCCGCGCGGGCTCCGTCCGCTCTGTCTCGGGATCCTTCCGTCGCGCAAGGACGCACACGTCATCGCGAGCGAGCCGACCTCGTTCGACCTCATCGGCGCCGAATACGTCCGCGACGTCGAGCCCGGCGAGATGCTCATCATCGACGCCACCGGCATCCGCAGCAGGCGCCTGCCGGTCGAGGCGAAGCCGCAGTCGTGCATCTTCGAGTACGTCTACTTCGCGCGGCCCGACTCGCACCTCGCGGGCCGAAGCGTGTACGAGGTCCGCAAGGAGCTCGGCAAGACGCTCGCCCGGGAGAGCCCGATCGATGCCGACGTCGTCATCCCGGTGCCCGACTCCGGTGTGCCGTCTGCGCTCGGCTACTCGATGGAGCGGAACATTCCGTTCGAGATGGGGCTGATCCGCTCCCACTACGTCGGCCGGACGTTCATCGAGCCGCAGCAGTCGATCCGCCACTTCGGCGTTCGTCTGAAGCTCAATCCCGTCGAGTCGATCCTCCGTGGCAAGCGCGTCGTCGTCATCGACGACTCGATCGTCCGCGGGACGACGTCGCGCAAGATCATCAAGATGGTGCGCGACGCGGGCGCACGTGAGGTCCACCTCCGGATCTCGAGCCCGCCGACGCAGTGGCCTTGCTACTACGGCATCGACACGCCCACGCGGCGCGAGCTCATCGCGTCGAGCCACACGGTCGACGAGATCGCCCGCTACGTCACCGCCGACTCGCTCGGGTACCTCTCGCTCGAGGGAATGGTCACCGCTGTAAGCAAGAGCGGCGGCGAGAAGGCGCCGAGCGTACCGCCCGAGCACTTCTGCCACGCTTGCTTCAGCGGGCAGTACGCGATCCCGTTCTCGCCGACGAACAAGCGTCAGCCGCGCCTCATCGGCGTCTGACGCATCGTCTCCCGCACACGCAGCAGAGCCAGAACGCGCGGACCGCCGCGCTACGGCTACCGGGGCGAAGGCGCTCGGACGTCGCCTTCGCGCGCGCTCTCGTTCATGCGGTCGTTCGTCTCTTGGATGCGCCGGAGCGCGTCGGCGTGGATCGGATTCTCCTCCGGCGGGAACTTCGATGCCTCGGCGTAGGCCTGCAGGGCGAAGCCATACTTCGAAGGATCCGCCCGCGCCTCGTCCGAGAACATCTCGCCGAAGCCGAAGTAGGCGAGGGGAAGGAACCTCGAGCTCGGGTGCGTCGCGAACAGCTCGAAGTAGGTGCGCCGTGCATTCGCCCGGTCCCCGTTCTGTTCGTAGGCGAGCGCGAGGTAGTAGATGCTCGCGTCCTCGAGCGCCGTGGTCTGCTCGCCGCGCATGGCGGCGTATTGCTCGATGACTTTGTCGCGTGCGCGGTCGGCGTCCGGGCCGCTCGAGGTGTACGCGAGCTCGTTGTAGGCGTCGGCGAGCCGCCGGCGCGCGAGCGCGCGATCGCTCGATGACAGTGACGCTGCTCCGAGCTGACGTTCGAGGCGCTGGATGTCGCCGAGGACCGCGGTGCGTGACCGAGGCTGCCGCTGCGCGATCCGTGGATCGCGCGCGAGGACCATCAGCGCGGAGCGCGCTCCGATGGGCTCCGGGACGCTTTCTGGAGATGCAGCAGCGCCCGCATCCGGACCCAGTGGGGGGATGACGAACGGGTGTGGATCGTCGGCGGATGCTGCCCGTTGCGTGCCATTGCCGCAGGCCGCGCTGGTGATGACCGCGGCGCACAGCCATGCCGCGTTGCGGTAGCGGATTGGACGGCGAGCCATCGGGCCATCATGGTACATGCGAGCGGGATGAGGGAGCAGGGGCTGGGCGGTTCGAACGAGCGCGAGGGGGAGCTCGCGCTCCTCGCGCGGCGGCGATGGCGCGTGGCGCTCGCGCTCACCGTCGCGATGATGGCCTCGTACTTCGGCTTCCTCATGCTCGTCGCTTACGCGAAGCCCGCGGCTGGAGCGCTCGTCGCGCCGGGGCTCTCCTGGGGGATCGTCCTCGGCGCGATCGTCATCATCGTCGCGTGGGTCGTGACAGGGATCTACGTGGTGTGGGCGAACTCCCGTTACGACACGAAGCTCGAAGAGCTCCGCGCCGCTGCGCGGGAGGAGCGCTGATGGAATCCGCGCTCGGCAAGCCAAACGCCACCGCGATTGCGTTCTTCTTCGTCTTCATCGTCGCGACGCTTGCGATCACCGGCTGGGCGGCGCGGCGCACGAAGACGACCAGCGAGTTTTTCGCGGCCGGATCGAAGGTCACGGGATTCCAGAACGGCCTCGCGCTCGCCGGCGACTTCATGAGCGCCGCGAGCTTCCTCGGCATCGCGGGGCTCGTCGCGAGCTCCGGGTTCGACGGGCTCATCTACTCCGTCGGCTGGCTCGTGGGCTGGCCGGTGGTCACGTTCCTCGTCGCCGAGCCGCTCCGCAATCTCGGCAAGTACACATTCGCCGACGTCGTCGCGTTTCGCATGCGCCAGACCCCGGTCCGCATCGCGTCGGCGATCGGTGGGCTCACGGTGGTCTCCTTCTATCTCATCGCGCAGATGGTCGGGGCGGGCAGCCTGGTGACGCTCCTGTTCGGGCTGCCGTACGAGGCCGCCGTCGTTGCCGTCGGGCTCGTGATGCTCGTGTACGTCCTCTTCGGCGGAATGATCGCAACGACGTGGGTGCAGATCGTCAAGGCGATCCTGCTGCTCGGCGGCGCTTCGGCGCTCGCCGTCATCGTGCTCTCGAAGTTCGGGATGAGCCCGGCGCGCCTCTTCGCCGCCGCTGCCGCCAAGTACGGACCAGAGGTGCTCGCGCCCGGCAAGCTCGTGTCGAACCCGCTCGATACCGTCTCGCTCGGCCTCGCCCTCATGTTCGGGACATCCGGGCTCCCGCACATCCTGATGCGCTTCTACACGGTCCCGAACGCACGTGCAGCGCGGAGCAGCGTGCTCTACGCGACAGCCTTCATCGGGCTGTTCTACCTGATCACGTTCATCCTCGGCTTCGGTGCCGCGGTGCTCGTCGGGCGAGACCCGATCAAGGCGATCGACAAGGGCGGCAACATGGCCGCGCCGCTGCTGGCCGAGGTCGTCGGCGGCACGGCGTTCCTTGGATTCATCTCGGCGGTCGCTTTCGCGACGATCCTCGCCGTCGTCGCCGGGCTCACGCTCTCCGGCGCCGCCGCGCTCTCGCACGATCTCTGGGTGCACGTCGTGAAGCGCGGGAAGGCGGACGAGCGAGAACAGCTTGCCGTCGCGCGCGTGGCCACGGTGTTCCTCGCCGTGCTCGCGATCGGCCTCGGGATCGTCTTCAAGGGACAGAACGTCGCCTTCATGGTCGGCCTTGCTTTTGCGATCGCTGCAAGCGCGAACTTCCCGGCGCTCTTGCTCTCGATGACGTGGCGTCGGTTCACGACCGCGGGAGCGGTCGCGAGCATGGTGACCGGAACGCTCTCCGCGATCGTCCTCATCGCCTTGTCGCCGACGATCCAGGTCGACATCTTGAAGCACGCGTCGGCGCCGTTTCCGCTCAAGAATCCCGCGATCATCACGATGACGCTGTCGTTCCTCGTCGGCATCGTCGTCTCGCTCGCCAGACCCGAGCCGGACGCCGCCAAGAAGTTCGCCCTCGTCGAGCGGCGCATGCACCTCGGCCCGAGCGCGGGCGACGACGACGTCACCGCCCGGCACTGATCGTCGAGGCGCGAGGGCGCCCCCGGAGCTCGTCCGTGCGCGTGCGGCCGCTTCGTCTCTTGCCTCGGAGCGAAGGCGGCGGTCTCATGGGCACATCATGTTGCCCGTTCGCGTGACCGTGGCCGTCGGCCGGAAGGTGGTCGCACTCGATGACGTTCGCGACCCTCGCGTCGCGACGGCGCTCCGGCAAGCGGCCAAGGACGTCGGCACGCGGCTCGCCGCGGCGAAGTGTCCGGCCCACGGAAAAGGGCCGACGGACGTTCGGCTGCACTTCGATGCCTCCGGCGCGGGAGACCTCAAATACGAGTCCTGCTGCGAGAAGCTCGGCGAGACGATCGCGAAGCTGATGTAGTCCCGTCGGCGGACGGCTCAGGCGTTCACGGCTCGTAATACAGCCGAAGCTCGCGGAGGAGACCGCTGTCGCCGCGTTCGAACGAGAGCGCGGCGGGCTCCGGTTCTTGGAGCTCCCTCCCCAGTCGCGTGACCGTCGCCTCGATGCAGCAGTTGCGTCCGTCGTCGGCCACGCCTGCAGGAAGGAGCTCGAGTCGATCGCCGAGCGCCGCGATGAACGAGGCCATCGAGCCGTCGCGTTTCGGATGGGCCCTTCCGCGCGGATCGACGAAGCGCGAGGACTCCTCGAAGGCAGCGAGGATGCGCTCGACCGCGCCCTTGCGAAACGCGTCCAGTACATGAGCGACGATCTGCGGGACGGCGACGTCGCTGTCTCTGTCGCTGTCGATGAGCGGCGCCCGGACCTTCCGTTGCGCGCCGTCCGTCAGGTAGTAGACACGGAGCTCGATCTCGCGGAGACGACGCCGCTCTGCGACGACCGCGATCGGGATGTCCGCCGGTCCGGAGCTCGTCGTGACCGTCAGGATGCCCTCGGAGACGTCGCGGTCGACGCCCGTGGCGGAGGCGATGTGCCGGTAGGTCGTGCGGCGTTCCCGGAAGTGAGCCGCCGTCTTCGCGAGGAGTGGCTCGATCGAGGACAAGTTCGACGCGCGACCGAAGAGCGGATCGTCGATCGTGGCGCGGTTACCGAGCCGTCGCGCCAGCGCTGGAAGTGCGCCGTCGACCAGCGCGGGTACATACACGTCCGCGAGCCGCCCCTTCAGCGTCGTAGCCGTTCCCCGATCGTCGGCCATGAGACCCGCATACTTGCATGGATGTCTCCGACACGATAGCCCGGCCCCGGCGTGTGGGACCTGCAGGCGTCGACGAGGTCACGTCCGCGATTGGGCCGTCCTTCCTTCCCGCGCTTCCCGCGCGCGTGAGCCGTGGCGAACGGAGAGATGCTGCTTGCCGGCCTCTTCGAGCACGGCGCGTCCCCCGAGGATGCTGCCTCGAAGCCGCGGCGCATGGCGAATTGGATGACGCACCGAGTCGGCGCGTTCTTCTTTGCAAGGCGCTCCGCGACGCTATCCACAGGTTGTGCACCGCCACAGATGCCGCAGGTTGCCGCGTCCGCAGCACACGCACGTTTTTACAGCGTAAAGCGGATCGGAGCGGCAAGACGGCTCGAACGCGTTCCACTCCGACAAACCCAACGCCTACTTTGCAGAGCTGTCCGCGTTTCTTTCGAATGTGAAAGAAGGAGAACCGATAGAACCGTTTTTCTCCGTGATCCCGTGTGGCACGGAACTGGCAAGATGCGCGACCGGCACCGCGTTGAGGCTTCCCCCCCCCCGAGCCCGGACGCGGTGCCTTTCTTTTGTCCTCTCCGTCCTCGTCCCGCGCAGCGCCGCGGCGGCTCGGATGGTGCGTCGGCTGCGTTCGCGTTGATAGCGCAGCGCAGCCGTGGCCTGGTCCCTTTCGGTCGGCGGCGTCACGTGCGAGAGTCCGCGGCGATGACTCGCCTGGCTCGTTCGCGTCGCGTCCTCATGGCGTCGTTCGGAGCGCGTGTCGCGACGGGGCTGCTCGTCGCTGGCGCGTTCGTCGTCTCGAGCGGGTGTAGCCGGACGCCTCCGGAGCCGGAGCCGGTCGTGCAGACCGAGACGGGGACCCGCAAGCAGGACATGCCCGTCGCGAGCGCGCAGACGACGACGACGGCACGCTGCATCGCGAAGCTGGCCGAAGCGGCGCCGAAGATTCCGCCGCCCGCCGATGCTGTGCAATGCCCGCCGGACCCGGAGCCGAACCAGAAGCTCCCGACGGCGGAGGTGTCCTTCCCGGACGCGCCGAACGCGCCGAAAATCGAGGTCGAGCTCGCCAAGACTCCTCACGACATCGAGCGCGGGCTCATGTACCGCCGCTCGATGGGCGACGACCACGGGATGCTCTTCAAGCTCGACGGCCGCCGGGAGCACACGTTCTGGATGCACAATACATGCATCCCGCTCGACATGATGTTCATCGATGACGACGGCGTCATCGTCGGGATCGTCGAAGGTGCGGCCCCGCTGACGGAGACGACGCGTTCGGTTGGCTGTCCCTCGGTGTTCGTCCTCGAGGTGAACGGCGGCTGGGCCCGGAAACGCGGCGTTCTGCCCGGTCAGAAGATCGCGATCCCGTTCTCTGCCCGCTGACATGCCGTGGTAAAACGCGGGTCATGTCGCTGACTCGCCCTGCGATCGTCGCCACGCTCCTGTTCGTCGTTGCCGCCTGCAAGTCCGCGCCGGCGGAGCTCGAGCCCGAGCCGCAAACGAAACAGACCGCGGACAAGGCGGCCGAGCCGACAGGCGCGAACGCGAATGCGAACGCCGCGGCCCCGAAGAAGGGCGGCGACCCGCTGAACGGCAACTACTCGCTCGCGGACGCGACGAAAGACCTGAAGGGGAGCGGCCCCATCGTCGCCAAGATGGAGACGAGCAAGGGCACGCTCCAGTGCAAGCTCTTCGACGACAAGGCTCCGGTCACGGTCGCGAACTTCATCGGTCTCGCGACCGGAAAGCGCCCGTGGAAGGATCCGAAGTCTGGTGAATGGGTGACGCGGCCCGCCTACGACGGGACGACGTTCCACCGCATCATCAAGGGATTCATGATCCAGGGCGGCGACCCGAAGGGGAACGGAAGCGGCGAGCCTGGCTACGTCATCAAGGACGAGATCTGGTCGGGCGCGAAGCACGACAAGGCCGGCCTCTTGTGCATGGCGAACCGCGGGCCGAACACGAACGGCGCGCAGTTCTTCATCACCGACGCTGCGGCTCCGCACCTCGACGGCGGCTACACCATCTTCGGTGAATGCGCGCCGGTCGAGGTCGTGCACGACATCGCCGGTGTCGCCGTCGACGGCGAGCGCCCGTCGCAGACGGTGACCATCAAGTCGGTCACCGTCAGCCGCGACGAGAAGAAGAAGTAGCTGCGAGAGGCCGGAGGCCTCTCGCAGCGGCCTCAGTCCTCAGTCCTCAGACCTCAGGAAGAAGAGAAGAGGCGCTTGGGAGGGGCGGGGCGCTCGCGCGCGCTACATCACCTCGGGCGCGTCGATCCCGAGCAGGCCGAGACCCGTCGCCAGCACCTTGCTCGAGATCTCGCACAGAGCGAGACGTGAGGCGCGCGTCGCTTCGTCGTCTGCCTTCAACACGGGGCAGCGCTCGAGGAACGACGTCGTCACGGTCGCCAGATCGAACAGATACGTGCAGAGACGATGGGGCTGCAGCGTATCCGCGACGCCCGCGACGGTGTCGCCGAGCTCGAGGAGCGCGAGCGCGAGCGCCCGCTCCTCCGCCGTCCCGATCGTGATGCGCGCGCTGCTGCCGTCGTGCGAGGCCCCTGCCTTGCGCAAGATCGACCGCGTCCGCGCGTGCGCGAACTGGAGGTAGGGAGCCGTGTTGCCGTCGAAGGCGAGCATCCGGTTCCAGTCGAACACGTAGTCCTTCACGCGATCGCTGCTCAGGTCGACGTACTTGAGCGCGCCGATGCCGACGATGCGAGCGACGTCCTTGCGGGCCGCTGCGTCGAGCTGCTCGGGGTTCTTCTCCTCGATGATCGCGTGCGCGCGTGAGACCGCCTCGTCGAGGAGATCGGCGAGCTTCACCGTCCCTCCTTCGCGCGTTTTGAACATCTTCTTGTCGGGGCCGAGGATCGATCCGAACGCGACGTGCGTCGCCCGCGCCGGCGGGACCAGCCAGCCGGCCTTCTCGGCGACCGCGAAGACCATCGCGAAGTGCTGCTGCTGCGGCGCGCCGACGAAGTAGAGGATGCGCGTCGCGCCGAGCGTTCCGGTGCGATGGCGAATGGCGGCGAGATCGGTGGCGGCATAGCCGTATCCGCCGTCGTTCTTGCGGACGATGAGCGGGAGCGGCTTGCCCTCTTTCGTCGAGAACCCGGGCGGGAAGACGCAGTCGGCGCCATCGCTCTCTTCGAGCAGGCCTTTCGCGCGCAGGTCCTCGACGACGCCCGGGAGCATGGGGTTGTAGAAGCTCTCGCCGCAGACGTCGGCCTTCGTGAGCTTCACGCCGAGCTGCTCGTAGATCTTGCCGAAGTAGCTCGTCGAGAGCTCGACGAGCTGGCGCCAGAGCTCCAGGGTCTTCTCGTCGCCGCCCTGGAGGAGCACGACCCGCCGCCGCGAACGATCGGCGAAGGCGGGATCGCTGTCGAACTTCGTGCGCGCCTCGCGATAGAACGCGTCGAGATCGCGGATCGAGAGCGTCTCGGTCTGACCGGCGGAGCTGTCGAGCAGGTGCTCGATCAACATTCCGAACGGCGTGCCCCAGTCGCCGATGTGATTCTGGCGGATGACGCGATGGCCGAGGTACTCGAGCACGCGACCGATCGAGTCGCCGATCAGCGTGCTGCGGATGTGCCCGACGTGCATCTCCTTAGCGACGTTCGGGGAGGAGTAGTCGACGACCACCGTCTCCGGTGTTTGTGCCGCGACGCCGAGCCGTGCGTCGGCCGCTGCGGTCTCGACGGCGGTCGCGAGCCAGCTCGCCGAGAGCGTGATGTTCACGAAGCCAGGGCCGGCGATGTCGACCTTCTCTGCGATGTCGCTCAGGTCGACGTTGGCGACCAGCTCTTGCGCGACCTCGCGCGGCGGCCGGCCGAGCTTGCGGCCGAGGCTCAGCGCGACGTCCGCCTGGAAGTCGGCGTGGCTCGAACGACGAAGGACCGGTGCGGTCGCTGCGTGCTCCGCTCCGAATGCCGAGGTGATGCCTTTCGCGAACCGAGAAGCAAGTGCGTCCGTGATGATGCTCATGTCAATGTCCGAAGTGGCCGGTGAGGTAGCCTTCACCGATGATGTGGCCGTCGGTCGCCTCGTCGATCTGCCCGCGAGGTGTACCTTCGGGAAGCGCGAGGACGGTGTCGAGCGCGACGACCCGGAAACGATAACGATGGGCTTCGCCCCTGGGAGGGCAAGGCCCCGAATAGTGCGCGACGTTGAAGTCGTTGAGACCGAAGCGAGCGTTGTCCCCGGCGTTGGTGAGCTCCGTGCCCGACGGCAGCTTGCGGAGATCGGGCGAGATGTTGAACGCGACCATGTGCACGAACGTGCCGTTCGGGGCGTCCGGGTCCTCCACATAGAGGACGAGCGACTTCGTGTTCTCCGGCGGTGAGCTCAGTACGAGCTCGGGGATGAGGTCACTGCCGTCGCACGTGTGGTCGACCGGGATGCGCGCACCCTCGGCAAACGACGGGCTCGTCACCGTGATCGAGGAGACCCGCACTCCAGGAGCCGAGCGCGGGATGATCTGCGGCTTGCCGCACGCGAGCCCGGAGGCGAGGCACAGGCCGACAGCACCGACGGAGAGCGCACGAAAGAGAGAACGCATGAGGATGGTCAATCGGGTGCGTAGACGAGATCGACGGTGCCCGTTCCACCATAACGTCGCGTGGGGACCGCAGCCTCGTGTGAATAGAAGGTGGCGTACTTTGCGCGCTCGAAGCTCGCCGCTCCGAACGTGTTCCAGGCAACGGCCCACACGGCCGCGATCCAGAACGCTCGCGAGAACCTCGGAGTCGAGATGGCGAGCAGCACGAAGAGGAAGACCGCGTAGTCGTTCGAGAAGCGGTACCCGAACTGGAACCAGCCGCTGTTCTGATAGAGCAGGTTCACCACGCACGGGCCGAGGGCGGCGATCGCAGCGGCCGCCCAGAGGTAGTCGATCTTCTTCGGCCGGATGAGCCAGAGATAGATCGGCGTCGTCCACCAGAGGGCGAGGCCGTGCCCGCTGATCATGTAGTGCGGCACGTGGAAGGTCATCCCGAGCAGCTCGAGCGGGACCTTGGGCTCCGTGGGAAGCGGCTTCCACGGGAGCGAGCCGAGCATCACGGCGAGATTGCGCGGCAAGAAGTGGAAGCTGAAGAGGCCCCAGCGGTCGATGCGCGTCTTCCATCCGACCTGCAGGAACTCGTGCCCGAAGGCCCACGGCGCGGGCGTGCCGAAGCGCGCGTTGTTCAGCCACGAGGCGAACGCGAGCGCGGCGAGGATGGGAATCGAGAAGCGGACGACGAGCCGCGCGAGCTGGCCGCGATCGAGGTCGCGCGCGACGAGCGCCGCGCGTTCGAGCAGCGGTCCCTCCGCCGGCAGCGCGCGCTCCGCGCCGTCCTTGCCCCGGCTGTACGCGACGCGCACGGCCTCGAAGGCGAAGAACACCGCCACGAGCGAGGTCGTCGTGCGCGTGAGGAACATGCAGCCGAGCATCGCTCCCGCGAGCACGGGGCGTTCGGCGTCGAGCGCGAAGAGCACGAACAGCGCCGCGAGTCCGACGCCGACGACGTGCGCCGCGAACCAGACCGTGCCCTGGACCGCGCTGAAGAAGTAGACCGAGCCGAACGCGAACAGGAGCGCCAGCCGGATGTTGTCGGACTCGGACCTTTCCGACCGCTTCGTGCGCCGTAGCTTCTCCAGCACGAGGAAGAGCACGGCCGGCCCGACGCCGGCGAGCCACACGATGAACTGCCCGTCGCGGAAGTTCTCGGGGCTGCCCGATAGCCACACGAGCGGCATCATCAAGATGGCGGGGAAGGGCGGGAAGCTGATGTGCCACTGCCCCTCGAAGAGCGCGAAGTCGTTCATCCCCGCGTAGGACGGCGGGTTCCCCAGCAAGTGATGACGCCCGTGGAGCCACGCATCGGCGAGGAGCGCGTAGTGGTTGTACGGCGTGTGCTTCGCGAGCCGGTCGCCGGCCATGATCGCGAAGACGACGAGGCAGGCGACGTAGATGCCGAGGCCGATCAACAGCCGCCGCGAGCGCGTCTCCGGCGCCATCCACGCACGGGTAGGCCTCGTCGTCGGCGGTCCGCTCTTGCTGGTCGTGCTGGTCGTGCTCGTCGTCTTGGCCGCACTGCCGCTGAGGTCCTCGTCCGGCTGAGCATCCGGCGCCGGCCGCGCCGTGGCGGGCTCTGCCGGGGCCTCCTCAGCCGTCGTTGCGGGAGCGTCCTCGGCGGTCTGCTTCCCGTCCTCGGTCATCGCGCGCGCACGGTAACACGCCGCATGGTCGCGGATGATCGTTCACCGAGCGCGGGCGTGGCCGGGTGCGAATCTGTTTACGCGCCCTTTCGCGGTGGTTGAGTAGCGCGCTTCGCTCTCTGATGCGGCGCGCCATCTGCAATCACCGACAAAAATCGCTTGCGAATCCATGGCATGCTGCTTGTATTCGGGCCGGTTCCAGATGGCACTTCCCTTCGATCCGACGCCCGGCACTCGCGACCCTCGCGCCCTCGCGATCCTCGCCAAGTCCATCTATCGGGAGCTCCGCTCGAGCGGTTACGCCGAGAAGGACGTGATGGCGCTCGCCGGCGAGCTGCTCGGAATGGTCGCGACCGAGGTCCAGAACCGTCGGTCGCCCCAGAACGACTGACGGCTCGCGCTCCCACGCGTCTCCGCCGACCCTCCGCGAAGAGGCCGCCCGACGTGCGGCTGCTCGCGGGGATGGGTCGGCGGTTTCGTTTTGGCCGGCGTCGACGAGACATGCGGGAACGCGGGAAGCTCGCGGCATCGCCCTCCTCCGTCCCCAAGTTGACAATCGGGCGCCAAAGCCACGACAATCCCGTTGAAATCCGACGCCACCATTGGCGACGACGTGGATGACGCGTCTGTCGTCGAGTCACGTACCTCACGGGGTCAGAGGGACCGACGCGTGTTTGCGATCATCATCAGCGAGAAGGGTGGGGCAGAACGCCGGGAGTCGTTCGACAAGAACGAGATCAACGTCGGCCGCGTGCAAGGCAACGATCTGATGCTCCCGAAAGGGAACGTCTCGAAGCACCACGCCCGGCTGCTCTTCCGTGACGGACGCTTCATCGTCACCGACCTCAAGAGCACGAACGGCACCTACGTCAACGGCCGGAAGATCGCGCAGGCGACCATCGTCCGCGAGGGCGACAAGATCTACATCGGCGACTTCGTCCTCCGGCTCGAGACGAACGGCGCAAGCGCGGCTGCAGGCCAGGAGCCGACGGCTGCAAGCCCGAGCGAGGAGGAGTCGATCCGTACGCTCGCGCGCGAACAAGGCGGAGCTGGACGACCGGGGCCGCTGCCGAACCCTCCGGCCGTGACCCTGAAGGCGCCGACCCATCCGCCCGGCGCGCCGTTGCCTCGTCCGCAGCCGCAGAACGTATCGAACGCGCCGTCCCCTGTCGGGCTCGGTGGCGGGGGGCTCGGGCCGACGCCTCCTCTCGGGCCGACGCCGCCTCCGGCGGGCCGTCCACCGGAGCCGCCGACGGCGGCCGGAGCTCCTCCTGCGGCCTACGGCCTCGACCACGATCCGGACGACAGCGCGCCGGTCAAGCCGCGGAACCCGTCGGGTGCGCCGCCGGCGCCGTCTCCGCTGGGCAGTGGTGCGGGCCCGCGCCCGTTCACGATGCCCCTCAATCAAATGTCGCCGCCGCCCCTCGGGCAGCGCATTCCCACGCCGGGCGGGGGCAGCCCGCTCGGCGCGTCGCCTCCGCCCGTGGCGGCGCCGGTTCCGGCGCCTCCGGTCGTCCCGCCGCCTCCGGTCGTCGCGCCGCCGGCACCCGCTGCGTCGCCGGCACCCGCGCTGCCCGCGCCGCCCGCCCCTGCTGCGGCGCCGGCACCTCCTGCGCCGCCGGCGCCGGTTGCACAGGCCCCGATCGCAGTGCCTCCGGCTCCTGCTCCGTCTCCGGTGGCGTCGCCGTCCGTTCCTCCGCCCGGACGCGCGACGGCTCCGCCCGCACGCGTGCCTCCGAAGGAGACGCCGGCACAGGCCGGCCGGCGGCTCGCGCTGATGACGCTGCTCGATCGCATCGCCGATGCGGTCGATCTCTCGCCGCTCCGTTCGAGCCCCAACGTCGCGGAGCCGCTCGCGCAGCAGATCGAGCGCGCGGCGCGCGACCAGGCGAAGGCGATGCGCGACGAGGGCGACGCTCCGGAAGGCATCGACCTCGACGCGGTCGTTCGCGATGCTCATCGCGAGCTCGTCGGTCTCGGCGCGTTCGGTCCGCTTCTCGAAGACGAAGAGGTGGCCGAGATCCACTGCGTTCGCTTCGATCAAGTCTTCACGGTTCGCGGCGGCAGCAACGTCGTCGCCGAGCTGTCTGCGTTCAGCAGCGAGGAGGCGCTCTACCGCGTCATCGCGCGCCTCGCGCAGCAGAGCGGTGAGCCCTGGAAGCCGGGTGAAGCGGTCGTCGAACGTCGGCTCGCGCGCGCTGCGCTCGTGGCGATCGCCCCGCCGGCAGCGGCGAACCACGTCGTGTCGATTCGCAAGCGGCGTCGCATCGAGACGACGCTCGACGAGCTCGTTCGCGCCGGGTCGATGTCGAAGGGGATGTCGCAGTTCCTCGAGGCATGCATCACGGCGCGCGCGAACATCCTCGTTTCGGGGTCGGCGCCGCTCCCGCTCCTCTCGGCGCTCGCGTCTGCCGGCGGTGCTGCCGGTGAACGTGTCGTCGTCGTCCAGGACGTCGAGGAGATCGGCGTGGGCAACGCGCACGCGGCGAGCCTCTCGGTCGGCGACACGCGCAAGCTCGGCGAGGACAACGTCCGTGCGGCCGCAAAGCTCCGCGCCGAACGGCTCATCGTCGCGCAGCTGGCAGGCGGGGTCGCCGCGGCGACGATCGATGCGATGGCCGAAGGAACGGACGGCGTCCTCGCGGCTCTGCCCGCGCCGACGCTGCGTCAGGGTATCAACCGGCTCGTCGCGCAGCTCGTACTCCATCGTCCCGGGCTGTCGCTCGAAGGCACGCGTGAGGTCGTCGGCGAATCGTTCGACGTCGCCCTCGAGATCGGTGCGTTCCCCGACGGACGGCTTCGTGTTGCCCGTATCGCCGAGCTCGGCGGAGCGGACGCAAAGGGGATCGTCGCGCGCGATCTGTTCGTCTTCAACGCCGACCCCTCGGGTGGCGACGGCAGCTTCAGCGCGACGGGTGTGGTCCCGCGCATCGCGAACGAGCTCGCCGCGCGCGGCATGAAGCTCGACGCGTCGCTGTTCAAGCGCGCCGGCCGCTGACGAGCTGACCTCCAACGTTGCGCCGCGAAGCGCGAGCACTCACAGCACGAGCTGAGGCTCGCGCTGCGCGTCTCGTGGCGCGTTGCGCCGCCTGTGGTGGAACAGGCTGGAACAGGCCGAGACGTCTCGGTGGTCGAGCTCGCGCGCGCGCTCGCGCTTCGTCGCATCGATTTCCTCATGACGTCGCGCACCTCGTGGATGCGCTCGTCGCTCGAGCTGTGCCGGGGCACGTCGGGTGCAGCCGCCGCGGTGACCGCTGTCGCGGCGGCATCCTTCGGTCGGACCCGCGCGCGCCAGCACAACCAACGGAGAAAATCGATGAAGTCCACGAGTGTCCTCGCAGCAGCAGCTCTTCTTGCCCTCGCGGCCGCGTGCTCGAAGAAGGAGGAGCCGAAGCCGAGCGAGACGAACACGACCTCTGCGCCGATCGAGCAGCGCGACGACAACCTGAATCGCCCGGCCGAAGTGACCGGCGGCACGTCGACGACCGGCAGCTCGACCGACATCGGCAACACGCAGGGAGGTGGCGCAGATCTCGGGACCACCGAGGGCATGAATGGCGTCGGTGGCGGCACGACGGGCAGCGGCAGCGCGATGAACAGCGGCACCTCGGTCGGCAGCGGCGGCTCCGACCTTTCCGGCAGCGTCGGCAAGGGACACGACGCGGGCATCACGGGCAGCAACTCGATCGATCGCGAGGGCTCGAACCTCAACAGCGGGTCGGGCTGGAAGGGCAGCGGATCGTCGACGTCGCAGGAGCACGTCGATCAGCGGAACAACAAGTCGACGCCGCTCGGCGACGGAACGTCCGGTGAGTACACGGGCGGAAAGGGGACGTACGGAGGCAAGGCCACGCACGGCACCGGAGGCTCGAACGACAGCAACGCAAAGACGAACAGCAACAAGTAGCGCGAGCGCGTAGCCAGGCCGAGGAAGCGAGGAGGGTGTGATGAAGTCGAGAACGCTACTGATTGCCTACGCGACGACCGCGCTGCTCGCGGCCGCATGTGGTCGGAAAGAAGAGGAGCCGAAGCCCGGCGAGTCGACGACCACGTCAGCGACCGTGACCGCCAATCGCGAGTCGACGACGTTGGAGCCTCCGGCTCCGCCACCTCCTGCCCCCTCGCCGGAGACGCAGGCGCCGGCTGCACCGGCGCCGAACGCGACAGCGACCTCGCCGACGCCGCTGGCGACTGCGCGTGGCGTCGGCGGCACGGCGCCGGCAGCGAACAACAACGCGAGCCCGACGACGCCCGCGCCGGCGACGGGTTCACCCGTCCTCGGTGGCGGCGGTCCGGTCGATCTCTCCTCACCGGGAGCCAACGGCACGCGATCGTCGTCCGATCTCGTCGATCGGGGACCGCTCGTTCCGAAGGGACTGAACCCACCGCCGAACATCGGTGGCGTCGTCCCGCGCACGACCGGGCCGACCAACAACGGCAGCGGTGACAACAATCCGGGCGGGACGACCGGCAACGCGCGCGGTGGCACGGGCGGGAGCGCGGGCTCCGGTCAAGGCAACACGACGGGCACCGGCGGTACCGGCACGGGAGGCACGGGAGCGGGCGGCGCTGCTGGCGGCGGTGCGGGCGGAACGGGTGGCATGGGCGGAGGCGGCACGGGCGGTAGC
>JAFAER010000062.1 GCA_023423895.1 Pseudomonadota bacterium
GCGGCGTCTCGCTCGTCTACCGCCGCTCGGTCCTCGAGTCGCCGGCGTACCGCCTGAACCACGAAGAGGTGCAGAAGAGCCTCGAAGAGGGCGTGCGCTACATCGAGAACCTCTCGCCGACGGAGGCCGTCCTCGATCAATTCGGCCACGTGAAGGCGATGAAGTTCCGCCGCATGACGGGTGAGCGCGACGAGGTCGAGCTCCCGGCGCGGACGGTGTGCGTCGCCGCGGGCACGAGCCCTAACACCATGTACGAGAAGGAGTACGAGGGCTCCTTCGCGCTCGACGCGAAGAAGCAGTACTTCCAGTCCCACACCGCGAAGATCGAGGACGGCAAGGTCGTCCTCGCACCGGCGAGCGGGCGCGATCCCGAGGCATTCTTCACGAGCCACCTGGCCGAAGGCGGGCGCACCGTCTCGTTCTACGGCGACAACCACCCGTATTACGCGGGCAGCGTCGTCAAGGCGATGGCCAGCGCGAAGCACGGATTCCACCACGTTGCGGCGCTCTTCCCGGAGACCGCGAACCTCTCGAGCGTCGACCAGCCAGCACGGGACGAGAAGCTCGCCACGTTCTTTGCCGGGCTCGACGACGCGTTCATCGCGCGCGTCGTCGAGGTGAACCGCCTCACGAAGACGATCGTCGAGGTCGTCGTGAAGGCGCCGATGGCGGCGCGCAAGTTCAAGCCGGGCCAGTTCTACCGGCTCCAGAACTTCGAGTCGTTCGCGCCCGTGATCGAGGGCACGAAGCTCGGCATGGAGGGCCTCGCGCTGACCGGCGCGTGGATCGACGAAGAGAAAGGCCTGCTCGGCACGATCGTGCTCGAGATGGGCGGCTCCTCACGCCTCTGCGCTGCGCTCCGTCCGGGCGAGCCGATCATCCTGATGGGCCCGACCGGCACGCCGACGCACGTGCAGCAGAACGAGGTCGCGCTCCTCTGCGGCGGCGGCCTCGGCAACGCGGTCCTCTTCTCGATCGCCCGCGCGATGAAGGCGCTCGGCAACACGGTCCTCTACTTCGCCGGCTACAAGAAAGGCGAAGACCTCTTCAAGCAGGACGACATCGAGGCGTATACCGACCAGGTCATCTGGTGCACGGACACCGGCGCCGAGATCGCGCCGCGTCGCCCGCAGGACGCGCACTTCCGAGGCAACATCGTCCAGGCGATGGTCGCCTACGGGAAGGGCGAACTGGGCGAGCGGAAGGTGAAGATGTCGTCAGTCAATCGCATCATCGCGATCGGCTCGGACCGCATGATGGCCGCGGTGAAAGAGGCGCGCCACGGCGTGCTCGCTCCGCTGCTCAATCCTCTGCACGTCGCCATCGGCAGCATCAACTCGCCGATGCAGTGCATGATGAAGGAGGTCTGCGCGCAGTGCCTCCAGAAGCACACGGATCCGAAGACCGGGAAAGAGTCGCTCGTCTTCTCCTGCTTCAACCAGGATCAAGAGCTCGACGCGGTCGACTTCAAGCACCTCAACGACCGCCTTCGCGCCAACTCGATGCAGGAGAAGGTCGCGAACGCGTGGCTCGATCGCCTGCTCGAGAAGAACCCCGAGCTCCTTCGCATCTGACGCGTCGTCGACGGACGCCCTCGGTCGAGTCGCTCCCGCGCGCGCGTATCCGGCGAACCACCCCCATGGCATGCCGCGGAGCGCGAACGGGGCCGCTTGACAGGGCCCACGCTCGACCCGACAATTATCGAAATATCGATAATCCTATCGATATTCCGATGCGGATCGGCGCAAGTGATGGACATCCTGAAGAAATCCAAGCTCGAGATCGCCAGGAAGGTGCGGTCACTGCGGCAGGAACGCCGCTGGACGCAGGCTGAGCTCGCGCGCCGTCTCGGGCTGTCGCAGGCTCGGTTCAGCGAAATCGAGCGGGGCGGCGGCTCCTTCACGGCCGAACAGTTCCTCGCCATCCTGAAGCTCTTCAACGTGGGCGCGAGCCACTTCACGGCGATGCCGCGTGATCCCGACTCCGAGCTGCACAACACGCTCGCTCGGCTCGGTGCCGAGCACCTCCAGGAAGATCCCGACGTACTTCCGAGCGAAAAGCTCGACACGGTGAACGTCGTCTTGCGCGAGGCGCTCGCCACGGGCTCGCCCCGTCTCGTGACGGCAACAGCTCCGGTCCTCGTCCGCAACATCGACCGGGTGAACCTTCCGCGCCTTCGTTCCGAGCTCGCGGCCGTGGGACTCGAGCGGCGCCTCGGGTGGCTCCTCGACAACACGGCAGAAGCGATCCGTCAGGAGCTCGCCGCGCCGTCGTTGCCGCGCAGCTGGACCCAGCGGTACCGACAGGCCCTCGTCGTCGTCGAAGCCGGGCTCGACATGGATGAGCCCGAAGGAGAGGGGGCATCGGCACGACGGGTCGACATCCTCGAGCCCCACGTCCGGAGCAGGCAGACGCTCAACGACACCTGGGCCGAGGCGTCGGTCATCTCTCGGCGCTGGGGGATCGCGAGCACGCTCCGTCCCGAGGACTTCGTCCACGCATTGAGGTCCGCGCGTGCTGGTTGAGGAGTTGCTGCGGGCGGTGGATCGCGCATGGCCGAGAACGCGCGGGAAGATCCCACTGCGGATCATCGGCTCGACTGCGCTGATGCTCCAGGCCAACTACGTGCGAGGCACGAACGACAGTGACATCGTCACGACGACGGAGCTGACGAAGGAGATCCAGGATCAGCTGATCGCTTTGGCGGGGCCGAAGACGAAGCTCCACGAGCGATATCGCCTGTATGTGCAGATCGTTCCTGGCGGTCTCCTGTTCCGGCGCCAGAACGTGAAGTGGCATCCACTGACCAGCTTGAATACCGAGCTGACGTCGTTCCACGTCGAGGTGATGGATGTCGTCGACGTCGTCGTCAGCAAGCTGAAGCGCCTCAGCCCGAATGACATCGTCGACATCGAGGCGATGCGGGACCGCGATCTCCTCACGCACGAAGCCGTCGTCGACGTCTTCCGCCACGCTGTCGACTTCACCATGGATGCGAAAGCCGAGGACCTCCCGAAGTGGCGCGCGAATCTCCATCGCGTCGAACGAGACATCTTCGGAATCGACGACCCGACCGCGATCGAGCTCCCATCCTGGGTATGTGACGACTGACCGGCTCCGCTCGCGGATTCCCCCGATCGCGCACGCGCCTCGCCTGATGGCAGTAGCGCGCTCGGGCAGGCTGTGCTGGAGAGAGACCGATGGCGCCTCGCCAGGAGGACTCTCCGGACGACGTCCGCGAGCGCACGAGCGGTGACGTCGGTGACGTCGACATCTCGTTCGTCAGCTCGAGTGGCCGCGTTCGTCTTGCTGGCACGCTCTCGCGACCTGGTGGCGTTTCGTCCGGCGACGCTGCGCGAACGGATTTCGCCGACCGATGAGTCGCGGAACGGCGGCGATGGGGCTCGTGATCACGATTGGGCTCGGGCTCGCGTCCCGGAGCTTCCAGATCGGGATTGCGCTCTGGGACAAGAGCCTGGGGGACGTGCTCTACACCGTGATGATCTACTTCCTCGTCGCGATCGCGCGGCCGGACACACGTCCGACCGCGCGAGGGACGATCGCGCTGGCGATCTCGGTCGCCGTCGAGCTGTTCCAGCTGACGGGGATCCCGCTCGCACTGCCGCGCATCTTGCGGATCGCACTCGGCACCACGTTCGCGTGGCACGACGTGGCCTGCTACGTGGTCGGCGCCGTCGTCGCGTCGGCCGCTGACCACCTCGTTCGTCGCCGGAGCGGCGCGGTTCGAGGCACACGTTAGCGGCGCGCCTGGTGCTCGCCGGTGTCAGCCCGTCGCTGCCAGGTCGCCGGGCAACAGGCGCAGCAGGGTGCTCATCGACGTCGCGCCCGTGTGCCGGTTGTGCTCCTGTCCGCCGACGAACGAGATGACGGTCGGAAGCGCCCGGACCCGGTAGCGCGCCGCGATCGCGGCCGACTCGTCTGCGTCGACTTTCAGAACACGCACCTTGTCGCCCTGCTGCTCGGCGAGCTTCTCGACGATCGGCTCCATCGCCCGGCACGGGCTGCACCAGGCTGCGGTGAAGTCGAGGAGGACGGGAACGGGGGAGTTCAGCACGTCCTGGTCGAAGGTGGACTCGTCGATCATCGGGATGGTCTTGCTCATGACCCGACAGGTCGCCGTAGCGCGCGTTCTTACGCGAAAGCAAAAAGACGATCGAACATGTAAGAAGCCAGTCGGACAGGACCTATGCTCGAAGACGTCTTGGATCCCATCACAGCGCTTTCCGACCTCATCCGTGAGCAGCGTGGCCTGCTCGTGCGCGTTGCACGGCGCGAAGGCCTCTCGGCGGAGGACGCGATCGAATGCGCCCAGGAGGGGCTCTCGACGTTCCTCCAGGTCCTCCAGCGCGGTGAGGCGCCGGCCGACCGCGCCGAATGGGCGCCGTACGTCGTGACCGTCGTGAAGAACGCGGCACGCAACCGGCGCCGCCGGCATCACGTCGCGTTGCCTCACGAGGAACTCGAGGGCTCGGACGCGGCGTCCGACGAGGCCTCGGCGGAGGACCTCCTCGCGCAGGCGGAGGAGCACGTGCGCCTCCGCGCGTGTGTCGAGCGGCTCTGTGGAACGCAGAAGTCCGTCGTGATGCTGCGTTTGCTCGAGGAGCGCCGAGGGGAAGACGTCGCCGCGGTGCTCGGCATCACGCGCGGCCACGTCGACGTGCTGCTGCATCGAGCGAAGCTGTCGCTTCGCGAGTGTATGGCCGAGTAGCGGTTGCCGCCGGAGCGAAGCCCTCACTTCACGACGGCCGTGCGCGTGGCGCAGCCGAAGAGGACCTCCATCTGCCCTGGGCTCGTCTTGACCGACGCGCAGCTCGCGTCGCAGAGGACGATGCGCTTCGGCGCCTGCGGATCGTCATAGCGCCAGCCGCTGCCCCCGTTGCACGACGGGTTGTACGCCAGCGAATCGGCGCCGCTGCCGGACTCGTACACGACGTTGACCCGATCGCGATCGAGCTCTTGTCCCGCAGGAGGCGGCGGGATCGCGTAGTCGCAGGCGAGCGCCGACTGACGGATCGCTTGGATGGCCGCGAGGAAGTCCTGCTGGATCTGCTCCGGGCTGATCGTGTCGACGATGAACGCATCTTTGGTGCCGCCGCCAGACGCGATCTCTTGCAGACTCGTGAGCTCGTCGCCCACGCCGATGACGTACGTCGGAACCGCGTTCGCCGCCGTCGACGCGAGCTCTTTCACGGCGGCGACCGAGTTACCCGTGCACATGGAGTCCGGCAGGCCGTCCGTGACGAGCACGACCGCGATCTTGCCGTCCTTCGCCTGCGCCGCCGCGACCTCCTGGGCGTAGCCGATCGCGCCTTCCAGCGCGGCCCGGGTCGGCGTGTCTCCGTTCGGGACTTGCGCGTCGAGGCTCGCCCCCAGCGCGGCGCTGGGCAATTCCGTCATGGCGACGTTCGGAGCCTTGTACGCGTTGCCGTCGCAGGAATACGCGTCTCGATCGGGGAAGAAGGAGAGCGACGCGAACACGCCTTTCGACTCGGAGGCCTCGAAAAAGGCCTTGGATGCAGCTCTTGCCGCGTCCCACTTCGGCGTGCCGTTCGCGGTCATGCTCCCGGAGCGGTCGAACATGAACACGAGGTAGACCGGCCGCGCTTCCGCAGTGCTCGTCTGTGTGGCGCAGCTCTGGAAGTCTGCCGCCCCGCCCGCGCGGTCACCCTCACCGGCAGCGGGATCGCCGAGCCGGCCGTGCGACGCTTCTCGATCGTCGGGCGATGATGGTTTGGGAAACGACGAAGAAGGCTCGGACGATTCGCATGCGACGAGCATCGTCCCGACGACTGCGAGCCCGAGCGACAGCTTGATGAAGGACATCGAATTGCCTCCGCAACGCACCTCGGCTGCATGCGCCGGGCGGCGTTGTCGCCCAGCGCATGGTTGAGCTGACGACTACGAGCTCATGAGCTGCAGCGTGCGTGCCGGCAGAGGTCGCGAACGCGCGCTCGGGCGAATGCTCCCGTTCTCGCCCATGCGCGGCGCGAGGGTGGGCTCACGTCGTGGCGGGAGCGCCCGCTACGGCAGCAACGGCGCGCACGCCGAGAGGAGCCGCGGTACGCGGACGCGAGCATCTGGGCCCGCCGAGCTGCGCCTCGGCGCAGGGCATACCCGTACGACGCTGCGACGCCGGTCTCGTCGCGAGCGGGAGAGCGCGCAGCCGAGGGGAGAGCGGGCAGGGAGAGCGGGCAGGGAGAGCGGGCAGGGGCCTCGACAGCGGCATTCGACAGCTCTCGTTCTCCTTCTGGCCGAATTGTTGTAGAGGTGCGCTCCACATGGCGACCCGGGTGCACATCGGATCGAAGGAGCTGCGCGGCGAGCTCGCGGCGTACGCGAAGCGGTTCGACCTGCTTGAAGTGCGGGGGGTGGATGCGGCGAACCTTCGCCAGGCTCCGAGCGCGGCGACGCTTCGCCGCTGGCGCAAGGCGGTGCCGCCGCAGTTCGAGTTCGCGGTCGTCGCAGGTCCGAACGTCGGGAAGCTGAAGCCCACGGACGCCTTCGAGAAAGAGCTCGAGGCGATGCTGGAGACGGCGAAGATCCTCGAGGCTCGCCTGTTCGTGGTCCCCACGTCTCCGGACGTGACGCCGAGCAAGCTCCAGCGTGACCGGTTCGAGAAGCTCCTCGACCGCCTTCCGCGCGACGTGTCGACGATCGCCTGGGAGCCGAGCGGCCTCTGGGAGCACGAGGACGCGGCCGTCCAGGCGAGGAAGTGGGGCGTCGTGCTGTCCGTCGACCCCACGCGCGACATCGTTCCGGTGGGTCCCGTCGCGTTCGCTCGTCTGCGTGCGCTCGGCGGTACGCGTGCGTACAGCACCGCGGCGCTCGAGAAGGTCGCCGCGGCGATCGGCGATCGGCGCGAGGTCTACGTCGTGATCGAGACGGCCGGCGCGCTGAAGGAAGCCAAGACGCTTCGCCGCCTCGTTCGCGAGGCGAGCTCTCGGAAGACGGGGGGCCTCACGCGGCTCGTTCGTCCGCGAGGGGCGCCGCTCGCGATCGAAGAAGACGACGAGCAGGACGAATAGCAATGGCCCTCCGAAAGGCACGTGCAGCCGTTGGGTCCGCTCCCGAGGTCGAAGCGGCAGCCGACGAGGTCCTCGGGAAGGGCAACGCCGTCGACGCGGTCGTTGCCGGCGTGTTCGCCGCTTGCGCGATTTCGCCGGGCGTCTTGCTCGGCCCGGTGCAGATCCTCGTCGGCGGAGCCGGCGCAGGCCTGCTGGCGATCGACGGGCGTGTTCGACAGCCCGGCCTCGGGGCCCCGCGTCCGCGCGGCTTCATGAGCAACGAGGAGATCCCCGACGCCGCGCGTGTCGGCGTCCCGTGGCTCGCGGCGACGATGTCCGCCGCGATCGCGACGATGGGCTCGGCGACGTTCAACCAGGTGCTCGGCCCTGCGGTGGCGCTCGCGAAGAACACGCCGCGCAAGGACGTGCTCGAGCGCATCGCCGCGCGCGGTCCGCGCGCCATGGAGGAACGACAGATCGCCGTCGAGCTGCTCGCCGCGGCCGGCCGGCCGAGCGGCGGCCTCCTCACCACCGACGATCTCGCGTCACCGAGCCCCGAGGTCCAGCGCGCGACGCGCATCGAGCTCGTCACTCCGGCCGCTGCCTCCCGCGCGGCGCCGACCAGCGGGACGCGGCAGGGGAGCCGCTCGCTGTCCGCCGAGCTCGCGCGGAAGCGGAACCCCACCGGCGAGCCCGAGCCGCGCGTGCTCGTCACGTTCCCGTGGACGCACATCGAGGCCGATCTTCCCGCGCCGCCGGCCCACGACGTCGATGTCGCGCGCGTGCGCGCGGTCGCGGCCGTCGACCGGAACGCGACGTTCGCCATCGCATGCTGGGACGAAGCGACCGACGGTCTGCTCATCCCGGAGCTCGGCCTCCGCGCACCGTTCTTTGCGGAGCCCGTTCGGCGCGGTCAGACGCGCGTGAAGCCGGGTGACGTCCGTCCCGCCGCTGGCCCCGTCGCGTTCGTCGGCTCTGCGGCCGCCCCCGAGGTCGCGCTCGCGGCGTTCGGCGCCGGCGACGCCTACGCGGTCCTGGCGCAGGCCATCGAGAGCATCGTCACCGAGGAGCGCATCGAAGCGCACGGCGACGCGAGGCTCGTCGCTCTCGCGCACGCGAACAGCACCGCCTCCGTGCTTCGTAGCTGAGCGCAACGCGACGGCCGCGACGACGCGAACGGCACGCGGGCGAGCCCGTGAGCGGCCGCGCTGCGCGGGGCACGCGCCACGGCGGTTCGGCGGCGCGTGCCCACGCACCGCCCCTGGCCGCTGCGCCGTCGAACGCGCGCGCCGTGGTTCGGACGCTGCCTGCGCCGGGCGCAGCTCAGCAGTTACCCCGCGCGTAACGCAGGGAGGCAGGACGCGATGGAGGACGCGCGACGGCGGTCGGCGTCGGAAACGACAAAACGCAGTGCACGAGCCACATGGGCTCGCGACTGCGTCTCGACGGGACCGCGAACGCGGGCCTTACAGCGTGACGCCGTAGCGCTTCGCGTACGCGACGACGCCAATCTTGTCGATCGTGCGGATGTCGCGCGTGGTCAGCTTGAGCGTCACGTAGCGGTTCTGCTCGGGAACCCAGACGCGACGCGTCTGGATGTTCACGTTCTGCCAGCGCTTGGTCTTGATGTTGGAGTGCGAGACGTTCTGCGCCTTCAACTTGCGCTTGCCGGTGATATCGCTCTTCGCCATGACTAAAGGTCCTTCGGAAAGGGCGCGAAACTTGGCCGAAGCCTGACCACATGTCAAGCGTGGCTTGCCGCTTCGCCGTAAAAAGGATGACCCGCCCTCGAGCTCGACCGCGTCCGTCCCGCGGGCTCGGTCCCGCGGCTCGGCCAGGCCGTCGTCGCGAGGGCCCTTGCTGCCGCGAGGAGCGCGGCTGACGGCGCCGGGACCCGAAGCACGCCCGCACGGGGCTCCGCGAGCAAAAGCTCGCGAGCGGCGCTCAGGACGGCCGCACGGCGCCCAGGCGAGCGACGAGCGCGCCGCAAAACTCCCGGACGCGGTCGAAGCCGGCGTTCTTCTGCAGTGACATCTCATCCATGTAGAGGCGCCGCGCGAGCTCCACCTGCACGACGTGGGAGGCTTCGCGGGGGCGTCCGTAGTGGACGGTCGTGAACCCGCCCTGGTACGGGTCGTCGTGCGCGACGGAGAAGCCCGAGGCGCGCGCGTGCGCGTCCACGGCGTCGATGAAGCGCGCGGCCGCGCTCGTCCGCCCGCGCGTTCCGGGAACGACGTCGGCACGGAAGGCGTTCGGGTCGCCGTGCGCTGCACGGCCGACGCTCGGCATCGAGTGGGCGGCGAGGACGATCGCATGGCCGAAGCGCTTGCGCTTGCGATCGATGAGGGCCGCGATGGCCGCGTGGTAGGGCCGATAGTACGTGTCGAGTCGCCGCTCGAGCTCGCGTCGCGGGAGCGCCCGGTCGAGGACGCGCACGCCTTCGCTCGTCAGGCGCCACACGATGCCGCGCGTGGCGCGGGCGTTCGCAGGCGCGCCCTCGACCGACTCGGCGTCGACGTCGCGCTCGCTCCGATTGAGGTCCACGACGTAGCGCGAGACATGGGCCACGATCATCGAGGCGCCGTGAGACGGAGCGTCTGCGTAGAGCTCGTCCACCCAGAGGTCGGCATCCCGCCCGATCGATCGCGCAGGTGCGGCGAGCGTGGCGAGCGCGGGTCCGTCGACGAAGAGGCCGGCATGCGGAACCTCGACGATGACGGGCGTCTCATCGCCGGCCGGCTCGATGACGGAGAAGGGCGCGGGCATCGAGAAACCCAAGCTACCGCAGCCCAACGCCGCCAGCGCTCGATTTTGCTCCCGTCCTCCCCGGAAACGTCACGCGCGCGGATGCGCCCGCTCGAACGCCGCACGGACGTGGTCCTGCGCGACGCGCGTGTAGATCTCGGTCGTCCCGAGATCGGCATGTCCGAGCATGGCCTGGACGGCGCGGAGGTCTGCGCCGCCGCGGAGCAGGTGCGTCGCGAAGGAGTGCCGAAGCTTGTGCGGCGAGATCGGTGTCGTGATCCCGCATGCGCGGGCGTACGCCCGGAGTAGCTTCCAGAGACCTTGCCGCGTGAAGCGCTTGCCGCGGGGCGAGAGGAAGAGATGTTTGTCGCGCGCGGCGCCCTTGTTGTGCACGCGCACGAGCTCGATGTAGCGCTCGATGCGGTCGAGCGCGATCTGACCGACGGGGACGACGCGGCGCTTTCCGCCTTTGCCGAGCGGCGACACCGTGCCCACGCGTCGGTCGAGCTCTCCGAGCGCGAGGGAGCAGAGCTCCGAGACGCGGAGCCCGGACGCGTACATGAGATGGATCATCGCGCTGTCCCGGATCCCGCGCGCGGTGTCTTCCGGTGGTGCAGCGAGGAGGCGATCGACCTCCTCGTACGTGAGCACGCGCGGGAGCTTCCGCGCGAGCCGCGGACGCTCGACGAGCTCCGTGGGATCGGCCGGGATCGCGCGTTCGCGGACGAGGAAGCGGAAGAAGCCACGCAGCGCCGACAGCTGGCGCGCGCTCGAACGGGCCGACTTCCCACGGCGGCTCGACGACACCACGAAGTCGAGCACGCGCTGGCCATCGATGCGCTTCACGTCATCGACGGCATCGTCGCCGACGTTCTGCGCGAGCTCACCGAGGTCGCGCGCGTACGCCTCGAGGGTGTTCTTCGCCAGGGCTCGCTCGACACGAAGGTGATCGAGGTAGTTGTCGATCCACGCGTGGAGGTCCACCGCGCGCGAGTCTAAGGCCGCGGCGCCCGGTACGCAAAAAGGAGGCGCCGTCAGCCGCTCGCGGCCTGGACCATCGCACGGAGCAGCGCGGTCGGATCGTCCTGTCGCATGAGCGCCTCTCCCATGAGCGCTGCGTCCGCGGTGGTCCTTGCAACGGCCGCCACGTCGTCGGGCCCTTTCAGCCCGGAGAGGTGCACGGCGATGCGATCCGCGGGGATCGCGGCGAGCACCCGAGCTGCCCTGACCGGATCCATCACCAGCGTGTCGAGGTCCCGCGCGTTCACACCGATGACCTTCGCATCCGCGTCGAGCGCGGCGGACAGCTCATCCTCCGTGACGACCTCGACGAGCGGCTCGAGGCCGACCGCGCGAGCGCGCGCGACGAGCCGCGTCAGCTGCTCGCGGTCGACGATGCGTACGATGAGGAGGACCGCGTCGGCGCCACGAGCGGCAGCTTCCTCGATCTGGCGCTCATCGAGGACGAACTCCTTCGCCAGGACCGGGACCTGGAGCCCGGCGCCTTCCAGCGCCATCCGGGCCTCCTCGACGTGCGCCCAGCCGCCGTCGAAGAAATGTGCGTCGCAGAGGACGCTGATCATCGACGCGCCGCTGCGCGCATAGACGAGCGCACGGTCGCCGACGGAGAGCGCCGTCGAGAGCGGGCCGGCGCTGGGGCTTCGGCGCTTGATCTCGGTGATCAGACGGAGCGGCTCGCCTCGCCCGCGGACGAGCGCGGAGACCACGGCCGCGCCGCGCGGAGCCGCGCCGTCGGACCTCCGCACGACCGGCGTCCTGCCGAGCACGTCGATCTCGTGGCGCTTCGTCCGCAAGATGTCTTCGAGCACGTTCGTCATCGAGCGTCCTTCGCGCGCTTGGCGGCGGCGGCCCAGGTCTCGAGCGTCTCCCGAGCCCGGCCGGAACGGATGACGTCGCGTGCCTCGGCGGCGGCGTCCCGCTGCGGGATGTTGCGGGCGACGACGAGCGCGGCCGCTGCGTTGAGGACGATCGCGTCAGCCGCCGGATGCGGGGCGCCGTCGAGGATGCTCCGGATCGCTCGAGCGTTTTCGGTCGCGTCGCCGCCGGCGAGGGCCGCGAGCGGGACCCGGTCGATGCCGAAGTCCTCGGGTTCGATGACGCGCTCCTCGACGCGTCCGTCCTCGAGGACGCTCACGCGCGTAGGCGCCGCAGGGCTGACCTCGTCGAGCCCGTCCTGGCTTCGCACGACCCACGCTCGCCGGACGCCGAGCTTGCCGAGCGCCTGCGCCGCGATGGGACGGAGTCCGTCGTCGTAAACGCCAACGAGCTGGTGCGTCGCGCGCGCGGGGTTCACGAGCGGGCCGAGGGCGTTGAAGATGGTCCTCACGCCGAGCTCACGCCGGGCGGCCGCCGCATGACGCAGGGCAGGGTGGTGAGCCGGCGCCATCAGGAAGGCGATGCGCGCCTCGCGGAGGACCGGAGCCTGCCGCGTCGGATCGACATCCGTCGGGATGCCGAGCGCGTCGATCACGTCGGCGCTTCCGCAGCGGCTCGAGACCGACCTGTTGCCGTGCTTGGCGACGTAGACGCCAGCCGCCGCGACGACGAGCGCCGCGGCCGTCGATACGTTCAAGGTGTGAGCGCCGTCGCCGCCCGTACCGCAGGTGTCGATCACCTCGTCGAGCCCGTGGTCGACGGCGGTCATCACGGAACGAAGGGCCTCGGCGGCGGCGACGATGGCGTCCGCCGTCTCGCCTCGCAGGCGAAGCGACGCCGCAAACGCACCGATCTGTACCGGCGTCCACGCGCCCGCGAAGATGGCCTCGAATGCACGGCGCACGTCGTCGGGCTCCAACGCGCCACGCTCGATGCGCCCGAAGATCTCGGAGAACGGCGGATGTTCGCTCATCACGCCACCTTCGAGGGTTCCGCACGACGATGGCGCGCCAGCGAGCGCACCCAGTTCCCGACGAGGTCCTTGCCGTGCGTCGTCAGCACGCTCTCGGGATGGAACTGGACGCCCTCGATCGGGCGCTCCTTGTGGGCGAGGCCCATGATCTCGCCCTCGGCCGTCCACGCGGTGACCTCGAGACACGCCGGAAGCGACGCGCGCTCCACGATGAGCGAGTGATAACGCGTCGCCTCGAACGGCGAGGGGAGCCCCGCGAAGACGCCCCTGCCGCCGTGGAGGATCGGCGAGGTGCGGCCGTGCATGAGCCGCTCTGCACGGATGACCTTGCCGCCGTAGGCCTGGCCGATGGACTGATGCCCGAGACACACGCCGAGCACGGGCACGCGCGCGGAGACCACGGCAGCGAGCGAGACGCCGGCTTCGTTCGGCGTGCACGGGCCGGGCGACACGAGGACCCCGTCGACCTCGGCGGCGGCGACCCCGGCTTCGTCGATGCCGTCGTTCTTCACCACCCAGGTCTCCGCGCCGAGCTCACCGAGGTACTGGACGAGGTTGAACGTGAACGAGTCGTAGTTGTCGATGACGAGGACGCGCATGACGAAGTTCCGGGTGCGAGTGCGCCAGCCACGAGGCGCGGCTCACGACTTAGTCGAGATCGCCGCCATCATGGCACACGTTCGTCTGCCGGAAGAGCGTCAGCGGCCGTCGCGCGCTTCGGCGATCGCGGCGATCGCGCGGCGCTCGATCTTCGCCTGCGCCTCGATCGCGGACACGAGCTTCTCTGCGTCGCCACTCTTCACCGCATCGCGGTACGGCCCGAGCTCCGAGCGACGGTCTTCGAGGATGCTCGCGAACGTGTCGCGGCGTGCTCGCCCCCACTCGGTCTTCGGGTCCGCCGACGACGTGAGGCGGAGGCCGGCTTCGATTGCGGGCTTGGCGCGGTGATCGATGGCCTCGAGCGCCGCCGGCACGCTGCCGTCGCGCGCGGCCTTGTCTGCGTCGGCCATCGCCTTCGACGCGCGGAGGTCCTCCTCGACGATCCTCTCGAGCTTGGCTCGGTCCTCCTGCCTGAGCTCGGCGTCGCTCTTCGAGCACCCTGAGAAGAGGAGTGCCCCAGCAAACGCGAGGGCGGCGGCAGCACGCCGACCCGACTGATCGAGCCAGAGGCTGGAAAATCGGATTTGTCGAGGAAGAGCCGTCATCTCGGTCGCTCGCAATCGCGCGGCAGCTTCTACCGCAGAACCGAGCGAGCTCGCGATGAGACGAGGCGAGACGAGACGAGACGAGACGAGATCCGGAGCACGAGCGCTTGGGCAGAATCCGACCCAATCCGTCTGCTCGGAGCCGAGCCCAGCCTCCGATTGGTAGGACAATGTACGTGCCGCCCGGAGCGCGTTTCTGGCCCAAGCCTAGGGACCACGATGGTTCGAAGACACGCGTGTGGAAGGTCGATCGTGACGGATCGGCCTTCGCGATGGCGTCGAACGGATGGGTCGCTCGCGTCGAAATTTGCTGCAAGCTCGACGCGTCCAGTGATGTTGCGAAGTCTGGTGGAAAACAATAAGGTGGCGCGCAGTTTCCCTGGAGGTTCACGTATCTCCAGGGCTCGACTCTCCCCGTAAGCGTCTCGCATCCTCCCCTGGGGGCTCGATGGCCGACGAAAAGAAGCCGAAGATCGATCTCAAAGCACGCCTCGGCAAGAACGCCGCTGGCGGAGCCACGCCGCCTCCGCCTGCTGCGGGAGGCATCCCTGCACCCGCTGCTTCCATCCCGACGCCTGACAGCGCAGGCTCGGCGGCCCCCGTTCCCGCCCCGGCAGCTTCGTCGAAGGCAGGAGGGCTCCCGGTTCCGCCCGGCATCCCGGTTGGACCGCCGCCGGCCTTCAAGTCGCCCGCGGTGAACCTCGATCCTTCGAACCCGCTCGCGGCGGCCGTCGGCCAGTCCGCGCCTGCGCGTTCGCAGGCTCCCGCTCCGCTTCCGCAGATGCAGCGCATCGAGGTCGACGAGCTCACCGTGCAGGAAGCACGGAAGGGCGCCCGCAAGCAGGGCCTCATCGCCGGCGTCGTGTTCGCGGTCGTCCTCGGAGCCATCGGCTACATCGCCGGCGGCGCGCAGGAGACGAACAAGGGCCGGCAGGCGTCGGTGGCGCACGCGAAGTCGCTCGCCGGTGACGTCGAGAAGTCGCGCGAGCAGCTCAAGGAGCTCGCCGACAAGCTCGAAGCTGGGCGCAACACGCTCGCGAAGGACAAGAAGTTCCCGGACACGCTCGCGAAGGAGCTCTCCGCGATCAACGTCGACTTCGACGGGACCAAGCTCGCCGGCGTTCGCTTCAGCGGCTTCACGCAGGAGACGACGACGGGCCTCGTCGAGTTCATCACGAACGTCCAGGCCACGAACGACCGCAAGAATGCGCTCACGAGCCTGCTGACCAAGCTGCAGAAGCCCATGACGGAGATGCTCGCGGCCCAGTCCGCGGGCAAGCCGCCGCCGGTCAACTTCGTCGTCCTCATCAACAAGGACAGCGCGAAGAACCCGTTCGGCGTCATCGCCGCGCTGCAGAAGCCGATCGAGCTCAGCGCGTCGATGCCGGCGGAGTTCACCGCGACGGACCTGAGCACGCGTCAGAACGTGACCGCGCCGAAGTTCACGTCGCTCGACAAGCCGGGCGCTGCGTACATCGTCCCGAAGTCGATGGAGGGCGCCTGCCCGAGCGAGACCTCCGGTCAGGTGGGTCAGCTCGTCAGCCAGCTCTCACGACTCATTACCGACGTCCGCGGTGAGACCGCGGCGGCCGGTGATGCGATCACCGAGCCGAAGCCGGGGCTGCTCGAGCGAGCCGACCGTCTCGCCGCGAACCTGAACAAGGTCCAGTGAGGCGCTGAGCGCGCGGCCCTCTTCGGAGGTCCGCGCGTTCTTCTCTCCGGCTCAACTCGACGGCAGAAAACGCGAGGCCGCTACGCTTCTTCGGAGGCGGGCGGCCTCGACGGCTTTTGTCCGTCGGACGATGCGTAGCCCCACGCGACGTCGGCGCGCGTCTCGTCCTCCGCCGCGCCGACGCCGACGTAGCCGCGGGCAACGAGAGCGCTGCAGCGCCTCGCGCGCGTGATCGTCTTCGTGTGACCGAACACGGCAAGGACGCTGCGCGCGAGCGAGCGCCCGGCCCGCGCGACCTCGGCCGGGATGATGACGAGCGCCCCCGGAGGCAACGTGGCCGGATCGGGCAGCTTCGCCATGACGGCGGAGACCGAGGCGGCGTCGTCCTCGCTGAGCGCGATCCTGGTCGCCGACGCGCGCTGCTCCGGTGAAGGCGCATGGGCGGCCGTGCGGACACGAAGGGTTCGGTTCGACGGGCGGCTCGCGCGCGGCGCCGGGATGTTGCTCTTGCGGTCGCTCACGGGATCGAGGCCTCCGCCGGCGGGGCGAGCTCGGGCTCCGACCGAACGATCTCGACCTTCACGACGCGCGTCTCGTCCGCCTCGCGAACGATGAGGTCGTAGCCGTCGAGCGTCACCGTGGCACCGACCTCCGGCACGCGTCCGGCGCGGTGCACGATGAGTCCTCCAAGCGACTCGAAATCGCCGTCCTCCGGCAGCTTCTTGCCGAGATGCAGCTCGAGATCGGCGATCGGGATCGCGGCGTCGGCGACGTACCGCCCCTCGGCGAGCTTCTGGATCGGAACGACCTCTTCGGTGTCGTACTCGTCACGAATGTCGCCGACGATCTCTTCGATGATGTCTTCGAGGGTCACGAGACCAGCGGTCCCGCCGAACTCGTCGGTGACGATGGCGAGGTGAAGGCGGCGGCCGCGCATCTCGCGGAGAACGCTGAGCGCGCCTTGGGTCTCCGTGACGAACAGGACCGGCTTGCGGACGAGCTGGTCCAGCTTCATCGCGTCGATGTTGCCCTGCCGCACGACGTCGAAGAGGTCTTTGACGTAGAGGAGCCCGATCACGTTGTCGAGCGACTCCCGGAACACCGGGTAGCGCGAGTGACCGTCCTTGATGACGTGGTCGAGCACGGCCGCGAGCGGCATTGTGCCCTGAATGGCCGAGATGCGCCGGCGCGGGACCATGACCTCGCGCGCGGTGAGGTTCTTGAAGTCGAGCACGTTGCGGATCATCGTCGCCGGCTCTTTTTCGAGAGAACCGGCCTTCTCGCCCTGCGCCACGATCCACTCGACCTCGGTCTCGGTGAGCAGCGCGTCGGCGGTCTCCGGGACCCTTCGTCCGACGAAGCGGCCGAGGAGGGCGAGCGGCTCGGCCACGGGCAAGAGCAAGAGCTCGATGGGCTTCAAGAACCGCAGCGCCCAGCGGCCGACTTCTTCCGGCCGCCGGCGCGCCACCGTCCCGAGCACCTCGGCGAAGGTCGCATAGACGACGACCGATACGACGACCGCGAGCAGTGCCGAGAGGCCCGGACGCATCTGGCCGTTGAACGTGTCCGCAAGCACGACGGCCGCAAGGCTGATCGACAGGACGCGCGCGACGAGCCAGCGCGAGAGCAGCCTCAGGCGATCGTGCGCAAAGCGAACAAAGCCTGGATCTTTCGCTTCGACGAGGGCCTGGAGTCGGGCCTCGGGGAGCGAGGTCAGCGCGGCGTCGGCGGAGGCGAACAGCGAGCCGATGGCGGCGGCCAGTACGGCCAAGACGATCGGACCTAGGGGGATCGACAAATCCGGGAGGGCTCCTGGCGCCGGTGGCTCATCCGCCGGCGGGCCACGTGGGGACCGCGGGCAGCCCCCCCGGGCCGTTTCGAACGGTAGCGTGTGGGATGCAGGGGTTCAAGTACGCTGACTGCGTCAATCGATCGCTGCATTGGTCGGAAAGCCGGGCCGCTCACCGAATAACACGCAACTCGGCAGCGGTACGGCCGACCAACCGACGTGTCCACCTCATCCCTTCCAAGCTCACCGTCCACGACGCAGTACGCCGCGACATCTACCGCCCCTAAACAGGGCGAGCGAGCCGGTCCGAGCCACGCGGAAGGCGCCCGGCCGAGCTCGAGCGCTCGACACCCCACGCGACCGTTCCGCCAGGTCCTCCTCGGAGCTCAGCTTCATGCGCGCCTTGGGAAGGAAGCGGCCGAGGCGCCCCAGGCTCTGGCGAAGATCCCGCGCCAGCCGGGCTCGAGCGCGTCGACGCCGGATCCAGGCGCAGCGTCGGGCCCGAAGAAAGAGCGGCCGGAGCACGAGGCGGAGCATGGTCATGATGACGACGCCCGATTCGACCCGCTCGATCCCTCGACGCGGCAAGCGGCGCAGCTCGCACCGGTCTCGCTGACGGCGGCGACGACCGCGACCGCCGACGTCGCCGCGCACGCTCCAGACGTTGCGCGCGGCGCCGCGCGCGTCTCGATGGAGGACCTCCTCCCGCAGCTCGTGAAGCGAATCGCATGGGCTGGCGACCGCCGCCGCGGGTCGGTTCAGCTCGAGCTCGGCGCCGGCCGCCACGCCGGGACCGTCGTCACGGTCCACGCGGTGGACGGGCGTGTCCGCGTGGAGCTCGACGGCGAGGGCGTCGACGAGCTCCGAACGCGCATCCGGGAGAGGCTCGAGCGGCACGGTCTCGCGCTCGACGGCGTCACGTGACTCCGTTGCGTACGTAGTTGCGTACGTAGGTACGGCGCGAGCGCGTGCGGGTCAGACCTGTTCAGCGGGCCGCCGGCCTCGGCAGAGGCCGCTTGCCGAACGCCTTCGCGATCGCGTCCGGGGCGACGGGTCGTCCGCGCGACCACGTGAGCTCGTCGGCCGTCGATTCGCGGGTGAGGACAGACGCCTCGTGCCCGTAGTCCTTCACGTTGGAGGTGTCGCCGATCGCGACCTCCCACGGGAGCTCACCGGTCGCCCAGTCGACGCGCGCCAGGCCGTTCGAGAGCGGTTCATACGCAACGCCGTCGAGGACGACGGCGCCCGAGCGTCGATCTTCTTCGACACGCCCCGCATCGACCGTCTCGACGAGGCTCCAGTGACCGTCGGCCAGGACGAGCCACCGCAGCCCGACGTCTGCTTCGAAGAGCAGGTATTCGTCCCAGCGCGTGCGGTCGACCTCGGAAGCGCCGGTGCTCCGGCTGAGCATCCCGATGACGCGGAAGCGCTTTCCCTCGAGCTCGCCGACATCGCCGGGCACCAGCCAGACCTCCACGCCATTCGGACGGGATACCTCCGGAGCCGCCAGGAAGCGGACCCGCTCCAGGTCGGCCGACAGACCGAGCTCTGCGAGCGTGAACTTGCGTCCGACGAACACGCGTGGCCGATCGCTTCCGTAGTCGATCGTTGCGACGCCGCCCGTGCGTCCTGACAGATCCACGTACGCGTAGCTCGGCGGGGCCTCTTCGGCGTCACCCCACTGCGCGAGGCGGGTGGCCTCTCCGCGTTCGACGATTACGTAGCCGGTGTCGAGCGGATCTCCGACGGTCGTCTGCGCGAGCGGAGGAACGAGCGAGCCTTCGTCGTACAACGTGAAGACGCCGGTCGCCTCCGTGAGGTACCGGATGCGTCCGTCGTCCGCGCGGACGAGCCATTCGTTCCAGATCGCGCCGCGACGACCACGGATGCAGGTGCGACCCGAGACGGTGAAAGGAACGCCGTCGAGCCGGCCTTGGGCGCCGAGCTCGAGCACCGTCCAGGCCTCGTACGCGGCGCGCATCAAGCCTCGTGCAGCACACGCATGACGTTGCCGCGAAGGATCTTCCCGATCGTCCTCGCCGACAAGCCGGCCGCGAGCAGCGCGTCGGTGAGAAGCGGAAGTCCACGCGGATCCCTGAGAGGCTGCGAGGGAACGATGAACCCGTCCCAGTCGCTGCCGAGCGCCGGGGCATCCTCGCCGACGACGTCGATGATGTGCTTCAGATGCTCGACGACCGGCTCGAGGCCGTCGCCGCCCACGTATCGTGGACAGAAGATGACACCGACGACGCCGCCCTTGTCGGCCACGGCGCGGAGCTGCTCGTCGTCGATGTTGCGCCAGTGCTCGAACGCGCCGAGCACGCCGGTGTGGCTCACGATCGGCGGCCTCTTCGCGATGCTGCATGCATCCAGAAAGCCGCGCTTGTTGATGTGCGCGAGGTCGACGAGAACGCCCTCGTTCTCGCAGCGCTCGACGAGCTCGAAGCCCCACGGCGTGAGGCCGTCCGTGCTGCGGCCTCGGCCGTATGCCGGATAGCCCGCTTCGTTCGAGCTGAAGTGAAGGAGCCCGAGGTAACGGACGCCCCTCCGCGCGAAGACTCCGACGTTGTCGAGCGAGCCCTCGAGCGCGTGCGCGCCTTCGATGCCGAGAAGGGCGGCCATCGCGCCTTCGTCCTTGCATCGTTCGATCTCCGCGGCCTTGCGGACGAGGCGCAGCGCCCCCGGCTTGTGCGCCATCTGCTGCTCGAGCGCGTCGATCTGCTCGTGGACCGTCCGCGCCATTCCCTTCGGGCGGTCCGCGAGCGGCAGCGACACGAGGCCGAAGAACTGCGCGCCCATCCCGCCTTCGCGCATCCTCGGCAAATCGACGTGACCGCCGAGCGCCGCGAACGGCAGCGGCGGCTCGTGGGCCTTGTGGATGTCGTAGCCGATCCACCGCGACCACATCAGCGTGTCGGCGTGCAGGTCGATCGCAGGGTGCTCGGCGTGGATCGATCGTGCGTCGTCGGACGCCGGCGCGGATGGCATGGCGCTCAGTCTGCCCTCGCTTCGTCGTCGGAGTCGAGCCCCACCAGCCGCGTCGTGGAGCGAGACGGGCGCTCGAGCTCGAGCGGCACACCCCAGCGCATGTGCTGGGCATTTTGCTGCTCTCGGCGTGGAAGAGATACTTGAGTTTCCCGATGCGACAATTAGATTGTCGCCGTGCTCCGGCTCTCGAACCGCGGCAGGTACGCCCTCAAGGCCGTCTTCGACCTTGCGACGCACGCCGATGCGCCGGTGCAGGTGCGGGACGTGGCGACCCGTCAGCGGATCCCGCTGCGCTTCCTCGAGCAGATCTTCCAGCTCCTCAAGCGCGGTGGCCTCGTCGAATCCAAGCGTGGTCCACGCGGCGGCTTCCTGCTCGCACGCGAGCCGGACGAGGTGCGCCTCGGAGATGTCCTCCGTGCCGTCGAAGGGCCGGTCGTGCTCGGTGGACCGTCGGCCGCGCGGAGGCGAAGCGAGCCGCGCGACGTCACGGATGCCGTGCTCGCCGATCTCTCGCGGTCGGTCGAGCAGTGCTTCGACGGGATCACGCTGCAGGACCTCTGCGCGCGCGGCGAGCGCGCACTCGTTGCACGGCGAGTTGCGCTCGCCCAGAAGGGCAACCCGTATGTCATCTGAGGTCGTTCGATGATCGCCCACTCGGTGCTCGATCTGGTCGGCCAAACGCCGCTCGTGCGCGTGCGCGCCAGCTGGGCCGACGACGCTCCGCGCGCAGCGATCTGGGCGAAGATGGAGAACCTGAACCCGGGCGGAAGCGTCAAAGACCGCATCTGCTCGGCGATGATCGAAGACGCCGAAGCGCGGGGCGTCCTCGCTCCGCCCGGCCCGGTCGTCGAGCCCACGAGCGGCAACACCGGCATCGGCCTCGCCGTCGTCTGTGCGGTGAAGGGCTACCGCCTCATCCTGACGATGCCGGAGAGCATGAGCCTGGAGCGCCGCCAGCTCCTCGAAGCGTACGGCGCTCAGATCGTGCTCACGCCTGCCGAAGCGCAGATGGAGGGCGCGATCGCGAAGGCGCGCGAGATCGTCCTGCAGACGCCGGGCGCGTTCATGCCGCAGCAATTCGAGAACGTGGCGAACCCTTCCGTGCATGCTCGAACGACCTCCTTCGAGATCCTCCAGGCCATGGAGGGGCTCTCGATCGACGCGTTCGTCGCCACGGTCGGGACCGGCGGAACGGTCAGCGGTGTCGGGCGCGACCTGAGAAAGGTCCACCGCGACCTCCGCGTCGTCGCCGTCGAGCCGGATGCGTGCGCGACGATCTCGCGAGGCGAGCGTGGCCCGACGAAAATCCAGGGGCTCGCTGCCGGGTTCGTCCCGAAGAACTACGATGCGTCGGTCGTGTCCGAGGTCCGGACGGTGACCGACGACGCCGCGTGGACCGCCAAGACGCGCCTCGCCAAGCGCGAAGGTCTCCTCGTCGGAATCAGCGCCGGCGCCGCCGTCCACGTCGCGCTCGAGGTGGCGCGCGAGCTGGGCGACCCGACCAAGAACGTCGTCACCGTCCTCTGCGACACCGGCGAGCGGTACTTCAGCCTCGCCGAATACTTCCCGCACCTCGCCGAGGTCACATGACGACGGCATGGCGCGGGGCGCGCGTTCTCGTCGTGGGTGCCGGCGGGCTCGGCTGTCCCGCCGCGATCGCGCTCGCTCGCGCGGGGGTCGGCACGCTGGGGCTTGCGGACGACGACGTCGTCGACGTCTCGAACCTCCATAGGCAGATCCTGTTCGACGCGGACGACGTCGGGCGGCCGAAGGTGCAACGGGCTGCTGAGCGCCTGAAGGCGATCGCGCCGTCCGTGGAGCTGGAGCTCCACGAGACGCGGCTTCTGCCGGCGAACGCCGTGGCGCTCGTTCGGCAATACGACGTCGTCGTCGAGGGCAGCGACAACTTCGCGACCAAGTTCCTCGCAGCCGACGCGAGCGCCATCGCGAAACGGGCGATCGTGCACGCCGCTGCCGTGCGCTGGCACGGGACGGCACTCGCCGTCGGGCCGAACGGCGGACCGTGCTACCGCTGCCTCTTCGAGGACGTTCCGCTCGAGAATGCGCCGAACTGCGCGGAGGCGGGCGTCGTCGGACCGATGGTCGGCGTCGTCGCCGCGGCTCAGGCCGACCTCGCGCTCTCGGTGCTCGCAGGAGAGGACGTGTTCGGCGAGCTGTTCACGTTCGACGGCAAGGCGCTCGAGAGTCGCCGGCGTCGAATCGCTCGTCGCAAGACCTGCGCCCTCTGCGGTGACGAACGCCGCATCCACGACATCGAGCCGAAACGCTACGTCGAGGGGGTCTGCTCGGTGGCCTGAAACGACGCGCACGACGACTAGACGGAAGAACAGGAAGGACAAGGAGAAGCCATGGACACGATCGTGAGGATCCCCGCAGCTCTGAGGACGTTGACCGGCGGCGCGGACGAGGTGAAGGCCGAGGGCACCACTGTCGGTGCGGTCATCGAGGACCTCGACAAGCGGCATCCTGGGCTCAAGGATCGTCTCCTCGACGAGAAGGGCGTTCGCCGCTTCATCAACATCTACGTCGGGGAAGAGGACGTCCGGTTCACCGGTGGCCTCTCGACCGAGCTCAAGGCAGGCGATCAGATCAGCATCATCCCTGCGATCGCGGGCGGATGACGACGGAGATCGATCTCCAGCGCCGCCGCCTCTACACGCGGCAGATCCGCCTCGCCGACGTCGGTGAGGCGGGGCAGGCGAAGCTCTGCGCGGCGAAGGTCTCGCTTCGCTCGCAGGGCTTCGCTCGCACGATCGAGCAGCGATACGTCGTCTGTGCAGGGATGGCGGAAGCGGAGTCCGAGCTGCCTACGATCGATCCGTCGCGTGTCGACGAGCTCGCGAACGTCTGCGGGCTCGGCCTCCGCCATGCGGCAGCGCGCGAGGTCGCCGAAGGCGCGCTCCACGCGCTCGCGGCAATCCGGACCGCGCTCGGGGTGGCACCGTGAGCGGCTGGCTCCGCGCGCGCAGGATGGAGTCCGTGATCGAAGCGGTCGGCGACACCCCGCTGCTCCGGCTCCGGAACGTGACGAGGAACGCGCCGGACGTGCCCGTCTACGCGAAGCTCGAGTTCGAGAACCCGGGCGGCAGTGTCAAAGATCGCGCTGCGCTCAGGATGATCCTCGACGCGCAGAAGGACGGGCGACTCACGAAGGACAAGATCCTCATCGACTCGACGAGCGGCAACACCGGCGTCGCGTATTCGCTCTTCGGCGCCGCGCTCGGGATCAAGGTGCGTCTCGTGATGCCGTCGAACGTGTCGAAGCCGCGGAAGGACATCGCCAAGGCGTTCGGCACCGAGATCGTCTTCTCGGATCCGCTCGAGGGCTCCGACGGCGCGATCCGCCTTGCGAAGAAGATCGTCGACGAAGACCCGGGCCGGTACTTCTACCCGGATCAGTATGCGAACCCCTCGAACCCACTCGCCCACTACCTCGGCACGGGGCCGGAGATCCTGCGCGACGTCGGCGACCGCATCACGCACTTCGTTGCCGGGCTCGGAACGAGCGGCACGATGATGGGCACGGCCCGACGGCTGAAAGAGCACCATCGGCCGATCCGATGCGTTGCGGTGGAGCCGGAGTCGCCGCTGCACGGGCTCGAAGGCCTGAAGCACATGGCGTCGAGCATCGTCCCGCCGATCTACGACCCGAAGGTTCACGACGAGGTCGTGCCCGTTTCCACGGAAGACGGATGGGACATGGCCGACCGGCTGGCCCGCGAAGAAGGGCTTCACGTCGGGCATTCGTCGGGCGCCAACCTCTTCGCCGCCGTGAAGCTCGCGGAGAAGCTGCAGGCAGAAGGTAAGCCGGGCTGCGTCGTCGCGATCGTGTGCGACCGCGGCGACCGCTACTTCTCTCCGCTCCGCTGGGAGAAGAAATACGTCTGGTGATCCGTCAGGGCGCTCCGCGGCGCACCGAGCACCGGAGCGGGATCCCGTGCTTCGGGCGCAACGTGACGGACGGCGTGAGCGCGAGGGGCCTCGGGTCGACGAGCCCGAAGCGGAAGCGGCGCACGATCGTGACGAGCACGAGCACCGCCTCCATCATCGCGAACGCGTTGCCGATGCAGACGCGCGGACCACCGCCGAACGGGAAATATGCGTGTCGGGGCAGCTTCTTCGCGAAGTCGTTCTCCCACCGTTCTGGCTCGAAGACGAGCGGCTCGCGGAACCAACGCGCGTCGCGATGGACGACCCACTGCGCAACCCATAGCTGCGTGCCGGGCTCGATCGCATAGCCGCCGACGGTGCAGGGCGCGACGGCCTGTCGGCCGAGGGCCCAGGCCGGAGGAAACAGGCGCATCGACTCGCGCACGACGCCTTCGGCGTACCGCAATCGCGGCAGATCCGCCGCGGTGGCCGGACGGCCGCCCAGCACGTCGTGGATCTCGCGTGCGAGCCGCTCGGCGACCGCCGGATGGCGCGCCAGTTGATCGAGGGCGAAGCCGAGCGTGAGCGCCGTCGTCTCGTGGCCAGCGAGGAGGAGCGTCATGGCTTCGTCGCGAAGCTGGACGTCGTCCATCGCACCGTCCTCGTCCGAGGTCGCAGCGAGCAACATCGAGATGAGGTCGCCCTGGTCGCCACTCCGGCGGCGCTCGCGGATGATGCCGTAGACGACGGAGTCGAGGTCCTGGATCGCCTTCTTCGTGCGCAGATTGCTCGGGGTGGGGACAGCAAGCGGGACGAGCGTGCCGGCGCCGCCGAAGCGTTCGAGGAGCACCTCGAGCGCTGCCTCGATCTTGCGCGCGACCTCGGCGATCTCCACGCCGAACAGCGTCTTCGCGACGATGTCGAGCGTGAGGCGCATCATGTCGCGGTGGATGTCGCGGCGCTCGCCGTCGCGCCATTCCGAGACGGCCCGTTCCGCATAGTCGACCATGACCTCGGCGTAGGTCGCGATCCGCTCGCGATGGAAGGCTGGCTGCACGAGACGACGCTGCCTCCGCCACAGGGCGCCTTCACTGAGGAGGAGCCCGTTGCCGAGCATCATCGAAAGCTCGCGGGTGAGCTTGTCCTTGATGAGCGAATTGCGCTCGGTGACGAGCACCTGCTCGATCGCGTCCGGATGGTTGAACAGGAAGATGCGCTGACCGGGAAGGTTGAACTCCACCGCGTCACCGTGCTGTCGCGAGATCCGTTCGAGGAAGCCGAGCGGATCGCGAACCAGGTCGATGGTGCTGCCGAGCACCGGAAGCTCCCGCACGCGAGGCGGCGCCTTCTTCGACCTGTCATCGGATGGGCGCGGGGCGGTGAGGGGTCCTTGCACTGCGGGTTCCTCCTTGACGGCAGGCGGGCTCTGGCCCGTCCGCTCGACCGTCCATCGTACGTTCTTCTTCGCGCCAAGCTCGACCGTCGTCAATCTCGGATCGCGTTCACCCGTCATGGGTGACGGCCGCGGACGGTCCGTCGATCGCGGGAAAGGAGCGATGCCCACTCGTTCGATCCTGAGGCATGATGCGAGCGATCGCATTCATCGCATCGATTGCCTGGAGCCACATGAAGCCCGCCTGGATTGAAGGGAATCTTCGCATCGCACGTTCCGTCATCGCTCGCGTCGACGAGGAGGCCGTCGCGGCCTTCGGTCGCGACGAAGAGAGCTGTGGTCTTCTCCTCGGGCCCGAAGGAGATGCGCTCTTCGTCGACGAGATCGTCCCGATGGAGAACCGCGCCAACAAGCTTCACAAGCTCGACCCCGAGACGTATCCGCGCACGGGTCGGATGTACTTCGACATCGATCCGATGAAGTTCGAGCGCGCCGTCCGTGCAGGCGGAACCAACGGGCGACCGGTGAAGGTGCTCTACCATTCGCACCTCGACTGCGGCGCCTACTTCTCCGAGACCGACGCCGCCGCCGCCACGATGGGCGGCGATGCACCGACCTACGATCTCGCGTATCTCGTCACGTCCGTTCGCGACGGCGTCGTCGACGATCGGAAGCTCTTCATCTGGGACGACGCGAGCCGGAGCTTCACCGAGACCGCCCTCACGATCGTGTGACCCGCGGTCGGGCTCTCGCGACCGTCAGCCTGTGCGAGGCGAGGGAGAACGGAGCGCGAGCGTTCTCCTTTCGGGCGCATGCCGCCGGGCGTGATAGCGTTTTCCACGCTCGCATGAGTGGCCCGAGCACACGTACCCGAGGCGTCTTCGCGCTTGCTGCGCTCGCGGTCGTCTTTGCGGCAGGCCCTGCACGGGCGAGCGCGCGCGAGGTGGCGACCCGCGTCCAGGAGCAATGGAACGTTGCCGGTGCCCGCACGGTCGCGATGCCGACGCGCTTCGTGTTCGACGACGAGACGCTCGTCGTGCCGATCCCGGCGGAGCCCGACGAGCAGCGGAGCGAGTGCACGCACGTCGCCATCGTCGGCGCGCGTGGCCTCAGCTTCCGGGCGCGGCTGTCGGATGCGCCGGTCGACCCGCTGCTGCCGCCGGAGCCGACCGCGCGTGTCTCCAGCACGGCGGGAGTCGTCGAGCTGCGTCGCTGCGACCGATCGCGTCCGGCCGTCCGTCATGTCGTGATCACGGCCGAGGGCGGGCGCGGCGCGCTCGAGATCGTCGTGGCCCGCGCCGATCGTCCACTCCCGAACCTCGCCACGGTGATCCCGGAGCGGACCGGTGGGGCGATCCCGCCGCCGCCCGACGCTGGCGCGCTGCCTGCGCTCGTGCCGCAAGACAAGCGCGCCGACGCGGCCGAGGGTCGGGCACGTCGCGAGGGAGCCATCCTCGGCGAGCGTGCGCGAGCGCGCTCGGGCGACGACGGGACGGGCGAAGAAGAAATAGAGCTCGAGGAGGGGTGTCACCGAATCGAGGTGTTCGGTCGCGAGCTCGTTCGGGAGCGGCCTGGTCGGCGCTTTCGCCTCGACGTCGACGCCGAGCTGCGGGACGGCGAACGCGTGCTCGCGCGCGACCGGACCGAAGCCCCGGATGCACGGCTCGAGACGTGCGTGGGCAGTACGACGCGCGTCACGCTCGTCTTCGCGGGCTCGCCACCTCATTCGGAGGTCCTCGTCACGCGTGGTACGTGGCCGCTGCCGGCGCGCTTGCCGGCGCTGTGGGGACCTTCTGCGAAGAGCAAGATGGCGCGAGTGATGTTTCTCCGGCACGTGGCCGTTCCGGCGGACGATCCGGTCTATCTCACGCAAGGCGCGAGCGGCACGACACCGCTCCCGCTGTCCGTCGAGACGGGTGGCTGTTACGTCGCGGTCGTCGGCGTCACGCGCGGGCATGCTCGCCAGCTCCAGCTCCGCGCGCGGATTGGCGCGCGTGAGTCGACGGACGAACGAGGTGCGTCGGAGGAAGCCGCGCTCTCGGCGTTCTGTGTGCGCGCGCACGAGACGGCCCGCCTCGAGGTGCTGGCGCGCGGCACCGGCGTGAGCTGGGGGCTCGCGCTCTTTCGCGTGAAGAGCGGCGTCTGGGAGGCCGGCCGATGAAGCTTGCTGTGCACATCGCTTCGACGGCCGCCGCGGCCGTCCTCGTTGCTGCGTGTGGAGGCCGCACGCCGGCGGCGGCCCCACTTCCGCCGAGGGGCGTGACCGACCCGCCGCGCGTCGTGCCCGGTCCGCTGGAGGCTCGGCCGCTTCTCGGCGATCTGCCCGCGCGCGCCGCTCAGCTCGGCGCAGGTCCGCTCGCGATCGTCGCCTCGAGCCCGATGTCCGAAGGTGAGCGGGTCGGCGCGTTCGTCGAGGTGCCGAAGGACGCCTGCCTTCTCGCCTACGCACGCTCGTCGGCGTCGCTCGAGGACATCGACCTCGCCGCGTTCGCCGAAGAGGGCAATCCCATCGCCGTGGACGAGGGGCCGGATCCGAAGCCGACGGTGCTCATCTGTCCGCCCCACCCGGACCGCGTTTACGTGGCGGCGCACGCGGCAGCTGGCGAAGGGCTCTGCGTGATCGCGGCGCAGCTCGTCCCGCACGACCGCGCCGAGGCCGTCGGGCGTGCAGTGAACGCACACGGAGCCGCGCCGAAGTCGCCGGAGACGTGGCCCGGCCTCGACGATCACGTGCGCACGCACCGGACCGCGATCGGCGGCACGTGGGAAGAGCAGCGCCGGGTCGCCGTCGCGGTCGATTCGCGAGCGCCCTCGTCGATCGCCTTGAACATCGAGGACGGCGGCTGCGTCGACGCGATCGTGGTTCCGGACGACGACGTGGCCGTCCTCGACGTCGACGTCCTGGACGGGCAGGGCCGACTCGTCGCGCGCGCCAAGGACACAACGGCCGTGCGTTCGGTCACGGTGTGCTCCCAGATTGCCGTCGCCGGATCGCTCCAGGTCCGCCCGCACATCGGCCGCGGCCTCGTCGCCGTCGTCGTCGCGAAGGCGAAAGGCGACAGCGCGCGCGAGATGTTGACCCGCCCGGACGTGGCGTGGGTCGCTTCCGGACAGTCGCTCGAGGCGGCGCGCGCGTTTCGCGAGCGTGGGCTCGCAAAGGCCGGCTACGGAGGTGCGGTATCGACCCGGAACGGGCAGCTGCAGCTCGGTCGGCGGGTCACGATGCCCGTCGATCTCGGCGGTGGTCCGTGCGCTCGGATCGACGTCGTCGCCGGCGCTCCACTGGCCCTGGTCGAAGGATCGATCTGGGACGACAGCGGCTCGCTGCTGGCGAGCGGCGAAGGCGCAGACGGCGCGGTGCTCTTCGCGTGCGGCAAGGGCAAGGCACGCGTCGATCTCGGGACGCGCGGACGCCCCGGGCCGTTCGCCATGCTCGTCCGCCCCGAACGATGGAAAGATCCTGCCTTCAGCGCGCATCCGCTCGCGGCGAGCCGCATGCTCGCGCGGTCGTCGAGTTCGGCGTCCGCGGCGCACGAGGGTAAAGCCGGAGCGGTCCGCCATGCGACGCTCGAGGCCGCGAAGCGATACGCGTACGACGCGAACATCGCTCCGGGGCAGTGCCTTCACCTCGCGGTCGGCGTCGAAGGGGAGGGGACCGGCCTCGAGGTCCGCATGTTCGATGCGGCGACGGGCGACGAGCTGGATCGCTCACACGGTCAGCTCTCGGCCGGCGTGCGTGCTTGCGCCGGCAGCGCAGCACGGTCGGTCCGCATCGAAGCGCGCGCCACGGCGGGCAAGCTCGACGCCGTCATCGGCGAACGCCTGTTCGCCGCGCCCTGAGCGTCGCGTCACCGAACGCAGTAGTCGACCGTGATCGCGATGCTGTCGACGTGATTGCGGTCGCCGTCTACGGAGGCAACGCCCCCGGGCTTCGAGATCGAATCAGCGTCGCGCGAGGGACCTGGTCAGTGCAGCGTCCGCCCGCTTCGCATCCACGTCACCGACGCACAGCGCCGCGCCCGCACGCGGGACGAAGGCCACGCGGCATCGTCCACGAGCGCCGGGAAGCAGCGTGCCAAGCACGAAATCCGCGCCGATTCCGAGCGCTACGACGAGCAATCCCACGACGAGCAGCGAGGGCGACGCGGCGCGCACACCATCGGCGAACGCGCGGACGCCGATGTAGCTTCCGAGCGCCAGCGCGAAGAGGCCGGCGTAGAACGCGAGCCTCGGGAACCGGACCTCGCGGACGACCCGGACGAGTCCGGCCTTCACGATGACGTGCTCGCGTTCGCGCAGCGTACGACCGAGCATCTCCGTGCGCGTCTTGACCCTCACGCCCGCATCGCTGAGCGACACCTCGGCGGGACGCTTGTAGGCGAGGGCAACCTTGGCGACGAGGCGGACCGCATGGATCGCGAACAGGAGCCCCGTGAAGGCGAGGATGGTCGTCACGACCGGTCCGCGCGGTGTCGGCAGGAGCTCGCCCTCGAGCTGGATCTCCTCCACCGTCGAGCTCTCACCGGTCGCGAGCACGCGAAGCAGCACGGGATCTTTCACTTCGCTCGCGAGATCGCTGCAGAGCGACATCGCTTTCTCGGAAGCGGACGCTGCGAGCGCCGCGCAGCCGACGACGGCTTCTCCGCGGCCTAGCGCGCCGCCTCGGCCCCTTTCGATCCGACGCACGCGGTCGGCGATCGCGATCCAGAGCTCTCCGGCGTCCTCGCCGAGCGCGCGATCGAGCAGGGGCGTCGCGTCGAAAGGCGTGTGCGTGGCGAGCCAGAGAATGTCACCAGCGAGGCGGTCCTCGTCCTCGGTGCGGGCGCGCGGAGATTCGGCGACGGCATGTGCCCACAGCGCCGAGGCGAGGGCATGCTCGGCTGCGCCTTCACCGCCGGTCGCAAGCACGTCGAGGACGTTGCCGAACTGCGTGTTCGCGTCGTCGCGCGTGAGCTTCATCTCGTCGGCTGCGGCCGTGACCTTCGACGTGAACGCCCAACCCGCAGCGCGCGCCTGCGCGCCGTCGGCGACGATCCGGCTCGTCAGCGCAACGAGATCGCCCAGGCGCGCAGACCGCGCAAGGAGCTCGTACGCTGCGAGCGGACGCGCATCGACAGCGCCGGTCGCGTCTGGCGTGCTGGCGCTGCTTCGCGACGCGGCGCGCGCGCTGTCGTGCGGCGCCGGCGAGACCCGCGCGTCCTTCGCCTGGGCGATGATGCGTGCCTCGAGCTCCTCGTTTGCCTTCGCCGCGATCTCGGCGAGCGACGGAGAGGTCTTCGGGCCGACGGCACCTTCGCCGAGCGCCACCTGTGCGCGCTCGAACGCGTCGGCCGCAGCGCCCTCTTCTTTCGATGTCTCCATGACGGTGTCAGGATCGATGGCAACGGGCGCTGTCGCATCCGCAACCGGCGCTGCAGCCCCCTCGCTCGAGGAGGCTCTGTTCGCCGGCACGTCGTCGCTGGCCACTCGGCCCTCCGGCGGAGCGTCGGCGGTTTTGTCCGTCGTGTTGTTCGGCTCTGCCATGACAGCCCGTGCGCTCCATCGTCTAGCCGAACGCTTGCCGCGAGACCACTATTCTTGCCGCCTATTTCCTGCTTCGACTCGCCGGCTTGCTTCTCGCTGCACGATTCTCGGCAAGTGAAAAACTTGGCCCAACCTTCGCGGACCCTTTACCGAACGCGAAGCGGGCGGAGGCGTAACGCTTCCGGAAAGCACGGGAGGCGCACGAGATGAAAGAAAAGGCGGAACTGGTCGCGGAGCTGCGGAGCATGCTCTCGGACGTCTTCGCAGCGAAAGAGCGTGGGGAATCCTACGGCCGCCTCGCACGCGCTCACGGCTACGTCGACGGCTACATGCGCGCGCTGCTCGATCTCGGCGTCGCCTCGAAGGACGAGCTGCTCGAGGTCGTCAACTCGGAGCGCGAGCGTTCGAGCGGGCCGGCGATGCGGCCGATGGGCGACCTCGTCGAAGCTGCCGCCTGAGCTTGGTCGCCGCTCCCGCGATGCGGTGACGCGCGCGCACGTCGTTTGCTCGTGCATTCACCAGAGAAGGTGAAGCATGAACAACCAGGACCGTGACCAGACCGCCGACGCGCGGGAGACCCTCGAACGCAAACCGGGACGCTCGTTCTCCAACCCGGAGCGGCCGCTCGGCGAGGAGCTGCTCTCGAGTACGGACCCGCATGGGGGCGATCCCGAGGAGGGCGTCTACGGACGCGCGCCGGAGCACTTCCGTGTCGGACACGGGCTGGCAGAACGCGCCAAGGGTGTGGCGGTCTTGCGGAAGGCCGACGAGCTCATGGCCGAGAACAACCCGCCGGGCGACACGGAGCAGAACCAGCGCCGTGCGCTCGAGCTCGCGTGCGGCCGCTGCGGGGTGAAGGTCGAGGAGTACGACAAGATCCTCGACGATGACGCCGAGCTGCGTGAGCTCGAGAACAAGGTGCTCGAAGCCGCCCGCCTGCGCTCCGAGCTCCTCCGGAACCAGCCCGCGCGGAGCGCCCCCCCGACGGAGGACGTCAGGGAGACAGGACGATGACGTTGCCCTCGACGGTCTTCGTCGAGCGCGTGCTCTGACGCCACCACGCCGCGACCTTGTCCTCGCCGGGGACGAACTGCGGGAACGCGACCCAGCGGTTGTCCTGCTTCACCGAGCGGAGATCCCACTTGTGCGAAGTCGGCGATGCGCTCGTGCCGACGGCGCGGCGTAGTCCGAGCGAGGACGAGTCGGCGTAGTAGATCGTGATGACGTCGCCGTCGACGCGGATGGCGCCGTCGTCACCGACGATGTGTTTGCCGTCCGCGTGGGGCTTGCCGTCGACGGTGGTCCCGTCGTCGACGATCTCGCTCTTGCCCGGCTTGCCTGCCGTCATCGAGATGTAGCGCAGGGTCTCGTCGAGACCGTTCACGTAGCTGACGTGCCACTTGCCGTCCGATCCGATCGCGAGCGAAGCCGCGATCCCGACGTCGCCCGTGTCGATCGCCGTGTTGTCCGCGCGCTTGCCGGTCTCGCCATCGAGGATGACGCGCTCCCACGGCACGGCGCCGTTGTCCATGAAGGCGACGAGGTTGCCGTGGTAGCCGTCGTACGCGACGAGCCCGAGCCCTTGCGGACCGTGCGCGAGGCTGATGTACGGGCCGAGGGCGCGCGGATAGGTTTCGATCGCGCCCATCTTCGCGACGCAGGTCGCTTTGTTGTCCTTCGTCACGCATGCCTCGGCGTCGCCACACGCCGGCTGGCAGCCACTCACCGTCTTCGCGCAGGAGCCGGTCTCCTTCACGCACGCTTCGCCGCCCGTGCACGCGTTCGCGCGGCAGGGACCTTCTTCGTCGACGGCGATGTCCTGGAACTCGAAGTCCTCCGGACCGTGCGGGCTCTCGACACGCGCACGAGCGAGCGAGATCTTCGTCCGCGTGCGGCCGCCGTTGCCCGGCTCGAGATGCATGTACGCGATGACGGGCTTCCCATCGACGAGCAGCATCTTGCTGTACTTGCCGATGTCGGCGCCGGGCTGCTCCTTGAGCACCGACACCTTCCAGCCGCCGTCGTTGATCGCGAACTTCAGCCGATGGTTCGTATCGTCGTAGTAGCTGACCATCGGCTGGTCGTTCGTCGAGATCTGGATCGACGTGTAGCGGCCGACGTTCTCGCCCGAGTCCGTCTCGCCCTTGCGCCAGCCGTACGGCTCGAACGCGGGGCAGGTGCCGTCCGTGCGCGCGGGGATTCCGTCGACGGTCTCCCAGGCGACCTCCTGCTTGCCGAGATCGTATTTGCCGACGACGAGGTCGCCCCAGAGGAGCGCGTCCGCTTCCGAGAGGAGTGAGTCGTTGTAGCCGGCGGCCCAGATCGAGCCGTCCTTCGACTTCGCGACGGACAGGTACGCGCCCGGCTGTCCCTTCGGAAGCCCCGTCTCGCAGGGCTGGTTGCAGTCCGAGCCGCAGCCCGTCTGCGGGTCTGCTTCGCTCCCGCACGCGCAGCCCTGGCTCGTGGCCGCCACGGCGCCGATCGCGCCGATCGCGAGGCCGGCGCGCGTCATCACGCGGCGGCTCGCGTCGCCGAACGCGAAGCCACGACGACGGAGGACGACGAGCGCGAGACCGCCGAGCCCGAGCGCCAGCGCGAGGAGACCGCCCGTGTCGGTGGTCCCAGGCGTGGAGCAGCCGCAGCCCGAGGCGCCGCCAAGCGTCGGATCCGTCCGACCGCGGAGGGCCTGCCGCACGGTGCCGATGTTGCCTTCCTCGTCCTTGACCTCGACCTCGACCTCGGCGGCTTTGCCGATCGCGAGGCTGCCCGTGTCGGTCAGCGAACGCCAATCGCTGAACTCACCGTCGCCGCTCCGCCAGCGCGCAACGAGCGCCTCGGGACGCGTGACGAGGTCCCAAGCCTTGATCGACTGCGCACCGGAAGCGTCCTTCTCGAGCTTCACGAACGGGGCGAGCGCGTCGATGACGTAGGGGATCTCTGCCGGCGTGGCGTCTTCCGACTGCGGCTCGCCGACGATGCGCGAAGAGACGTAGAGGACGTGGCGTCCCTGGAAGAAGAGCTGATCGTCCTTGATGACGACGTGCTTCTCCGTCGACCAGGGAGAGCGCGTGCCGCTATCGATCCACCACGAGTACTCGACCGGGCGATCGCTCGCATCGAGCGTCGAGGACAGCTCGATCTCGAGCTCCGGCAGCTTCGCGGCGTCGTAGGTCGAAGCCTGCAGAGCGTCCTTCCACACCCGCTTCGCGACGAGCTTCGCCTGCGTGTCGGACTCGACCATGGCCGTCTTCGGCTTCGCGCTCATCGAGGCGAAGATGCCGACGAAGTCGTCCGAGCCCTTCGTGAGCTTCTTGATGTCGTTGATCTCGAGGTTCACCCCGAGGCTCGAGAGCGCGCTCGACAGGTCGATCGGCGAGAAGCCCGACCCGACGAGCTGCTTCGAGACCGTCCCGAAGATGCCGCTGACCGCGCCGGCGACGATGTTCGGATCGTCGAGGAGGAGCGTATCGGCATTCGAGATGCTTCCGTTCGTGACCTTGATCTCGCCGAGCGCCGGCACGATGCCGCCGTTCGGGTTGTTCGGGCCCTTGCCGGTCTGGAGGCTCACCGGGATCGTGAGATCGCCGGTGTACGTGAAGACACGGGCGAAGCGATCGAAGCTCCAGACGTAGAAGTCGAGCGAGAGCTTCGGGAGCGTGACGAGGAGGAGCGGGTCCTTGTTCGGGTCGGTCCCACCACCGACTTTCACCGTCGGGGGCGCCTGCGGGCGCGTCGCGATCGCCGCCGCGGCGTCGGCCTGCTCGAACGTGAGCGTCTTGAGCGAAGGGATGAGGAAGCCGAGCAGGCCGCTCTTCAGCATGTCGAACTGCTCGGTCGACACGCTGAGGCAGAGGAGGCCGCTGTTGTAGACGCTGGTGAACGAATAATCGAGGAAGCGCCCTGCGAGCCCGATGCCGACGTGGGGCGTGCCCTCCGGATCCGCCGCCGTGGGAGCGAGCTCGTCGGGGATCGGGATCCCCGTCGGAGGCGTCACCCGCGCCTGCACGACGCACTTCGACGGCGGCTGCGGGATGACGCCGCCGACCATGCCGAGCGTGATCCCGTTCGCGGAGTCGCCTTGCGCGTTCGCATCGAGACCAGGCGCGGGCTTCATCGCGCCGAAGGAGGCGAGGCCGAAGTCGATGCCGCCGGCGGTGCTCGGCGAGATGCTGTTCAGGAAGCCGCCGAGCTCGACGTGCGCGTCCGTGCCGAGGAGCATCGGAACGCACTTGTCCTTCGCCGAGTCGTAGACGCAGAACTTGTTGTCCGCGTCGGGGCTCGTGTCCGTCGGACACGCCGGGTTGAGGGTCGGGTTCGGCTTCGTGCAGAGCTGGTCGCGGAGCAGGTTCTTGACCTGATCTTGTAGGCCGTCCTTGAGCGGGCTGACGACGAGGCCCTTCACGAAGCCGGAGTTCGTGATCGCCGTGCAGACGTCCGTGGCGAATCCGCACGACGAGCAGATCTTGACGTCCTCTTCACGCAGCCCCGACAGATCGATCTCCGCCCTGTCGATGTCGATCTTCGTGTAGCCGGTGCGAGGCGCCGTGGTCTCGGCGACGAGCGGGATCTTCACCGCGAGCGGGAGGGCCTTCGGGGTGACGTTCGGCTTGCCGTCGTTACATCCGCCGTTGCCGTAGCCGACATGCAGCGTGATCGATCCGAGGCCGAACTCGCCGCCCACGATCGGATCGGCGCGCAGCGCAGCGGAGATCGGCGTGTCTTCGAGCTCGAGCGGGACCAGCGCGCGGATGTGGACTGCGTCCGGCTTGATCGCGTCGATCTGGAACGTGGCGTTCGAGATTCCGATGGCGGCGTGGCACTGCGGAGGATTGGCGTTCGGCTTCGGACCGTCGGGACAGACGACCGGATCGATCAGGAGCTTGCCGATCCCGAGATTGGCGATCTCCGTCTTCGGCGGATCGACCTTCGGGATGTCGAAGCCGAGCGTCCCGTTCGGCGCGTTCGTGAGCTGCGATGCGATCGCGGGGAGCTCCTTCTCGAGGAAGTCGAGGCCCGGGCGCGAGACGCGCACCGACGCTGCGTTCTCGACGGCCTTGTCCGTGGGGAAGCCGCCGGGCAGGGGAGTCATGCCGGCGCATCCTCCACACCCCCCGCAGCCGCCCCCGCTGCAGGACGCGATCAGAAGGAAGAAGGCGGCGCCGAACACATGTCGGAAACGTGAAAGCATGGACTCTCCTCCTCGCGACCGCAGCCGGACCCCTCGAGCAAGTCTAGCTGCCGGCGCCCGAAGACCCGTCATGGACGTGCCCTGCGCGCCGGACGTGTCCCGTCGGCATGCGACGAGGACCGGTTCGGTCACAACCACCCCACGCGCGGTGTTCGTCACCGTGCGGGTCCGTGGAGAATCGCCGAAATCTCAGCCCTTATCGCGTCTCAAACCCGTTCGGACACGAACGAATACGGGCGCACATGTCGGGATACGCTGCTCGGCGCCCCCGTGCGCGTCGGCATCGCAGCATCCGCGGCATCCGCGGCATCCGCGGCATCCGCGCCCTCGATGAGGCGCGGGCTGGGAATGACGCTCAGCGTCAAAGATTGGAACAGGGAACAGGGAACAGGGAACAGGGAATTAGGAATGGAAGAGAGAGAGACCGAGAGAGAGAGACCGAGAGAGAGAGACCGAAGCTGCGCGTGCCGAGTCCTGCCGGGACGCTCGGGGCTGTCGAGCGAGGGATCGACGCGTACGACGACGTGCCGGTCCCGTTCGCCGCCTTCTCTCATTCCCCGTTCCCCGTTCCCCGTTCCCTGTTCCCTGTTCCCTGTTCTCTCTCATCACGACAGCGCGTTGGTCACGACAGCGCATTGGTCACGACGGCGCATTGGTCACGACGGCGCATTGGTCACGACAGCGCGTTGGTCAACGACGGGCGCATCACTGCGCGTCGGGGTCAGCAGCGGCGTCATTGCCCCCCGCATCACTCTCCGCATCGGGAGAGCCGCCGTCCACCGGGCTCGTGATCGCCCCCGAGCACCCCTCGACGATGTCTTTGCCGTCGAAGATCTTCGCGGCGCTCGCGGCGAACGTCGCGGCGAGCCAGACGCTGTCCTGGCAGCTCCCAGGTGACTTGTCGGTCGAGCAGTAGTCACCCTTGTAGACGATCTTGCCCTGCGCATCGCGCGCGCAGACGAGCCCCGAGTCCGTGGCGAGGAAGGCGCAGAGCGACTTGTCTCCGAGGTCGCGGATCTTCACCGCGTCCGCTTCCTCGAGTGTGATGAACCCTCCGAGCGCTCCGGCGGTCGTCCACTTCGGGCAGAGCGTGCGGTCCTCGGTGCAGGACGGGTCGAGCGCGGCGACGTTGAACGCGCCGATGCAGTTTCCGTCCTGCGAGATCGTCACGTTCTCGATGCGAGCATCACGGATCGGAAGGATGATCGCGCTCTCGAGCTGCTCGGAGAGGAAGATCGGGATGTTGACGTTCTGCCGTTCTACCGTCTTGAACGTGTCGCCCGTCAGCTCGATCTTCGCGGTGATCGGCTGGACCTTCGTGCCGCCGAGCTCGAAGCTCGCGAAGCAGAATCCCTGACCGAGCGGATCCGTCGCGGGCGGAGCGCCTCCGGTCACGAGGGTTCCCGCGTTCTTGTCGACCCGCAGGATCCAGGTGAAGAGCCCCTTGCCGTTCTCGGCGCAGGCGGGCTGGGCGAGGTCGATGCCGCTGTTGACGACGGTGTTCTGGATGAAGTCGCCGGCCAGCGCCGAGGGCGCGGCGATGTTGAGGCGTCGGATCCGAAGATCGAGGACGTCCTTACCCTTGTTGTCGCCGAGCGGAAGGCACGTCGCCGTGGAGCCGCAGCGAGCTTCGTCGATCGAACAGCCAGGCACCAAAGTGCAGGACTTCTGCGAGTTGTCGCAGTCGGCCGCGGGGAGCTCCCCGGGGTTCGCGCTGCATGCGCCGCCGCCGCCGAGCAGCTTGCCCGGCTCGGTCCGGCGATGCGGATCGTCCTCGCAGGCGAGCGCGACGACGGCGGCCGCGAGGCCGAGCACGCCGGCGAACGCCAGCGTGCGGCGGCGGTACTGCAGGAGTGAACCGGAAGATCGCGAGCTCGAGTGCCTCACGATCTGCATCTTCACTCGGGTAGCGTGACGGGTCCACCTGTCTCGACGAGGGTCATGAACTGCTGCATGCGCTTCGCGAGATCCTTGGGGGTGACGTCGAGCAGGCGCTTCGGCCCGATGCCCTCGACGCAGAACGATCCAAGGGCGGAGCCGAAGTAGATGGCGCGCCGGATGGTCTGGTGATCGACCTCGCCGGTACGCGCGATGTAGCCGAGGAGACCGCCCGCGAACGAATCGCCCGCGCCGGTGGGATCGAGCACCTCTTCCAGCGGATAGCCGGGCGCGAAGAACACGCCGGCGTCGTCGAAATAGAGCGCGCCGTGCTCGCCGCGCTTGATGATGAGGCGGGACGGACCGCGCTTGCGGATTTCGGCCGCGGCCTTCACGAGGTTGTGGATGCCGGTGAGCTCGCGGGCCTCCTCGTCGTTGATGACGAGAAGGTCGATCTTCGCGAGCACGTCGCCGAGGAGCTTGGGCTCGCCGGTGATCCAGAAGTTCATCGTGTCCGCCATCACGAGCTTCGGCTTCTCGACTTGTGCGAGGACCTCGAGCTGGAGGGCAGGGTGGATGTTTCCAAGGAGCACGAACGGCGACGAGCGGAACTGCGCCGGGATCTTCGGACGGAAGTCGGCGAATACGTTCAGCTGCGTGTCGAGCGTCGTGCGGCTCGAGAGGTCCTGGGAGTAGCGGCCGCGCCAGCGGAACGTCTTGCCGTCAGCGTGCTCGACCCCGGCGATGTCGACGCCGCGCGTCTTCAGGTCGTCGAGGACCGCGCCCGGGAAGTCGTTCCCGACCACGCCCACGAGCCGAACCGGCGTGAGCAGCGACGCGCTGATCGAAGAGTAGGTGGCGGCGCCTCCGAGCACGTTGTCGAACGTACCGGACGGCATCTCGAGGTCGTCGAATGCCATGGATCCGACGATGAGGGCGGGGCTCTTGTGCATTGGGCGCGCAGCCTAGCCCAAAGAGTCGCCCAGGAGCCAGCCGAGCCGCGCACGGGCGTCCGCGGAGACGGCGCTAGGGCTCGTCATCACGGCTCCCTTGGTGCAGCGGTGGGCGATGCTCTTCGTCGGGTCGGGTAGGAGGGCGGCGAGCGCCCCGAGGGTCTTCTTCGCGAACGCGATGTTGTTCTTCATCGTCGCAAGGACCTGCTCGACCGTGACCGCATCGTGGGCGTCGTGCCAGCAGTCGTAGTCCGTCGCGAGCGCGAGTGTCGCGTAGGGCAGCTCAGCCTCGCGGGCGAGCTTCGCCTCGGGCATCGCCGTCATTCCGATCACGGACACGCCCCACCCTCGGTAGACGCGGCTCTCGGCGCGCGTCGAGAACTGCGGCCCCTCCATGCAGAGGTAGGTCCCGCCCCGGTGAACCTTCGCGCCGACGCTGTCCGCCGCATCCGCGAGGGCGGCCCCGAGCAGCTTGCATGTGGGATCGGCGAACGGGACGTGCGCGACGATGCCGTCCTCGAAGAACGTCGTGATGCGCTTCTTCGTGAGATCGATGAACTGGTCGGGGACCACGAGGTGCCCCGGCTCGATCTCCTCGCGCATGGAGCCGACGGCGCTCACGCTCACGAGATGCGTGGCGCCGGCCTTCTTCAGCGCGCAGACGTTCGCTCGATAGTTGATCTCGTGGGGAGGCACACGGTGGCCGCGACCGTGACGCGGCAAGAACAGCAGCGTCGTGCCGTCCTCGAGCCTCCCCTTGACGAGGACGTCGCTCGGGCGCCCGAACGGCGTGTCGATCTCCACCTCCGAGATGTCGGAGAGCCCCTCCATCTCGTAGAGACCACTGCCGCCGAGGACGCCGAGGGTATAGCTCATGGCTCGACGCCATAGCGGGGATCGCCGACCCCGCCAAGCGCGTCCGCGGATCTGGGGATCCGGCGATCGAGGGCCGACCTTTCCGAGCGGACCGGACGTGAGGCGCCGCGGCCTCACGTCGACGGTCCGCCGGAAGCCCCCTCGCGCGACGTAGGCGCGTGAAGGACGGATGACCGCGCCGCCACCTCGAAAGAGGCGGGCCGCGGCGCGCTCAGAAGCCGTGCGGCCCGCCGCGGTGGTCGCGGATGTGAACGCGCATGCAGCAGTAGTTGCCGCCGTGGCGCGGTCCGTGATGGCCGTAGCCGTAGCCGCCGTGTCCGCCGTGTCCGCCGTGTCCGCGGTATCTGCCTCCGAGATCGACCCAGCGCCATCCGCGATGGTTGCGCACGCAATGCGACACGTTGCGGTAGTCGCAACGCCGGCCGTGCCCGTAGCCGCCGCCTGGGCGCTGCCCGTAGCCGTATTGTTGCTCCTGCGCGACGGAGCTTTCGTCCTTGTCGTCGTCGGTGACGTCCTCGGCGGCGTCCTCCGCTCCGCGCTCGACGTCTTCCGCCGTGTCCTCCGCCTCGCGTCCGACGTCTTCTGCCGCCTCCTCCGCTTCGTCCACCAGCGCGGAGCTCGTCGTGTCGAAGTCCTCGCCGTCTGCCGTAGCGACGTCGTCCTGCTGCGCTGGCTGCTCCGCAATCTCGGCGTCCGTCGGGCTCGCGCATGCGGCGACGACGAGGCCGGCTCCGAAGACGCTCATCACGACCGAAAGTCGTTTGAGGGATGTCATGTCGAGTTACCTCCTTCGGGCCCCTCGCTGTGCATCGCGGGGGCCACGACGAGGGAGCTCTGTCGAGACCACGTTCGTCGTCGACGTCAGGCGTTCACGACGTTCGACGAGCCCAGGCGGGAACATCACGATGCGCTCGGCGCTTGACCGAGTGACCCCTCGGACGGAGCGCATCGCGGGCCCTTCCTCCTTCACCCCGCGGTGCGCCCCGAACGACCGGTGCGAGCTCCGCGATGACGATCTCGTCCGCGAGCGAGTCGCGGTGAATGAGTCCATGCGCCCCGGTGCAGATCAGCGCTCCGTCGCGAGGGCGCCGCGCACGTTGGGCAGCGTCGAGCTCAGGGCTTCGCGATGCGCCGGAGCTCGCCGTCGGCAGAGCCCCGCTTCGTTCCGAACGTGAGAAACCAGATCGCGTCGCCGTCGACGACGAGCGCGCCGGGATCGGCGAGCCCACTCTGCACGACGACGGGCGGTGCCCCGCCACACCCCGTCTTGGGGCAGGCGAGGAGCTCACCGTCTTTCAGGCTCGCGAACTCTCCGTCGAAGTTGCCTTCGTTCGTCCAGTAGAGCGTAGTGGCGTCCACAGCCACGCCGAGGGAGTTGACGTTCGTCGTGCCGTACTCTTCCTTCGGCGCAGCAGGGTTGGCCTTGAGCGCGCTCAACACGTGGCCCTTCGGCGACTCGTACTCCGCGTAGGCCCAGTACACGCGTTCGTCGTCGACGGTCACGTGGCCCTGCAAGCCGCCGTAGCTGAGCGGTCCGACGTCTTCCTGGGCACCACCGTCGAGAGGGGCTCGCTTGAGCGTCGTCGAGTTCGACGTGAAGTACACGTGCGCGGCGTCCACCGCGACAGTCCATGGCTTGTTGGCGGAGCCGAAGGCCGCGCGCTCCGAGCCGTTCGGTCTCACGCGTACGACAGTGCCGTTGTTGTTCTCCGCGAAGTACAAGAAGCCGCCGGAAAAGCGGACGTGCGCCGCCCAATCACCTTCGGTGATCAAGCGTTTGTCCGTGCACTGAGGCAACGTGCAGCCCCAGACGCCGCCCCAAGAGTCGTCACCGCCGTCGCCTGCGAAGTCGAGGTTCGACCAGTAGAGGTTCTGGCCGTCGAGCGCGACGCCTCGTGCCTCTTCGTGACCGCTCGCGAGGACGTCGGTCGTGCCGTCGGACTTCGCGATGCGGAGTACGGCGCCGTTCCCGCGGGACGTGACGTAGACGTGGGAGCCGTCGATCGCGAGGTCGACCGGGTTCTCGAGGCCTCCTCGGACGACGACGCTCTCACACTTGCCGCCAATGCACGCGCCCCCGAGGCAGTCATGCCCGCATCGGCCGCAGTGACGCGGATCCGTCTGCAGCTTGCTGTCGTCGCATGGCGGCGCCGGTCCACCCTCGCCGATCACGGAGCCGTCTTCGGAGACGCCCCCGTCGGCGTTCGAACCGTCGAGATCGCCTGCCTGTTCGTCGTACGTGAGGTCGGGCACGCCGATGAGCCCGGCACATCCGGTGAGAACGACGACGAGCGAGAAGACGTTGAAGAGCCGCGCGCGATTCATCAGAACACCCCCACGACGGTCAGGCCGCCGCCCGTCGGCGCGGCGGTCGGAGCAATCCTAACGATGGGCCGCGTCGAAGACGCGCTCTTCGGGCCCGTGTCGCCGCTCTCCTTCCGAGCGTTCGGAGCGGTGAAGACGAGCGCGGCTCCGGCGGCGAGGGCCACTCCGCCTGCCGCAAACGCGATCGTCGACACGAGGCCGAGCGTCTTCGCGCTCTCGCTCGCATCCACCGCGCTTCGATCCGCACAGGGTCCGTCGTTCGCACACGTCGCCTTCGCGTCGCTGCTCTTGCCCATGGCCATCAGTCCCGTGATCGCACCCGCCGCAAGGCCGGCGACGCCGATCCCACCGACGACGAAGCCTACCGTGCGCTGGCCGCTGCTGCCGTCGCTGGGGGCGGGAGAGCTGGTCGCGGGCGCCTCGGCAGGCTTCGGCGCAGGCGTCTGCTCCGCGACCGGCTCCGCCTCGAGCTTCGGCACGGTGACCTCGAGGCTCTGACCGTCCTTCGAGACGGTCACGGTCGTCTTGAACGGCTTGTGACCGGCGGCCGTCGCTTCGACCGAGTGCGAGCCGACGTCGACCGGGATCGGCACGCCGAACGACGCCTTCGACACGCTCGTGCCGTCGCGCGAGATCTCGACGGCGTCATTGCCCTTGTCGACGGCGATCGTGAGGCGCGCGAGCTTCGGCTCGAGCGCGCTCGCGCGCTGTGAAGCGAGCTTCTCCCAGTCCTTGCGGCCGAGCGCCTGCGCAGCGCTGGCGGCTTCCTTGTAGGCCGCCCACGCGCTCGCCGTCTGCTTGTTCTTCTCGTAGCAGTCGCCGAGGTGGATGAGCGTGCCCGCGCCGCGGTCGAGCCGGTTCGACTCGGCGAACTTCGGACATGCCTCTCCGTACTTCTTCTGCGCGGCGAGCTTCTTCGCCTCGACGAAGAGCGCCTCCGCGGCCGCTTCGTCTCCGCCCGCCCGTGCCTCCGAGGTGTACGTGCAGATCGCAACGAACGCCATCGCCACCCCAACCGAGGTCCGACCCATGAGCCGCATCGTAACCCGATCTCGACCTGGCGGACCGTCAGCGGCGGCCAATGTTGCTCAGATCGTCCGCCTTCGGACTCGGAGCAGGCGCGCCCTTCTCCTTTGGCGGCGCCGTGTGCGCTCCAGCCTTCGGCGGTGCCGCCGACGGAGGCTTTCGCGTGTCGGGAAGCGCGCTTGCGACCGGCGGTTCGGGCTCGGCAGGCGGTGCAGAATCGGCGGGCTCGGGGGGAACCGGCGGCAGGTCCTTACGTCCGGGGGGGAGGGGCATGCTCCCTTCGCTTCCGGCCACCGCGGGTGGGGGTGTCGAATGCGCTGTCGAGCGCTTCACGAAGAACACGGCGCCGCCTGCCGCCGCCGACGCGAGAACGAGCCCTCCGATGACGAGACCGACGACGAGCCCGGCACGCGAGCTCGGCGCGGGGGGCGTCGCCGTCGCCAACGGCGAAGGACCGACCAGCGACTCCGTCTCGCCCCACGCGACCGACGTCCCGCCGTGGACGTTCACGCGCGAAGACGGTGCGGGAGGCGGCGCCGGGACTGGGACCGACGCCGAGCTCGAGACGGGCGGGAGTTGCCGGCCGGAAGCCGCCGCGACCGCGCGGACGCGCTCGGTGATGGTCGCCTGGATTCCATGCGCGAACGGCTCGAGCGCCTGGACGAGCTCGACGACACTCTGGAAACGATGCTCTGGCTGCTTGTGTAGACAGCGTTCGATGATCTGGTCCAGCACCTCGGGGCAATCCGGGCGAACGGACCGGAGCGGCGGCTGCTGCTCGGTCGCGATCACGAGCACGAGCTCGGTCACCGTCTCGGCGTAGAAGGGGACGCGCCTCGTGAGCAGCTCGTACAAGATGACGCCGAGCGCCCAGATGTCCGTCCGCGCGTCGACGTTCCGTGATGACCGGAGCTGCTCCGGCGACATGTAGCTCGGGGAGCCGATGACCTCCGTCGTGCGCGTGAGCTGCATCTCGTGCGCGCCGGCGCGCGGGTCGATCTTCGAGATCCCGAAGTCGAGGACCTTCACGAGCGGACGCCCGTGCACCGCGTGCGTCAAGAACAGGTTCTTCGGCTTCAGATCGCGATGAACGATGCCCGCCGCATGAGCCTCGGCGATCGCCTCACACGCCTGCATGACGTAGTCGACGGCGTCGGGGATCGGGATCGGCCCGGCGCTGTCGTCGATGACGTCGCCGAGGTCCTTGCCCTCGAGGCGCTCCATGACGATGTACGGCCGCCCGTCGTCGAGATTGCCGACGTCGAAGACGCGCGCGACGTGCTCGCTCCTCAGGCTGACGGCGGCGCGCGCCTCGCGCATGAAGCGGCCGACGACGTCCGTGTGGCCGAGCGCGCTGGAACGGAGAAGCTTGATCGCGACGTTGGTGTTCAGCGCTTCGTGTCGCGCGGCGAGGACGACGCCCATGCCGCCTTCGCCGATCACACGTTCGACGCGGTATTTGCCCGCGAGGAGCTCGCCGCCCGAGAACATCGGCTGCGTCGTGTCGTTGGTGGGTGGTTGCATGCGTCCGTCCGCTGGCCGAGGCGCAGGCAACCCCCGACGCTAGAGCTCGAGATTACCGGCGGTCCGGCACTGCGTCGAGCTAATCTCCCTGGCCCACCGAACGACCATGCGCCCGGAGCTCTTCCGACTCTTCGACGTAGGCTTCCCCTCCTACTTCGTCCTCCTCCTCTCGGGGTTCGTCTTCGCGACGGGGCTCGGCGTCTTGTGGGCGCGGCGCATCGGCCTCAATCCCGATGTGATCGTCGACCTGGGGCTCGCGATGCTGCTCGCGGGCGTCGCCGGTTCTCGCATCCTCCACGTCATCGCTGACGGTCACTTCTGGGAGTACGTGCACCTGTGCACAGACCCGTCGCTCGTCGACTGGCCGCTGGATCGGGCCGAGTGCCTCTCGCCAGCGTACGACGGCGTCTGGGACGCGGCGCGCGGCGTGTGCCATCCGAAGTCGAGCGACTGCTTCGCGTGGGCGAAGTTCTGGGCCGGAGGCCTCACGTATTACGGCGGCTTCATCGGCGCGACGGGCGCGGCGGTGGTCCTCCTGCGACGCGACCGATTCCCGTTCTGGAAGGCTGCGGACATGGCGGGCTTCGCGATCCCGATGGGGCTCGCGTTCGGTCGAATGGGATGCCTGCTCGCGGGCTGCTGCTTCGGCGCCGCCACGAACCTTCCGTGGGGACTCTCGTTCCCGCCACGGAGTCCCGCCAGCGAAGCCCAGGCGAAAGAGCACTTGTTGCAGAGCGCACGCATGTGGAGCGAGCCCGTGCATCCGACGCAGGTGTACGAGTCCGCGGCATCGCTCGCGATCGCGTTCGTGTGCCTCTACGTCGTGCTCCCGCGCAAGCGCTACGACGGGCAGGTCTTTGCCGCGTCGCTCGTGCTCTACGCGGTCGCGCGCTTCGCGGTCGAGATCCTTCGTCGCGACGACCGTGGCGGTGCGATCGGCCTCTCGACCTCACAGCTCATCGGTCTCGGCCTCGTCGCGGCGGCGGTTGCGATTCACCGGATTCGTGGGAAGGCCAAGGCGACCGTCGCCGCGCCTGCCTGAGCCACGTCCGCATGAGCCTCGGGCGTGCGCCGAGTGCGCGCGCCGACCGGAACGCGCCTTGCGACGCACGCACGGAGACCCATCTGGAGGCTCCTCATGTCCATGCGGCTGTCCGAGATCCACCCCTCGCTCGTTCACTATCCGCTCGCGCTGCTCCCCATTGCCGTCGGGGCAGATGCCGTGGGCAACACGACCGGCAACCGGAAGCTGAACTACGTCGGCAAGCTCGCCATGGCCGGCGCCGCCGTCTCGGCATCGGTCGCGGGGATCTTCGGGCTGATCGCGCAGGAGGAGGTGTCGCTCGATGCCGAAGGCGAGCGGGTGCTCAAGACCCATCGCACTCTGAACATCGGGCTGCTCGGTGCGCTCACGACGATGGCCGTCGTTCGGGCAGGCCGGAAAAAGCCCGGACTCGGCTACCTCGTGGCCGGCTTCTCGGTCCTCGCCGTGACCCTGTTCTCGGCGTACCTCGGCGGAAAGCTCGTCTACGACCATGGGGCGGGCGTGAAGCGGGTGGGCGTGGGGGCGCGCGATCCGGAGATCACGGCTCGGACGAGCGTCATCGCGGCCGCTCAGGCAGCGAAAGACCTCGGGCGCGGCGTTCGGCACGCGGCGCAAGATGCGAGGCAGGGCGATCTCCTCCCGGTGCTCAAGCCGAAGAAGTGGTGGTCCTGAGAGCTCGAGCCGAGGCGTTTTCACTCGGCTGAGGCGTCGTTGAGGACACTCGGCCCCTCGAGGCAGGCGGCGCCAAGGCGGGTTCGCCTGGTTCGCCTGGGCGAGAGCCCGTCTTTCGTACGAGCTCGCCCGCCGTCCTTCACCGGCGTGCGGCGGAACACACCTTGCTCCATCAGCCGTGCGATGCGCGCTCGTCCGGCCTGCTGACGAAGACCGGGCGCCCTTGCCTGAGCGCCGCAGCTTCTGCCTTGGAGTTTGGAGTGACGACGATGAACGCGACGGACCCAACGTATTTTCTCTATTCGGGCCGGCTCTTCCACGAGACCGCATTGCCCGCGCTCCTCGCTCAGCTCGATCGCAGCGAGGCGGGCGCCCCGAGCTCCCAGCCTCGGACCGAAGATCCGAGCCCTGAAGGGCCGGAAGGGGAGCCGGTCGGTGATGAAGACGAGGACGAAGCGACCGACGACGACAGCGATGCGGTCCCGACGGTGAGAGAAACACCCGACGAGCGCGGCTCCGAGAGCAAGCCGCTTCCCGGCGCCGGGATGCCCGTCGTCCCGGAGCACGGAGCACCCGACGCAAACCCGATCGACCCGCGCGTCTTCTGATTCGACCGCGAGCTGACGGAGCGAGCTCGCGCGCGCGGCACGCAGGTGAGACGCTCTCTGCGCTTGCCTCCCGATCCGCCTGGTGTAAACCCCGCGCGGCCCAAGGGGACGGAGGTCGCTCGGATGAACTCGCTCAGCCTCACCGATACGTCGAACGACGATTCCGCGCGCGTCGGCGCGCGGCAGCAGATCGATCAGCTCGACGAGCCGTGGTTCGCCGAGCCGCCGCCGAGCAGCCCGCGCCGCCCGAGCGCCCCGCCCGTGCACGTGGGCGAGTTCCTCGGCGATCCCGAAGTCGACGCCTGGCTCCGCTGAGCAGCTCTCCGGGCGAGAGCGCTCGCCGACCCGAGCACGAAGTCACGCGCGCGACGACGATGGCAGGCCCGCCTCCGCGATCGCATGAACGTCGGACGCAGCGACCGAGCGGAAGACGGTTCGCGCCCGACGCACCTCTTCGCGCGTGCTCGCGTGCACGGCCACGAGGATCGTCCCGACGCGGGTCTTGCCCTCGTAGTACTTCGCTTCGATCTCGGGGACCGTCAGGCCGATCGCGGCTCCGATGAGTCCGAGGAGGAGAGCGCCGATCGCCGCGCCGCTGAGCGCCAGCAGGATCGGACCGGAGCGGAACAAGGCGGCGAGCTCCGGGACGAGCCCCGCGAGACCGATCGCGAGACCGGTCATCGCGCCGAGGATGGCGCCGAACCCGATCCCGATGAGCGCCCCCTCGGGAGCCTTCGACTTCGCCTCGAATCCGAAGTCGTGGTCGCCGTGTCGATCCGGATAGAGGACGGACACCTCACGAGGAGCGAAGCCAAGCGCGACCAGACGCCGGACGGTCACGTCCGCGAACACGGGTGTATCGACGATCCCCATCACGACGCGCTTCATGCCGCTCCATCAAGCAGGCCATGTGCCTGCGCTCGGTACGCTCGGACATCGCGCCATCGCAGGTTCCGCCTCGCCGCCGAGGGCGACTGCGGCACGGTGTGGCGCGCACGCCCGTTGCAGTCGAGCCAGACGTGGCAAAGTTGCATCGACTACCGGCGTTCGCGACAGACCGAGCCGTCCACGTCGTCGTGGAATCGCCGCGCGGGTGCGGGGCGAAGCTCAAGTACGACCCGGAGCTCGACGCGATGACGCTCGTGCGGCCGCTGCCGCATGGGCTCACGTTTCCGTTCGACTTCGGCTTCGTCCCGAGCACCAAGGCCGAAGACGGCGATCCGCTCGACGCGATGATCCTCTGTGATGCCGCTACCCATGCCGGGGTCGTCGTTGCATGCCGGCCCATCGCGATCGTCGAGGCATCGCAGTCGAAGAGGCCCGGGGCGAAGCAGCGCGTTCGGAACGACCGGGTCATCTTCGTCGCGCGCGACGATGAAAGGAGCGACGGCATCACCGACGTCGCCGACCTGCCTGCGCGCCTTCGCGGCGAGATCGCCGCCTTCTTCCTGGCGGCCGTCGCCTTCGAAGGCAAGGACCTCGAGATCCTCGGCTGGGGCGACGCCCGTTCGGCGAAGCGCGCGATCGAACGCGCCCTGACGACGACGAAGCGGAAGACGTAGCGGCCACGTGGGGTGGGGGACAGCGGCGGATCGGAGAAGATCCGGACGCTGGATGGATCATGGAACTTTCCTGATACGAGGAACGACGCAGACATAATAATAACAACGACTTGCTACGGAGGCCGAAGGTGGTGCGGTGTGTGCAGACGCCCTCGCCGTCCCGCTCGGAGGTCCCCATCATGCTCGCTCGTCGTCTCCTCTCCCTTCTCCTCGTGGCTTCGTCGGCCTGCTTCGCGTCTGCCGGGTGCGCCGTCGATGCGGACGACGCCGAGGACGGCGAGGAGGAGTCCGTCGCCGGTGACGGCGACATGCAGGAAGACGCGCTCGTCGCCGAGCGACAGCTCAATGGGAGCGAGCTGCCCGACAAGACGATCAGCCTCACGTTCGACGACGGGCCGGGCAAGCGCTCGGGCGAGCTTGCGGACTACCTGGCCTCGAAGGGAGTCAAGGCTGCCTTCTTCATCAACGGCTCGAAGGTCGCTGGTCGTCAGGGTGCGATCGACAAGATCGTCGGTCGTGGCCACCTCCTCGCGAACCACACGCACAATCACAAGCAGCTGACGAAGCTCTCCTCCGCGACCATCGTGAAGGAGATCGCCGACACCGACGCGATCATCGCCGCCGCGCAGCCGGATGGACCGTGGGTCGTCCGCGCGCCGTTCGGCGCCTGGAACGGCACGGTCGCCCGCGCCGTGAACGCGACGGAGATGAAGAAGTACGTCGGAAGCGTGTTCTGGGACGAAGGCGGAGCCCTCACGTCGACCGCCGCGGCCGACTGGGACTGCTGGGGCAAGGGCGTCAGCGTGCAGCGCTGCGGCGAGCTCTATCTGAACGAGATCCGGCACAAGCGGCGCGGCATCGTCCTGTTCCACGATGTCCACGACAAGACCGTGGACATGATCAAGCAGATCCTCCCGACCCTGATCCAGGAAGGCTACAAGTTCGCCCCGCTCCAGGAAGTGCCCTCGATCAAGCGCGCGATCGCCGCGGCGAGCACCCCGGAGGCCGACGACCAGTGCCAGAGCGCGACGCTCGGACGTCCGGTCGACGAGAACGTCTGCGTGGAATCGCGAAGCACGCGGACGTGGTCGCGGTGTGTCGACGGCGAGTGGATCCGCTCCACGGGGCCGTCCGACACGAAGTGCAAGCAGCGCTTCCCGCTGCAGCAGTGAGCTGACCGGCAGCGAGCGCGCTCGAGGAGGCCGCGAGCGATCGCGGCCTCTTTGCGTCGTTCGTCCCGTTCAGGGAGCGGTCGTCTCGCTCTTCTTCTCGGCCACGTGCTCGCGCAGCGACGTCATCAGCGACCCCCACCACATCCCGATCATGCGGGAGAACGCCGGGCCGAGCAGCCCGTGACGAACCGGATGGTCGTCGGGGAGCGCGCTCCAGCCGTGATGCATCACGGTGACGAGCGTGCCTTCGCCCGAGGGCTCGAAGGAGACCTCGACGAACGTCTTCTCGTGCGGCTTGAAATTCACTCCGCGCCACTCCATCGCGAGCTTCGCCGGCGGCTCCCACGTCGTGATCTTGCCGACCTCGATCGTCTTCTGCCCCGTCGAGAGCTCGAATGTCTCGAAGAGGCGCCCGCCGACGCCGCCCTCGAGGAAGAGCGTTCCGCGACGCTTCCCGGCGATGCGGTAGCGCGGGCCCTGACGCCACCAGAGACCGATCTCGCGCGTGAAGACCTCGAAGGCGTCCCCCGGCGCGACGTCCACGAACACGCTCACCTTCGCGGAGTCGCCGGGTCGAGCGCTCATCGCTTGCCCTTTCCGCGCGTGCGCTCGGCGTAGTCCTTGAACGACGCGAGCTCGAGCGCCCAGAACGCCTCCACGTCGTCGAGCCATCGCCGGAGGGCGCGGAACGGCTCCTTCCGAAGACTGTAGACGTGGACGCGCGCGTCTTCTGCGTCGAGCGCCTCCTCGACCAGACCGGTGTTGCGGAGCACCCGGAGGTGCCGGCTCATTGCCGGAGGGCTCATCTCCAGAGCATCGGCGAGCTCCCCGGCGCGGCGAGGTTTCCTCCGGAGCAGGTCGATGACGCCCCGCCGCGTAGGATCCGCGAGCGCTGCGAACGTCCGATCGAGATCATTCATGCGTCGGTCAGCCGTTCGGATTCGGGGTGCGCAGGCGCTCGTAGAACCACCAGCCGTGGCCGCCGATGTCTTCGCACTCGTAGCCGCGATCGGTCCAGTACTCCTCGCCGTAGTCGTGCGTCTCCGGCTCGCGAATGATCTTCGCGCCGGCTGCGCGTGCGCGCTGGAAGTGAGCTTCTACGTCATCGACGTAGACCATCATGTTCTGCGTGTTCGCCCCGCCGACCTGCGCTGGGGCGCGGTGCTTCGGGAACTTCTCCGACTTCTCCGACCCGACCATGATGAGGCCTCCGCCGTAGACGAGCTCGGAGTGCTCGATTCGCCCGCCGTCACCTTCGACCTTGAGCCGGATCTCGAAGCCGAACGCCCGGCAGAGAAAGTCGATGGCCTTGGCGGCATCTTCATAATAGAGCGACGACGAAATTCGCGGCCAGCCAGGGGGTGTGGGCTTCATGGGCATCGATCTCCTCGGGCGAAGGTTTCGTTCACAGGCTGGTCAATAGTTAACCCTGTAGTGAACGAATTGCAAGCGAACGATTCGCCGTCGCGAGCGCCCGCATTCCGGCGCTGCCGCACCACGTGCTCGATGCGCCTCGCCGGATCCATCGGCGCTCGCGTGCTTCAGCGTCGCGAGCTGGGCTCGCTCACTCGACGCAGCACACCGTCGAAGGCGTCTCCGGCGTGAACGAGCCGAGCGGGACGCCGCCGCTGGTGGGGCAAGAACCGCCCGTTGGAGTCGGGGTGGACACCGACAATCGCTCGACGCCGGTCGTGGACGTGCACGCCACAGGCACACGTTTCGTGGTCGTCGGCGCTCCCGAGCACGACGACGAGCCGTACGTCGAAACGGAGGCTTCACAGGTGACCCCCGCTGCGGCGCCACAGGTGCAGCTCGAGCACGAGCGCGTGTCCGAGCCGCCTTCGTAGAAGACGCGCCGTTGCGGGTAGCCGGCCGGACACTCCCACGTCCCGGGGCGAAGGACGCACCGATTGGTGGCATCGAACGGCGGCAGCGTGGCGCCGACACACGTGCCGTCCGCACAACTGGCGGCGACATTTGCCCGTCCACACAGTCGGATCTGTGCGCCCCAGGTCATCGGTGGAACCGCCGCCGTGCGGCTCGGCGTGCAGGTTCCGCCGCTCGCGGTGGACGCGGTGACGCTGAACGCCGAGATCTTCTTCGCGTCACAGTAGGTGGTGCCCGGCTTGGCGCACGTCAATGCTCCGTCGCCGTTCGGGGAGCCGCAGGTCAGCAAACACGTCGGATCGTCGAAGAACTTGGTCTGCGGTGCGGAGCACGTCACGCCAGCGGGCGCCGAGCAGCTGCACGAGCACTGCGCGCTCGGCGCGTCGGGATTCGAGAGCCCGTCGTAGATCTTGTTCGGGAAGTCACCCGAGCACGGCGGCGCCGCCCCACCGCCGTACCCCTCGTGAACGGCCAGCGGTCCGTACCAGCCGTTCGGGACGAGCGGGAGGCAGGACGAGCACTCGATCGGGCGCGCTCCCGTGTCGGACTCCGCGTCCTCGTCCGCGAGCGCACCGTCGGGGACGCCGGTCTCGGCATCATCCACGTCCTCGGCGTCGCCCCCCTCAGCGTCTTCGGGTTCCTTGTGGCTGCCCGGCTCGTCGCCCCAGCCGGGGGACCGGTCTGGCGCCCCGTCGTCGTCATACGGGGAGGACCCGTCCTCCGCTACGGACGAGCTCGCCGACGCGTCTTCGCGGTCGGTCGGCTCCTGGAAATCGAGGATGACGGCGCACGCCGGCGAGAGGACGAGCAGGCTGGCGACGGCCAACCCCCGCACGCCGGCCTTGGTACGGGCGCGGCGGCTCTTTCCCCCTCGAGGACGGCCAAGACTCGCGCGGAGATGGCTCACAGCGATGATGAACGGCCGGGCGACCACGTCCTGTAGGCCAGGCAGGCTCTTCAGAACCCAGGAGCCTCGCCGTTAGTGCATGTCGTGCTGGCTCTCCAGAAACTGATGGACCGGGCGGGTGAGCGCGTCCTCGCGCCAGGTGCCGTCGTCGCAGGAAAGTACGAAGTCGAGCGCGAGCTTGCGGTGGGGGGTATCGGCGTCGTCGTCCTCGCGCGCCATCTCGAGCTCGGCCACAGAGTCGCGATCAAATCACTGCATGCGCGCTTTCTCGAGGACCGCTCGATCGTCGAACGATTCAAGCGAGAGGCCCGTCTGGCGGCGAGCATTCGATCGGACCACGTCGTCCGCGTCCATGACGTCGGCACGCTCGACGACGGCGCCCCGTTCATGGTCATGGAGTACCTCGAGGGCGAAGACCTCGGCGCCGTGGTCGCCCGAGGGCCCGTTCCCGTCCCCATGGCGGTCGAATGGGTGCTCCAGGCATGTGAGGCGCTCGCAGAAGCCCACGAGAAGGGCATCGTTCACCGCGATCTCAAGCCCGAGAACCTCTTCCTCTCGCGGCGCAGCACGGGCGCCATCATCAAGGTGCTCGACTTCGGCATCTCGAAGGCGACCCCGACGAACAGCGAGGAGGGACCTCTCTCTCGGATGACCGAGGAAGGGGAGCGGTTCGGCACGCCTCTCTACATGTCGCCCGAGCAGCTCGTATCTTCGTCGCGCGCAGACGTCCGGAGCGACATCTGGGCGCTCGGCGTCGTGCTCTACGAGCTGCTGACGGCCGAGCTGCCTTTCCCTGGCGAGGACGTCTCGACGATCATTGCCAACGTCCTCTCGTCGACGCCGGTCCCCCTCCGAGTGAAGCGGCCGGACGCCGGGCCCATCCTCGACGGGATCGTCGAGGCATGCCTGTCCCGTGACCCGGCGCTTCGCCCTGCGAACATCGCCGACCTCACGCTGCTCTTGAGTGCGGTCCTGCCGGATTCGCTGCACGGACGGCGCGCGGCCAACACCGCCCCGGAGATGCTGGCGACGCCGCCGCTCGCATGGGTCCCGTCGGCCGCTGGGCCTGCGGTACCTGCGGTGACCGAGACGCGCCTCGTCTCGGCTCGGCCGGCGAAGAAGTGGGCCTTGTATGCGCTCGGTGCGACGACGGTCGTGCTCCTTCTCGCCTCGCTGACGGGCATCGTCGCATGGTCGCGCGACCCGGCCGCAGGTGGGATCGTACAGTCCGCGGGATCGGACAGGGCGAGCCACTCCACGACGATCGAGGAGGCCGTCGGCGCGGCGCCGATCGTCCTCGAGCTCCCGGACTCCAGCGAAGGCGCGGCGCCCGAGGTCGTCCGGACGGCGGCCGCCGTCGACGCTGGAGCCGTGCGCGTCGCGGTACCGCCACCTGCAGCTCCCCCTTCACGTCGGGCGCCCGCGCGCCCCGCTCCGTCTTCTGGCCAGGCGGACTACATGGAGTTCGGAGCGCGCCGATGACGCCGCGCCGTATGGCGGCGACGGTCCTCGCGGCCGCTGCCTTCTGCGGGACGGCGAGCGTCGCGAGCGCGGAGCCGGCACGTGACGAGTCGGCGGAGGAGCTGTTCGAGCGCGGCAAGCAGCTCGTCCTGCAGAAGAAGTACGCCGAGGCGTGCCCGCTGCTTGCACGCAGTCGTCAGATCGATCCCGGCATCGGAACGATGCTCTGGCTCGCAGACTGTTACGAGAAGAACGGCCAGCTCGCCGGAGCGTGGAGCGAGTTCAAGGCCGCTGCCGAAGCGGCTGCGCGACGGAACGACGAACGCCAGCTCGTCGCATCGAGGCGGGCGACGAGCCTCGAAGAGCGGCTGACGCGGCTCGTGATCGTCGTCCCTGCCGAGCGTATGGTCGACGGGCTGCAGATCCGCCGCGACGGCGTGCTCGTCTCCTCGGCGGAGCTCGGCGCGCCGCTACCCATCGGCCCGGGCATCCACACCATCTCGGCAGCTGCGCCCGGGCGAAAGCCCTGGAGCGCCACGGTCGATCTCCCCGCACGCTCGGACGTCATCGCCGTGAACGTCCCGCTGCTCGAGCTCGACACCACCATGTCTACGGCCGCCCCGCCCGGCGTGCCGAGCTCTTCGACGCCGGCATCGGCGGTCCGCGGTGCGGAGAGGGAGCACGTTCCCGCTTCTCCGCAGGAAGCCTCACCGGGCGCCGCCGGCTCATCCTCGTGGATGCGCGTCTCGGGGATCTCGGCGGCCGTCGTGGGAGTGGGCTTGATCGGCGCCGGCGCGTACTTCGGCCTCGATGCGAAGTCGACCTACGACGCGTCCAACGCTGGCGGCCATTGCATCGACGACGCGTGTGATCCAGCGGGGCGCGCGCTCCGGCGGGATGCGACCTCGGCGGCCACGCTCTCCACGATCATGTTCGGCGCGGGCGCGGCCGCAGCCACGGCGGGCGTCGTCTTGTTCATCCTCGCGCCGTCGCGCGCGGCCAGACCCGTCACCCCCGAGAAGCGAAGCGCGTGGACGGTCGTTCCGAGTGGCGGAGCACGCGCCGCGGGCCTCTCGCTCACCCATCGTTGGTGAGCGCGCCTGGTGCAATGGCATTCCGCCCGTCGGGAGACGCGCGTACGCTGACGCCCCGATGGCCGCCAACAAGAAGCCGAAGAACCCCGACGAGGCCGCGCTCCGCGAGCTCGGTCTCAGCTTCCCCGAGACGACCGAAGACTTCCCCTGGGGCCATCGCGCGCTGAAGGTGAAGGGCAAGGCCTTCGTCTTCATGGGGACGGGCAGGGAAGGGGGCGCGGACCACGACGACTTCTTTCTCTCGTGCAAGCTTCCGCAGTCGGCTCCGATGGCGCTCACGATCCGAGGGGTGAAGCCGACGGGCTATGGGCTCGGGAAAGCCGGCTGGGTCTCGGCGCAGTGGCCTCCCGGTAAGGCGCCTCTCGACATGCTCCGCGACTGGCTGCGCGAGAGCTATTGCGCCGTCGCGCCGAAGAAGCTAGTCGCGCTCGTCGAGCAGGGCGGTGGACCTGCGAAGGAGCCGAAAAAGAAGGTCACGAAGAAGAAGGTCGTGGCCTCGCGCGCCAAGCCCGCTGCCCTGGGCGCGAAGAGCAAGACCAAGAAGGCGCCGCTGGCGAAGAAGAAGACCGCGCGGAAGCGCTGACCGCACCGCAAGCGTCGCCCGACCATCGGGAGGGTGATCCCCACATCGGGGTGGCCTCGGAGCGGCCCGGGCATCGATCCAGATCAGGGGGCGGCGCGCGCGACGATTCTGCGGATCGCGTCGAATCGGAGGGAAAAACCGCGGTCGCGCGACGACTTCGAGCCCGGCACCTCCGTTGCAGTGCACCGCACTAGAGGGTGGGCGTGGCGCGCTCGCTCGGAAGGTGCTGGACATGATCATCGCTCGTACGTGGAAGCTCTCGCTGTTCGCTGTCGGCGTCGCTGCGGTTCTCTCGGCGTGTTCGTCCGCAGAGCCGATCGAAGGTCGCAAGACGACGAAGTCGAAGGTCGACGGAGACCGCTGGCAGCCGCCGGAGTCGAGCGCCTCGGGCACATATGAAGGCTTGAACGGTGAAGGCTGCTCCGGGGGCTTGAAGCCGGGCACGCGGGCGCTCGGCGATCAGATCAAGCAGCAGTTCGGCGTGACGTATGGCGGCTACTCGTGCCGCGCGAACACCGCCGACAAGTCCCAGCTCTCGATCCACGCCGTCGGTCGTGCGCTCGACATCATGACGAGCGGCGCGAGCGGCGACGAGATCGCCAACCATCTGGTGCAGAACGCCGACACCCTCGGCGTCCAGCTCATCATCTGGAACCGGACGCTCTGGAAGGTCACGCCGAACGGACCGACGTCTCGTGCGTACACGGGGCCGAACCCGCACACGGATCACGTTCACGCCGAGGTGAACAGCGCAGTGGCAGCGAGCGGTCCGGGACAGGTCGAGCCGACGGGCGAGCAGTGCCAGGACCCGAACGATCCGAGCTGCCAGGGTCAGGAGCCGACGGGCGAGCAGTGCCAGGACCCGAACGATCCGAACTGCCAGGAGGATCCCTGGGGCGGCCCCGGAGGCCAGTGTCAGGACCCGTACGATCCCAACTGCGGAGGAGACGGCTGGGGCGAAGACGACGACGGCTGGTACGACGAGGCCGAGTGCTGGACCGCAACCGACTGTGATCCGAGCGGTCAGGTCATGTGCGACCAGGGCTATTGCATGTGGTGGTGATCGTTCCTTCCTCCGTCGCTGGTGATTCCGATCGAGACGAGGCCTTCGGAGGGACGGGACGCGCTGCGCGGAATGGCTCTGTCCCGTCGTCTCCTCGTAGGCGCGGCGAGTTGCCTCGTCGCCGCCGTTCACCGGTCATTCGCGAAACGGCATAAGAAGGGGGCGGGCGGGCGGGCGGGCGGGCGCGCACCTCGACGCCGCGGTCGCTCGACGGGAGGAGGCATCGAGCCGCGCCATCAGCTACGCTCGATCGTGTGTGGGGCGTTCGGTCGGGCGGTCTGACGATGATCGCGATCGCGGCGGCGTGCGGAACGTACGGTGGGGAAGAGCCGCCGGCGCCAGCACCTGAAGAGCCGCCGGTCGATGCCGGGCGTTCGACGGCGACGGACGCGGGAGCGAACGACGCGTCCGAGATCGCTGACGCGCACACGAGCGACGTCGAAGCGTCGACTCCCGCGCGTTGCAATCCGACTGCGCCGTTCGGTGAGCCCGCTCCGGTGATGGAGCTGAACACCGGTGTTGCCGAAAATTCAGCGTGGCTGACCCCGGACGAGCTCACGGTGTACTTCGCGCGCGCGTCGAAGCTGATGAAGGCGACGCGCGCCACGACGATGGCGCCGTTCTCCATGCCTGAGCCGGCGCCCTTCGTGGACGATGACGATAGCGGCGAGCATCCCTCGCTCACGCGCGACGAGCTCACCATCGTGTTCTCGAGAGCCGACGTCCTCCGCACGTCGACACGCCCGAATCCGAACGCGCTCTTTCCGCGTGCCGGGGTGATGCCCGAGCTGAACTCGGCGAGCGCCGCAGAAGGAACGCCGGCGCTCGCCGATGAAGGCCGCGAGATTTACTTCCGGCGCAACACCAGCGCTCAGGTCGGCAACGAGCTGTTCGTCGCGGCGCGCGCCGGCGCGGTTGGCGCGTTCGGCGCAGCACAACGGCTTCCCGTCAACTCGGCATCCAACGACTCGCACCCGGTCGTGCGCGAAGACGGGCTCGAGCTCTGGTTCGCGTCGAATCGTGCGGCGGGCAATGGCAACCGGATCTTCGTCGCAACTCGGCCGTCGAGGCAGGATTCATTCGGCATGCCCGTCGAGGTCGCCGAGCTCAACGCGGCAGGCACGTTCAACGTGCCTGCGTGGATCAGCCCGGACGGATGCGTCATCTGGATCGCGACCAATCGTCCGGGGGGTGCCGGAGGAACCGACCTCTTCCGGGCCGCTCGCCCGCTCTGACGCTGCGCTCGCTCGTTGCGCTCAGTGCTTCGGCGCACGCCCAGCATCGTGACGGCCGCCGCCATGCGCGCCCGAGTCGCGCCCGGCATCGCGGGCACCAGCGTCGCGAACACCAGCGTCTTCAGAGAGGCCAGCGTCGAGGGGCGTGGCGGCGTCCACGGTCGACGCCGATCCGTCGGCGATGTTGGCTGCCGCCGCGAGCGCGGTCGGCTCGACGTCCGCTAGCGCCGCGTCGTCCGGTTCGGTCGCCGGTGGCATTGCGCTGTCCGCGGTCGGCGCGGTCGGCGCGGAAGGTGCTTCGCCGGCGAGCTGCTCGGCGATGGCGTCGCGGTACACGTAGACGGCGCCGGCACCTCCAGCGAGGACGAGGAGGAGCAAGACCTTTCCGAAGACCCCGCCAGTCCCCGGCGGAGGAGGAGGCTCGGACGACGGCGTCGATCGGCGAGATTTCGTCGGTTCGGAAGCAGCAGGCGCGGTCGCGGGGACGGCCTCGGCCTCGGCCTTCTGCTCGGCGCGTCGAGGCCGCGCCACCGCCGGAGCGGCGGGCGTTTCCGGCAGGCTCGTCTCGCTGATCACCAGGCGCGGCTTGCCGGGCGGGTTCGCCGGTGGGGCGACGCCGATCTGCGTCTCGCGGGGTACACGTTGAGGCGGCGTGACGGGGTCGGCGCCCGGCATGATGCCAGGCTGCGTGGGCTCTTGCGTCGCGCCGCCGATGCCGAGGATGGTCTTCTCGGCCATCCCGCTCTGCAGCGCGCGATTGAGCGCAACGGACACGTCATCCGGCAGATCGATGAAGCGGACGGCCATGCCCGCCGGCTGGTTCGTGCCTTCGCTCTTCGCGCGCCGCCAGAGCACACGCGCATCCGCCGACACCTTCGCGTCGACGGTCGTGATCTCGAGCGTGACGAGGGCGCCCTCGTCGACGGGCGCGATCGTCTCGAGGAACATCCCGCCGAGGCTCGCGTCCCATGCGATCGCTTCGGCGCGCTCGCCGCTCGTGGGTTGCTCGAAGGTGACACGCAAGATCGCGGCGGGGTGCCGCCTGATCTGCCGCTGTTCCGACATGCCGGGGCAGAGTACGGGAGAGCGCCGGCCGTTGGAACGGGCGTGCGTGGCGACTATCTGGCGGCGTGTGCGTGCGGCCAGCTCGCGGAACGAGCGGGTGACCGCCAGTGCTCCGGTCGGAGCCCGACGGCGAGCGCGCGCGCCGTCAAGCCTCGGATGGTGCGCGACGAAAGAAGGCGGACGAGCCACGCCGGCGGACGGAGCACGCGACCGTCGAGCACACGGCGGATGACGCGCCGCTGCGCGGCCACCTGGATGGCCTGGGTGATCGCCGCCGGCAGCGCGCGACGGAGCTGCACGCGGGCGAGATCGATGCTGCGAACACGGCCGGCGCGCAGCGGCCGCGCGAGAATGTTCGCGGCCGCAACGGCATCCTGAATCGCCAGGTTGATGCCCACCCCGCCGATCGGCGACATCGCGTGTGCGGCGTCTCCGAGGAAGAGCAGCCCTGGGTAGAACCAGCGAGCGAGTTGGTTCACCTGGACCAACAAGACGTGGACGTCGTCGAAGCTCTTGATGGAAGCAAGTCGTCCGTCACCGAGGAACGGCGCGAGCTCGACGAGCTTTGCGCGGAAGGCATCGAGACCGCGTTCGCGCACCGTCGAGTGGTCACCTTTCGGAATGAGCAGCCCGGCCTGCCAGTACCTCCCGCGGTCGATCAAAACGAGCATGTGGCCCGGGCGGATCGTGCCGAAGGTCTCGTCCGGATCCGTCGCGTACCGCGGGATGCTGAACCATAGGACATCCATCGGCGCGCCGAAGTCGACGGGGCGAGCCTCGCGGCGTGCGCGCAAGATCGAGCCACGTCCGTCGCAGGCCACCGTCAGCGCCGCGCGCAGTCGCTTCGTCTCGCCGTCCTGACGGTACACGACTCCGACGACGCGACCGTCCTCGGTCCACAGGTCCGTGACTTCGGCGCGCATCTCGAGCGCGAAGGTCGGGTTCTCCGCTGCCTTGCGCTCGATCAGCGCGAGGAAGTCCCATTGCGGCATCATGTAGATGTTTCGGTGCCGCCGGCGCAGCACGGACAGGTCCGCGACCGTGAGCCAGCGCCCGTTCACGTCGGCGCGGAGGCGCGAGACGACCTGATGCGGGACCGCTTCGAGCTCGTCTGCGAACCCGAGCTCGTCGATGAGCTCGATCGTCGACGGGTGAATCGTGTCGCCGCGAAAGTCGCGGAAGAAGTCAGCATGTTTCTCGAGCACGGTCACGTGCACGCCCGCACGTGAGAGCAGGAGCCCGAGCATCATCCCCGCAGGCCCGCCGCCGACGACGCAACAGGTGGTCACACCGGTCTGTTCGGCCATCGTGCCGACAACGTGGGGCCGGCGAACGCCCGAGACCAGCGGCAGGGAACCCGCGCGACGTGCCGTCAGCAGCCGAAGAGCGAACGGCCCGCCGCCGAAGAGCGCTTCTTCTTGGCGACCCCAGCGGGAATCGAACCCGCGTTACCGGCGTGAGAGGCCGATGTCCTAACCGCTAGACGATGGGGCCAGTGAGCTGTTCCGTTCTGGTGGAGCAGTCGGAGGCTTGCATGGAAAGCAAAAAGCCCCAGCGTTGCCGCCGAGGCTCAGTTCTCACGTCGCTTCCTCTTTCGAGGGTGGCGACCCCAGCGGGAATCGAACCCGCGTTACCGGCGTGAGAGGCCGATGTCCTAACCGCTAGACGATGGGGCCAGTAAGAAACTCCGAGTCAGATGCGTGAAGAAGGGAAGGCAAAGGGAAGAGAGATAAGGCTGGCTGGCGGACTAGGATTCGAACCTAGATAGACGGAGCCAGAATCCGTCGTCCTGCCATTAGACGATCCGCCAATCAGAAGCGAGTGCCTGGCAACCCTGGACGTGTGCCCGGCAACCGCCGCAGCACCGTCAGGTGGCGCGCACCTTAGTCAGGCCGACTTCCTTGTCAAGTTCAGTTGTTGCGGTCGCGTTGCGATTGCTCACTTCCGCGAGCGATCCGAGAGCCGCGTCGGGTGCGTGAAGCCGCGATCGTAGGGGTTCTCGCGCACCGCGAGTGACGATCGAGCCTTGCTCGGCGGCAGGTCTTTCGCGAGCGTTCGCGCGGCCGACGTCGCTGCCGGCTCGGGCCGGCGAGACGGCGGCGGACCCGGCCGAGCGCCCGTCGGCGTCGGTGCGGAAGGCGGCGGCTCGCGTGCGGTGTCGGGCTCGTCCCCCATCGTGAACGACGGCGGGATGAACGGCAGCGCCGAGCCCTCGACGGGCAGGGGAGGTGGCGGAGGCAGCTCGACGGCGCTCGCGTGGGGCGTATCGTCGGTGGCGCCCGAACGCGCAGGCGCGAGCAGGCCGACCACCGCGAGGACCGCAGCGGCGCCCACGGCCGCGATCGCGCCTACACGACGGCGCCGGAAGCCGGCGTCCTCTTGCGGCAGCTCCTCGGCCGCCCGGACGGACGGCCCGGAGGTGGCCCCGACATGCAGCGACGTCGTGCCCGGCTCCGCGCTCGCTACGAGCGCCGGCGCGGCCGCGTCAGCATCCTGGTCACCCGCATCGGGGCCGACGACCATCGCCATCGGAGGCGGCACCGAGAGCGCCGACTCGACGCGCCTCGCGAGCCCGATGCCTTCCGCTCCGGCGAACGGCGCGAGCGCACGGGCGAGCGTCGCGACGTCCGCCGGACGCGCCGCGGGATCTTTGGCGAGGCATGCGTGGACGACGCGCGCGAGCTCGAACGGAACGTCCTCGGCGGCGAGCAGCGCAGGCTCGTCGTACGCGACCGCGACGAGCATCCCCGAGACCGTGTCGGCCGAGAACGGCAGGCTGCCCGAGATCAGCTCGTGGAGGATGACGCCGAGCGCCCAGATGTCCACGCGCCCGTCGATCGCGCGCGGATCGCGGATCTGCTCCGGGGCCAGATACGCCGGGGACGCGAACCACGCCGCACCCTCGTCGCCGCCTTCTTCCATCGGCGTGGCCATGCCGAAGTCCAGGATCTTGAGCACCCTGGAATCCGAGCTGTGGCCGTCGGCCGTCGACGACGTCGAATCGCCGGCCAGAAACAGGTTCTGCGGCTTCAAATCCCCGTGGATGACGCCGATCGAGTGCGCCTCTGCCAGGCCTTCGCACGCCTGGAGGACCCACCGTACGGCCTCGACCGCCGGTAGGCGCGTCCTCGCGGCGAGCTCCTCGGCGACGGTTCGGCCCTCGAGCCGCTCGGTCGCGACGAACGGCGTGCCGTCCTCGGTGAAGCCCGTGTCCACGATCCGAGCGATGTGCAGTCCACGCAGGGCGGCGGCCTGGTGGGCGATCGCCAGGTGGCGGCGCTGCGCCTTTCCGTGCGCGTTCGTCGTCGACGCGAGGATCTTCAGGGTGACCCGCCGGCGCAGGTAGACGTGACGAGCCGCGATGACGAAGCCGGAGCTGCCCGCGCCGAGAAGCTTCTCGACGCGATAGCGTCCTGCGATCGTGTCCCCCTTCATCTTGAAGCCGGGAACGATGGGTCCTCTGTCTCTTGCGCCGTCAGCGACCATGGCAGTGTTGGCCGTTTGCAGACGGGATGCCTTCGGTCGAAGCGCTCCAGACGGCCGAGCTGCCGCTGGATTTTGCGGTTCATTCCCGGAAATCGTCGCCAGCTCGAGCGGGGCATGTTGCCCGCCCCTGGGGAGATCCGGAGCTTCATCCGGACCGAGACAGCCCTCGGGGCTTGACGCATTCGCTCGAAGGCATCAGGTTGGCGCCCGATTTCTGGCACTCACTACTGTCGAGTGCTAACAGCCCGCGGAAACCGCGGCCAAGGAACGGGAAACACTATGAAAATCCGCCCCCTCCAGGACCGTCTCGTCGTGAAGCGCACCCAGGAAGAAGAGAAGACCAAGGGTGGGATCATCATCCCCGACACGGCCAAGGAGAAGCCGCTCGAGGGAACGGTCGTGGCCGTTGGTTCGGGCAAGTCCCTCAAGGGCGGCAAGGTCGTTCCGCTCGACGTGAAGGAAGGCGACAAGGTCCTGTTCGGCAAGTACTCGGGCACCGAGGTGAAGGTCGACGGCGAGGACCTGGTGCTCCTCCGCGAAGACGACGTCCTCGCGGTGTTCACGAAGTGATCTGAGGCCAAGGAGAAAGCACATGAGCGCAAAGCAGATCGTCTACAGCCGCAATGCTCGCGGCCGCATCCTCCACGGCGTCAACCTCCTGGCCGACGCGGTCAAGGTCACCCTCGGGCCCAAGGGCCGCAACGTCGTCATCGAGAAGAGCTTCGGCTCGCCGGTGGTGACGAAGGACGGCGTCACGGTCGCGAAGGAGATCGAGCTCGCCGACAAGTTCGAGAACATGGGCGCCCAGATGGTCCGCGAGGTCGCGTCGAAGACGAGCGACAAGGCGGGCGACGGCACCACGACGGCGACCGTCCTCGCACAGGCCATCTACACGCAGGGCCTCATGCTCGTCGAAGCCGGGCACAACCCGATGGAGCTCAAGCGCGGCATCGATCAGGCCGTGCAGGCCGTCGTCGCCGAGGTGAAGAAGCTCGCCACGCCGACGAAGGACAAGGAGCACATCTCGCAGGTCGGCACGATCAGCGCCAACGGCGACAAGACGATCGGCGACATGCTCGCCGACGCGATGGAGAAGGTCGGCAAGGAAGGCGTCATCACCGTCGAAGAGGCGAAGGGCATGGAGTCCTCGCTCGAGGTGGTGGAAGGCATGCAGTTCGACCGCGGCTACCTCTCTCCGTACTTCGTCACGAACACGGAGAAGATGACGGCCGAGCTCGACAACCCCTACATCCTCATCAGCGAGAAGAAGGTCAGCGCGATGGCCGACCTCATCCCGCTGCTCGAGCAGGTTGCTCGTGAGGGCCGTCCGCTCGTCATCCTCGCCGAGGACGTCGAGGGCGAGGCGCTCGCGACGCTCGTCGTCAACAAGCTCCGCGGCGCCCTCAAGGTCTGCGCGATCAAGGCGCCGGGCTTCGGCGATCGCCGCAAGGAGATGCTCAAGGACATCGCGACCCTCACCGGCGGTCAGGTCGTCAGCGAGGACCTCGGCATCAAGCTCGAGACCTTCACGACCAAGGACCTCGGCCAGGCGAAGCGCGTCACCGTCGACAAGGACAACACGACGATCGTCGACGGCGCGGGCGACGCCAAGGAAATCAAGGGCCGCATCGAGACGATCCGCAAGCAGATCGAGAACACGACGAGCGACTACGATCGCGAGAAGCTCCAGGAGCGCCTCGCGAAGCTCGCCGGCGGCGTGGCCGTCATCAAGGTCGGTGCAGCCACCGAGACCGAGATGAAGGAGAAGAAGGCGCGCGTCGAAGACGCGCTCCACGCGACGCGTGCGGCGGTCGAGGAAGGCATCGTCCCCGGCGGCGGCGTTGCGCTCCTCCGCGGCGCGGCGGCGCTCGATTCCCTCAAGCTCGAGGGCGAGCAGGCGTTCGGCGTCAACCTGATCAAGCGCGCCCTCCAGGAGCCGCTCCGCCAGATCGCGAAGAACGCGGGCCAGGACGGCTCGGTCGTCGTCGAGAAGGTGCGTGAGAGCAAGGGCTCGTTCGGCTTCAACGCCGCGACGGAGACCTACGAGGACCTCGTGAAGGCCGGCGTCATCGACCCCGCGAAGGTCGTCCGCTCCGCGCTCGAGTTCGCCGCCAGCGTCTCGGGCATGATGCTCACGACCGAGGCCCTCATCGCCGACAAGCCGAAGAAGGAGAAGGCGGCCGGTGGCGGCGGCATGGGTGGAATGGGCGGCATGGGCGGCATGGGCGGAATGGGTGGCATGGGCGGCGACTTCGACATGGATTGATTCCAGTCGAGCGTCCGTCGCGGCCCTCCCGCGCACGTTCGTTTGAAAGCAAAGCCCCGGTCTCCCTCCAAGGAGCCCGGGGCTTCGTTCATCCATCGCCCGAGTGTCGCGACGGCCCGACCGTCATCGTCCGACTACGCCGCTCGCGCGCACCCGGGCATGGCGCAGAGCCCCATCCTCAACCTCAACGCGTCGACGGCAAGCCCCCCTGGGCCCCGCTCCCGCGAAGCGGATGCGCGGGGGTTTCGTCTCAGAAACCCCCGCGGAGCGGGCGGGGTATGGGGCAGAGCCCCATCTCAAAAAGCCCCATCACAGAAGCGCCTTGATCTCCTTCTCGAGCTCCTTCTCTTCGCCGTCGTGGTAGCCGTTGTGCACGTGCTTGATGACGCCGTTCTTGTCGATCACGTAGGCGGACGGCATGTTCGGTGGCTTGTAGCAGTCGGCGATCTTGTGGCCTTCATCCCAACCCACGGGGAACTTCGCGCCGTAGGTCTTGATGAAGTCGGGGATCTCCTTCTTCTCGTCATCGACCGAGACCGCGAGGATCTCGAGGCCGCTCGCCTTGTACTTGACGTAGAGCTCCTGGTACTTCGGGAACGATTTCTTGCAGGGCTCGCACCACGTCGCCCAGAAGTCGACGATCGTGACCTTGCCCTTCTCGACGGTCATCTTGTTGCCGCCGTTGACGGACGTGAGCGTGAAGCTCGACGCGTTCTTGCCGACCTCGGGCTTCCCCTTGCAGCTGATCTCGCCCTTGCCTCCGCCTTTCTCCCCCGAGCCGTCCCCCTTGTCGCCCGCCTTGCTGTCCGAGTCCTTCGAGCTGACGGAGGACGGGTCTTTTGCCGGCGGGTCTTCTCCGCACGCCGACAGCACGACGAGTGCTGTCGCCATCAACGAGAGAGCAGTTCGCGTTCGCATGCGGTCGAGTCTACTGAGAACTTTTCGAGTTGCGAAGGGCATCGCGCGCTCGAGCTCGGCGGTCGCAGGCGGTGGAAACGCGCAAATTCCGCGCGCCGGACGCCTCGATCGTCGATGCCGTCTTCGCGTCGGCGCTGCTTTCCGTGACCCCTCGAGAGGGTGCGTTTTTGACTCTGTCGAAAGTGAGGCGATAAGCTCCTCGCTGTCGATGATGCGTAACGCGGCCCATGACGACAGGGACTCGGCTGCCCGGACGGAACCGTGCAGCTACGCGTAGTCGGCTGTCACGGAGGCGAGACTCCGAAGCACCGGACGTGTGCGTTCCTGCTCGACGAGCGGCTCGCGATTGACGCCGGATCGCTGACGAGCGGGCTGGATCTCCCGCTTCAGTACAAGCTGGAGGCCGTCCTCGTCAGTCATTCGCATCTCGATCACATCCGCGACCTCGCCACGATCGCAGACAATCGCGCGCAGCACGGCTGCCCACCGCTGCAGATCGTCGGCACCAAGCCGACCCTCGAGGTCCTCAAGAAACACTTCTTCAACGACCTGCTCTGGCCGGACTTCGCGGCGATCCCGTCGCGAAAGGAGCCAACGATCGTCTACAAGGCGCTGAAGCCCGAGGTCCGCACCGAGATCTGCGGCTTCGGCGTGCGCGCGATCGCGGTGAGCCACACGATCGACACGAGCGCGTTCATCATCGACAAGAACGGCGCCGCGGTCGCGTACAGCGGCGACACGGGGCCGACCGACCGTCTCTGGGAGCTCCTCAACGAGGAGCGAGATCTGCGAGCGCTCCTCATGGAGGTCAGCTTCCCGAACGAGCAGCAGCGCATCGCGACGCTCAGCGGACACCACACGCCGCAGACGCTCGTGAAGGACCTCGAGAAGTACGCACGCCCGAAGGACCTGCCGACGCTGCTCTACCACATCAAGCCCGCGTTCCAGCGCGAGGTCGAGAAGCAGTGTGCGAAGCTCGAGGGTGTCGAGCTCACGGTGCTCTCGCTCGGCGACCAGCTGCTCCTCTGACGACGTCTGACCGCGTCACGCGCACGACGACGGAAGCACGGTCGAGATGACGCGTGTCGAGCGCGAACCGACCGACGAGGGGCCGGGCCGGGCGGGCAGAAAGAAGACCGCGCTCGAGCAACAGCGCCAGCGTGCTCGAGCCTGCGTGATGCGTACGGACTGTGCTAAGTCAGCACGTCTCGCTCGACACCCCCGTCTTCATCCGTGCCCGACCTCGTCTGATGGACATCACCGAACGCAGCTCGACATCATCGGCCGAAGAGAACGTTGAAGAGAACGTGCTCGTGCCCGGCCTCGAAAACGACGAGGACGGCACGCGCATCGTCCATGAAGAGCTCCGCCTGCTCGAGGTCGTGCTGCGCGCACTCGGCCCGGAGCAAACGCCGAGCTCCGGTGACGGCGGCGCCAACTCCGCAGGCTCGGCCACGGCTCCTGCTCCGGGGGCGCTTGCCGAAGCGCTCGCCGACGACGACCGAAGGCTGGTCGAGCTTCGCGACCTCGCGGCGTCGGCAAAGCCGGAAGACTTGCCGGCGCTGTTCGAGCAGATGCACAACCTCGGAGCGCTCCGCGCGCATCGCGGGAAGGGCACGACGGGCGCGGTCGACCGCAAGAGCCCGTACTTCGGGCACCTCCGACTCGAGGAGACCGTGCACATGCGCGGCAGCCGCGGGCCTGGCAAGGAACGCCGCCGTGACATTCTCGTCGGCTCGCGGCAGTACCTCGATCCGGGCGCCGGCGTGCGCATCGTCGACTGGCGCAACGCGCCCGTGAGCCGGATCTTCTACCGCTACCGCGAAGGCGACGGCTACGAAGAGACGCTCGGCGATCAGCCGGTGGAAGGCGTGGTGGTCTCTCGCCGAACGGTCGCGATCGTCGGCGGGGAGCTCCGCAAGGTGACCGCGCCGCAAGGGACGTTCGTCAAGGACGCGGACGGTCAGTGGCGCCGAGCAGCGGCTCACACCGCGCGTCTTCGTCTGCCTACACAGACCGGCGACAAGGCTGCGGCCAGCGCCGCCGCCGTCTCGAAGAGCGACGACGCGCGCGGGCGGGCGACGTCCGCAGACCGCCTTCTGCCGGCGATCGCGGCGATGCTCGACAAGGAGCAGTACGACCTCATCACGAAGCCGGGCACCGGGCTCGTGGCCATCCAGGGCAGCGCGGGAAGCGGCAAGACGACGGTCGGCTTGCACCGCGTGGCGTATCTGCACGCGAGCCAGCCTTCGCGCTTCCGTCCGAACAAGATGCTCGTGATCGTGCCGAACGAGGCCCTCGTGCACTACACGAGCCGCGTGTTGCCGGGCCTCGGCGTCGAGGGCGTGCCGGTCATGACGTTCCACCGCTGGGCGGTGCGCGCCATGTTCGACATGTTCCCGAAACTGCCGTCCGCCATCAGCGAGGAGACGCCTCCGCTCGTCTCGCGCGTGAAGAACCACGCGGCCATGCTCGACGCGGTCGACGAGGTCGGCGCGGAGGTCACCGCGCGGATCGATGCGAAGCTCGCCGCGGCGATGCCTCGCTGGCCCGAAGGCGACCGTGTGCTTGCTGCCTGGAGGGTCACCAAGGGAGCGCCAGACCGGCGCGTCACGCAGATCGCGCAATGGGTGGCTGGCAAGCGTGAGCTCTCCGGCGTGAAGGCGGCGTCCGATCTCCCGCAGGTCACGCGGAGCGCGCTCGAGTCGATGGGGCAGGAGCTCCGCACCGACTCGCGCAACGTGCTCGGCGCCTGGGACGAGATCCTGACGAGCCGGGCACGCCTCGACAAGCACTTCGGCAAGTACTTCGGGAGCGGTCAGCTCGATCAGGTGCACGAGTGGTGTGTCCGTCAGGCGCGCGTCCGCGCAGAAGGGGAGCGTGACGGTGACACGCCGAGCCTCGATCTCGAGGATCGCGCTCTCTTGCTGCGCCTGTTCCAGGTCCTTCGCGGACCGCTGATCGACGGTGAGGGCCAGCCGCTCGTGCTCGCCCACCTGTTCATGGACGAGGTGCAGGACGCGACGCCGGTCGAGCTCAAGATCCTGCTCGATGTCGCACGCGGACCGCGTGAAGGTGAGCGCTCCGTGTCGGAGCTGAGCGTCACGCTCGCCGGCGACGTCGCGCAGCGGATGCGCGAGGAAGAGGACGTCCACGTCGCCTTCGACTGGGACGAGACGCTCAAGGAGCTCGGCGTCCCCGGTGGCGCGGGCATGATCGAGCCGCTCAAGGTCAGCTACCGTTCGACGGCGGAGATCACGTCGTTCGCGCGCGGCGTCCTCGGGCCGTTTGCGCACGAAGCGGAGCCGATCGCGACCCGCCACGGTCCGCCGGTCGAGCTGTTCTCCTTCGCCTCCGCGGGCGAGGCGGTCGCGTTCCTCGCCGACGCGCTGCGCGATCTCGCGTCGAGCGAGCCGGACGCAAACGTCGCGCTGCTCTCGCGGTTCCCGCAGCAGGCGGAGATCTATTACGACGGCCTCGTTCGTGCTGAGGTTCCGAACGTTCGTCGCGTTCGCCGGCAGGACTTCACCTGGGAGCGAGGGTTCGACGTCACCGACGTTCGTCAGACCAAGGGCCTCGAGTTCGACGAGGTCATCCTGCTCGAGACGACCGCTTCGAGCTACGCGGACAGCGCTCAAGCGCGGCACGCACTCTACGTCGGCGCCACGCGCGCGGCGCATCAGCTCTGGTGCATCACCAGCGAGGCGCCGTCGAAGCTCGTGCTCGAAGGCCTCGAGGCGCAGAGCAAAGCGACGACCTGAGCGCGGCCGTTCGCGGCACCGTGCACGGTTTGGAAACGCTCCCTTTCCGGAACGCCTCCTGGTCGCGGTGCGCGATCCAGGGCAAATAGCGCGCGCCGGAGGGGAACCATGCTGTGCTCGTACCGCTTTTACGTTCGTCCGCAGCGTCCGGAGACGCCGCAGAGCGGCCCGCAGAACATCACTGCCGAGCCGCGCCCCACACGAACGCTGCCGCCGCCGCGCCCGGTCGTGCTCGACACGCCTCCTCATCTTGCGATCGTCCGCCAGTACGCCTGGTAGCGACCGAGCACGAGGCGCCGAGCCGCGGCACGCGCGCGGAAGGGCCGCTTGCCCTGCTTTGAGGGTATCTTCGTGCCGTGAAGAAGCGGGTTGCCGTCATCGGCGGAGGCGCGTGGGGCACTGCACTGGCGGCTCACGCTGCGCGTCTGGACCACGAGGTTCGCCTCTGGGCACGTGAGACCGACGTCGTCCGCGACATGAACGAGCTCCACGAAAACCGCCTGTTCCTCGAAGGCGTGGCACTGCCGGCGACGATCCAGACGTCGACGGACCCCGCCGAGGTCCTCGACGCGGCCGAGATCGTCCTGCTCGTCCCGCCGTCGGCGTTCCTTCGCGCGGTGGCGAAGCAGATCGCGCCGGCCATCCCGGAGGGGGCCCGTATCGCGGTCGCGACGAAAGGCATCGAGAACGAGACGCTCCATCTCATGCTCGACGTCGTCGCAGAGGAGCTGCGTGACGTCGACTCGTCGACGCTCGCTGCCCTGTCCGGTCCGAGCTTCGCACGGGAGGTGGCGTCCGGGCTGCCGACCGACGTCGTCGTCGCCGCTCGCGACGAAGCCGCGGCGGCGGACCTGCAGAAGGCGCTGCACTCGCCGTTCTTCCGCGTGTACACGAGCAAAGATCCGGTGGGCGTCGAGGTCGGCGGCGCGATGAAAAACGTGCTCGCGATCGCGGCCGGCACCTGCGACGGGCTCGGCCTCGGGACGAACGCCCGCGCGGCGCTCGTCACGCGCGGCCTCTCCGAGATGGCGCGGCTCGGCTCGGCGCTCGGGGGCGATCCGCTCACGTTCATGGGCCTCTCCGGCGTCGGCGACCTCATCCTGACGACGACCGGCGCGCTGTCACGTAACCGCGCCCTCGGCCTCAAAGTGGCCGAGGGCGTCGAGCCGGCGACGTACCTCGCTTCCCAGCGCACCGTCGCCGAGGGCTACCTGACCGCGAAGGCCGCCTGGCAGCTCGCGCAGAAGCATGGCGTCGACGTGCCGATCACGGAGCTGGTCTACCGCGTCCTCCACGAAGGATTGCCGCTGCTCGAAGCCATGAAGCTCCTGATGACGCGCGCCCACAAAGAGGAGCTCTGGGGCATCCGCTGATCAGGTCCTTGCAACCCGGACCCTCGCCGCGATAATCGATGGTTCGATGAAGAAGATCCGCTGGGCTCTCGCCGCGGTCACGGCGTCGATCGTGCTCTCCGGATTGCGGCCCGCCCGGGCGCAAGAGCCGCTTCCCGCGGAGCCGGAGCCCGCCACGGCGCCGAGCCCGGCCCCTACCGCGCCGGCCGGCCCATCGACTGCCGCGCCGCCCATCAGCGAGCAGGCCAAGCGCCACTTCAACGCCGGCGTCTCGCTGCTCCAGGACCCGGAAGGGGAGAAGGTCGAGGAGGCGTACCGTCAGTTCAGGACCGCCTACGACCTGTCCGGCTCGCCCAAGATCCTCGGCAACATGGGGTTCTGCGCGATGCGACTCGAGCGGGACGGGGAGGCGATCGACGCCTACTCGCGCTACCTCCGCGAGGTCCCGGACATCGACCCGGAGGAGCGCGCGCAGATCGTGCGCGACCTCCAGACGCTCTCGGTCGGCATCGTCCGCATCGCTATCGAGGTCAGCCCACCCGGCGCGATGATCCTCGACGAACGTGTGCCCGTCCGCGGCCCGCGGGTCACGAATGCCTACGGTCCGGTGAACGGAAGGATCGAGATCGGCGTGCGTCCTGGCCACCATGTCTTCACCGCGAAGCTCGCGGGCCATGTGGATGCGCAGTGGGAGGTCGAGGCGTACGCGGGGACGAAGGACCAGCACACGTTCGCGCTGAAGGAGCCGCCAAAGGCGCTTTCACCGGGCGCGTTCGCTGCGCAGCCGGAACGGCCCTCCGCCGTGGGTCCGATCATCGTCACATCGGCCGGCGCGGCCATGCTCGTCGCCGCGGGCATCACCGGGATCGTCGCGATGAACAAGACGAGCGACATCTCGGACCGCTGCCCGAAGGACGTCTGCCCACGTGGCTTCGATCTCGAAGGTCAGCGCTCGAGCGCCCGGACCTTCGTGGGCGTCACCGATCTGCTCCTCGTCCTCGGAACCGTCACCGCGCTCGGAGGCCTCTACTGGGTGTACCGCGTCGCGACGGCGTCACCGGAGCCAAAGCCTGCTCCTCAGCCCGTGAGAACGGGCTTCCTCTCGGACTGGAGGCTCGCCCTTTGATGCGTGCACGTTCTTGCCTCGCGCTCGCGCTCCTGACGAGTGCGCTCACGAGCTCCTGCTTCGTCGTGACCGATCTCGATCGATTCGAGAAGGAGGCGCCGCGCCCGCCGTCGAACTTCTCGAACCTGCGCGTGACGGTCCGCGGGATGACCTCACACGTCACCGAGCGGTTCGAGTACCGCATCGTCGACGGCTCGAACGTCATCCAGTCGCGAGGCTTCATCGTTCCCCTCGGCGGTCCCGCCGCGTCCTTCTACGTGGAAGGCGCCGTGCCGAAGCAGAACGGGCCGTTCCGCTTCGACTTCTACGCCGATCACGACCTGTCCGGCGGCTACGACCCGCGCCCGGACACGTTCCTCGACCACGCCTGGCGCCTGTCGCTCGAGGACCGGATGCTCGAAGACGACGATACCTACGTCGTCGTCTTCGACCACAACACGTCGTTCACGAACCTCAACACCCCGAACCCGGCGACGGAGTTCGGCAAGCCCGCCACCATCCACATGAAGGCGATGGGGCCGTTCGCGAACAAGCGGGTCGAGGTGCGCATCGGCGACGCGAGCACGAACCGCGTGGTGGGGATGTTCCGCGTGCCGCTCCTGACGCAGCCGGAGTTCGACGTCCTGGTGCCCGGGGTGATCGAGCCCGGCGTGACCTACGCCGTCGAGATCTACACCGACAATGGCAGCGCCGCCGACGTCCGCGCGTTCCGCTTCCAGCAGCTCGCGGCCGAGTCGGGCCTCGAAGCGACGTTCAACGGCGACAAGCCGACCGAGACGCCTGGTGTCGCACAGGTGAGCGACGCGAAGCCAGCCCAGTAGCGAGCCCAGTAGCCACCCACCCAGTAGCGGCGGACGCGCCGTCACCCAGTTGGAGACTTCGACGTCGGAGAGAGTGACGCGGGCACGAAAGACGCGCTAGGATCGGTCGATCCACGTGGCTACCGCGATCGAGCCCGGAGCCGTCATCGACGGCAAGTACCGTGTCGTCCGCCGCATCGGCGAAGGCGGGATGGGTACGGTCTACGAAGGCGAGAACATCCGCATCGAACGGCGGGTCGCGATCAAGGTGCTGCACGAGCACGTCGCATCTTCGCCCGAGTTTGCGCAGCGATTCGAACGGGAAGCGCGCGCGTCGGCACGCATCGGCTCGCCGCACGTGTGCGACGTCCTCGACCTCGGCGATCTGCCGAACGGCGAGCGCTTCATCGTCATGGAGTTCCTCGACGGCGAGAGCCTCGAAGACCGCCTGATGAAGGGAAGGCTGACCGCCGCGCAGCTCGCGCCGATCGCATTCGAGATCCTCGAGGGGCTCGGCTCGATGCATCAGGTGGGCGTCGTCCACCGGGATCTGAAGCCGGCGAACGTGTTCCTCGCGCGGGCACCGCGCAAGGCGGAGATCGTCAAGATCCTCGACTTCGGCGTCGCGAAGATCCTGCCTCGCGCCGACGAGCCGAGCGACATGACGTCGACCGGCATGATGATGGGGACGCCGCTCTACATGTCGCCCGAGCAGGCACGCGGCGCCCGCGATGTCGACGGGCGGACCGACATCTATGCGGCGAGCGTCATCTTCTATCGCGCGCTCACCGGCGAGCTCCCGCACTCCGGCGCGAACCTCCACGAGCTGCTGTTCAAGATCGTCCTGGAAGAGCCTCGCCCGATCCGTGAGCTCGTGCCGGACGTCGACGAGACCTTCGCGGAGATCGTGACGAGGGGCCTCGCCCGCGATGCCGACCTGCGCTACGCGACGGCGCGCGAGTACCAGGAAGCGATCGCTGCGTGGGGCGCCGCCCAGGGGAAGGCGAGCCTGCAGTTCGCGGTCACGCTCTCGAGCGAGCCTCCTCCCATCCGCACCTCGACGGGCGGATTCCCGGCATCACTCGTCAAGGCGCAGGCGCCGATCACGGGACCGCAGGCACGCTCCGAGCAGGTTGGGCCGCCCACGCCGGCCGTCGCGAAGACGCAGACGGAGACGCCGTCATCGAAGCAGAGCGGCGGCACGCCGATCGTCTGGTCGGAAGACGCCCCGGGGATCGCGAAGCGTGCGCTCGCCGAGCTCGAGGCGAAGAAGCAGCGCGAACGCGAGAGCTCGCCCAGCGTTGGCCAGACACAGGTGCTCGAGCATCGGCCGTCGATCGCGTCGGTGAGCGACATTGCATCCAGCGCGACGCCCACGGCCACGCCGACGGCGGAGCGCGCGCATGGCGGCAAGTCGCGCGTGGCTGTGGCTGCTGCCGTTGCGGCCGTTCTCGCGATCGCCGCGATCGGGCTCCGCTACGTTGCACCGACCAGCGCCGCGTCGCCGAGCCCGACTCCGAGCTCGGCGGACACGTCCACCGCCAATGCCAAGTCGGTCGCGCCCGATCCGGTACCGATCGATCCGCCGGCCCCGCCGCCCGTTCCGACGGAGCCCGCCGCAACCGCCGAGCCTTCCGCGACGGCGGTCCCGACGACAGCCGCTGCCGCTGCCGCAACCACGACAGCGACGGCGCGCGTCGCCGCGACGCCTTCGAAGACCAACGTCGCGACACCTTCCGCGAAGCCGTCCGCATCTGCCACCACGACGCCGGTCGCGACGGCTTCCGCCACGCCGGCTCCGGCCGCCACGCCGGCTCCGACGACGAAGCCGCGCAAGTTCCGCACGAACCTCGACTGACACGTCAGAGGCCGCTCCCCTCGTGAGAGGAGCCGGCGGCGACTCGTCCACTCCCATCAATCAGCGATCGAGCGAGCTCGGCGGGGCAGCGACCGCGTCGGCGCGGGCTCGGAGCACGTGTTCGATGATCTCGTCGACGCCGTCGCCGACGTTGCAGCGCGCGAACACGACCGGGCCGCCTTGGCGCATCCGCTCGGCGTCGCGCGCCATCACCTCCAGGCTCGCGCCGACATGCGGAGCGAGGTCGGTCTTGTTCACGACGAGCAGATCGCTCTGCGTGACGCCGGGGCCGCCCTTGCGCGGGACCTTGTCGCCACCGGACACGTCGATGACGTAGATGGTGAAGTCGACGAGCTCGCGGCTGTATTGCGCAGCGAGGTTGTCACCGCCGCTCTCGACGACGAGCAGCTCGGGTGAGCACGCTCGCATGAGGTCCTCGAGCGCGTCGAGGTTCGGCGTGATGTCTTCGCGAATGGCGGCGTGTGGACATCCGCCCGTCTCGACCGCTCGGATCTGACCCGTCGGGAGCGCCTGGTGCCGCTGGAGGAACTCCGCATCCTCGCGCGTGAAGATGTCGTTCGTGACCACGCCGACGCGCATCCGGTCGCGGAGCTTGCGACAGAGCGACAGGACGAGCGCCGTCTTGCCGCTTCCGACCGGGCCGCCGATGCCGATCGTGAACGATCGCGTCGTGAACGATCGCGCACGCCGCGGCGGCCGACTTCGGAAGAGGCCTGGTCCACTCCAGCGCTCGTGCGAGTGCCCATGCGCGTGGTCATGCGTGTGCGAAGGGTCGTGCGCGTGGGAATGGTCGTGCGCGTGCGAAGGATCGTGGGTCATGACTGGAACATCCTTCCGTCGAGGCGGTCGTGGAGCGCCGCATAGAGCTCGAGCAGCGGCGCCGTCTGCGCTGCGTGCCCGGGTTCGAGCTGGCGCGCGCTGTCGAGGAGCGTGTCGAGGAGCGGCGCTCGTTCTGCGTGGAGGCGCTGCGCTTCCAGCGGACCGAGAAGCCCGAGGCGCACCGCGGCCGAGAGGATCCCGCGGGCGGCACCGTGGAGGTACGCCGCGAGCGCGTCTTCCGGGCCGACACCGAGCGAGCCGAAGATCGCCCCGAAGACCGGTGCATGGTGGCCCGGGCCGCGTCGGGTGTGCTCGGCGATCGGCACGAGCCCTTCCCAGATGCGCGAAGCCGCGCTGGCGAGCGCCCTCCCTTGGGTCCGGCTCGAACGATTCGGTCCGGCCAACGAGAGGGTGGCGTCGAAGGCCTCATCGAGCTCGACGAGACGGCCGGGCTCGATCGACGCCGCGCGGACGAAGGGCAGGGCAGCACGACCAACCTGCCGCAGGCTCGCGTCGAGGAATCTCGCAGGTCCATCGCTCGATGCGCCGAGACCACCGAGCACCGTCGCAGCCTCGAGCCCTGCGGAGTGCGCGAAGCCACCGCTCGGGAACGTGCCGTCGGCGAGCTGAAGGAGCAGCCAGTTCCTGGTGGAGGTCGTCATGGCGGTCCTCAGAAGAGCGAATAGAGGCGCGCGAGCGCGACCCGCGTGGCCGGCTTCGCTCGCAAGAGCGCGCCGTCGGCGAAGACCTCGTAGGTCTCCGGGTCGACACGCATGGCGGGCAGCGCAGAGTTGAGCCGCATGTCCTTCTTGCCGATCCCGCGGCACGACCGCACGGCGCGCGGCTTCTTCGTGAGCCCCAAGGCGGCGAGGCGTCCTTCGGTGAGCGCACGCTGCGAGACGAACACGAGGCTCGTCGCGCCCGGCGCGTGTCCGTACGCGCCGAACATCGGACGCATGTACGAGGGCTGCGGCGTCGGGATCGAAGCGTTCGGATCACCCATCTGCGCCCAAGCGATGAGGCCGCCCTTGATCACGAGCTCCGGCTTGATCCCGAAGAAGGCCGGCTTCCAGAGCACAAGGTCGGCCCACTTGCCCACCTCGACGGAGCCGATCTCGTGGGCCATCCCATGCGCGATCGCCGGATTGATCGTGTACTTCGCCACGTAGCGCCGGATGCGGAAATTGTCGTTGTGACCATGCTCTGCCGAGAGCCTGCCGCGTTCTTCCTTCATCTTCGCCGCGGTCTGCCACGTCCGGCAGATGACCTCCCCGACGCGCCCCATGGCCTGACTGTCGCTCGCGATGATGCTGAGCGCGCCGAGGTCGTGCAGCACATCTTCCGCCGCGATCGTCTCCCCGCGGATGCGGCTCTCCGCGAAGGCGACGTCCTCCGGGATGTTCCGGTCGAGGTGGTGGCAGACCATGAGCATGTCGAGGTGCTCGTCGAGCGTGTTCTTCGTGAACGGCCGCGTCGGGTTGGTCGAGCTCGGAAGCACGTTCGCTTCGCCGCAGACGCGGAGGATGTCCGGCGCGTGCCCGCCGCCAGCGCCCTCGGTGTGGTAGGTGTGGATCGTCCGTCCCTTGAAGGCAGCCATCGAGTCGTCGACGTAGCCCGACTCGTTCAGCGTGTCCGTGTGGATGGTGATCTGGACGTCTTCTTCGTCCGCGATCGCGAGCGCCATGTCGATCGCGCTCGGTGTCGTGCCCCAGTCTTCGTGCAGCTTCAGCCCGACAGCGCCGGCTCGAACTTGATCGACGAGCCCGTGATGGAGTGATGAGTTGCCCTTTCCGGTGAGCCCGATGTTGATCGGAAGAGTGTCGGTGGCCTGCAGCATCAGCTCGATATTGCGTGCGCCGGGCGTACACGTCGTCGCGTTCGTGCCCGTCGCCGGGCCGGTACCGCCGCCGATGAAGGTCGTGATCCCGCTCGCGAGCGCTTCATGAACTTGCTGCGGGCAGATGAAGTGGACGTGCGCGTCGATGCCGCCCGCGGTCAGGATGTGTCCCTCGCCGGCGATCGCCTCGGTCGTCACGCCGACGATCATTCCCGGCGTGACGCCGGCCATCACGTTCGGGTTGCCCGCTTTCCCGATGCCGACGATGCGGCCCGCCTTGATGCCGATATCCGCCTTGTAGATGCCGGTCCAGTCGACGACGAGGGCGTTGGTGATGACGACATCGAGCGCGCTGGCGTCGTCGGCGCCGGGCATCTGCCCCTGCGAATCGCGCAGCACCTTCCCGCCGCCGAACTTGCATTCGTCGCCGTAGCTGGCGAAGTCGCGTTCGACCTCGGCGACGAGGCCGGTATCGCCGAGCCTGACGCGGTCTCCGATGGTCGGCCCGTACATCGCCGCGTACGTGCGGCGGTCGATCCGGCTCATCGATCACCTCCTTCGCCGCGGAGGTGTTGCTCGCTGCTTCGAACGACCGTCGCCGCGGACGCGCGTTCGAACTCTGCTGCGATGTCCGCCGGTGAGACCGGGCGATCCTCCCGGCTGTTTGCGCTCTCGACGAGCGTCACCGTTCGCGTCTCGCCTGGCTCGAAGCGCACGGCCGTCCCCGCAGGAATGTCGAGATGTTTGCCGGCGGCCGCCGTGCGGTCGAAATCGAGCGCACCGTTCGTGCGGTCGAAGGGGAAGTGACTTCCTACCTGGATCGGTCGATCGCCGCGGCTCGTCACCTGGAGGGTCACGCGCTGCCGACCGCCGCCGTAGAGCTCGATGTTCCCCTCGAGCACCTCGATACCGCCCGGCGCCGCGTGCTCGGCATCGTCGCTCGCGTCGTGCTCGTGGTCGTGCTCGAACGAGGCGACGTCGGGGACCGGAAGAAACGAGCCGTAGAGCGCCAGCGCGAGGTCGCCGTGCTCGAGCGCGATCGGGTCATGCACCGTGACGAGCTTCGTCCCATCCAAGAACGTTCCCTCGACCTGCACCTCGTGGACGAGTCCCGGTACACCGGGCAACACCTGCCTCTTGCCGAGGATCTTCCGCCCGACGTCCATCAGCTCCGCGACGGAGCGATCACCGTCCCGAATCAGCTCGAGCAACTGCGCAGCGAGCAACGCGACCGCCTCGGGGTAGTTCAACCGCAGACCACGGGCGAGCCGCTTCTGCGCGAGGAAGCCCGCGCCGTGCAGTACGAGCTTGTCGATGTCGCGGGGTGACAGATGCATGCGTGGGCTCTTCTCCTGATCCCCGTGGGCGGATGCGCGCCCTCAGTCAGTATCGAGAGACAAAGGGATCCACGGCGTTGATGTCCGGAAGGTTTCCGAGACGTGAACGCACTTCCGTGAGGGCGGCTCCGGGGCTCGATGCCGCCACCCTCGCGATCGCGCCTGGAACGGCGAGCGCCTCGGCGCGGGGCAGGGGGCTCGCCGCGACGACGAGGTCGCTCGACGGCGGCGCGATCGGCTGTCGAACGATCGCGTTCACCACCGGCGCGACGCTCTCGCCCACCGCCGTCAACGTCGCGAACGCTTCGAAGGTGCCGGCACGTTCGGAGATCGGCGCGTCGGTAGCGTCGAAACGAAGGGCGTCGGTGAGGATGCGACGACCTGCGTGGTCGATCGTCGTTCGAAGGTCCAACGCCGACATCGCCCAGCGGTCACCGAAGGCTGCACGGCCTGACGTGACCCCGTCGAGCACGACGCAGCCACCTTGCGGACCGAGCGTGACGTCGACCCGCTGCGTGTACCGCGCACCGGCGAACGCGGACACCGGATCGGGAAGCAGGATGAGTGTGCCTTCGACCTTCGCGCGCAAGACCTGGCTGGAGGATCCGCGGAACACCTTCGTCGACGACTGCGTGAAGACCACCAGCGTCGCGCATCGCTCGACCACGATGTCGAGCTCGACCTCATCGCCGCCGACGAGCCCGCCGCCGAACGTCACGAGGCAGACGGATGCGCTGGTCGTTCCGGGGAACGTCGGTCTGACGAAGCGAAGCGGGCTCTCCGCTCGCGCCGAGACGAGCACCGTTCGCCCCCGAGCCCAGCCGGCGATGATCGTCCCACGTCCGGACGTCCACGACTCGTCCGTCACGCGACCCATCCTCGCGCCGGGTGTCGCGTGCAGCGCTTCAGGGATGACGACGTCGCTCGCCATCGACGGTGAGCTGTCGCCTGCGTTCGCGCCCTCGAGCATGTCGGGAACGGTTCACGATGCCCGTTGTCCAGTCAATTGGCACTCCGCGATCCACCCGTGACGATCGCGCGAAGGATCGCCACGGCGCGCGCGACGCAGCGGCGACGACTGCCTCGCATGTTCGAGCCAGATCACTGAAGCTGGTCGACGTGGGGCTCGACCGCGTAGTCCTTCACCTTCTTGGCTTCGACCTCGAAGCGGACCTGGTTCGGGCGCTTCGTGCGCTCGATCCGCATCACGGCCCAGTGTCCCGTCCATGACGAGCCATGGCGATCGGCGTCACATCCGCAGCGCGCGTCTCTCAACGAAGCCGTGGTGGCGTCCTCGGGGACCGTCACGACATCCACCATGTGCCCGAACCCGGGCACCTCACAGTGCGGTCCGGTATCGCCGCCGCAGCGGGATGTGGTGCTCGGGTCGAACAGAAACCAGCCGACGTTCTTGGGGGCACGGCTCGAGTACAGGAGCACGTAGGTGGAGCCGGGGTCGGCGTCCGTGATCGTGACCGTGACGTCGTTGCGCTGCTGGCGGTCATTCTCGACGGCGAACAGCGCGTAGCCGTCCGAGCGGAACGTGCCGTCGATCGACGCGTTCGCCGTGTCGGCGACACACCCGACGGCGCCGAGGCTGGTGAGCGCAAGGAAGAGGGCTGAAGCGACGAAAGAGCGCGACCAGGATGCTGATGCTGACATGGGCGTCCCGAGTCGAGCAAAGCCCGCGCCGGCTGCGCGGTGGAACCTTTCATGCGCGATTTCAGCAACTTTCGCCCGCCACCACCTTGCGAGTCGTTCGCCCGTCGACGCCCCGAGCGAGAACGGCCGTTCTCGCCAGCCCGTAGCCCGCCCGTACGTGCGCCGTCAGGACGCGTGATGTTTCGAGCGTCGCTTCTCGTCCACGAGCCTCGTCGACGACTGGATGTCCGTCGGAACGACCGGGGCCGTCACCTCGTGCGTCGCGCGCTGCACGTCGGCGAAGTCCGTCGCGAGCATCTGATCGATGAGCTCGACGACGCCCGCACCGCGCGGCTGGAGCATGACGAGGTCGGCCCGAGCCTTCAGCGCAGGCACCGCGTTCGCCACCGCAACGCCGAGCCCGCACGCTGCGAGCAGCGAGTGATCGTTCTCGGCATCGCCGACACCGACCACCTCTTTCGGATCGATGCCGAGGTCCGAGAGCGCTGCACGGAGCCCGCTTGCCTTGTTGACCCCCGACGGCAGCACCATGACTGCGCCCTTGTTGAAGATGACCTCGAGCTCGAGACCCAGGTCGCGGATCGTCTCGAGCACCACCTGCTGATGGGGCTCCCACGTGGCGACGATGATGCGGCCGCACGAGATGGGACCGACGCCACGCTCGATCAGCGTCTGCGCGAACTCGGCCGGCGGCGCCGTCGCCAGCGGCCGCTCGCGCGGCGGCGCCGGGCAGGGGGTGTAGAGCAGCGCGCCGTTCTCTGCGACGACGATGTCGAACACATCGACCTCGGCGAACGTCCGCATCAGATCCTCGAGCTCCCGCCCCGTCACGAGCACGAGCTTGCGCCCAGCCTTCTTGGCGCGGCGTAGCGCGGCAAGTGTGTCCTTCGAGACCTTTCCGTCATCCGCCAGCGTCCCGTCGTAGTCCGTGGCCAGCGCCTTGAAACGCAAACGCTTCGCTGGTGCGGTCGCGGACGAACGGCGTGCGGAAGGCTCGTGCGTGGGCATGGAAGATGGCGGGCTGCAACGCACGTTCCGCCCAACGCCCGAGCTCCCATGCCGCACGGCCAGCATCGCCCTGCGACGAACGGCTCGTCGCCGCGGTTGCCGCTCGGCCGGCCGCGGCTGGGCAGCGCAAGCGCCGAACCCAGCCGGTGGATATGCGCGCGACGGAACTCGTCGCGCGCTGCGGGCCAGCCGCGCCCGAACCGAGCGAGCGGCTATGCGACCGTCGTGGCGAGCTCCGCCAGCGCCTGTTCGTCGGTGCCTCGGGGCTGCTTCGCCCAGGACGTCGCCGACGGACCAATGCCGAACCGGAACCCGACCCCAGAGCTCAGCGCCGGTTCGTCGGGGGCTCGGTGCTGCCGGCCCGACCAATGCCGGACCCAAACGCGGCGCGCCCGCCAACGGCCACGGCGCACCCCAGAAAACCCGGCCAATCGCGTACCGCGAGTTGACATAATGCATCTTATGCGAAATTCGGAGAGGGCCTGCCGGGGAGGGTGATCCGCGGCCCTCCTAAGGGTCAGCAACGGACGGACAACCGACCGCGTGCTCGCGAAGCATCTGCTGTACGACGACGGCGTTGCCGCGGGCGCCCCAGCAGCAGGTTGCGAACCTGGGAATTGCCGGCGTGCGAAGGGCGTGCGTGCGTTCGGTCGGCGTCGCAACAGCAAGCACGGTTCGGGGCAGCTCGTGGTTCTCCGCGACCGCGGGCGGATCAACTCAGTGCCGACCGGCTGGCTCGTCGATCGTCACAGACGTCCGTGAGCGCGCGGCGTACTTCCGATGTGGCAAGTAGATCGATCATCCGCACGAGAACTCGTCTTCATTCGGCATGCCTGCCACTGACGCGCAGACGCTTCATCCGGCGGCGCGTGCGGCAGGCTGACAGGACGGACCGACGGACGTTGGCGGGCAGCTCGTGGCGTCCGTGGTCTTTCCGAGCCGTTCCTTCTCCAGCATCGTCAGAAGTCGCTCGATCGCGGTGTCGAAGATCTTCTCCAGGTCACCCGTCGGGTTGCGACGCGCACCTCGCCCGCGCGTTCCCCGCGGAACGATTCATTTGCGCAGCGCGGACGAGCGGCGGACACACTCGAGCGCCTCGAGAGCTCAAACCTTGCTCGAGCTGCAGTCGATGTGACGGCCGCTCGTCGCGATCAGCGTCCGACGGCGTGCGAATCCAACGTTCGGTTGGCCTCGCACCAACGGCGAGCCCGAGTCGGCCAGCGGACGGCCCGGAGCTCGCCGCTCGAACGACGGTCACGTTCCGCTGGCGTGACCATCCATCGTTCTTCCGACAGCGGAGGCTGTCGCGCCAACGCCCGCGGTCCCGCGAAGGCCTTCAACTGCACCAACATCCAAGGGCGCGCGCCACGGGCCGTCGAGCGGCTCCCGCGTGACGAGCCTCGGCACGCACGTGCGCCCGGATGCGCGCTCAGTTTCGCGCCGTGGTCGCCCGCGGCGGTAGCGGCGGCGTGACGCCGATGCCGAGGAACGTCCCGGCGTTCGTCATCACGTAGGCGCGACCGGCGTACGCCGCCGGCGTCTGCGCGAAGCCGGTGCCGAGATCGATCCCGTCGATGACCTTGCCGTTTCGAGGCGACATCAAGAACAGCCCGTACCGGCTCGTCCCGACCAGGATGGCGCCGGCGAACGCCACGGGCGCCGTCACACCGCCCTCGGGCACCTTGTTCCGCCACAAGACACGGCCGGTGAAGGGGTCGATCCCCATCAGGCCGCTCGTCGCGCTCGACGCGAGCAGGATCTTCTTCGCCGGGACGGTCGGACCACCCTTGTCGGGACCGGCCGGATGCGGTTCGTGCGCCGGCTCGTCGAAGAGCATGAGGTCCGTGACGCCGATGGCCTTGTCGTTCGACCACACGCGCGCGCCGCTCGTCGCGTCCAGCGCGTACAGGCCACCGGCGTAGCTCGAGACGTAGACCACGCGCCCCTGCGGGTGCGTGTCGAGGATCGGCGTCGTGTCGACGTCGAGGTACCGCGGGGCCTCACCGCCGGCCTGCTCGGCCTCGGCAGAGAGGTCGACCGGAGTCCACTTCTCGGAGCCGTCGCGGCTGTCGTACGCGATGACGTGCCCGTCCGAATACGCCATGTAGACGAGGCCCGAAACCGGATCGACGCCAGGCCCGGCGTGTCCGCTGATCTCCATTCCGAGCGCAGGCGTCCGGTGCACCTGCCACTTCGGCTGGCCCGTTCGGCGATCGATCGCGAAGAGGAAGTCGGAGGCGTTGCTGAACATCACGGTCTCGCCGAGGCGCACCGGCTTGCGCGCGACCTCCGCGCCCGTGTCGAAGCGATAGACCAGCGTCCCCGTCGCGGCCTTCACGGCGTAGAGCGCGCCGTCGTTCGAGCCGAAGTAGACGTAGTCCATCTCGCCGTCGTAGAGCGGCTCGCTCTGGACGAGGCCCGCGGTCTCGAACCGCCAGATCGTGCTGCCGTCGCCGGCACGGAGCGCGTACAGCCCGCGATCGGAGGAGCCGACGAACACGCGATCGTGCTCGGGATCGAGCTCCGGCTTGCCGCGCTCCCAGTCTTCGCCCTGCGTGCGGCCTTCGATCGTCAGCTTCCGATGCGCGAATACGTGCATCGAGCCGCTGGGCCGGTTGTACCAGCTCGGGACCTCGGGGTTGACGCGATCGCCGCCGAACAGATCGCCGAGGCCGCACGCCGATGTTCCAAGCGCGACGACGCACGTTAAGCTCGCGATGCCGGCGATGCTCGCGACGGTGCGCTCGATGCGGGTGCTCATGTTCGTTCTGGATTCGACGCGTTCACGCCCGAAGGTCAATGCCCGCCACCGGGCGGGCTACCGCCGCCCTTTCGCTGCATCTGCTCGATCATCCGCCGGATCTGCTCCGGCGTCAGGTTCGCGCCGCCCGCCGGAGGCACCATCGACTTGGGCGCCGCGGCCGGATCGATCTCGCGGAGGCGGTCCATCGCGACCTCGCGGAGGTACGGGAAGCTCGGGGGGACCGGGAGCCCGACGGCGATGGGGTCGTCGACCTTGTCGAGGCTGTCCTTCACCTTGAGGAGCAGCTCTTTCGCCTTCTCCTTGTCGCCCTTGTTCATGAGCACGCGCGCCTGGTGGTACTGCGCGAGCTCCTTGAAGCCCCTCACGTCGACGGCGATCTCGAGCTCCTTGAACGCTGCGAGCGCCGCTTCCAGGTACTTGTCCTTCTCGGCCGGCGTGGCGTCGGCCTTCAGCTCGTTCGCGAAGCCGAGGCCCTCGAGCGCCCTGCCCTTGACCTCGTTGTCGGCCGCGGCGAGCGCGGAGCCCTTCACGTCGGTGAAGGCGGTGATTGCGCCGTCGTCGTCGCGCTTGTCGAGCAGGAGCGAGCCCTCCGCGAGGCGGGCGAGAATGGCCGCGCCCGTGCCGGGGAACTTCGACTGCACTTCCTGGTACTGCTTGAGCGCGGCGGCTCGCCGATCGTCGAAGGTCTTGTAGTACTGCTGACGGCTGTCGTCGTCGTCGTCGCCCTTCCGCGGCTCACCGATCGGCGAGCGCTGCGCCTCGACCGCCTTCGTGAGGATGAGCGACGCCTCGGTCTCACGCTTGTTGTCGTAGTAGAGGAAGCCCGCAACTCCGAGCAGGCCGAGGCAGAGCGCGACGCCGACGATCTGAACCAGCTTCTGGTTCTTCTTCGCCCAGTCGCTCAGCTTCGCGGTGCGCTCGATGAGCGGATCGGCGTCCGCTGCGACGGCCACGGTGCGGCGCGGCTCGGCGCGCTTGCCGATGGTGGAGAGCTTCTTGGAAGCCGCGACCTCGAGGCCGCCCTTCTTCTTGCCCTTCTTCTTCGCAGCGCGGCGCTCGGCGAGCTTGCGCTCCTCTTCGCGGGCGAGCGCTTCGATCTCGTCGTCGGCGCCGAGCGCAGCGACACGACGGGCGATCGCGGCGGGGTTCGCCACGTCGTCGTCGTCGGACTCGTCGGACTCGCCCGCGTCTGCGCGTTCGGCCACGGCCACGTCCGCATCCTTGTCGGACTTGTCGGACGTCGTCTCGGCGCTCTCGGTCCCCTCCACGCCGGCGGCCGGCGCGTCGCTCTTCTTCTCCTCGAGCTCGTCTTCGCTGCGTTTTTCGTCGCTCACGCGGGGGACAATAGCCTCAGCGTCCCGAGCAGTCGAGCCCAGGTTTTCGAGCGCGGCTCGACGCGGATCGCCCCAGTTTCCTAGGGCGGAATCTCGTCGGAGGACGCTCCACCGTCCCAGGCGTCCCACTGCTGCGGCGGGGGCGGCGGGACTTCGGCTGCACGCGGCACCGCCCACAGCGCCGCGATGCCGCCGGGTACGGCGAAGTCGAGCTGCACCTGACGCGAGGCGATCTCGCCTGCTTCGACGACGAACACGTTGCCCGCGCTCGCGTCCACGTCGTCGATCGTCACCCCGTCGATCGAGCCGGACAGCGGACCCGAGGCCTCCCCACCGAGGACGAGGATGCGCGTCGGCCCGGGCTTCTGCAGGCGGACCTTGATGGAGATCGACTCGGGGAGCGTGCCCTGCCCCTTCGTTTCACGCGCGACCCAGCCGCTTTGCTCGGGCGTGAGCTGCTTGATCTCTCGTGCAATCGCGACCGCGTCGAGCAACGGCTCGGGCGTTCCGGCGAAGCGCGCCAGCGGAGGCATGAGCTTCTCGCGGGCGCCGAGCTTCACGAGCGTCCTCGCCTCGGGGCCCCGCAGATGGACGTATCGCTCTTCCGCGAAGATGCGGAGCAGCGGCTCCTTTGCGCGCAGATCGCCGATCTTCGCGAGCGTCTCGACCACGTACGGCCTCAGGCGTACGTCCTCGAGCGCACGCACGAGCAGCGGCACGGCGTTGCGCGAGCGCAGCGTGGCGAACGCTCCGAGCAGATCGCGCGCGTCGTCGAGCTCGCCGGGCGCGCGCGCGGTCGGGCCGAACATCGAGCTCCAGCGCGCGAGGAGCTCGCCCTCGCCTCGGGCGTCGCCGTGCTCCGCGAGCGCGAGCGCCGCCGCGTACTTCTCGTCGGCGTTCTCTCCCTTGCGGAGCACGTTCTCGACGACGGCATCGAGGCGCGCGGTCGACGGGCCGAACCCGTGCCCGAGCCGGAGGAGCGCCAGCGAGCTCCAGCGCCTGACCTCCGCGTCGTCGTCGAGCTTCTCGGCGCGTTCGAGCTGTGCGGCCATCTCCTGGGCCTCGAGCTCGAACGCGCACCGTGCCGCGAGACGTCGGATATCGACCCGCGCGTCGTCGAGCAGCGCCGCGACGTCTTCGGCCGCGTCCACGTCTCCCTGCAAGCCACGGCGGAGCGCGTCCGGCAGATCGCTCGCCTCCACCTTGCCGGTCTCGCGCTCGATCGCGGCGGCGAGCTTCCGGAGCTCCGTCACGCGCTCGGGCCGATCGGCGACGGGCTTCGTCTGCGCCGGATCGCGCGAGACGTCGAACAGCGTGCAGGAGCCGATCTTTCGCGCGCACACCAGCCGATCGGCGCCGCGCGCGACGAGCGTGTAGTCGTCGGTCTCTGCGAACGCGAGCCCCTGCTCGGTCTGCGCCTCCGTCCCGACGAGCGCCGGTCCGAGGTCGCGCCCGCGGACGCGCGGCGGGATCGGTACGTCGAGCGCCGCGAGGGTCGTCGGGAGCAGGTCGATCGTCTGTACGGGCGGCTCGACGACCTTCGGCGAGATGCCGGGCGCGACGACGACGAGGGGCACCCTCACCTGCTCCTCGTAGACCGTGGTGCCGTGATACCGCCCGCCGTGGTCTCCGTGCTCCTCGCCGTGATCGGCGCTGACCATGAAGACAGTCCCGGGCGCGCGGTGCTCGCTGACGAGCTTCACGATGTCGCCGACGAGCGCGTCGGCCGCCGCGATCTCGCTGTCGTAGGCGTCGACCCGAGCGTCTCCCTCGAACGGGAACTCGGGATGCGCCTCGTACGGCTCGTGCGGCTCGAACAGATGCACCCACAGGAAGATGGGCTTGTCCTTCGGAGCGAGCGTGACGTAGCGCTCGATCTGCGCCCGGCGGAGGTTCGTGTCCGCGAACTCCTCCTTCTTGTATTCGAAGCCGAGGTTCTCGTCGCGGAGCCGGCGGAAACGGTGCTCGTCGATGAAGAAGACCGCGGGCGGGTAGAACGCGGCGGTCCGATACCCGTAGCGCCGCAACATCACCGGCCATGTCTCGCTCGTGTCCTCGCCGCCGAGCGCGAGCAGGGGCTTCATGTACTTGCCCGTCATGAGCGACGCGATCGAGTACGAGGTATGCGGCGTCGGGCAATACGCGTGCTCGAAGCGAGCGCCGCGCGCAGCGAGCGCGTCGATGTTCGGCGTCGTCTTCCTCCCATAGCCGTACGACGACAGGTGGTCGGCGCGCAGCGCGTCGATCGTCACGAGCACGATGTCGTGGCCTTGCCAGTCGAGCGAGCGTGCGCCTTCCTTTCGCGCGCGCAGGCTCGAGAGCGTCGCCGCCGCTGCGCCGTCCTCCTCGTCGAGCTTCGGCGGAGGTGCCAACTGGCTCGCGACCACGACGGACCGGCCGAGGATCGGCGCCTTCTCGAGCAGTACGCGTCGGAGGTTGTCGTCGTCGCGCACCGCCGTGGCCGCATGAGGCGACCACGCGATCGACGCCGCGGCCAGCACGATCGCGCCGAACGCGACCGCGTTACCGGCTCGCCGGCGCTGCAGCAGAAGCGAGGTCGCGGCGAACGCGATGAACGTCACGAACCAGAGCGTGACGTGGAACACCGGATAGAGCCGAGGCAGGATGAAGGCGTTCGCGAGCCACGCGGCGATGGCGATCGCTGCCCCGATGACGGCAACGACGACGGGACGAAGGCGCCGGAGCTGTCTCGCGAGGAGCCAGGCCAGGATCCCGGTCGCGATCGCGAACAGGACGACGAACGGCGCACGGACCGCGATGCTCGCCATGCGCCGCCCGGTCGACAGCCCCACTCCGACGGCAGCCCCGGTCACGAGGCCGACCAGGCCGACACCCCACGCACGACCTGCCGCCGCCAGGCGAGCCATGAGCACGACGGCGAGCGCGACCGGAACGGAGACCGCAAGCGCGATCGGCGACAGGTACAGGCGGGCGCTGCCCATCTCCCACGTGCCGACGAACTCGGAGCGGTAGCCGACGCCGACGGCGACGTTCTCGATCGCGAGCAAGACGACGAACGCAGCGAGAACGAGCCCAACGTCGCGATCGAAGCGGCGAAGGCGCAAGAGCCACACGTCCTGAGTAGAAGTACCCTCCTCGCGCGAAGCTGTCGAGCGAGGTGACACGCCGGGCCCTCACCATGACCGTTGCCTCGGCGTGGCGACGGCTAGCCTGCCTCTTCCCTCACCGCCAGCGCGCGCTGGAGCCGGGCGACCAGCGAGCCGAGGATCCGATGGCCCTCGTGCTCGAGCGCAGGATCGGCGCGCCGTAGGTCGCGAGCGTCCTGCTCGATCCGCTCGAGCCACGCGTACGTGACGCTCGGATCGAGATAGACGAGCTCCTCCTCTTCACCGTGCTGTCGCGTCCCGCCCGGATCTCCGGCGCCTCGCAGGGCGAGGTCGGCGTGGGCGACGTCCTCGCCACGGTCGAGCCTCGTCAGCGCCGTCAGGCGGTCGCGAGCGATCCCCGCGAGCGCATCTCCGTGCAGGAGGATGCACGCACCCGCGCGCGCCCCGCGGCCGACGCGCCCCCGAAGCTGGTGGAGCTGGGCGAGCCCGTAACGTTCTGCGTCCTCGACGACGATGAGGGTGGCCTCGGGAACGTCGACGCCGACCTCGACGACCGTCGTCCCGACGAGCACCGGCGTCTCCCCGGAGCGGAACGCCTTCATCGCGGCGCGTTTGTCGGCTGCAGACATCCTGCCGTGGAGGATCCCGACGGCGGTCTTGCCGACGGCCCGGCGGAGCGCTTTCGCCCTCGCCTCGGCCGATGCGAGGTCGTCGGAGTCGTCGTCTTCGTCGTCGCTCGGCTCGACGCGCGGCACGATCCAGAAGACGCGCTCATGTCGCGTCACCGCGTCGGCGACGCGGCGTACCACGGTCGGCAGCTCCTCGCGCGATGCGAGCGACGTCATCACCGGCACGCGGCCTTCCGGGCGCGAGCGGAGCGTCGAGGTGGCGAGCTCTCCACGCAGAGCGAGCGAGAGCGTGCGCGGGATCGGCGTCGCGGTGAGCGTGAGCAGGTGCGGCCGCTCTCCCTTCTTCACGAGGGCGAGCCGCTGGCCGACGCCGAGGCGCTGCTGCTCGTCGACGACGACGAGCGAGAGCTTCGGGAGCTCGATCCCCTCCCCGAGCAAGGCGTGCGTGCCGATCGCCACATCGGCCTCTCCGCTGGCGAGCGCCGCCTCGGTGGCTTTGCGCTCGACGGTCGGCATTCCCGCGGCGACGAAGGCGACGCGCGCCCCGATCGCTCGCTCGAGCGGCCGGACGGCGGCGCGGTACTGCTCAGCCAGCACGCTCGTCGGCGCGAGGATCGCCGCTTGCCGCCCGGCGGCGACACACTGAGCGACCGCAGCGAGCGCCACCGCCGTCTTTCCAGTGCCAACGTCGCCGAGGACCAGCCGGCGCATCGGTCGACTGTCCGCGAGATCGCGCGCCACGTCCGCACAAGCAGAGCGCTGATCGGTCGTGAGCTCGAAGCCCAGCGCCTCTTGGAGCTTCCCGAGCAAGCTCGGCACCTGCGGCAGCACGTGGGCCGGGGTCGCGCCGAGGCCTTCCTCGACGAGCAACCGCTCCCATGCGCGCGTGAACGCTTCGGCCCAGGCGAGCCGCTCGAGAAAGGCGCTCTGGTCGCGCTCGTCGGGAAGATCGCCGTCCGCGGCGTGAACCGTCCTGACGAGGGTCCTCGGGTCGCGCATGCCTTCGCGCGCGGCGATCGCCGGAGGCACCGGGTCGATCGCCGCAGCGGTCCCTTCGCGCGGGAGCTCCCGCACCGCGTGCGCGATGGCCTTCTTCACGAGCGCCCCGCTCGGCCCGAGTCGGGGGTACCGCGGTCGGACGACGCGCGCGTCGGACGAGTCCGGCAGGAGCTCCGGATGCGCGGTCCGCGGAGGCTTCTTCAGCTCGACGACCACCCGTCCGGTCACGATCAAGGCCGCGCCCGGCTTGGCGAGCGCGAGCACCCCGTGCGCCGTGAAGAACCAAAATGCATGCAGCTTGCAGCTTTCGTCCGAGACGTCGCGGAGGACGACACGTACGGCACGCCGCCTGCGGAACGGCATCATCGAGGCGCTCACGACGACCGCGGCGAACGTCGCACGCACCGGCCCGTCCTTCGCCGCGGCGACGACGTCGGCGAGCGCGCGCGGATTGCGGAGGTCGTCCCAGCCCGACGGCGGCGTCCAGACGAGATCCGCGACCGTGCGGATCCCGTGCTCGGCGAGCGCGTTTCGCGCAGCAGGGCCGAGCCCGGGAAGCCGATCGACCGACGCGAGCGGCTCGAGGAGGAGAGGCGCGGACGCACGTGCGCCACGCCCCTCGGAAGACGCCGGTGCTGCTCCCACGACCCCCGGCGCGGCCTGCGTGCGCCGCCTGGTCGAGGCCATGCGCGCGATCGGCCTACTTGAACTCGATCTCGAGGATCTCGTAGACGCGCTCGCCGGCCGGCGTCCGGATCTTCACCTCGTCGCCCACCTCTTTGCCGAGGAGCGACTTCGCGATCGGCGCCGTGATGCTGATGGAGCCGGCGTTGATGTCCGCCTCGTCCGCCCCGACGATGCGGTACGTGACCTCCTCTTCCGTCGCCGTATTGAGGAGCTTCACGGTCGCGCCGAACGCGACCTTGTCTCCGGCGAGCTTCGACGGATCGATGATCTCGGCGCGTGCGAGCTTGTCTTCGAGCTCCTTGATGCGGCCCTCGTTGAAGCCGCCGCGCTCCCTTGCCGCGTGGTACTCGGCGTTCTCGCTGAGGTCGCCGTGCGCGCGGGCTTCGGCGATCATCTGGGTGATCTGCGGGCGATCGACGGTCTTCCGCCTGTGGAGCTCCTCACGAAGCTTCGCTGCGCCCTCGGGGGTCATCGGGTTCTTCTCGACCATGACGGCGTCCACTTTTACCCGACCAGGGTCGCCGGGGCGACCCCAAGTTGTGGTAGTCCCACGTCGTGCCGATCGCCGGTGATCGCCCGGAGACGGGTGTCCGCATCAAGATCGAGCGCGACAAAGCGCTCGAAGACCCGCCTTGGCGATACGCCGGGGCCGCGCACGTCCCCGACGCGAGCTTCCCTGTCGCGGTCGTCGTGGACGCCACGGGCGAGGTGACGGTGGACATCTCACCGGCCGCCGACGGGACGGCCCCCCCCTCCGACCTGGCCGAGAAGGTGCGGCTCATCGTCCGCACGGTCTACCGGCAGGCAAAGGCCGACGACGAGGCGCCGGCCTGGCGGATCGTCCGCTGGCGCGGCGAGAAGTAGAACGCGCGCACCTGTACGCGCATCGAAGGGACGTCCCGTGCTCTCGCTCCAGGCGCATCGAGGCGATCCTCTTCCGCCGAAGGCGTGGTAAGGCGTGTCCCCGATGCTTCGGCCGATTGCCCTCCTGGTCCTGACGACGGCCCTCGCCGCAGGCGCCGTCGGCTGCGAGAAGCAGGAGGCGCGCACTGCCCTCAGCTACACGGCGGACGCCAAGCGCGCGTACGACGAGGCGATGAAGGAGTTCCAGTCGCACAACTGGATCGAGTCGCAGGCGCTCTTCCGCGAGGTGAAGCGCAAGTACCACTACTCGAAGTACGCGAAGCTCGCGGAGCTGCGCATCGCAGATGCCGACTTCGAGCAGGAGAAGTACTCCGAGGCGATCCGCGGCTACCGCCAGTTCGTGCACGACCACCGCTCCGATCCCGAAGAGGTCGGCTACGCGCGCTCGCGTATCGCGGAGGCGCAGTACAAGCAGATCAACGAGTCGTTCCTGCTTCCCACGGCAGACGAGCGCGATCAGGCCGTCATCCTCGACGCCTTCAAGGAGCTGAAGGGGTACGTCCACGACTATCCCGACGCCAAGGAGACGCCGAAGATCCGTGAGCTCCTCATCGAGGTCACGGCGCGTCTGATGCGCCACGAGCTGTACGTTGCTCGCTTCTATCTCGCGCGCGACAACTTCCAGGCCGCGGTCTTCCGCATCCAGTACGCGATGCGCAACTTCGCGAGCGGGCCGTCGACGCGCGGTCCGGACGACGCGATCGACTCGGGCCTCGAGGCCGAGGCGCTGCTGCTCCTCGGCGAGGTCTACCTCAAGATGAAGAAGTACCCGGAGGCGCGCGAGACGTTCGACTCCCTCCTGCGCGACTACCCGCGCAGCCCGCTCGTCGTCCAGGCGCAGAACTTCCTCACGTACATGAAGGAGCGCGGCGTGTGAGCCGTCCGTGGCCGGCGGGGCTGCTTTGCCTCGCGGCGCTGCTGGTTGCGCCGGTCGCAGCCGCTCAGCAGGCTCAGCAGGCTCAGCAGGCTCAGCAGGAGGCGCCCGCACCCTCGCCGCCCGCTCCGCCGCAGGCCGCACCTTCGCCGCCACCGGCGACGGCGCCCCATCCGTCCCCGACGCATCCGTCCCCGACGCATCCGTCCCCACCCGCAGCTCGCCTTCCGCGCGCAGCGTCCGACAGCGAGCACGGTCCGCCGTGCGATCCCGCGTTCATCGAGCGCGTGTACAAGGCAACGAAGCCGAGCGTGGTCCGCATCACGCGCCCCGACGGCGCGCTCGGCACCGGCTTCGTCTTCTACGACAACAGGCACATCGCGACCGCGCTCCACGTCGTCGATCTCGGACGCGACGTCCGTGTGGAGTTCCCTGGCGGCAAGTCGATGGACGCGGAGGTCGTCGCGGTCGACGACGTCCACGACCTCGCGCTCCTCGAGCTCTCCGAGCCGACCGACGCCGCGGTCCTCCAGCCACGGACCGAGGTCGAGATCGGCTCGCCGATCCTCGCGATCGGCAACCCGTACGGCGACCTCGCGCGCGTCTCCTACGAGCTCGAAGGGCTGCTGAACTTCAGCGTCTCGCAGGGCATCGTCAGCGCGAAGAGCGACGCGTACATCCAGACCGACGCCGTGCTCTCACCCGGCAACTCGGGCGGCCCGATGCTCACCTGCGACGGCAGAGTCATCGGCGTCGCTGATCGCCTGCTCGAGTCGCGCATCGGCTTCGGTGTCCCGGTCCACCACCTCACGAAGCTCACCTCGAAGATCGGCGGGCCCAAGTACCACGGCCGCTGGGCCGGTCGCGACGGCGCGCTCGGCCTCGCGTGGCACTCGGACGCGAACAGCTACTTCGGCTTCTACCTCGGCGGGAGCATCGTCGGTTACGACCGCATCGCGATCACCACTCGGATCGGAATGACGTTCGCCGGCAAGGGCGACACGACACAACCGATCGTCGACAGGTCGATCCGTCGGTACTTCGGTGAGCTGATCGTCGGATACCGGATGCTCTTCCTCCCGTACGCCTTCCCGACGTACTTCACGATCGGCGGAGGTATGCTCGCGACGATCGACCGCGGTGAGGAGACCCGGCTCGCGATCACCACGGATACGCCGCCGCAGCTCGCTGCGCGGACGACCAACATCCGCGGCGGCGGGATCGCACCGATGGCGCAGGCGGTGCTGCACCTCGCCTCTCTCGAGCTGTCGTACGGTTTCGCGCTCGATGTCCTGCACCCGAAGCAGTCCACGCATCGCGTGCTCGTCGGACTCTCCTTCTGACGCGTTCGTGCTGGAGCGCGGATCTGGTAGCGTCCGCCGCGATGACCCACGATCCCCTCGGCCCTCACGGCACGAGCTCGAGCTCTAGCTCGACCATCGAGATCGAGCCCGCGTCGATGAAGAACTCCGGCCGATGCGCGTGCTGCGGCAAGACCCGGCGGACGGTCTGGGGCTACGTCTATCGGGACGGTGGACCGCGTGCCTGCTACTTCGTCGAGTGGACCATCGGTCGTCGCGACTGCTCTGCGCGCTTCGACGTGGTGGTCGGCGAATGGTTCGACGGCACGAGCGAGGAGGATCGCCAGGCGGTGTCGCTCGAATATCGCGTGCTCGACAGCATGCCTCTGTTCTCGATCGTCGACGCGGTCGGCCGGCCTGCGGCCGAGGTCGGTCGCGCGATGAAGGGCGCCGAGATCGCCGAGACCGCCCTTGCCGCGGAGGCCGTCACGATCGCGGAGGCCGTTCTCGAGGTCGACGACCGCGTCCGAGAGCTCGCCGCGGCAGCGGCCCCCTGACGTCGTCTGCAGTTCGCGCTGGGAGAAGCCGGACCGGATGCTATGACCTCATGACGAGAGGGCCGCGATGACCCACCCCGCGACGGACAGCAACAAACCTTCCGCGAAGACGATCCTCGTCGTCGACGACGAGAAGAACATCCGCCGGACGCTCTCGCTCGTCCTCGAGGGTGAGGGCTATCGCGTCATCGGCGCGGAGACCGCCGAGCACGCGATCGAGATCCTGGCGAGCCCGAACACGCCCGTCGACCTCGCGATCTTCGACGTCAAGCTGCCCGGCATGAGCGGCCTCGAGGCGCTCGAGAAGGTCCGCAAGGAAGAAGCGCTCAAGGACACGCCCATCATCGTCATCAGCGGGCACGCGACGGTGAACGACGCCGTCCACGCGATCAAGCTCGGCGCGAGCGACTTCTTCGAGAAGCCGCTCGCCCGTGAGCGCGTTCTCGTCAGCGTGAAGAACGTGCTCGAGGCCGCTCAGACGAAGCGCGCCCTCGAGACGATGTCGCGCGAGCAGATGGCGAAGTACGAGATGATCGGCAAGAGCGCGCCGATCCAGCGCCTGTTCCACGAGATCGAGAAGGTCGCACCGACGCGCGCAGGCGTCCTCATCACCGGCGAGAGCGGGACCGGCAAGGAGCTGATCGCGCGCGCCATCCACCGTCTGTCGTCGCGTGCCGAGGAGCCTTTCATCAAGGTGAACTGCGCGGCCATCCCGCGCGAGCTCATCGAGAGCGAGCTGTTCGGTCACGAGAAAGGCGCGTTCACCGGCGCCCAGTCGAAGCGGCGTGGCTTCTTCGAGCAGGCGCACGGAGGCACGCTCTTCCTCGACGAGATCGGCGACATGGACCTCGTCGCGCAGGCGAAGGTCCTGCGCGCGCTCCAGTCGGGTGAGATCTCGCGCGTCGGCAGCGAGCACGTCATTCACGTCGACGTCCGTGTCCTCGCGGCGACGAACAAGGATCTCGCGAAGGCCGTCGAGAACGGCGGATTCCGCGAGGACCTGTTCTTCCGGCTCAACGTCTTCCCGCTCCGGAGCCCGAGCCTGCGCGAGCGCGTCGAGGACATCCCGCTTCTCGCGCACGCGTTCATGCAGGGCTTCGCGAAAGAGAACGGCACGAAGCCGAAGCCGATCGACGACGCCGTCATCCATGCCCTCGTCGCGCGTCGATGGCCCGGCAACGTGCGCGAGCTCAAGAACGTCGTCGAGCGCATGGCCATTCTCTCCGGCGACCGCGTGACCATCGCCGACCTGCCGGAGGACCCGCACGAGAGCCCCTTCGGCGAGGAAGAAAACAGCCACGACACCGCAGCGCCCGAGGCGTTCGAAGAGGACCGAGAGGAGCAGGTCGCGACCCGCGCGCCCGTGCCTGGTCAGTACCTGACGCTCCGCGAGTACCGTGAGCAGACCGAGCGCAAGTACATCGTGGACACGCTGAAGCTCACCGGCTGGAACATCTCACGCACGGCGGTGATCCTCGGCGTCGAGCGCACGAACCTGCACAAGAAGATCCGCGGCTATCAAATCAAGCGCGGCGAAGGCTGACGCTCGCAGCGCACGGGAGAGCGATCGGCGTCAGCGCGTGCCGGTCGATCCGTAGCCGCCGGCTCCGCGCGCCGTCTCGTCGAGCGCGGTCACGACCTCGAGAGTCGCCGTACCATGGCGGGCGAAGACGATCTGCGCGATGCGTTCGAGCGGCTCGATCGTGACGGTCTCGGCGCTGAGGTTCACGAGCGCGACCTTCACCTCGCCGCGATAGTCGCTGTCGACCGTGCCGGGGGCGTTGATGACCGTGATCCCTCGCTTCGCCGCGAGGCCCGAGCGCGGACGCACCTGCCCTTCCCAGCCCATCGGGATCGCCATCGCGAGGCCGGTGGGCACCATCACGCGCTCGAGCGAGCGGAGCGTGATCGGCTCCGTGATCGCCGCCTGGAGGTCCATGCCGGCGGCCTGCTCGGACTGGTACCGAGGCAACGGGACCTCGACGGGACCGACGCGTTGGACGCGCACCGTCATCGCAAGCTGCTGCTTAGAACCGGCCTCTTCCGTGCTGCTGACCACGTCGACGCACCTACACCACGCGCCACCGGAGGTGTAGTCCCCCGCGCCCGCTTCATCCCTTCCCCCGCGCGTCCATTCGCGATTCCTCGTGAAGACGACCCACCCCGCACGAATGGATGAGACGCGATGAGACTGGACGCGAGGTCCCCTAGCGAGGCGAGATGCGGGCGGCCGGTAACGGAAGCAGCGCAAGCCAACGGATAACGAAGACGCCATGCGATGCGTCGAGACGAGCCGCGACGGCACAAAGTCCGCGTAGGCGCCTTCCTCACAATTTCTCGCCACACTCACGTACTCGTTGTGCCCCGCACGCGTACCCGCGGTAATCTCGACATGATGGCCCGACCTGACGAGCACTCACCGAGAACGGTGGGCCGCTACGTTCTCTACGGAGAGCTTGCGTCAGGCGGCATGGCGACGGTGCACTTTGGCCGTCTCAGCGGACCTGTCGGCTTCTCGCGGACGGTGGCCATCAAGCGGCTGCACCCGCACTACGCCAAAGATCCCGAGTTCGTGACGATGTTCCTCGACGAGGCGCGCCTCTGCGGGCGCATCCGTCACCCGAACGTCGTCCCCACGCTCGACGTCGTCACGACGCAGGGCGAGATCTTCATCGTCATGGAGTACGTGGCCGGTGAGGCCCTCTCCAAGCTGATGAAGGCGGCCATTGCGAAGCAGATGATGATGCCGCCGAAGGTGGCGGCCACCGTCATGTCGTCGGTCCTCCACGGACTCCACGCGGCGCATCAGACGAAGGACGAACACGGCCGTGAGCTCGGGATCGTTCACCGTGACGTGTCCCCGCAGAACATTCTCGTAGGGGCCGACGGCACGGCGCGCGTCCTCGACTTCGGCGTCGCCAAGGCGGCCGGACGTCTGCAGACGACGCGCGACGGACAGCTCAAGGGCAAGATCGCGTACATGCCTCCGGAGCAGCTGAGCGGCGCTCCGGTCACGAAGCAGGTCGACATCTACGCGGCGTCGGTCGTCCTCTGGGAGGCGCTGACGGGCCGCCGCTTGTTCGACGGCGAGACCGAGGCCATCGTCCTCGCGCGCGCCATCGAAGGCCGCATCGATCCGCCGAGCGTTCACAACGCATTCCTCGAGCCGGCGGTCGACGCCGTCGTCCTCCGCGGCCTCGCACGCGAGCCGGGAATGCGCTTCACGACGGCGCGTGAGATGGCGCTCGCCATCGAGCAGACGATCGGCCTCGCCTCCCCCTCCGAGGTCGGCGAGTGGGTCGAGATGGTCGCGGGCGACGAGCTTCATCGCCGTGCCCAGACGATCGCGGCGATCGAGGTCGCGTCGCTCAACCCGCCGACGGATCCCAGGATCGGGCTCGCGAAGCAACCGCCCATCCAGGAGCCTCACTCGCAGGTCTCGAGCATCTCCGTCTCGCGGCCGGCCATTTCGATGGTTCCGCCGAGGCGCACGAGCACCGCGAAGGTGATGGTCTCGTTCTTCGCGTTGCTCGCGATGATCGGCGGCGGCCTGGGGGCGCTCGCGATGCGCGACGTCCTGGCTGGCCCGCCACACGTCGAGCCGAACCAGCTCGAGCTCGAGCCGCGCCGAGCGCTCGCAGTCGCGGGGCCACAGTCCGTGACGACGAAGGCACAGCGCGAAGTGCCGGAGCGCGTCGTCGTCGCTCGGCCGCCGCCCCCGCCCCCGCCGGTCGTCAAGAAGCCCGTCACGAACTGCGACCCGCCCTACACCATCGATCCGGCGACGGGGCGCAAGAAGTACAAGATGGAGTGTCTGCACTGACGTCGGCGTCGGGTCTCCTCGGGAGACCGCGCGCGGCGAGCCGGCAAGACCTCACGTATCCGTCGAGACCGCACTCTTTTTTTCCTCTCCTGTCCTGCCGGGTAACCTGTAGCCTCCGAGTAGACACGGAGGCCCGAGTCGATGAGGGAGAGCACACGTAGGGGGTCCTCGGGGCGAGGACGCAGCGCTGCGCGGATCGTTGCGGCGGCTGCCATCGCAACGATGCTCGCGGAGGGCGTCGCCGCCGCGGCACCTGACGAACGTGAGCAGTGCGCGGCCTCGGCGGAGCAGGCGCAGCAGCTGCGCGACGAAGGCAAGTACCGCCGTGCACGTGAGCAGATGCTCGTCTGCGCGCGTGATGTCTGTCCGGGACCGATCAAGAGCGATTGCGGTAAGTGGCTCACCGAGCTCGATCGCGACGCGCCGACGGTGGTCTTCGGTGCTCGCGACGGCAAGGGCAACGACGTGCTCGACGTCAAGGTATCGATGGACGGCGCTCCGATTCAGGAGCGGCTCGACGGCAAGCCCGTCCTCGTCGACTCCGGTGAGCACGTCTTCCGGTTCGACAGCAAGGACGGCACGTCGAAGGAGGAGCGCGTCCTCGTCCGCGCCGCCGAGAAGGCGCGTCCGATCATCGCGACGTTCCCGAGCCCCATCGCGTCCGATACGGGTGGAAGCGGCGGCTCAGGGAGCGGCGGCTCAGGGAGCGGCGGCTCGACGGACGGCAACCGTGAAGGCTCGATCGTCCCGTCGCTCGTCGTCGGCGGTCTCGGCGTCGTCGCGCTCGGCAGCTTCGCGGTGTTCGGCATCGGCGGGAAGAACGACGTCGACGATCTGCAGACGTGCAAGCCCGTCTGCAAGGAGGAGGACGTCGACCGCGCCCGAACCAAGCTCATCATCGCCGACATCTCGCTCGGCGTCGGCGTCGTGGCGCTCGGCGTGGCCGCGTACATGTTCTTCACGCGGCCGACGATCGACACCAGCAGGGTGCAGACGACGAACGCGCAGGCGAAGAGAAAGGACACGTCCTTCCGTTTCGATGCGCGCCCGCTCGCAGGCGGCGGCTACGCAGGCATCGGCGGGTCGTTCGATTGATCCCTTTCACGACGAGGACTCGAGTCCGAGGGCTCGAGTCCTGAACGCCGCACTTGCCAGATCGGCGACCGTCGCGGACCGCTTCGGGAAAATCGTGCACTGGGGCGCTTTCCCTTCCGCGTCGGCGCTCTGCGCAGGCCTATAATCGTCAATATCGTGGGCCGAGGCGCCGCCGCACGTCAGGGACGAAGACAGGGAGACTTCCTCGCAGGCAAGTATCTGCTGGAGGATTGTCTCGGCATCGGTGGCATGGGCGAGGTGTATCGGGCGACGAACGTCGCGCTCGGTCGCAAGGTCGCCATCAAGCTCCTCTCGCCCGAGTACGTGCACATCGAGGAAGACGTTCTTCGCTTCCTCCGCGAAGCGCGCGCGGCCGCCGCGATCCGCCATTCCAACGTCGTCGACGTGCTCGACGTCGCTCGGGACGACGACGGAACGCCGTTCATCGTCCAGGAGCTGCTCGCAGGTGAAGACCTCGAGCGCTATCTGCGCGCGCGGAACGGGCGTCTCTCTTGCGAAGAGGCGCTCGAGATCATGATCCCCGTCGCGGATGCGGTCGCCGCTGCCCATGCGCAGAAGGTCGTGCATCGCGATCTCAAACCCGCAAACATCTTTCTCGCGCGCGACCGCAACAAGATCATCCCCAAGGTCCTCGATTTCGGAGCGTGTCTGTTCCCGACCATCGCGGAGCGCTCGGCCAAAGAAGTGCGCATGCTCATCGGGACGCCGCACTACATGGCGCCCGAGCAGATCGTGAGCAAACAAGACGTCGACACGCGCTCGGACGTCTGGGCGCTCGGCGTGATCCTCTACGAGATGATCGTCGGTGAGACGCCGTTCGAGGCAGAGACCGCGAACGAGGTCCTCCAGCACGTCAAGACGCGAGACGTGCCGCCCCTCCGCGAGCGCGCGCGCGACGCGTCCCCCGAGCTCGAAGAGCTCATCGCCCGCTGCACGCGGCGGGATCGTCTTGCCCGCTATCGCGATGCCGGCGAGCTGCACGAGCAGATGGTCGAGGTCCGGCGCATCATGCGCGGGGAGCCCGTCTCCTCACGCATGGAGACGCTGATGGACCTGCCGGTGCAGCACCGCACGACCGACAACGCTCCGTCTTCATCGCGGAAGGCGCCCCTGTCTCCGCCACGCATGCCGGTGTCGCCGCCGAGCCCCCTCGAACGAACCCACGCGCGCCCGAAGGTGCCGTCGCTGGATCGGCTAGAGCCGCCGAGCCCCGCGGCGAAGCGGGCCGGGCTCCTCACCCTCAACTCTCCAGGAAGCGAGCCGCCTCCTCTTTCCGCGCTCGACGATCTCGATCTCGACATCCCGCTCCCGGAGACGAACACCGCGAGCCCTCCCCCTCCGGCATCCGCGCAGCGCCAGATCGCGGCGCCTGTCGCGCCTGTCATCGCGAGCGCCCTGCTCGACCCGTCGAACGTCCGTCAGCTCGAACCGGACGACAGCGGGCCGATGCCGTCACTCGATCTCGCGGCGCGCCCATCGTCATGGCCGCCAGCGAGCAAGACGAGCAGCTCCGGGCCTCCGCACGGCGGCGGCGCCAACGGCCCTCCGTCGTCCATCCCCCCGGTGCTCGATCCACGCGCGTTCGGCAAAGCCCCGAGCCCGATCCCTCCGGCGCCGCTGCCTCGCGAGAACCGAGACGTCGCGCCGAGCCCCACGCACGACGCCGTCGCGGTGCCCGTTGCTGCGCGTCCGCCGGCGGTGCTCGCGAAAGAGCTCAGCACTTCTCGCAACACCGCGGCGCCGGTCTGGTCTGCCTCGGACATCGCCAAGTTCGCGGGAGGCATCGCCGTTCCAGCGATCGGCGCGTTCGTCGCGCTCCTGGCGATCCCGGCGCTCGGCGCGCCGGTCGGGCGCGCCCTCCGCGGCGACTCGATGTTCGCGAGCGGCGTCCTCGCCGTCATCGCGCTGGTCGCGGGCGCAGGCCTCTTCGCGCGCAGCATGCTCGGTGAGCGCAGCCGTGGGCTGTACGTGGCGGCGGGCGGCGGAATCCTCTTCGGCATCGTCATGATCATCGTGACGTTCGCGGCGAGCGAAGCTGCAGAGCTCGGCGTCCCCTCCTCGATGGGCGGGCTCTCGTCGGCCGTCGCGCCGATCGCGCCTCTGGCGCTCGGGCTGCGCGCCCTCGCGAGGGCCCGCGCGGCGTGGGTCGACCCCTACTCCAGGGGCGAGGCCCTGCGGGCCGCGGCGTTCGCGAGCGCCATGCTCTTCCTCATGCTCGTGCTCAGTCCGGTCGGCGTCGTCCGGGCCCACGCGCAGCCGGCACACGCCGCGACCAAGCACAGCATTTAGGCAGCGGCTCTCGTCGCGCGCGCGTTCGGCTGACGCTTTTGCCGTGACGAGGCGCGTGGTAGTCGTCCCGGCCTCTCCGGGAGCTCACCATGACGAAGGATCTCGTGCTCATCCTAGACTTCGGCTCGCAGACGACGCAGCTCATCGCGAGGCGCGTCCGCGAGAGCAAGGTCTACTGCGAGATTCACCCGTGCAACGCACCGTTCGAGGAGATCCGGGCGAAGAGCCCGCGTGCGATCATCCTCTCGGGCGGCCCGTCGAGCGTCTACGAGGACGGAGCTCCCAGCGTCGACAAGCGCATCTTCGAGCTCGGCGTTCCGATCCTCGGCATCTGCTACGGCATGCAGCTCATGGCTCACCTGCTCGGCGGCAAGGTGGAGCGCGCCGACAAGCGCGAGTTCGGTCTCGCGAAGCTCGTCGTCGATCAGGCCGAAGGCATTTTCCACCGCTTCGCACGGCAGGAGAGCATCGACGTCTGGATGAGCCACGGCGACCGCATCGCGAGCATGCCCCCGGGGTTCACGACGATCGGCCTGTCGGGCAACACCCCGTTCTGCGCGGTCGCGAACGCCGAGAAGAAGATGTACGGCGTCCAGTTCCACCCCGAGGTCGTGCACACGCCGCGAGGGACGGACGTTCTTGCCTCCTTCTTGTTCGAGGTCACCGGCCTCGAGCCGACGTGGACGCCCGGCTCCTTCACCGACGAGGCCATCCGCCTCGTGCGCGAGAGGGTGAAGGACGACGAGCGCGCGATCTGCGGTCTCTCCGGCGGCGTCGATTCGTCCGTCGCGGCCATCCTCTGTCACAAGGCGCTCGGCGACCGGCTCACCTGCATCTTCGTCGACAACGGAGTGCTTCGTCAGGGCGAGTTCGAGCAGGTCGTGAACACCTTCCGCGAGACGTACCATCTGAACCTCGTCCCGGTGGACGCGCGTGAGCGGTTCCTGTCGGCGCTCAAGGGCGTGACGGATCCCGAGCAGAAGCGGAAGATCATCGGCAAGGTCTTCATCGACGTCTTCGAGGAAGAAGCGGCGAAGGTCGAGAATGCCGCGCATCTCGTCCAGGGCACGCTCTACCCCGACGTCATCGAGAGCGTCTCGTTCAAGGGACCGAGCGCGGTCATCAAGAGCCACCACAACGTCGGCGGGCTTCCCGAGCGCATGAAGCTCAAGCTCATCGAGCCGCTTCGCGAGCTGTTCAAGGACGAGGTCCGTGCCTGCGGCGAGGCGCTCGGCATGCCGCGCGACATCCTTTACCGGCAGCCCTTCCCCGGCCCCGGCCTCGCCATCCGCTGCCTCGGTGAGGTGACGCCCGAGCGCCTCGCGGTGCTCCGGGCCGCCGATCACATCGTGTCCGAGGAAATCCGCGGCGCAGGCCTCTACGACGAGGTGTGGCAGAGCTTCTGCGTGCTGCTCCCCGTTCGCAGCGTCGGCGTGATGGGCGACCACCGCACGTACGAAGAGACGTGCGCGATCCGCGCCGTTCGCTCGCTCGACGGCATGACCGCCGACTGGGCGCCGCTCCCCTACGAGCTGCTCGGCCGGATGTCGAACCGCATCATCAACGAGGTGCGCGGCATCAACCGCGTCGTCTACGACATCTCGTCGAAGCCGCCGGCCACGATCGAGTGGGAGTGATCGGGTGAAGCGCCCGGTCTTCGCGGGGCTCTTCGCTTGCGTCGTCGCCGCCACGGCGCTGACCGCGTGCGGTCAGCCGCGTGAGCCGAAGACCGTGTCGATGAGGATGGTCGGCTCGCCGCCGAACGCGTCGGTCACGATCGACGACATCTTCGTCGGCCGCCTCGACACGGTCGCTGCGCGCGGCGTCGCGCTTCCGGTGGGAACACACCGCGTCTCGGTCGAAGCGCCCGGCTACCTGCCATGGGACAAAGTGGTCGAGGCGAAGGAGGGCGCTGGCCCGCTTCGCCTCGAGGTCCGTCTGGTCGCAACGCCCGATTGAGGGGGCGCACGCGCCGTCGCGGGTCATCCCCGCGGCGCGAAGGATGTCACGCGCGGCGGCGCCGGCGGAGGGCGGCCCCGGCGAGCGCCACACCGAGGACGAGGGCCATGCTGTCGCCGCCGGAAGACATCGACCCCGGAGCAGCGCTGCAGCCGGACGCCTTCTTCTTCTTTTTCTTCTTCGGGCCCGCGTCCCAGTCGCTGTAGTCCTCGTCGCTGCCGCTCGGGTAGTAGTAGTCGTCCTCGCTCGACTCGGGCAGCTCGGCTTCCTCGCCCTGCTGCGGGAGCTCGTTGCTGACGGCGCCCGCGTCGGACTCGTCGTCGCCGGCATCACCCTCGCCGGGCACGAGCACCTCGCCCGCGTCCTCGCCCGGGGCCGTTCCGTCGTCCTTCTTCGGCGCGGCCTGGGTCCCCGGCGCGCCGCCGTCGTAGCCCTTCTTGACGCAGCCACCGGTCGCTTCGCTGCACGAGCGGATCGTCTCGACACCGAGCGACGCGAGCCAGGTGCCGACCTTGGACGTCGCGTCGACCTTCGTGTGGTGGAGCGTCACCGGCACGAGGTCGCCGGGCTCGAACATCGTGAAGTTCGACGTGATGCCTGCGACGGCTGCCTGGCCGCCTCGGAAGAGCGGCGCGCCGATGTCCGCCTTGCAGATGCGGGGCTCGGTGGAACGCCAACCGACGGCCGGGGTGACGACGTATCCGGCTTCGAGCCGTGAAACGAGCGCCGGATCGTCGATGTACGGGCTGCCCGAGTGGTTGACCGTCTTCGCGGGGACCGCGATCGTCTTGAACGTCTTCACGCGCTCCGGAGTGCCGTCGAGCTGCTTGCATCCGGAGCCGACGACGAGGAGCGAATCGCTCTGGCCGACGGCGTCGAGGTCGATCGGGATCGTCGGGACGGTCTCCAGGTCGGCGTCCAGGATGAGGACCGCGATGTCCTTGGCGTCGCTCGCGTCGATGGATCCGAACGCGCAGAGGTCGTCCTTGCACCGGGCGGTGTACGACGGATGGACCTCGACCTCTTCGATCGTGACCTCGCGGTCGCCGCGGTTTGCCCGCTTTTTCGCCTCGTCCTTCGAGGCGCCGCCGTCGCCCCTGCCCCCGTCGGTGAGCTGATCGTCGCCTTCGTCTGCTGCGCCTGCCCCCGCGTCTTCCGCCTGGAGGACGTCGTCGTTCGTGTCGGGCGCGGCGAGCGTCTCGAGCTCACTCGCCGCCTTGAAGCGGATCGTCTTTCCGGGCGCGATGGCGGCGCTGTCCACCACGCAACGCGCCGCGAGCAGCAGGTGACGCGGACCGACCTTCGCGGCGGTGCATCCCGTTTCGAGGACGAGCGTGCTCTTCAGGACGGCCGACGTCTCTCCGCCGACGACGACTTCGCCCGCGCCCTCCAGGGTCTCTTCCTCTCCGAGGAAGCACCCGGCGGCGCCCACGGTCGTCGCGAGCCCGATGATGAAAGCAAGCCGTCCAAGCGTCCCCGTCTCCATGCCGAATGTAAGTGCAACACTCACTCCAACCTGTAGCGCAACGCTTTGCGCGTCTTTTCAATGGGATACGCGCCGCGCGCTGGATCTCGGGCAGTCCAGTCCACTCCTCTTCTGGATCCTGGGTGAAGCACCATGCGCTCTCTTCCGCCCAGCGCGGAACGCTCGGGGAGGAGCTCGAGAGCAAGAAAAGCGGCGTTCGCGTGTTGCCGCGCTTGCGTTGAGGCCCGGTTTCCGCCATTTTGCGCGCCCCTATGGCTAACCGCGCGATCTGGAGCATGAGGAAGCGTCACGAGTGGCTCACCACGCCGCTCAAGAAGAAGCGCGTCAAGCGCGCAACGCGTGTGCGTTGTGGTCTGCAGGACGCCCTGGACCGCAAGGCCGCGTCCGAGAAGAGCGAATAAGTTCGGCGCGCGCGTTTCCGCGCGCCGTTCTCCCATTTCTTCTTCGCTTCCGACTTTCGGTACGAGGATCTCACGCGCCCGAGGCGCGGGTGCCGCCGTTCGTAACGGCGGCCCAGCTCATCGTGCGTGTCGTGCGGGCGAGCCCGAGCGATCCGTCGCGTGATGCGACGATGGCGCCTCCGGTGCCGCCCGTGCGCACGTGCATCATCTCGAGCGCTGCGCAGACGGACGACGTTGCGGTCGCCATGCGCGCGCCGTCGATCGTCGTCTTCGCGAGGCAGACGCGGATCATCGACTCGCCGTGCCCCGTCGTGGAGCACGCGGCGGCGGTGTCGTCCGCGTAGGTGCCCGCACCGACGATCGGCGAGTCACCGACACGTCCGGCGAGCTTGTTGACCATGCCGCCGGTGCTCGTCGCAGCAGCGACGTGACCGCTTGCGTCTCGCGCCACTGCGCCGACGGTCCCGCCTGCCCAGCCCTCGGTCGCGTGTTTCGCTCGCGCGGCCTCGAGGCGCTGCCGCGCGAGCTCGGTGGTCATCGACGCCGGGTCCGCGCGCTCGAACCCGTGCTGGATCGCGAATCGAACGGCGCCGTCTGCAGCGAGCAGGACGTGCTTCGAGTCGTCCATCACGCGCCGCGCGATCGCGATCGGGTTCTTGAACGGCGGCAGCGCGCACACCCCGCCGGCGCGAAGCGTCGTGCCATCCATGATGGAAGCGTCGAGCTCGATTGCACCGTCCTCGTTCAAGCAAGCGCCCGTTCCCGCGTTGAAGGACGGATCGTCTTCGAGGACCTCGACCGCACGCTGCACGGCGTCGAGCGCGCTGCCACCGGCGGCGAGCACCGCCGCGCCTGCGGCCGCTGCCCGCTCGCAGCCGGCGATGTGAATCGGGATGCGGTCCTGAGGGACGTCCCCCGCCCCGCCGTGGACGAGGATCGACCAGCTCGACGGCCCATGAGCCCAGCTCGCGGTGATGACCGATTCCGTCATGACGTCCTCTTTCCTCTGCCTGTTGTCGTGCCGGCTGCCGACGTCCTGCGCAAGCACGGCCTCCTGCCGACCATGCGGCGACGATCAGCCCGCCGAACGCCCCGCGCTCATGTAGCCCCAGCGCATCCGCGCGAGCGCTGCGGCGAGGAGCAGGACCGGTGGAACGACGGCCAGCGCTGCCGGCGCAACGCGCGCCGCCGCTGCCTGGAACGCGACGAGCGTCAGGAGCGCACACGCGAGCGCTTCGCCGAACGCGACCACGCGAACGCGCCGCTGCGCACGCCGGTCGAGCATGCTTCGCCGGAGCGCGGCCAGGGCAGCGACGAGAGCAAGCGAAATGCCGGCGAGCCCGGTCGCCGCCGCCGCCGCTACGCGAGCGCCGCGCGGGAGCCCGTCGTCGGAAGTCGGCACCGACCCCTCGAGCGGATACGTCTCGCCGTCCGGCGCGATGCGAACGCCGAGGCTCGGGCTGAGAAAGCTCCCGTCTTCAGCCGCGACGAACGAGTCGCCGCTCGCGGGCCGCGGGTAGAACGCAGCGACGTCGATGTTCGGAAGCGTCGCGATCGCAAGCGCAACGACGACCGAAGGCAATGCGGCGCCGAGCGCAGCGGCTCGCCCGATCTCGATCGGCGAACGCCCCAGCGCCTCGAGAGCCCGCGCCTCTTGCCGGACGCGGGCGGTCCCGAGCGCGAGCGCGGCTCCCACCGCGCTGCACAGGGGCGCAATCGGAAGCGTCCGTCCCGCGCGTGCCCCGACCGTGAGCTGCCCTTCGTCGCTTGCGGCAGTGACGAGCCAGACCACGACGAGGCCGAGCACGGCTCCGCCGAGCGCACGCAACATCGCGCGGATGTCCCACGGGGTCACGAAGTTGGCCTCGCCCTGTTCGATTGGATATCACGACGTGAGGTCGGTGAGCTCGATGCCAACGATGCGCTCTCTCGTCGTCTCCGGCGTGGCCCTGCTCTCGCTCGCCTGCGCGCTTCCCGCGTGCTCGGGCAAAGATCCCTACAGCCCTGGCACGAAGCTCGGGACGTTCCACGTCACCGCGAAGCTGACGCAGACGACGTGTGGCGCGACCCCGGACCCCTGGGAGTTCGACGTGCGCCTGAACCACGAGGGCTCGATGCTCTACTGGGTCCAGACGGACGCCCCGCCGATCCAGGGCCAGGTCGACGCCTCCGCGCGCACGCAGCTCGCCGCCGAGCTCGTCCTCGAGGTGAGGCCGGCCGACGTGAAGGCCAAGCGTGAGGCTTGCACCATCGCGCGACGCGACGTGCTCGCGGTCACGCTCGCCGACGCGAATGCGCAGCCCACGAGCGACCCTGCCCTCTTGCAGAGCTTCACGGGCTCGCTGGTCTACACGTTCACGCCCACATCGGGCTCGGACTGCTCGGACCAGGTGACCGCATCGGGCGGCGACTTCGCGACGCTGCCGTGCGAAGTTCGGTACGACCTCGCAGGCGCGTTCAAGTCGGCGCCGCCCTGAGGGCCCTGCGGAATCAAGCTGGAGATCAAAGACGAGCTCGCGTGCCAGTGAGCCCGTGCGCAACGCTGCGGCAGTGTGCGCGGAGATTCGTCGGCGCCCCCCTGTTGCATTCGATCTTGGGTGTTAGACTCTGATGGCACGCGGCGCTGGGGCACATCGTCCCGGATTGGTCCGGCGGAGGAGCACCTCCGCGAGCGCAGCACGGCCCGGGGTCTCTTTGCTCAACCGCACTTCGACCCCCCAACTGGAAACGTCCGCGCGAGGCGGCGGCCCTGTCCGCTGGGCCCGCGGGCGCCGGTACGACCGGAGGAGGAACAGCAAAATGCATAAACGTAGTGGCTCTCATCCGGGAGCGCGTACGTAACGAAGTGCGCTGACTAGAGCGCACGTTCGTCGCTGCCCCGGCAGACGTACCAGCGTCTCCTCGGCAGCGCGTCGCGGCCCCGGAAGAAAGAGGGCCGACGCCGCGGGAGCCAAAGAAGCAGGCCCCCTCGGCGCCGCGCAAGATCGGTCGCAAGACCGAAAGCGGGACGGCCCGGGACACGCCATCACGTGGTGTACCCGGGCCGTTTCTTTTTCCGCTTCTCTCCACGTCCCGTGCTGAGGATGATTGACACGCGACGAGCCGAACGATACGAACGGCATCGCTCTGCGGGACTAACTCAGTTGGTAGAGTGCCAGCTTCCCAAGCTGGATGTCGCGGGTTCGAATCCCGTGTCCCGCTCCGAAATCGTTGAGGATTCTGGCCTGATGGGCCGCCTCGATGGGCCCACGAGGCGAGCTGCGGTGGGGTTCCGGCGCAGGGGTGCAGCCACGAGCGGTGCGATACTGCGGACGGCCACGGGAGCCGGTGAGTGAGCTTCCGCGCGGACTCGTCGCAGCCGGCGCGGAGCTAGCTCTCTGGCATGCTCATCGCGGTGAGCCCGTAGCAGCCGCGCGCGCACGGTCGGTCCATGTCGAAGCCGTGTTGCTCCGCCGCTGCGCATTCGCCAGGACGACGTCAGGTTCGGTTCTTCGGTTCTTCTCGGCCGATGGTGGGTCGTGCCTAGAAGTCCATCAGGCACACGCGTTTAGAAGCCGGAGCCGGTAGTTGGTGAAGCTCTTGTAGCCGTAGGCGCGGCGTTTGACGAGCTTGGCCTTACCGTTGAAGCCTTCGGTCATGCCGTTGGTGGCGCGGGTCCGGAAGTAGGCCAGGACCTCGTTGCGCCAGCGCATGAGGGTCGCGCGGAAGGTCTGAAGCTCGGGGAGGGCGGAGCGTGCGAGGCGGTCGGTGATCTCCGTCAGGACGCGCGAGGCCTGCTTCGAGCTGCGTATGCGGTAGAAGCCCGCGAGGGCCTCCTTCGCGTCGTAGAGCTCCCGAAGTGCCGGGTATTCGGCGAGCCAGGTACGAAGCACCCAGCGTGTGCGCGCGTCGAGGTCGCGGCCGTTGCGGAGCAGCAGGCGTCGAATCGGGTTGGTTCGCTGGTCGCCCGTGATGGCCTTGCGGTGACGGTTGATCGCGGGCGAGAGCAGCCGAAGGACGTGGAACTTGTCGGCGACGATGACGGCGTTCGGGAAGAAGCGCCGCGCGAAAGACTTGTACGGGTCGGACATGTCGATGGCGACGGTGCGGACGTTCTCGCGACCGGGGATGTGCGCGAGCGCGGCCTCGAGCTCCGGGCCGGTGCGCCCTTCGACGACCTCCATGAGCCGGTGGTTCTTCTGGTCGACGACGACCGTGACGAAGTCCCTGAAGCCGTCCTTTCCGCGGCGGAAGAAGTGCTCGTCGATGCCGACCTTCGACGGCCAGGGGTAGAGCCGCTTGCGACGTTCGAGCTCGAGTTGCCGGTAGAGTGCAGAGTACAGCCATCCGCCGGAGCACTTGAAGTCGTCGCGGACGCGCTTCAGGTCGACGTAACGCTCGCACGCGAGCATGACCGCTCGGGCGTAGCGCTCGGTGTGGCGGAAGCCCTTTCGGGCCCAAGGAAGCGGCTCAGTGAAAGGCTTGCCGCATGGCTTGCACCACAGACGTCGCTTCACGATGACGAGGAAGACCTGGAAGGTCCGGAACGGCTCGTCCCGCAGCTTCACCCTCCGCGTGTCGTAGGTGGACTTCGACGGCGTGGCGCATCGCGGGCAGTACTCCTCCTTCGGGTCCTTCTTCGCGACGACCTCGATGGTCCTCGTGTCGATGACCTTTCGGAAGGAGATGAAAGTTAGTTCTGGGAGGAGAAGAGTCCGGATAAGACTCGAGTCGGGCATGGCGGGCCCTCTGGGCTGGGGTTGTGGTCTGGACACCCAACCCGTCTCCGGGATCAGCCCGTCATGCCCAATTTTTCGCCGCCCGACCCACTACCCACCGACAAGAGCCCGGAGCTAGCTCTCTGGCATGCTCATCGCGGTGAGCCCGTAGCAGCCGCGCGCGCACGGTCGGTCCATGTCGAAGCCGTGTTGCTCCGCCGCTGCGCATTCGCCAGGACGACGTCAACGGGCATATCGGGGCGTACGTGCGGGCGACTCGATGAAGTGGCGTGCCCGGTCTCGCGATAGAGCAGGCCCTCCACTGCCTAAAGCGGCCTCGCGTGCGCTGGCCCGTGCTTCGGTGCAGCAGTACGATCGTTCCGTGCCGACGCGCATCGACGTTGAGCGCATCAGGGTTCCTGCCGAGCGGGACGCATACGTCCAGCTCGCTCGCGTGGAACGCTTCGCGATGAGCCGGCACCGCCCCCAGAACACGCCGTTGAGGCGGCGGACGCTCATGGCGGAGGCGCTGCTTCTCACGGAGACGATGGCGCCGGAGGCGTACGAGGCCGCGCACGAAGCAATGCGCGTGTTCGGTGTCGAGGATCGCATCGAGCTCTACCAATCGACGGCTGACCGCTCGGACAACGCAAGGCTCGTTCTGTATGGCAGGCCCATCGGCGTCGAATTCGTCGGCAACTACTTGGATGGCCTCGATCGCGGACAGCTTCTCGCGGTTCTCGGACACGAAATTGGCCATGCGCTGGCTCATCACGGGCACCCGGAGTTTGCAGCAGCGGCCTCGGCGGCACAGTACGGCGCAACGCCGGAGAAGCGCGCGTATTCGATGGCGGCCGAACTGACAGCCGACCGCTTCGGACTCCTCGCCTGCCGAGATCTGGATGCCGCCCTTCGGCTGGAGATGCGCGCAAACATCGGGAGTGCGCGGAGCATCCGCTTTGACACGACGGCGTACCTCGACCAGTGCCGCTCGGTTGGCGAGGAGCTTTCCTCCGTCGGTGGGATGGCGATGGGCAGGACGCATCCCGAGCACTACGTCCGCGGCTACGCGGAGTGGCTCTTCGTCGAGAGCGACCTCTACCGTGAGCTCACGGGAAAGGGGCGCGGGGCGCGCCCGATCGCAGAGGTCAACGCGCTCCTGTCCCGGCTCGTAGCCGTGCGCCAAGAGCCTGCCTCACCGGGGGCAACCGCCAAGCCCACGCCGCGGTCGACGCCGATGAGCGAGCGCGCGAGCCACATCGCGAGCCCCGCAGCCTCACCGATCGTGTCAGAAGGACAACGGGCAGACCCGCGGGCGCATGCCAGACCCACGAGGCTGGCCGACGCTCGAGCCGTGCTCGGTAGCGCAGCGCGGGCCGCAGCGCCGCCTCTCCGAAAATTCCTCGACGCAGCGCGAGGCCACTTCGCACCCGGCGAAAGCGCCGCACCGTCGGACGCTGCGTTCGAACCTGACCCGCTCGCCGAGGAGCGCCGCGAGCTCGAAGCGCGATTCGAGGAACTAGAGCGTCGCCTCAGCGGCGATCAGCGCGAGGACTGATCGCGGTGCTTCGACGAGCGATTGGCTTGCCGAGTGGTGGCAAGTAGATGGAAGCAGCTCCGTCGACGTCGCGAAGACGTCCGGTTTCTCGCGCGTCGCAACCGACCTTCCCAAGCCGCTTGTACGCGATGCGTGCATGCCGGGCGGGCTTATGTTGGGGCGGACTCGCTCGCGAACCGACGGCGCTGGGCGGATTCCCCGAGCCGAAACGTGCGTGCCCTGCGGCTTCGTCGCTCGAAAGAATCGACGCTCCTTTCGAAGTGGCGCACCCTCGTGCCCTGCTCGCTCGAGTCGACACAGGCAGCGGGTAGCCTGACGGCGTGAACAACCTTCATCGGACCCTCGGCCTCGCGTTGCTGCTCGGCTGCAGCGCGACGTCGGGCGCCCGTCGGTTGCAGCAGCCCACACCTCTCCCGGATGCGGATGCGGCCGTGGCTGCGGCACCGTCGCGGCCGTCACGAGATGAGTGCGAGCGCGCCGAGGAGCTTTGCTCGAGAGGCTTTGGGCTCGGGTGCGCCGGTCTGCCGGAGATGCCCGCCTGCCTCCAGGGCGCGTGTCCCGATGCGGGCCTCGTGCCAGAGGCTGGCATCGATGACGAATGCTGGCGTTGCATCGAGGAGCACACGCGGAGATGCGTCGATGCGCGGAATGAGACGAACGCTGCGTGCACGTTGCTGCGGCGCTGCAGGTGAACGTCGCAAGGGCGCGCGCAGCTCTCTCTCCACGCGGTGCATCGCGCGCGACGCTAGGCCCATGGAGGCCGCACGCGGCCTCGAGCTAGGTCAGGATCCGGAGCGCTTCACGCAGGATCGTCTCCGCGGGGGTCGCAGGGTCCAGCGTGGCCTCGAGCTGCGCCATTGCTCGGCGCACCTCCAGCTCGCGGAAGCCCAGGGAGCGAAGACCGCTCGCCACCGCATCAAACGTCGGCGCGTGCGGCGCTGCGCACCTTCCACGTCGGAGGTGGATCTGCCGCTCGACATGAGCTTGCCCGAAGACCTGCGCCGCATGCCATGCGTTGTGCGCTCGACAGCGGACTCGGAGATTGG
>JAFAER010000150.1 GCA_023423895.1 Pseudomonadota bacterium
GCCCGCGGCACACTCGCGGTCACAACGACCTCGGCGGATCGGTCACGCCTAGCGCGCGGCCGACACTCCTCAGGGGATGCCGCCGCCTTCCTTGCAGATGTACGTGGAGCTCGTGACCTCGCTCGGCTCGAGCGTGCCGCTCCGGTCGGTATCGACGCCCATCTCGATGCGAACGCCGCCGTACTCGCAGTCGGGGTCTTCGACGAGGAGCGTCGTCAGCTTCACGAGCGACGACAGGCCGATGCTCCCGGTGTCACCGGTCGCGCCCTTGTCACCGGTCGCGCCCTTGTCGCCGGTCTCACCCTTGTCGCCGACCTCTCCCTTGTCACCGGTCGCGCCCTTGTCACCGGTCGCGCCCTTGTCGCCGGTCTCACCCTTGTCGCCGGTCGCGCCCTTGTCGCCGGTCTCACCCTTGTCACCGGTCGCGCCCTTGTCGCCCGTCGCGCCCTTGTCGCCGATCGCGCCCTGGTCGCCCGTCTCGCCCTTAGCGCCGACCGGCCCGATGTCGCCCGTGTCGCCCTTGTCGCCCTTGTCGCCGGTGGCGCCCTTGTCGCCGGTGGCGCCCTTCGGACCGCCGGGGAACACGACCTCTTCCCACTTGCCGTCGAGGCACACGACGATCATCTTCTCGTCGACGACGTAGGCGAGCAGCGACTCGGACTCGGCGTCGCAGACAGGAAGCTCCCCGCGCGTGCTCACCTGCAGCTGACCGAGCGAGACGCCGGTCGAGGCGTCAGCGCGCGCCTGTGACGAGTCCTCGCTGCATCCCCCAAGCACCGAGCCCATCACCGTAAGAGCCAGCGCCACGCTCACACGAATCGCATTCATCGAAGTTTCCACTCTTGTCTTTCTCGACTTCTCGTCGCTGTCCTCTCAACGGAGGCGCCGGCGCAAAGTTAAGCGCCACTACGCGCGTCAGCGGCGCGGGTGGAAGCTCGAGGACGTCTGGGGCGAGCTCGGGGCGCGTGTCGTTTGCTTCATCCGGCCAGGCAGCGGACGCGCGACGAGCCGAAGCATGTGCGGTCGAGCTGTCCTCGGGGATGGGGCAGGCCTCTTTCGCTTGCATCGCACGCTTGCATGCACCCATGGCTGGAGCGCTAGCGCAAAGCGGCTATAGTCCGCCGCCATGAGCGCGTCGTTCCAGTACGAGGACCTTCTTCCGATCGGCCACGACAACACGCCTTTCCGGCTCGTGACGAGCGACCACGTGTCGACGTTCGAGGCGCAGGGCAAGACGTTCTTGAAGGTGGAGCCCGAGGCGCTCACGAAGCTCACGACGGAGGCGATGCGCGACATCGCTCATCTGCTCCGCCCGGGACACCTCGCGCAGCTCCGGAAGATCCTGGACGACCCCGAGGCGTCGGCGAACGACAAGTTCGTCGCGCTCGATCTGCTCAAGAACGCGAACATCGCGGCCGGCGGCGTGCTGCCGATGTGCCAGGACACCGGCACCGCGATCGTGATGGGCAAGAAGGGCCAGTACGTCTTCACCGGCGGTGGCGACGAAGCGGCGATCGCGCGCGGCGTGTTCGACACGTACCGGACGGCGAACCTGCGGTACTCGCAGATGGCGCCGCTCGACATGTACAAGGAGAAGAACACCGGAAACAACCTGCCGGCGCAGATCGAGATCTTCGCGACCGACGGCGACGCCTACAAGTTCCTCTTCATGGCGAAGGGGGGCGGCTCGGCGAACAAGAGCTACCTCTTCCAGGAGACGAAGGCGCTCCTCAACCCCGACAGCCTGCTGAAGTTCATCGAGAGCAAGCTGAAGGGCCTCGGCACGGCGGCGTGCCCGCCCTACCACCTCGCGATCGTCGTCGGCGGCACCTCTGCGGAGCACACGCTGAAGACCGCGAAGCTCGCGTCGGCGCGCTACCTCGACACGCTCCCGACGACCGGCAGCGAGCTCGGGCGTGGGTTCCGCGACGTCGAGGTCGAGCAGAAGGTGCTCGAGCTCGCGCAGCGGACCGGCATCGGCGCGCAGTTCGGCGGCAAGTACTTCTGCCACGACGTCCGCGTGATCCGCCTCCCGCGTCACGGCGCTTCGTGCCCGGTCGCGATCGCTGTGTCGTGCTCGGCGGATCGTCAGGCGCTCGGGAAGATCACGCGCGAGGGCGTCTTCCTCGAGCAGCTCGAGAAAGAGCCGGCGAAGTACCTGCCGGACACGACGCACGACGATCTCGGCGGCGAGGTCGTGAAGGTGGATCTCTCGAAGCCGATGTCCGAGATCCGCGCTCTGCTGTCGAAGCACCCCATCAAGACCCGCCTCTCGCTCACCGGACCGATGATCGTCGCGCGCGACATCGCCCACGCGAAGATCAAGGAGCGCCTCGACAGCGGCGCGGGCCTGCCCTCGTACATGCGCGACTTCGCCGTCTACTACGCGGGCCCGGCGAAGACGCCCGAGGGCTACGCCTCGGGATCGTTCGGGCCGACGACGGCGGGACGCATGGACGCGTACGTCGATCAGTTCCAGGCCGCCGGTGGCAGCCTCGTCATGCTCGCGAAGGGCAACCGCTCGACGCAGGTCACCGAGGCGTGCAAGAAGCACGGCGGCTTCTATCTCGGCTCTATCGGCGGTCCCGCGGCGCGCCTCGCGAAGGACTGCATCAAGAAGGTCGAGGTCCTCGAATATCCGGAGCTCGGCATGGAGGCCGTGTGGAAGATCGACGTCGTCGACTTCCCCGCGTTCATCGTCGTCGACGACAAGGGCAACGACTTCTTTGCTGGCCTCACCGGCGCGGGCGACGGCAAGCGCGCGCTCCCGGTCAAGTAGAAGCTCGTTCGAGTTTCGCCCGCTTTCTTGCGGCTCAGCGACTACGATTTGAAGCCATGGTGCACGTCTCGCGTCCGGATGGATGCGTGATGCACGCGTGCGCCATCATGTAACGACCGTGTAACGGGCGCGGCCAAGCCCCTTCGATACGTTCATGAGCTGGAGGACTCGATGAGCGTATCGCAGAAGAGCTTGGTCGCCGTGTTCGCCGTCATGATGGGAAGCGCCGCCTTGGTCATGGCGTGCAGCAGCGATGACGATGCGCCGAGCAACCCGGGCGGCTCGTCAGGGTCGAGCGGCTCGTCGGGCGGCAGCGGCAGCTCCAACGACTCCGGAACCAAGGACGAGCCGGACGGGGGTGATGACTCGGGACCGAGCGATGACGTCGATGCCGGCAACGAGGCAGGCGGCGGGACGAAGGCGAACGGCGAGGCGTGCACCGAGCAGAGCGACACGAGCTCCGAGTGCGCGAGCGGAGTTTGCCGAACGCAGGGTGGTGGTGGTGGTGGTGGCGGCGGTGGTGGCGGCAAGGCCGGAACGTTCTGCACCGTGAAGTGCGATATGGCCGGGACCGACAACGATCCGAAGTGCGCTGGCGGGGCACCGTTCTCGGGCCGCTGCTCGGGACAGGGATACTGCCAGATCCAATGAGCGCGGACGGGCGCAGGTTGCCGCGTGCGCTCGTTGCGCTCGCACGTCGCGTCCGGCCCGTGACCGTGACCGTGCGAGAGATGACGAGCGCCGCGCATACGCGTGCCTGACAACCGCGCCGACCGGGCCTGCCCTTCACATGCGCCCGCGAAGCGGTGCGTGAGAACCTTCGCGCTGGGGCCAGCCTCCATCCGTGTGGCGATCATGCCCCGCTGCGCGGCTCGACTGCGGCAACAGTACGCGCGCCATCCAGACCGCAACCGGCATCCTGGCGACTTCAGGTGAGCCGGTCGGGCCGCTGACCAGCCCGGATGAGCGGAACGGCCTTTGAATGGGAGGATGCCGTGGCCGCCTCCGCCCCGCAGAGCGCAGAAGAGCACCCGCCCTTCACGGACAAGTACACCGTGGAGCGGATCCTGGGCCGTGGTGGCATGGGCACCGTCTTCGAGGCGCGCCACTCGCGACTCGGTCATCGCGTCGCGATCAAAGTTCTCGGAGAGGAGCTGCGCGTCCATCCGGAGCTCGTGAAGCGGTTCGAGCGTGAGGCGCGCGCGGCCGGTGCGCTGTCGAGCCCCCACGCCGTTCGCGTCTTCGACATCGATCAGACGGACGACGGCACGCCGTTCATGGTGATGGAGCTCCTCCATGGGCGCGACCTCGCGAACCTCGTGGAGCACAGCGGTCCGCAGCCGATCGGCGCGGCCGTTCGCTGGGTCATCGAGGCGAGCGACGCGATCTCGGAAGCGCACCGCCTCGGCATCATCCATCGGGACATCAAGCCCTCGAACCTCTTTCTCTGCCGCGACACGGGCATCATCAAGGTGCTCGACTTCGGGATCGCGAAGCGCGTGGCCGCGAAGGAAGCCGCGATCACGCTCGGTGTGGCGCCGCTCGGGACGCCCCAGTACATGTCTCCGGAGCAGGTGCGCTGCGCGAAGGACGTCGACGCGCGGACGGACATCTGGTCGCTCGGCGTGACGCTCTACGAGCTCGTCTGCGGCCGGCCACCGTACAACCACGACGTCGCGCAGGCGTGCATCGCCGCGATCGCCGCCGATCCGGTGCCGGATCCGCGCGAGTTCCGGCCGGATCTGCCTGACGATCTCGCGGACGTCCTCGTGCGCGCTCTCGAGAAGGATCCCGAGGAGCGATTCCAGTCCGTCGACGATCTCGTTCTCGCGCTCGCTCCTTTCGCCGACCGCGCTCCGCCGGTGGAGGACAGCTCCTGGCGCGTCATCTCGACCGCGCGTCGCACGGTCGCCAGGGACTCGACGACGCTCGATGGCGACGAGCTCGTCCTCGACCTCGATCCCGCAAGCCAGAAGCGAAGGTTGGCCGCCCAGCTCGAAGAGACGGTCCCTCCCGCGGTGTCGCGCAAGACGGGCCGCTCTCGCCCTGGACGACGTGTTCGATCGTCGCTCGCCGTCGCGAGCGCCGCAGCCCTCGGGCTCGTGGCCCTCGTCGCGACGCCCCGTTGCGTCGGCGAGCGCATGGACGCTTCGGCGGCGAAGCACGTCACGGCGCCGGCGCAGATCGAAGGTGCGGTCGCGAAGGCCGCCGCGCTCCCGATCGCCCCGAAGGGAACGGCCGTCGTGCCCGGCACGTCGGACCCGACGAACGTTGAGGACCCGAGCGCTCCGGCCAACACGAGTGCGCGCGCCGAGCTGACGTCCGCGAGCATCGATGCTCCGGCGCCGCCGTCCGTCCGTCCCGTGGCGTCCGCCCCCTCCGCGCCCTCCGCCCTGACGAAGCCGGCGAGCAAGCCGGTTCGTCCCGCGAGCGGCAAGCCGATCCGCGTGATCGGCTCGGAGCGTCCGGTCCACGGCGGGATCTCGAACCCCGGCTTCTGAGCTCCGTCGCCGGATGCGTTCGCCGCGCGAACGAACGCGTTCGAGCGGATCGAGCCTCGGCGTGCGCGATGCGACGCCAATCGATAGGCGTGCGCGATGCGACGCCAACCGATAGGCGTGCGCGATGCGACGCCGGGCGGATCCGATCAGAACGAGAACGACGCGGTCGCCATGCCGCCGCCGGGCAGCGGCGCAGCGCCCGCATGTGCTCGCGCGCGCGGCTTGCCCTCGGGGCCGTCCGTGCTCCCGCGGAGGAGAAGGACCGCGCCGACCGTCCCTGCGATGAGACCTGCGCCGCCGAGCGCGAAGCCGATGGCCTGCTTCGTGTTGCCGGCATCGGCGGCGTCGGACGCCGCACGGCGGTAGCTTGCCGCCTCGGCGGTCTCGGGGCGGCTCGCGCTCGAGCCCGAGCACCCCGTGGCTTCGCACCAGCGAGCTTGCATTCGGTCGCGCTCGTCGGCGTCGCCGTCCGCAGAGAGCAACAGCGCGCCACCACCGGCGACGAACGCAAGACCCCCAGACAGAAGGAGCCAGGGAACGACCGAGTCATTGGGCTCGCGCGCGACACTCATCCGCAATGGGGCACCCGACCGCGAGGATGCCCGCCCGTGACGGTCCTGCGTGCTGTCGCGCACCGCCACGGCATCGCCGCTATCGACATCGACCGTGCGCACCGTGCCGCGCCCGACGTACACCATCTGCTCGACGCCGCCGTCGGACGCGCGTTCCACGCGAATGACGTGCGAGCCCGGATTGACGGGCGTCGTCGCGACGTCGTCTTCGCGCTTCACCTCTCGTCCGTCGACGATGACGCGCGTGGCTGCCCTGGCGCCGCCGACGACGCGGACCCGGATGACCGGCATCTTCCGATCGAGATCGGCCAGACGTGCCGTCGCGAGACGAACGGCTTCTTCGGCGCCGGGTCGGTCGCGCCCGAGCCGCAGCGCGGTCTCGTATTCGGCCTTCGCCTCGAGCAACTTGTCGTCGTTCTCGAGCGCCCAGCCGAGCGCATAGTAGAGCTGTGGCGTCTCACGGAGGCGCAGCGCCGCGCGAAGCCGCTCCTGCGCCGCACCCCATTGGCCATGGCGTTCGAGCTCGCCGGCTTCTTCGAAGAGGGCCCGCGCTCGTTCCGTGTCCGCGTCAGCCGCATGCGCCAGACGAGGAGCGTGGAACAGAGCGAGACCGAGCACCAGGCTCGCTGCAAGGACGGGTCGACCGCGCCGCACGACGTCAGCACAAGCACGAGCTGCGCCGAGCGCGAGCTGACCGGCCTCGTCGACCTCGACGTCACCCGACAACGGGCACATGCGTTGCAAAAAAGAGCTCATGTCGGATGTTTCGTCGGATGATCCTCGTTGGGCTGTTCGTGACGACCGGGTGCATCGTGCAGCCGACATTCGATACGTCGAGCGTCGAGCCTTCGGGCTCGGCAAGCGGCCATGCGGACTCCGAGATGGTGCTGATTCCGGCAACGTCGCTCGGCGGGACGGACGTTGCGCCGACCCATCACAAGCCCGGACACACGAACGGCGGCAAAGGCAAAGGCAAAGGCCCGGGCAAGTGCAAACCGGACAAGGGCGACGATGGCCCGCGCCCGCCCGGACGTGGACCGGGGCAGAGCGATGATTGCGGCTCGTCGGGCGGCTCTTCGAACGATGACGATGACGATGAGCAGGCATCCTCGGGCGGCGGCGCATCGAGCGAGAACGGCACGGTCGTCGCGCCGTTCTGGATCGACGCACGCGAGGCGTCGGTGCGCGAGTACGGCGACTGCGTTGCGATCGGAGCGTGCAGCCCTGCCGGTTCGAAGGAGGGATGTACGGCTGCCGCAGGGCTCGGCGACCATCCCGTCAACTGTGTGAGCCGCGCACAGGCGAGCGCGTTCTGCGCGTGGAAGCAGAAGCGCCTCGTGCGCGACGTCGAGTGGATCGCCGCGGCCGCAGGCACGGCCGGCCGACCGTTCCCATGGGGATCGGACGCGCCGTCGTCCGAACGGCTGAATGCCTGCGGCGCGGAGTGTGCGCGGTCTGGCATGTACCCCGGCGGCGACGCGTTTGCCGGCCCGGCGCCTCGCGGAAGCTTTCCGCTCGGACGATCGCCGGAGGGCGTCTTCGACCTCGCTGGGAACGTTGCCGAGTGGGTGGATGCCGACGGTGGGCTCGTTCGCGGCGGGAGCTACGCCGACGTCGCCGCAGAGGCCGTGGGATCGACCGCGGCGCGCACCGTCTCGCTCGCTGCGTCCGAGCCGACGATTGGCTTCCGCTGCGCGCGCGATCGCTGAGCCCGTAAGACTGCCGGCGAGCCGAAGTACCTGGGCTATGGACCGCCGAACAGCATCAGGAGCATGCGCGCGATCCCCCAGGAGCTTCCGAGGAGACCCTGATCGAGCGCCGCGCGGAACGCGTCACGCGATCCCCTCATCTCCGCGCTCACCGTTCCGCCCGCGCCCTCTCGCGCCGTCGTCACGACGAACGGCAGCTTGAACCGTGGCGCGAGCAGATCTCGTTCGAGGTTCGCGAGGATGTCGGGAGGCACCGGCGGCGTCGCCGTCTCGAGCATGATGCGATGGACGGCTTGAACGCCGCTCGACGACGAGGCCCAGCCCGACGCGACGAGCCCACCACGATGAAAAAGCTCGTGGTCGACGCGAGGCCCCGGCGCTTTCGACGTGAGCCTCCGGTAGGCCTCCGCGCAGAGATCCAGAGCCGGGCACGTCACGCCGAGGACGCCGTCGAACGCACTCGCGAAGAGGGTGTAAGTTACACGTATGGGTGGCGTATTCGTCGTCGTGGTCGCGCGCCGCGCCCAATCGACGCTCCTCGCCTCGAGGACGAAGCTCGTCTTCGGCAGTCCGAGCGCCGCGGGGGCCGGTCGGACGCGGTAGCTCGGTGGACCGCCGGGCGCGACGCCGCTCGGACCCGCAGATGACGCCGTGACGATGCCGCGGATCGCCTGCTCGACCGCGCCGATCGAAGCCGCGAGCGCGTAGACGAGCTGCGGCTGCAGAGCGTCCTCGAGCGTCTGGATCGCCCTCTCCTGATCCTTCTCCTTCGCGACGCGTACCGCGCCGAGCGCTGTCCGGGCTCGATCGACGCGCATTCCCCAGCCGATCACGGCCGGGCTCGTCGTGAACGAGCCGACGATGCCGGCGGGGTCGGGCTTGTCGTCCAGCCGCGATGTCGCGCGGACGAGCGGCTGCGACTGACGAAGGATCTCTGCGATCCACTTGGGCATGGCCCCGCCGCCGGGGACGAACACCGCCGTGCCCGACTCCTGGACGACGCGATGGAAGATCTCCGGCATCGGCTCCGCGTTCGGCGCGGCGAGCAGATCGCGCGCAGGACGCGACTGCTGCGAGCGGAGCCGCCAGAGCGCGGTTGCGTGCAGCTGGTCGCCTTCGGCCGCGAGCTCGATCGAGAACCTCTCCGCGTCGGCGAGAAATGCCCGAAGGTCGTCGTTGCCCCGCGCCGCGATCCGGGTTCCACCGAAGATGTCTCCGACCAGCGGCAGCAGCGATTCTCCATACGCGTTCAAGCGGACGAGCGGAGCGCGCGCGACGGCGGGTGGTGGCTGCGGGCCCGACTTCGACCACTCTGCGATCGCGGACACCGCTTTCGGCGCGCCGCAGACGGCCGCGTCCGAGCCGCGAACGAAGTCGCACTCCCATTCGTCTTCGCGCGAGGCATCGGCGTCGGTAGAACCAGCTCGGCGGGATCGGGCGAACACGCGGTCACCGTCCTCGCGGAGCTGGAAGTCCGTCGATACGAGCGCGAACAGCGCCTTGGAGTCCTTGAAGTGCAGCCGTAGCGCCGGTGCGATGTCGTGGACGGAGCCGCCATCCGCGACGAACATGACATCGATCGGTTGCCTCAGGTCGAGCAGCTCCGCATAGCGAGCGATCTCGGGCCAAGCGGAAGACGTCACGCCGAGCACGTCGAGCAAGACGTCCGGTTGATCGACGTGCGCCCACACGGCGACGGTGCGCGGACGCGCCGGAGATGCCGCCGGCCGAGGCGGCGGCGCGGGCGTGGGCGGCGTGAGCGCGATCGGCGCCGGATCCATTTCGCGACGTGCGGGACCGCCGCAGCTCGCTGCGGCGAGCGCAAGGAGCGTCATTGCCATCGGCGAGCGGTCCACGAGCCATCGTCGACGCGTAGAGCAGGGCAGCACGGCCGTCACCATAAGGCGCGCCGGGCGGGGCCGCTCCTGCTCGCGGCGCGCGGCGCGCTCACAAGAGCGTCGGGTTCTCCGTCGGCGCCGTCTTCGGCGACCCGGCATCGGCGCTCTGCCTCGCCCTGGGCGTCTGCGACGGCGTCGGCGCGGCGGGCGTGCTCGCAGAGGACGCTGGCGCAGCTGTGCCGAGCCGACGTTGGTCGTCGGCGCCGCTCGCGGAAGCCGTCGAAGGCGGAAGTGACGACGCCGGCGAGCTGCTCGGCGGCGATGCGGTTGACGGCACTTCTGGCGTCTTGGTCGGCATCGGCAGGGGCCGGTCGCGGCCGAGCACGGTGAGCACGATCAGGACGACGCCGATCGCGGCGAGAAGCCCGAGGACGATGCCGACGAACACGACGAGGTTCGCTTGCTTCTGCTTCTGTGTCGTGAGGACGGTCTCCGCGAGGGGCCTCTTGCGCGCGGACGGCTCGACGGCGCCCTCCGACGGAGGTGGCGGAGGCGGACGCGAGAGCCCGAGCGGCACCGTTCGCTGCTGCATCTTGTGCAGCGGCATCGTCTTGCCTGCGAAGGACACGCTCGCTCGGCGCGGTGGATTGCCACCCAGATGGGCCGCGGCTCGCGCGCCGTAGGTCTCTGGCTGGACGAAGGGGGCGAGCAACTGCGCGACTTCTCGCATGTCCGCTGCACGCTTCGCGCTGTCGCGTTCGAGCATGCGCGCGATCGCCGCGCCCAGCGCGTGGGGCACGTCGACGAAGGTGCGGATGTTCGGCGCGTCCTGGGAGACGATCGCGATCGCGACCTTGTGGCCCGGTCCCTCGAACGGAGCGCGTCCGGCGAGGAGCTCGTAGAGGATCACGCCGAGCGACCAGACGTCGGCCCGGTGATCGACGTCGCTCGAGGACCGCACCTGCTCGGGCGACATGTAGATCACCGTGCCCATCACGGCGCCGGCGCCTGTCAGCTTCGATGCTTCGCCGATCAGCTTCGAGATCCCGAAGTCGAGCACGCGGACGCAACGAAGCGAGCCTTCATTCGTCAAGAACAGGTTTGCTGGCTTCAGATCGCGATGAACGATGCCAGCGCGATGCGCCTCTTCCATCGCAGCGGCCGTCTGGAGGATGTAGTCGACAGCCTCGGCTACGGGCAGCGCCTTGCGGGCCTCGAGCTCGCTCGACAGGTCGCGCCCGTCGAGGAAGTCCATGACCATGAACGGCACGCCGTGGTCCGTCTCGGCGACCTCGATGACGTGCGCAACGTGGCGTGTCCGCATGCGCCCGACGGCGCGTGCCTCGCGGTCGAACCGCGCGACGAGCTCGGGATCGCGGGCGAGCTCGGGAGCGAGCACCTTCACGGCCACGCGTTGCCCGCTGTCCTTCTGCCGTGCTTCGAAGACGACGGCCATACCGCCCTCGCCAAGCGTCCTCAGGAGCTCGTATTTGCCCCTCAGGATTTCTCCGACGCGCGGAAGCGGGCCCGACACGACGGCGAGCATAGATCGCTTTGCATCCTCCGCGTGTTACACCCAGTGACAGGCGCGCATCGCGCGCGGTCGCGTGCGCGCTATAGTGGAGCGATGGGACGCTTGCGCGCGGGGGCCTTGCTCGGCACCGGCATCGCCGGCGCCATGCTCGGGTTCGCGGTCGCCAACTGCGCTTCGCCCACGCAGATCGTCGTGGACGTGCGTGCGGACCGCTCCATTTGCACGACGCTCGTGACGGGCATCGCCGTGACGACGCTCGACCGCATCGATACCGAGACACTGGAGATTTACGAGAACGGCTGCGAAGCGGGCACCGATCAGGTGGGCACGCTCACGATCACACCGAGCGGCTCGAACGACGACTGGGTCGGGATTCGAATCGTCGGCGCGGTCAACGAGGCGGATCCGGACCGTTGCGGGCTGCCGGGAGTAGACGGCAAGCCGATCTGGGACGACTGCGTGCTCGCCCGTCGACGTGTCCAGTTCGTGCCGGGCAAAACGGTGACGATCACGGTGCGGCTCGCCGAGCGCTGCGTCGACCGCTATTGCGGCGGTGACCTCGAATGCAACCTCGGCGTGTGCGTGCGGCCCGACCAGGTCCAGCAAGACGGCGGCAACTCGCCCGCGGACAGGGACGGTGACGTATCGGACGACGTGTTCGTCCCGGATGACGGTGGGGACGAGGCGTCGATCGACGCCGCGGCGGATGCGTGCTCACGCTGCAACGGGACGTCGTGCAGCGCCGGCGAGTGCAAGGTCGACTGCAGCCTCGTCGACTGCGTGAACAAGACGTTCTGCGCCGACGGGCTGAACTGCACGATCGAATGTCTGGCCGAGAACACGTGTTTCGCCACGCGCTGCGCCACGAATGGGAGCTGCACGTTCAACTGCACCGGCGGTCAGGGCCAGGCGAGACATTGCGACAGCATCCAGTGCGCAGCCTCGACCTGCAACGTGAGCTGCGCAAACGCCGAGGCGACCTGCACCGGTGTCTACGTCGACGGCGGCACCAACACGATCAAATGCACGCCGACCAATGGTGGCAAGCCCACGTGCGACCGCGTCGAATGTCAGGGCGGCGCGTGCACGCGGACGTGTGGTGACGGCGGGTGTGGTCTCGAGACTCTCTGCTCGGGCAACTGCGAGAAGTGGGAAGATGCGGGCCCGCTGGAGTGACCACGCTCACGGGCCGGTGACGAGCCCTCCGCCGAACGTGCCGCGGTCCGGCGAACGCTCCTGTGTCAACGCATAGGTTCCGGCGACGCCGCCTGCGACGACCAACCCAACGGCGGTCCAGAACCACCAACGGGTCACGAGCCCAGGGGACGCGTCACGCAGGGCCAGATCGACTTCGCGGCGATCACCGGGAGAGAGGGTCATCACCATCTTCTCCGTCTCGTGCCCCGCCGCCTTCGCGATCACCGTGTGCTGTCCAGGGCGAAGCCGCAGCTCGACCGGTGAACGGCCGATGGGCGTATCGTCGACGTCGATGTTCGCGCTCGGACGCGTTCGCACGATGACGAGCGCGTCGCTCTGCTTCGGCGACAGGCGCGCGTCGACCTTCGTCACGGCGCCACCCGCGAGGTCGACCTCCTGCTTGAACGGTGCGTAACCCTCCGCGACGACCTCGATCGTTGCGGAGCCGGCGCGTGTCTTTACGCGCAGCTCATGATCGATGGTGCCTGCCGCCTTGTCGCGGATCAGGAGGCGCGCGCCAGGGGCGTTCGTCGACACCACGAGCGTCGCGATGCGACCGCGGAGATCGGTGAGGAGATCCGAGAGACCGGGCACCTTCGAGCGCAGCGCCGGCGCCGCCTCGCGGTCGAACCGTTCGAGCTTTTCGAGCGCCTCGGGGTACTCACCGAGAGACTCGAGCGCGCGGCCCTGATTGTAGAGGAGCGCCGGATCCGCGGTGAGCTCGTACGCCCGTGCGTACAGCGCGAGCGCGTCCGCATGGCGGTCCTGATCCATCAAGGCGTCTGCTTCCTTCTTCAGGCGTGCCGACTCGGCCTTGTCGCTCTTCGTGATCTTGTGGGGCTCTGCCCGGGCCGTGCTCGCGAGCGACGACGACAGGAGCGCCGCGGACGACACGAACGCGACCACGAAGAAGAGGAGGAAGGGGAAACGCCGCACGAGGGTCGACCTCGGTCGTGGATGATGGCGGGTCAGAGATGCTTCGGCAATGCGGGGGACACCGACGGAGCGGGCGAGGGCGACGGCGCTGGAGACGGAGACGAAGCTGGGACCGGAGTTGACGCGCTCGGTGACGACGACCCGCCCGGACGCGCGGTGGCTGCCGGTTTCGTCTTCGGCCTCGGGCCTGTCTTCGACGACGCGGTGCTCGTCGGATCTACCGGGGACGACACACCGATGAGCGTCGGTATGCTCGGGACGTTCACGGCAGGCGCCTGCGTCGTCGCGACGAGCGCGCTCGCTTGTGGCTGCTCCGTCGTCGCCGCCGTCGCGACGTAAACGGCCTGAGCGGCTTGCGGTTGCAAGAGAACGTCGCGCTTCCAGACGGCGAGGCCGGTGAGCGCTCCGAGCGCCGCGAACAGCGGAAGTGCAAACGCGCGTTTTGCCCGGTCCCAGGCCTTGCGCGGCGAAGGCGTCTCGAACGAGAGGTTCGTTCGTGCGTCGCGAACGCCTTCGAGCGACGGACGCGGCACATCGAGGTTCCGGCGCGGAACGCTTGCGGGCGGAAGGCGAGCGACCACGTTCGTGATGGGCTCCAGGTTCTCCGCGAATGGAGCCAGGGCTCGCCGCAGCTCCTCGGCCGACTGGAAGCGCGCATCCGGATCTTTCGCGAGCGCCTTGATGACGACCGCGACGAGACCAGGCGGAAGCGTCGGGACGAGCCGCGTCGGCGGGACGACGGGATCGGTTACGATCTGCGCGATCACCGATCGGGCGTCTCCCGAATACGGCGTACGGCCGGTGAGGAGCTCGAAGAGGATGACGCCGAGCGACCAGATGTCGGTTCGATGATCGACGGACGAAGCAGAACGGATCTGCTCCGGGGACATGTAGTCGACGGTCCCGAAGACCGCATCGGGTGCGGTGAGCCTCCGTGCCCCTTCCGCCACGTTCTTTGCGATGCCGAAGTCGAGGATCTTGAGCAGGCGCCGCTCGGTCATCTCGCCGAGCTCGGTCAGAAACAGATTCTCGGGTTTGAGATCACGATGGACGATCCCGAGGGCATGCGCCTCGGAGATCCCGTTCGCCGCCTGGCACACGTAGTCGACTGCGAGCTCCATCGGCAGCGCGTACCGCCGCTGCAGCTCCGTGCCGAGGTCGTGGCCGACGAGCAGCTCCATCGTGATGTACGGCTGGCCGTCCGGGAGCTTGTCGACGTCGTAGACGCGCGCGACATTCGGGCTCCGCAGCTGCGCCGCGGCCCGCGCCTCCTGCGCGAAGCGTGCGACCGCCGTGGGATCTCGTGCGAGCTCCGGCTTCAGCAGCTTGAGGGCGACCGCCTGACGGAGGTGGATGTGCTCCGCCTCGTAGACGAGGCACATCCCTCCCGCACCGAGCATCCGGGCGATGCGGTACTTCCCGGCGAGGGTGTCTCCCTCGGAGGGCGGAAGGGAGGCCGAACCCACGCTTTCGAGCGTAGCGCTCAGCTCGCACCCGGAACAAGGCCGCGCGCCGTCGAGCGTTTTCAAGTTTTCATGGGCGCCTGCCACGCGGCGGCTCTGACGCACGTTTCCGTTCTCGCCGGATGGCGCGAGGAGCGCGCGAACGAACGCGGCAGCCGGCGGCCGAGGCGTGCATCCTCAGCTATGCTCCTCTCGAACCCGCGAGATCCCTGCGCCAGACCCATCAATGGCCCATGACGTGCAGCGGCACGAGCGTGCACCCAGAACCCAGCTCGCTGGACCTGTCTCGAGCGTTCCTGCCGGAGGCGCTCGCGGGACTCGCGGCGGTACGGGCCCTCGACGACGGCGATGACCGCCGGCGGATGAACCAGATCCGCGCGGTCAGCTACCTGCACCTGTTCGATCAATTCGAGACCTGCCTCGCGGACGCGGCGCGTGCTCACGGGACGCGGGACGTCGATGCGCGCGACACGCTCGTGCCGCTGCTCCATCTCGAGTCCTTCGATCACAACGAGCTCTTTCGGAGCTTCGAACGTGCGTTCGGCAAGACGTTTCCCGTCGAGCCGAAGCTGCTTCCGCGCCCGGCCGACCTCGACGAGATCCTCTCCGCCGCGGTGCCGCTGTCGCTCCTCATCGTCGCGCTGCACCTGAAGCTCGTGACGCAGCAGCACTACCTCGCATGTGTCCGCGGTGACGAGAGCCTCGAGCCGACGTTCGTGAAGGTCCTGAAGGAGCACTGGGGAATGGAGTGCGGGCGGACGCGGAGCGCCAGCTCGACGCTCGCGATCCAACACGCGCTCGGGGCGGCGCTGCCGGGGCGCATCCCTGCTGCGCTTCGCGACTATCGCCGCATCATGTTCGTCTGCGATGACGTCCTCCGGCGACAGTCGGAGCTCGACGTCCAGACGCTCGAGGCGGCGCGTGGAGCGCCGCTCGCTGCCCCCGACCGAGAGGCCGTCGTCGAAGCGCAGTTCGCGGGCCTCCGAAAGACGTTCATCACCTTCGGGATCGTCAACGCTGCGTTCGTCTATGCCATGCGGTCGCTCGGACCGAGCGCCCCGGCGATGCTCGCAGGAGTCGTCTCGGCGCTCTCGTCGCGCGAAGAGTGATCGCTCGGACGCGCGATCAGCCGCGTTCGGCGCGACGAACGTTCGCTCGTGCGAACGACGTGGCTGCCGCTGGGACGACCGTGCGGCCTCGCCTCGTATCGTGACAAAAGGCATCACGCGTGCGGTACAACCCAGTGCGGCGACGCGGTGCGAACGAGCACTTTTCGGCGAGAACTGCAGGCTCGCGCGAGCTGAAGTACCGGATGGTCGTGTACCGGAGTCCTCGGATCGGTGGTGTTAGCTGATGCGGCATGCAACCTGCAGCGGCAGTCGCGCCATGACCGAACGCAGAGTCCTCGCGGTCGACGACGAGCAGGAAACATGTGACCTGCTCAAGATGAGTCTGGAGCGGGAAGGCTTCTCCGTCACGACGTGCACGTCGGCGGAGGCGGCTCTGGAGCTGGTGGGGGCGGTCGACTTCGACCTCGTGATCACCGACCTCAGCATGCCCGAGATGGGCGGCCTCGAGCTTTGTGAACGCGTCCTCGGAACGCGACCGAACGTACCCGTCGTCGTGATCACGGGGCAGGGAAGTCTCGAGACCGCGATCGGCGCGATGCGCGTCGGTGCGTACGACTTCATCACCAAACCCGTCGATCCGAAGCTGCTCGCCGTCGCAGCGACGCGCGCGCTGCGGCACAAAGGGCTCGCCGACGAGGTGAAGCGGCTCCGGACCGAGGTCGCGATCGACGAGATCACGATCCCCAGCGTCGTCGGCGCGAGCGCCGCGATGCGCCGTGTCTTCACGCTGGTCCAGCGCGTCGCGGACAGCGAAGCCGGCGTCTTGATCCACGGCGAGACCGGCACGGGCAAGGAGCTCATCGCGCGAGCCATCCACGACCGCGGCAAGCGGAAGGAAGGCCCATTCGTAGCGATCAACTGCGCGGCGGTTCCCGCTTCGCTCATCGAGAGCGAGCTGTTCGGACACGAGCGCGGCGCCTTCACCGACGCGAAGGTGCAGCGCACCGGTCTCTTCGTGCAGGCCGACGGCGGCACGCTGTTCCTCGACGAGATTGGTGAGCTCCCGATCGAGGTGCAGCCGAAGCTTCTCCGCGCTCTCCAGGAGCGCAAGGTCCGTCCGGTCGGCTCGAACCGGGAGATCCCGTTCGACGCGCGCGTGATCGCCGCGACGAACCGCGTCCTCGAAGACGAGGTGTACGAGCGGCGGTTCCGCGAGGACCTCTTCTACCGAATCAACGTCGTGAAGATCGACGTGCCCCCGCTTCGCGAGCGTGGCGGCGACGTTCTCCATCTGGCGCGGCACTTCCTCCAGATCTATGCGGAGCGCCACGGCAAGCACGAGATCGACCTGTCGCCGGCGGCGGCCGAGAAGCTGATCTCGTATTCGTGGCCCGGCAACGTCCGCGAGCTCGAGAACTGCATCGACGGCGCGGTGGCACTCGCGCGGAGCTCACGCATCGAGATCGACGACCTGCCGGAGAAGGTGAAGAGCTTCCGTCCGGAGCGCTTCGTCGTCTCGGCGAATCAGCCCGAAGAGATCGTGACGATCGACGAGCTGGAGAGGCGTTACATCCTTCGCGTCCTGTCCCTCGTCGGTGGGAACAAGTCGCGAGCAGCGCAGGTGCTCGGCTTCGATCGCCGAACGCTTTACCGAAAGCTGGAGCGCTATCAGAACGGGACGGCCGCTGGTGCCAGCACCGAGGGCGCTCCGGCGCGTCTCTGATGTTCCGGAGACCGAGCCCGCGGCGATCAGTTGGCGGCCGACCGCGCCGGCACGTAGGCGTCCACCGCCGACACGACCTCGTAGTCGCCGGAGCCCGTCGCATCGACGACCTGGGCGTGGCGGTAGCCCAGCTTCATGTGCATGAGACCGCTGGTGCGACCGGGGGTGCTGATCGCGAAGCCGAGTCGGGCCCAGTGAGCAGCGCGAACCGCATCACCGTAAGCTACGACTGCGAGCTGACAGCCGCTGCCGAGGGTATCGCAAAGACGGCGTACGAGAGCGAGGTCGAGGTTCTTGCCCCGGTGCTCCTCGGCGATCGTGATGTGGTCGATGTAGAGTAGGTCGATCCCGGCGCCGTCGGCGTAGTCGTCCTTGTACCAACCCTGCGCGAAGTAGACGTCGTGAAGCGGCTCGAGACGCGTGCCGTGCAGCGCGGGCCACACTTCTCCGGCCGCGTCTGCTGCCTCGCCGACGTGGACGAGCGCGACGCGTGCCGAGCCGTAGGTCCGTACGTCGTCAGCCAGCTTCACATCGAGCCAGGTGACGTAGCCGCCTTTCGGTTCGAGTTCGATATCCGTGGTGACGGAGAGCTTCATGCCAATCACGCTGACAGAGCCCTCCAGAGGGCGTCAACGAAGCGGAACGGCTCAGCTCCATTTTTGCCACACACGCCGCACTTCTGAGGCGCAATGGCTCGCTTTCAGCGGCGCGATGCCGCGGGCTGCGGCGCCGACAGCCTCCCAAGTTCGGAGAATTTGCATGAAATAGGATGCAGGATGCATGGGTCGATCACGCACGGGGCACTTCGCCACGCAGCACTGGATCGGGGCGCATCGCCACAAGTTCGACGTGCTCGTACCGAGCGAAGCGCCCGAGAGAGGCGCTCGAGAGAGAGAACGCGAAAACTGACGGAGAGAGCGATTCGGTGATCCCCGGCAGATTCATTGACCAGTCGCCGGAGCGCTGGCTCACGGATGCCAGGCGAGCACGATCACCACGTACGAGAGCAGAATGCGCGGGACGCGCATGATCGCGAGGACGCCGTAGGCCTTGTAAGGCAGGCGCATCGCTCCGCTCGCCATGCAGAGGAGCGAGAACGAGATCGGTAGGAGCGTCGCCGCTGCGAGGCCGACGTAGCCTTGTCGTTCGATGAGACCGGTCAAGAGCTCGCGCGACTTCTGTAGCCGTCGAGCGACCATCGGCACGCCGCCGAGACCGCGCGCGAGGGCGAAGGCCGTCAGGCCGCCGAGCTCCGATCCGACGAGCACGGCGAGGACCACGATGACGACTTCGTAGCCACCCGCGATGCCGGTGAAGAGATAGAACTGAGGCGGGATCGGGAAGTGAACGCTGTCGGCGAGGAACGCCCCAGCGCCCATCCCCGCTACGCCGAAGCGCGACACGAACCATTCCCCGAAGCGCGTCAGCTCCGACCGGAACGCCCATCCGAGGAAGCTCACCACCGCGACGAGCGCGGCGAAGCTGACGACGACGCGGAGCACGCCGAAGAGCGTCTCGTACTTCACCGTGCGGTCCACGGCGACCTGGAAAGCAAGAGGTCGTCCAAACGTTCGACTGCAGCGCTGCGCGTGAGCAGCAGTGTTTTCCACTCCAGCGCGCACGGAGGGCGTGCGGTGGCTCGGATGGTGCTTGGTTGCGACGTATGGCCGCACACCCGATGCGGCTAGATTTTCTGCGCGAAGTGCGAAACCCTGGGTGATCTCTGAACGATGCGGCAAGATCTCCAATGGGGCGCTCAGCGATCGACCGGCCTGGTCGATGTGCTCGATCGCGTGCTCGACAAGGGCCTCGTGATCGCGGGCGACATCAAGATCTCACTCGCCGAGGTCGAGCTGCTCACGATCCGCATCCGGCTGATCGTCTGCTCGATCGACAAGGCGGAGCAGGTGGGGCTCGACTGGTGGAAGTACGATCACCATCTCGCGCCCGGTAAGCAGCCGCTCATGGCGGAGAACGAATCCCTCCGCAAACAGATCCAGATCCTCGAGCGCAAGGTCGCCCAGCTCGCCGAGGACAACGTTGCCGTACGACGGACCGTCCCCGCCGGTCCTGCCAAGCGTCGCCGCTGACGCTCGTTCGCTCACTCGTCTCGCAGCTCTCGATTCCGTTTAGAGGACCACGCAAATGCCCGTTGAACGAACTTCCGGTGGAACGAGCCTCATCGACGTTCTCGACCGCGTTCTCGACAAGGGAATCGTCATCGACGCGTGGGTACGCGTTTCCCTCGTCGGCATCGACTTGATCACCGTCGAGGCGCGCGTCGTCGTCGCCTCGATCGACACGTATCTTAAGTACTCCGAGGCCGTCGGCACCGTCGCGCCCGTCGCGAAGCCTGCGCTCGCGCTCGAGCCCACCTCGACGGAAGCCGTCATGGCCGAGAATGCCGCGCTGCGCGCCCGACTCGCCGCGACCAGCGCCGCCCTCGCCCCGGCAGCCGGGGCCGCCACGACGACCGCCCCACGCCGCAGGACTCGCCAAAGGCCACGCGCGTGACCGCGAGGTGACCGTTGCCGGTTCTTCCCTCGCAGCGCACGAACGGTCAATCGGCCGCAAGCTCGTCGAGCAAGCTCTCGTTTCTCGAGGCGCTGCTCGCGTGCGACAGCCTCGTCGAGGCTGCTCAGCTCGGCGCCGAATGGCTCGCGCGCGGCAGCGGTGGACAGGTTGCGATTGCGCTCGTCGATCTGGAGCGCCCTTCGGGCGGGAGGATCATCGGAGCGGCGGGCCAGGGGCTGGACGCCGACGTCGGTGCGCTCTCGATCGATCTCGAGGAGCGTGAGCACCCGCTCGTGCAGGCGCTCACCTCCGCTCGCCCGGTGCTCGTACCTCAGAGCGCGTTCGACGGGACCCAGCTCGCCTTCGATGGCGGCCGCTGCACGGCGTATGCGCTTCCATTCCCGGCGCAGCCCGACCGCGACTCCGTGGGGCTCATTCTCTACGGCGGCGTCGCCCGCGACCCCGAGGTGCGCTGGGCGTTCGACGTTCTGGGGCGGAAGCTCGTCGACCTCCGCAATCTTCACGTCCTCGCGACGACGGAGAAGCGACTCGATCGCGAGCGCGCGCTTCTCCAGAGCATCCTCAAGGCCGTCCCCGACCCGGTGCTCCTCACGGACCCGGAAGGTCGCCTCGTGATCGCGAACCCTCGAGCCGAGCTGTACTTCGCGTCGGAGGAGGACGAGAGCGAGGGCCGGCGTCGGGCCGTCGCGCTGAACAACATGTTGTTCTCCGCCGCGCTCTCGAGGCACGCGATCGAAGGAAGCGAGTTCGCGCGCCGCGAGCTGCCGCTCGTCGACCCGAACGACGGATCGGATCGCCTCTTCGAGCTGATGAGCGCGCCCATCTCGACGCCGGACGGGATGGGCATCGTCTCCGTGCTCCGCAACGTCACCGACCTGCAGCTGGCAGCTCAGGAAATCGAGGAGAACTACCGGAGGCTCCGCATCGCGGAGACGGAGGTGCGCGCCGAACGCGATCGGCTCGACCTCATCATCGACTCGGTCGTCGACCCGATCATCGTCACCGATGCGAACGGCGGGATGATCATGACGAACGCGCCGGCCGAGCGGCTCTTCACGGCGAGCCCGGATGCGCCGATCGAGGAGATCCTCCGTGTCCGCGCGAACGACGCGCACTTCTCGTCGCACGTCGCGAATTTGTTCTTCCTCGAGCCCGGCGGCCGTTTCCGCGGCGAGCTCGGGCTCTTGGATCCGAAGACCGCGGTGCCCGTGCCGGTCGAGGCCATCAGCGGAAAGGTCGTCTCGGAGCACGGCGAAGTCACCGCGCTCGTCACGATCCTCCACGATCTCACCGAGCAGATGGAGAAGAACGCGCTCTACGAGGAGCTCAAGAGGGCTTCGAGCCTCCTCGAGGGAAAGGTGCGTGACGCGACCGCCGAGCTCGTGAGGCAGAATGAGCTGCTCCAGCGTCAGGCCATCGAGCTCGAGGCGGCGTCGAGCGCCAAGTCCCAGTTCCTCGCGAACATGTCTCACGAGTTCCGGACGCCGCTCAACGCGATCCTCGGATACACGAGCATGATGTTGCAGGGCGTCAGCGGTCCGCTTCCGCCCGCAATCGTCCGTCAGCTCTCGCGCATCGACTCCAACGGGCGCCACCTGCTGACGATCATCAACGACATCCTCGACATCGCGCGCATCGAAGCCGGGAAGATGCCGCTCAACCTGACGCGGTTCGCTGCCGCCGACCTCGTGAACGAGGTGCTCGCGGAGCTCGAACCGTTGATCGCGCGCTCGAAGCTCGATGTTCGCTTCGAGATCAAGAAGAACGTCCCGATGTTGCGGACGGACCGCGCGAAGGTGAAGCAGATCATCATGAATCTGATCTCCAACGCGTTGAAGTTCACGCCGCAGGGATCGGTCACCGTGTCCGTGCAGCGGAACAAGCGTCGCGAGGAGATCTCGATCTCCGTAGCGGATACCGGGATTGGAATCGCCGAGAAGGATCAGGAGACCGTCTTCCAGGACTTCCGCCAGGTCGACAACTCGCCGACGCGCCAGTACGGTGGAACCGGCTTGGGCCTCGCGATCTGCCGCCGCCTGGCACACGTGCTCGGCGGCAACATCCGGCTCGCCAGCAAGGTCGATGCGGGCTCGACGTTCACGCTCCTCCTACCGACGAGCGTCGCTTCGGGCTCGAAGGGAGGGGGGCGATGACCAAGAAGACAGCGGCGCGAGCCGGCAGGAGCGGCGCAAGCCCCGTTCTCGCCAGGACGAAAGCCAAGGCTGGGACGAACGGAAGCGCGCTCGTCCTCGTCGTCGACGACTTCGAGGACAACCGTGCCATGTACGTGGAGTACCTCCAGTTCAGAGGCTTTCGAGTCGCCGAGGCGGTCAACGGCCTCGAAGCCGTCGAGCGAACGCAGCAGCTCCGGCCTCACGTGATCGTGATGGACCTCTCGCTCCCCGTGATGGACGGCTGGGAAGCGACGCGCAGGATCAAGGCCGACCCCGCAACGAAACACATCCGCGTCATCGCGCTCACGGGGCATGCCGAACCTGCGCACGCCAAGAAGGCGCTCGATGCTGGATGCGACGACTTCGTCGCGAAGCCGTGTCTACCCGAGAACCTGCTCGCGAAGATCCGCGAGCACCTCCTCGAAGATGCTCCTCCGAAGTCGGCATCACGGGAGACGAAGAAGCAGAAAGGCAAGTGATCGATGAGTGCCGCCAAGCGAGGCGCTGCAAAAGCGAAGGCGAAGGCGAAGGGAGGCAAGGGACCGAAGACGCCCCGCCCCCTCGCGAACGTGAAGTCGAAGCCTTCGACAGCGAAGGCCAGCGGGAAGAGCGCGCGTGTGAATACGAAGGCAGCGAAGCCGGCTGCCAAGGCGCCGAGGCGTGCCGACCGATCGAAGGCGGTGGCCGGCGGCCGGAAGGTCCCGGAGGCGAGGGGCTCCGAGCGCGTGCTTTCGAAGGAGACCGACAAGCGAGCGCGGCGCGATACGCCGCCGCCGCGCGTCCAGCGCCTGCCACCGAGCGCTCCCGAGGCGCGTGATGCGATCTCGCCCGTCGCCGTCCGTGCGCTTGCGCCGGAGCCCGTCGCGCTCGAAGGAACGCGTGGGAAGTACGTCTACTGCGTGATCCACGCGGACAAGCCGCTCAACTTCGGCCCGCTCGGGATCGGCGTCGAGGCTGCCGAGGTCCACACCGTCAACTACAAGGACATCGCTGCCGTCGTCTCGGACACGCCGATCGCGGTGCACGAGCCGACGCGCGCGAACGTGCTCGCTCACGAACGCGTGAACGAGACGGTCATGCGCGATCACACCGTCATTCCGATGTCGTTCGGCACGGTGTTCAAGACGCGCGACGACATCCACGAGCTTCTGCGATCCGCCTACGACGCGTTCAAGGACGTGCTCGTGAAGATGGAGGACAAGCTCGAGTTCGGCCTCAAGGTCCTCTGGGATCGCGATCTGATCGTCAAGGAGCTCGAGACGGAGAACGAGGACATCCGGCGCCTCAAGACCGAGATCACCTCGCAGAAGGGGTCGACGTATTTCGCGCGCATGCAATATGGGCGACTCGTCGACGGCGCCCTCCAGGCGCGCTCGGAGCGATACGTCCACGAGATCTTCGACGCGCTCCGCCCCGTGTCCGTGGCCTCGCGCGCGAACCGACCCATCGGCGACCGCATGATCATGAACGCGGCCTTCCTCGTCCGACGCGACAGGGAGGTCGACTTCGACGCGGTCGTGAAACAGATCGGCGCGAAGCTCGACAAGTTGACGTTCAAGTACACGGGGCCGTGGCCGCCCTACAACTTCGTCAACATCCGGCTAAAGCTCGAGCGCGCCTGACGCTCACCATGTCGGATTCGTCGGATACGTCGTCGCGATCGGCGTGACCTTTCCGTCACCGTCGATACCGAGGGCCCACACGCCCGACGTCGTGGAGAGGAAGACCACCGCGCGCCCCTCGCGCGACCAGCCGCGAATCTCGAGGACGTTGCTGCGTTCGGATACCTGTCCGTCCTGGATGCGGTCGTCGAACACGACGACGTCGTCCGCCGCCGCGATGTGTTCGATCGGCGCGAGGCGCATGCGGACGCCGCCGCGTTGGCCGGCGCGCCATACCAAGAGGAGCTTGCCGTCGAGCGGGAGCGCGAGCGGCGCGTATTTCGGCAACAGCTCGACGTTCTGCTGGAAGACGTCGTCGAGATCGACGCCGTGTCGTTGGCAGCCGGCGGCCGTGCAGCGCTCGAGAGAGACCGCCCCGGTGCCGCCCGAGCGAACGCGCTGCTGGAGAAGGAACGCCTCTTTCCCCGAGCAATAGAACATCCCATCGCCGGCGGGGACGAGCGGCGACCACCGATCGCCCGTGTCGAAGGCGATCGCGGCACCGCTCGTTCCGTTGACGAGGAGGAAGAACGCGTCGCGGCTGCGGCATCCTTCGAACGAATCGATGCTGCCGAGCCCGTCGAGCGTGCCGAGCTCGACGACCGCGCCGAGCGGAGCGCCGGACGGCAGCAGGCGCGCGGTCGAGAGCGCGCCTGCGTTCGTCGCCCACACGAGGTTGTCGTCGAGGAGCGCGACTTGGCGATCGTCGTCGACGCCTTCGAGCTTGAAGGGCGCGCGCTTCGATGTGCCTTCCGCCTCGACGCGCTCGACGACGAACTTCGACGCTTTGCGGTCGTACCCGACGACTGCGACGGACCGATCGCCGCGCGCGAAGCCGCCGTAGCTCGGCATCTCCGCGATCCTCTCGCCCGAGGCGCGGAAGATCCCGGCCTGCCCGCCGTTCGCGAACAGCAGCGGCGCAGCATCACCATCGGCGCCGCCGAGCAGCGTGAGCGAGGTCTCGTCGAGCGGGGAAGGCAGTGCGGTGCACCGGAAGGTGTCGCCGTTGAGCGTGCAAAGGCGTCCGTCGCGGCGCTGGCGTGCTCCGTCGACCAACACGTGGAACGCCGGGCCGGCAACGCGGTCCGAGCGAAGGCTCGCGAGCGGAAGCCGCGTCGTCGAGAACGGAGCGATATGGGCGAGCGCGTCGATGTCGAGCCAAGACGGCTCCGTTCTCGGCGACCCGGCTTCGGCGACGGCGCTCTCGTCGCCTTCTCCAGCCGCGGACGCCCAGAGCTCGTCGATCGACGCATAGACGGATGCGCCGCGCGGATCGGCGAGGAGCTTGCCGAGCCGCTCTGCAAGGAATGCCGTGTCGCGGACGTCCTCGTTCGCCGCGCCCGAGCGTCGCTTCGACTCGTGCAGCGCATGCGCGTGGGAGGCGCAGCGGGCGGGCCACGGGTTCGTCGACGGCGGCGCCACAGCGAGCTTCAGCTCCATGCGGCGGTACGCGACGCTCGGTGGCATCCCGGCGCTTGGTGCTCCGCCGAGAAGGCATTCTTCGAGCGAATGGAACGAGGCACGCTCCTTCTCTCGCTCCGCGCGCGCCGTGAAGCGAAGGCCGAGCGCCGTCCCGACGCCGCCGACGGCGACGATCGCACCGAGCGCCACGAGCACGGGCCAGCGCCTCGGCTTCACGCGAGGAAGGTCGGTGGAGAGCGGTCCGCTTGGTGGAGCGAGCTCGGTGGGCATGGTGCCGTCGAGCGCTTCGCGGGCAGCCCGCATGCGCGCGACGTCACCGAGCGAAAGCACGACGACGACGAGCGTTACCAGCGAAAGCACGCCGCCAGCGAGCCCCGCGATGGAGCCGGTGAGCAATGCGAAGAGCGATGCGAGCCCCGCGAGGGGACAGGCCACGAGTCCGACGATCGCGAGCGCGAGACGACCGGATCGAACGCCGGCTGCGCCTGCGATCGCCGCCACACCCAGGACGCCGTGACCGAGCGCGATGAGGGCAAGGCCGCCGGTACTGCTGCTCGCGGCGAGCAGAAGTCGCGCCATGAGCAAGAACATCAGGACCGCGACGATGACGAGCCCGATACATGCGGCATTGACGAGGACCGTCGGCGCGAAGCTCGCGGCATCGTCCTGCTCGGGACGTTGTCCGTACGGCGCGCCGCCATGGCCATGAGGGGGCGGCTGGGGCACGTACGGGGCTGGGCGGTAGGGAGGCGGACCCTGATGACCGGGCGGACCGTCGTGCATGTGCATCGACGTCCTCATGTACCGCATGCGCTGTGAACAAGCACGACCGTGGCGGGTCGAAATCAGCGGCCTCCGGCAAAGCCCAGCCGATCGGAAGGCTTGCCGCGGCCGGCGCGTGGCGTTTTCGAGCCGCGCATGATTGGATTGTCGCGTCTCGTCGTGGGGGCGTGCCCGCGCCGTCGGTTGCCATGTTGATCGTCGACTCGCTCATCATCTCGGGCGTGAAGTTCGTGCTCACGCGGCTCGCCGAGGCGGTCGAGGCCGAGATGTACGATGAGTCCGCACTGCGCGAAGAGCTGCTCGCTGCGCAGATGAAGCTCGAGCTCGGCGAGATCACCGACGACGAGTTCGCCCGGATCGAGGAGCAGGTGCTCGCCGGGATGCGCGAGGTGCGTGCGCGGCAGCAGGCGGCTCGCGGGGAAACGCCTGCGGACGACGGGCCGCAGACGGGCGAGGGGCGGAAGTTCACGATCGAGAGCGTGGACGCGGCTCTCGGTCACGACCTCGACGGCGACTGACGACCACGCTTGTTGTTCTCCGCGGGTCGCGCGGAGGCGCCCACGCTGTCGTGTCCGCGGGTCGCGCGGGGGCGACCACGCTGTCTTGTCCGCGGGTCGCGCGGAGGCGACCACGCTGTTCAGGCCCGCGGGGCGCGCGGGGGCGACCACGCTGTCTTGTCCGCGGGTCGCGCGGGGGCGACCACGCTGTCGTGTCCGCGGGTCGCGCGGGGGCGACCACGCTGTCGTGTCCGCGGGTCGCGCGGAGGCGACCGCGCTTTTGCCGCGGATCGACTCAAGTCCAGGCAGCTCCTTCCGTTCACAGGGGAGGGCCCCGGGCTGCCTAACGACCCATGCAGGTATCGCCATGTTCGACGTGAACACCGCATCGATTGCAGAGTTGACCAAGAAGTTTCCCGAGCTCGGAAAGCTCCGTGCGGAGGACATCGTCGCGTGGCGCGAGGACAATGGGCCTCTCGCCGACGGCAAGATCCTGACGGCAGAGCTGGGCTTCCCGAGCAGCCTCGCGAAACAGATCGCCGAGTACATCCACGTGCCGGGCGCGCCTGCGGAAGAGGCGCCTACCTCCGATGTGCCGACGGACACGTCCGAGGCAGACGCCCCGCCTATCGAAGCGCTCGAAGCGGCTGCGGAGGTCGTGAGCACCTCGTTCCACGAAGCGTGCGCCCCGTCGCTTGCGCCCGTGGCCGCCGACGTCGCGACGGCGTCCGAGAACGGGTCTGGTTCGGAGCCGGAGGCCGAGCTCGTTTCGGAGGGGGAGGTCGAGCTCCTGTCGCTCCGTCCACCCGTCAGGCCCGCCCCCCCCGCGCTACCTGACCCGTCGATCTTCGCTGACGACCAGGCACTCGCGACGAGCTACTCGGACGAGACGCCCGTCTTCGACGAGAGCGCGGCGGCATTGCCGACGTCGACCCCGATGTTGGCCGTGGAGGCCATCCCGGCTACGGCGCTCGCCGTGAGCCAGACCGCTCTCGTCGTTCCGTCGAGCTCTGCGTCCGCGCCGAGTACGGATCGGTCCGTCGATGACGAGGCGGAGCCGCCGGCTCCGCCGGTGCGGTCTCGACCGAAGGCACCGCGGTGGCTCGTCGGCGCCATCATCATCTCGAACGCCGCGCTCGCGGGAGGTCTGTTCGGACTCCGACGCGAGGAGCAACAGGCCAGGGCGCCCGTCGCCGCGATGTCGGTCGAGGTGAAGTCACTGCACTCGCAGCAGAACGACATGCAAGCGCAGCTCGAAGACACGCGCCACCGTCTCGATCAGCAGGCGAGCACGCTCGCGAAGACGGTGCAGTCGGTCGCCGCCGTCGAGGAACGCCAGCAACAAGCGGAGCGCGCAGCCGCCGACTCCTCCGCTCGCCAGGCGAAGGAGGTGACCGTCCTCACCCAGCGCGTGAACCGCCTCGAGCACACCGTCGACGAGGAGCTCTACACGGTCGAGGAGGCGATCAAGATCATCCAGAGCGTGCGTCCCCTGCCGGCGCGGCCCGCGAATATCCATCACGAGGACGCGAAGTCCCCGGACGGGCACGGGGCACCGGCGCACTGAGCGATCGCCGGATCGGGTGATCACGTGGGCGTCAGCGACGGGCGCGGCGGCTGTGCGAGCGTGAAGTAGAACGTCGCGCCCCCGTCGACCTTCCCCTCTGCCCAGAGGCGTCCGCCATGGCGCCGGACGACGCGAGCCGCGGTCGCGAGGCCGATGCCGGTGCCTTCGAACTCGCGCGGACCGTGCAGCCGTTCGAACGGGAGGAACAGCTTGCCCACGTGCGTCATGTCGAACCCGACCCCGTTGTCGCGAACGAAGTAGACGACGCCGTCCGTTCCCGGCTGGTGACCGACCTCGATCCGAGCGCCTTCGGTGCGGCCAGTGAACTTCCACGCGTTTGCGAGAAGGTTTCCCATCAGGACGCGCAGCAGCGCGGCATCCCCCCAGACGGGCGGCATCGCCCGTTCGATGACGACCTCGACCTCGCGCTGGGCATCCGCGGCCTGGAGCTGAGCGAGCGCCGCCGTTGCCACTTCGGCCAGGTCGACGAGCTCGCGGTGGAGCTCCGTGCGGACCACCCGCGCAAGCATGAGAAACGCGTCGATGAGCACCCCCATCCGGCTCGCTCCGGACATGATGCGATCGAGATAGCTCTTCGCGTCGTCGTCGAGTCCGGTGGAATGCTCCTTGAGAAGGCCGGCGAACCCGCTCATCGTACGGAGCGGCGCACGCAGGTCGTGCGCGACCGAGTAGCTGAAGGACTCGAGCTCCGCGTTCGCAGCATCCGCGGCCTCCTTCTCACGGCGCAGCGCCTCCGCCTCCTGCGCGCGTTGGCGTTCGGTGATGTCGCGGATGAACCCGATGAAGCGAGGTGGGCCCTCTGCCGGCATGCGCACGACGGCGAGCTCCGCGGGGAACTCGGCGCCGTCCCGGCGGCGCGCGGTCACCTCGACGCGCCGTCCGAGCCTGGTCATCTCGCCCGTGCGGAGATGCCGCTCGATGCCTCGGATGTGACGCTCGCGAAAGGCCTCCGGCACGACGATGTCGACGAGGGCTTCTCCGAGCACCTCTGCCCGCGTGTATCCGAACATCGCCTCCGCTGCGGGATTGAACTCCCCGATTCTCCCCTCGTGATCGATGACGACGATCGCGTCGAGCGCTGCCTGGAGCACGGTCGCATGACGTGCCTCCGTGTCCAGGCGCTCCTGCAGCAAGCGGATGCGGCTCGCCGCGACGCAGAGCTGGCTCGCCATCCCGATCAGGTATTCGAGCTGGTCGTCCGTCGGAGGTGCACATCCTTCGTCGCCGAACGTTCCCGTCCCGATCGCGCCCATCGGCCGGTCCAAGAGCCGCATCGGCACGTTCACGATCGTACGGCTGCCCAGTTGTTCGACGATCTTCTTGTCCGTGCGTGGATCCGTGCGTGCGTCCGCGACGACGACTGGGCCGTCGCTGCGCAGGATCTCTTCGAGCATCGCGTCGCCGGCCACGACGAGCCGCCGCGCGACCGACCACACGTCCGCGCCGCGCGAGCCGGCGACGTCGACGAGGCGCATCTCCGTGGCCGTTTCGTCCGTCGCGACGTAGAGCCACGCGTGCGCGTAGCCGACCTCTCTTGCGACCTCGGCGCGCGTCGCGAGCACGAGGTCCCCGAATGTCGAGGCCTGCTGAAGCTCGCGGGCGAAGGCCAGAAGACGGTGGATACGTGGTGACTTCACCGCTCTTCAGCATCGCCCGACCGTCGTGGAGGCGGCAAGGGCTCGCACGCTCGAGCCTGCAGATGAGCTCCGCGCGGGGGCGAGCTGTGGTCGAGCTGCGAGTGCAGGCGCGCTATTTCAGCACCGGTGGCGGAAGGTCGTTGATCGGACGAAGGCCGGTGCCACCGACGTAGCCGTAGCTGGCCCACGCGCCGATGCCCCAGACGGTGATCGCGAACGGGCCCCTGCTGTGCGCCTCCTGGCGGCCATAGCTGCACGTGCCGTTCGCGAACGTCTGGCCGACGAAGCCTCGCGTGAGCCTGACCCAGGCGTATTCGTATTTGGCGCCGATCGGTTTCCACTCGCCGATCTCGCCGGCGCACTCGAGCTCGACGGGCATGAAGCCGTTCGGCGTCTTCTTGCGGACGAGGGTGAGCGACGTCTCGGGATAGGTGTAGTCGGTGAAGAAGACGTACCGGTCGAGGTATTGGCCCGCCGGCGGGACGTTGACCCAGTCGGGGTCGCCCAGTGTGACCGCGCCCGTCCCGGCGCCGTTGTTGCCGCCCGTCATGTAGACGCTCACATGAAAGGGATGTGTTGCGTCCTGGCTTTTCACGAGGAAGACCTCGTCCGTGACGAAGTCGGCCGACTCGCCGGCGCCGAGCACCTCCGGGGCATTGCGCGGTCGAGAGGGCTCGTAGCTGAGCACGGTCCCTTCGGCCGCGGCGACGATCGAATACGGGACCGGCTCGCGCGTCTCTCCCGAGAGGCTCTCGATGCGAGACAGGTAGGGGACGACCGCGTATTCCGTACCCCAGTGCGAGAGCGGAGGGATTTGCTGCTGGAGCCAGTCGCCCGCCGAGACCTCCTCAGGCATGTAGATGAGCTCCGATCCGCCGAACAGGGCGACCGGTTTCGTCGAAGCGACCGGGCTGCCGGTCAACGACTGCACCTGCACGAGCTGCAGCACCTCACCTTTCGCGAGGGTCCACGTCTTGATCGTGTCCGCTTCGGTTCCCTCGACCTCCCCAGAACGGAGAATCTTGCTGGTCGGCCGGATCGTGACTTCGGTGTCGTCCTCGGCGGCGACGATCTGAAGTGTCCTTCGCGTGGTGGTGGCGTGGTTGTTGAGTGAGAACGCGAACGGCTGAACCGCGAGCTGGCTCGTGGTCCACGACGACGATGGCAGGAGCAGCGTTGCCGCTGGATGATACGAAGGGGCACCGCCGTAGGGCGCAATCGAATAGGCAGACACCGGCGCATCGGTCGCGATGTGGAAGGCCTGGTTTCGTGTCGTCCCGTGACGCGGGATGACGGCGGGGACCGCAGGCGTGACACCCGCCGGGCAGGCGCTGCCCAGCTCCGGACTGACGAGCGCCGGGTTGTGAGCCAGGAACACGACAGCCACCTGTCCTGGAGCGAGCGGCCCCTCGAGCGGCGTGTGAACGGCGGTGTCGGCTCGACGCTCGACGAGATACGTCGACTTCGAGATGTCGAGCGCCTCTGCTCCGAATCCCGCTCGGATGCTCACCTCGCGGTCCCACGTGTTCGCGACGAGGACGGCGAGGCAGCCGCCGGGGAACTTCTCGTCGGTCGGCCCGACGGTCCAGAAGTCGCAACCTGCGGAGCCCTTCGTCAGCACGGCCGCCGTGCAGGCGTCGACGCAGCGGCCGTCGCCGCAGCCCTGGTCCGGATTGCACGTCGCGATCACCGTCTCGGCGCCCTCGCACCCGTCGAGCACCTGCTTGAGGTCACGTGAGCAATGAACTCCACAAACCGGCGGCGCCCCGTCGACCTCACCGGCGTCCACCAGGTCGAGGCGTCGATCGTCTTCTCGAAACCCGGTACGGCTCGAGCACGCGAGCATCGCCGTCGTCGCGAGGAACGCAAGAGCGAGGAACCTGGGAACGAGCTTCATCGACGGTGGCTCACTTGGCTGCGCTCGTGCGGTGAAGGGCGATCTCTTCGCCCACGACCCAGAAGTCGTCGCTGTTCTTGCCCCAGACGGCGCGGAGGTGCTTCGCGATCGGGACGCTGCCCGTGCGGATGACCGCTTGCTTCCAGGTGCTTCCGTCCCAGTGATTCACCAGCCCGGCCTCGCCGACGGCCCATACGTCGTTTGCGGCGATGGCCCAGTAGGCGAACGGCGTGCGATCCCAGAAGCTCCGACTCTCGAAGGTCCAGGAGAAGGTCTGACCGTCGTCGGTGCTCGCGCCCAGCCACGACCCGCGCTTCGGCAAGCCGGTCATTCCTATGAGCCAGACAGAGGTGTCGGCGATGGTGCTCGCGGCGAAGAGCTGCATCGCGTAGGGGCGGGCCGCGTCCTCCGGGTCGCGTGGGAGGTCGATCGACGTCCACCCGTCGGCCGCCTTCGGTCGGCGCAGAACGTGAACGTGCAGCGCGGGCGTCTGCATCGGCTCCTCTTCGAGGCGCACCCCGTCGATCCAGACGCCCGTCGCTTCGCTCCCCCACACGCTGCGGAAGGCGAGCTGCTTGGACACGAGCTCTTCTTCCGAGGTCCATACGCGCTCCGCGCCGGGGTCGGGACGCGTGAGGTGCAGCACCCGGCCCTTCGCGCTCGTCGGCGACGGATCCCAGACCTCGATGCCCCCGACCGCCCAGACATCGTCCGGTCCAGTGCCCCAGATGGCCGTGATCCGGATCGACGGGTCGCCCGGCGCGTCCACCGGCTCGAACGTGATCGCGCTCGCGCTCGGGCCATGCCCGCGAACGAGACCGTTCGCAGTGCCGATCCAGATGTCGGTCGGTCCGCTTCCCCATATCGCGTACGCGGCGCCGCCGACCTGGTGAACGATCTTCCACTCGGTCCCGTCCCAGCGCAGGACGTCACCCGACGTGCTCACTGCCCAGACCGCACCTTCACCGTCACCCCAGACGGAGTGGAGATCCGCTCCCTTCGGGAGGCTCGTGTGACAGAACCCGTCGACGGAGCACAGCGGCAGTGCTCCGTCGGCGACGTCCAAGCCAGCATCTCCGGCGCCTTCACCGTCCGCTGTCGCGCCGTCGCTCGGCGGGATCACGCTGCCAGCATCGTCGTCGGGACCGCTCGTGGAGTATCCACCGTCCGAGCAAGCCCCGAGCGAAGCGCAGAGCGCGGTCGCGATCATCGCCCCCGCCACGAGCGCCGTCTTCCGGGCGTCCAGAGATCCTTTCACGAGCCACCTGCTTCGTTCGTGGTGCCGGGCTTCGGCCCCGTGTAGTGCAGGATGGTGCCGCGATCGCCGACGACCCAGATGTCGTTCGCGCCGCTTCCCCACATGCCCCGGAGCGCTGGCCGCGGTCCGAGCGGGAGCTGCACGCTCGCGGGCGAAACGTTCTGTCCGTCGTAATGGAGGATCGTGCCCTCGTCTCCGGCGATCCACACGTCGTCGGGCCCGCTGCCCCAGACGGCGCGCAGGTGCTCGGTCGTCGGGGACTCGACCGCCAGCCATAGGTCCTGGCCCTTCTTCATGCGCACGATCGTTCCTCGCGCGCCGACGGCCCAGACGTCGTCGGCGGAGCTGCCCCAGACGGCTTCGAGATCCTGGATGGTCCGACTGTCGACGGTCGACCACGCGAGCTCGTCGCTCGCGATCGCGCACGCGGTGCACCCGTCGAAGCAGCCGCGATCGCAGGCTCCGGGAATGACCCGGAGAGCGGGATTCGGCAGCTCACCGAGATACGGTGTTCCGTGGAGCGTCATTCCACGATCGCCGACCATCCACACGTCATCAGCAGCGCCGCCCCAGATCGCCCGGATCGTCCGTTCGTCGCCGGGCAACACGCGCCACAGCACGCCGCCGTCAGCCGACCTCGACTTTGCCGCGTGGTTGCTCGGCCCCGTGTACTGGAACGTGGGGGTCTCCACGGTGCGGACGCGGCTCGGCCCCGCGATCCGCACGTTGTTCAAGGAGGTCCCCCAGATCGCGAAGACCTGACGACTTGCAGGGTTTGCCGGTGCAGTGGAGTGCGTCGAGAACGGGGCGTTCTCCCAGGACGCCGTTCCTTCCGCGAAGCCGCTCGTGTGGAGGAGCAGCTCGGCGGTGCTGGCGATCCAGACGTCTCTCGGACCGCTGCCCCAGACGGCGTAGAACGTCTGCGGCTGGCCGGATGGAGTCACGACCCATGCGGCTCCGTCGTGATGGACGATCGTTCCACCTCCACCAACGGCCCACACATCCGTTGCGCTCGAGCCCCAGACGGCCGTGAGCGCGAGGTGCGGGTCCGCCGGCGAGGGTGACAAGCACCACGAGACGGTCTCGCAGGGCACGACCTCGGTGGTGCAGCCGGGGTGGGAGGCATCACATCCGGCGTCCGGCGGATCGCTGTTTGCCGGTCCGCCATCGGTGTCCGGAACGGCGGAGGACGCGTCGTTCGCAGGCGGATCCGTGGCGGCGTTCGTCGCGCAGCTCACGATCACCGTCACCAGCGCGCCGACCGCGCTCGCCGACACGAGCACCGTTCCGCGTGCCCAGAGCCGATGCACGGAATGATCGCCCCTCTGGCTGTTGGCCGGCATCACCTCGCCTCCACTCCGCCGTCGCACTCGACCATCAGGCACTTGCCGTCGATGCAAGGCTGTCCTGCGCGCTCGTCGCATGCAGCTCCGCACGCCCCGCAGTTCGCGGGATGGGTCCTCAGATCGATCTCGCAGCCGTCCATGGGGTCCTCGTTGCAGTCCCCGAAGCCGGGCACACACTCGGTCTTGCACACGCCGCCCTGGCACACGCCGAGCTCGTTCCGGTGCTTGCCGGCGCATTGGACCTCGCAAACCCCGCAGTTTTCAGGGTCGGTCGCGAGGTCGACGCAGAGATCGCCACAACGAACGAGCCCGAGGTACGAACAGACGTCCCGGCAGCCCGGCTCACGCAGCGCATTCAGCGCGCACTCCTGCTGGGGGCCACACTTCACCCCGCACGCGCCGCAATGGTTCGGGTCGAGCAGCGACGCCTCGCAGCCGTTCGAGCTGCACTCGAGCTGGGGCACGTCTCCATCGCAGTCTCCGAACATCGACTTGCACTTCAAACCGCCGCACGCGCCCTCGACGCAGCCATACCTCGTATTGGGCGGCATCTCCGTGCAGCCGTCGTCGGGGGCCGTGCACGCGTTCCCGCATGCCTTGCAGTTGTCGTCGTCCCACCGTGGATCGATGCATTCGCCGTTGCAGTCGAGCTTCCCGAGCGGACAGCCGCATGCCCCCTTTTCGCAGCGCGTGCCCGGCGTGCAAGCATGCCCGCACGCGCCGCAGTTCTCGGGATCCTTGAAGATGTCGACCTCACAGCCATCGTCCACGGTGTCGTTGCAGTCGCGGAACAGCGAATTCGAGCCCGGGTCGAAGATGCATTCGAGCTCGCAGGCGCCATTCGAGCACCGTGAGCGCAGTCGAAGCCGCTCGAGCTCGATGCCACCACAGGAGAGCCCGCACGCTCCGCAGTTCTCGGAGTCGTTGCTCAGGTTCGTCGTGCAGAGGGCCGTGGGGGCATCGCCGCACGTCGCGTACGGCGGTGGGCAGACCGTTCCGATGCACGCGAGCACCCGCTCGGGCCCAGACGCGTCGCCGCCGCCGTCCGGCGACGTGAATCCGAGCTGGTCCTCGCAGAAGCCCGTGGCGCAGTCGGCGCCGATCGACATGTCGAAGCTGTTGGCGCACGCCGATGCCGCGACGACGAACATCACGGCGACAGCGGAGAGCCACTCGGCAGGACGTGTCATCGGGCGTCGCTCGGAGAGAATCGTTCCTGCGTGGACATGTCACTGCCCGAAGCTCGACGCTTCGACCGACCAGCTGCTCGCCTCGGCAGGTGCCGTCGCGCCCGAGCGCCTCACGCTCGTCGCCGCCGTCATGCCGACGGACGCCCAGTCGGCGGCGACGTTGCGTGCGCTCGGCGTCGTCGCGATGCTGCACGGCTGACCCCCACAGTTCGCCGGGAGCCACAGACCGAGCTCCTGGACGAAGGCCAGCGCAGGCTCGTACGCGGCCGGCGGCGCGGTCGTCCGATCGGAGAACGCCGCGGCTTCGACGAAGACGTTCGCCGGGTTCCGGATCCCGACCACGACCGTCGTCGCGAACGGAAGTGTGTGGCTGGTCGCGACGTCCCAAGCGCCGTCGTAGTGCGTCGGGTGCGTCGCCGCCGGATGTTCGTTCTTGGCCGAGGTCTCGCTCGGTCCGGCCGCGCTGCCGAGATGAACGACGATCGTGTCGCCCGTCGCGGCGCAGAGATCGGGGAGCGAGATCAGCTCGCCGCCGCTGCTTGCGCCGGTTGCGGTCGCGGGGTTCGTCCGGAGGTCGAAGCCCCGAACGTTGCCGCCCTGGACGACGTTCAGCTCGAGGAGGCCCGCCCTCGGGTTGACCTCGGTGAGCGCCAGCTTTGCGCTCTCGGGAGGACAGAACGGACGGTTCGCGGCCGCTCGTGTCTGTGGCGCAACGAAGAAGTCGGCAGAAGAATTGGTGTCGACCGTGCCGTTTCGTTGGATCGACTTCCCGGGAGCGAGGTACCCCGGATAGCCGCCGCACGGCGGGGCCGCGTCCCCGGACGAGTTGACGAGCTCGAGCAAGAGAGCGCAGTCCTCGCCGCTCTCGAGGGCCTCGGGCGTGAACGACCACTCGCCCTGTCCAAAGGCCGGCCCGATGCCGGCCAGCGAGCCGAGCACGGCGGGATCGTCGGCAGAGCGATTCGCGTAGGCCATGGCATCACGGACGATCACGTTGCCGGTCGGGTCGTAGCCGTCGTTGACGAGAACGACCGAAGCCTCCGCGGGGAGGTCGGCGCTCGCCACGTAGACGTCGAACGCCTCCGCGGACGCGCTGGCGGCCGTCGACGAGGTCTTGTCCTTCGTCACGTCCTCTTGAGCGAACCCAGCGGGCCCGGGCAATCCGGTCAAATGCACGACGATGCGATCGCCGGCCTGCACGTCGAGCGCGCCGAAGGTGTAGACGTCCGCATTGCCTCCGGCCGTGCCGAAGCGGACCTCGAGCTCCGCAACGGAGCCTGCCTCGATGGCGACGAGCTCGATGAAATCGCCGCCCTCGGCGGCCGTGTTGGCGGGAGCGATCTCGGTGATGAGGAGCCTTGCTCGCGACTTCGTCGTCACGGGCGCGTCGTTCGAGACGGGGCCGAACGTGCCCAGGTCATCGGTGGCCCGGAGCGCGAAGTGGTAGGTGGTCGACGGCGTGAGCTCGGACATCACGAGCGTCTGCGTCGCGCCCACCTTCGCCGCGACGTATGCAGCGGGCGTTGCCGCGATGAACTCGGCCTCGGTCGTGATCGGCGACGTGGAGTATTTGACCTCGTAGGACGAGATCGCGCCGCCGGCATCCGCGAGCGGCGCCGGCGTGGTCCACGTGAGCGTCACCTTCGCGTGCGTGTCGGCCGTCGCCGTGAGGTCGTCGATGACGCCGGGCGCTCGAGCAGCCGCGTCCGCATCGGCCCCACCGTCCTTTGGGCCCGTGTCGGGCGCTCCGGAGTCGTCCGGGCCACCCTCGTGGGAGCCACCGTCGGCGGTCGACGCCTCGCCTGCGCCGCCGTCCGGCGCATCCACGCCGAGCGAGTCATCGTCACCGCACGCGAGCATCGCGGCGCTCAGGACGAGCGGCAGAGCAAACACGGAGCCGAGTCGAAGGAGGTTCATCGCTGGGTACAGTCCGGTTCGAGAGAGGCTTCGTCGAAGAAAGTGATCCGCGGAGGACGATTCGCGCGCCCGTTCACGGGGTGCCGTCTTCTCCGGCCACGGATGACCCTTCGGCGTGAGGCCCGATGCACGACGACTCGATGCGTCGGGTGAGCGGGCTCGGCGCGCGCGTCTCGAGGAAGCGCTTCCCCTCGCGGGTTGCCTCGTCGCGTCGTCCGAGCTCGCAGAGGATGACGACCCTGCTCACCACGCGCTCGTCGGCGAGGACGCCGCGTGGGAATTCGCGCGCATGCTGCTCGAAGAGCCCGAGCGCTCGCCGAAGATCCCCGGAGCTCCGAGCTTCGTTTGCGCTGGCCATCAAGCGCGTCTCCCGAACGAGCGCGTCATCGTCATCGTCGTTCGGGCGACCGACCGGACGCGGCGCCGGGGCTGACGCGGCGACGGATGGCAGCTCGTCGACGCCGACCGTCGGCGCCTCCACGGGCGTCGATGCGGGCTCGGCTGCGGAGCCGGGCGTGATCGACACGACCGACGTGGATGTCGACGTGGATGTCGACGTGGATGTCGACGTGGATGTGGACGTGACCGCCGGGCGCGTCGAGAGGGACCCGAAGCCGGCGACGGCTGCGATGCCCGCGATGCCGACGACGCCGACGACGGCGCCGAGCACGCGGGGTGAGGGCGCCCACGACGTTGCGGTCGAAGCGCTCCCGAGCAAGACGGCGCGCCCGACGCGATCGCGCAGCTTGGCGCGCACGCGATCGCGGTCGGCGTCCGTCGAGGCGTACTCGTCGGCGAGCGGTGCGAGGAGCTCCTTCGCGATGTCGTCTTTCATTCCGTCCTCCACCGTTCGCGAGCTCGATGCCTGGCGAGACCTTCCTGGATCTGCTCGCGCGCCGTTCGCAGGCGCGACGCCACGGTGTTGATGTTCAGATCCAGAATCACCGCGATCTCCGCGAGCGACTTCTGCTCGATCCCGGCGAGGACGAGCACGGCGCGCTTCTCCGTGTCGAGCCGATCCAGCAGGCGCTCGAGAAGCCGGATGGACTCCCCGGTCGCCGCGGACGACTCTGGCCCGAGGCCACTCGGATCGGGCACCGCGTCGAGCTCGTCGCTCGCCTCCTCGTCTCGCGTGCGCCGCCTGCTCCGATGGTGGTGCATCACGGTGTGGACGGCGATGGAGTAGAGCCAGCCACGGATGTTTCCGGACTCGTATCGCGGCAGCAGGTTGTGGACCGCGATGAAGATCTCCTGGACGACGTCGTCCGCCTCATCCGGCTTCACGCCGAGACGCCGAGCGGTTCGCCAGACGTAGTCGAACTGCTCGGTGTAGATGTGCTCGAAGGTCGGCACGGTGCCCGTCGCAGCAGGATGCTCCGCTTCCGCCATGCAGAGCGGAGCGGGTCCGGCTGAACGGGCGAGAAGGGGCATCTTCGGCTTCATTCCGCGTTCGCGAGAGATTTGTCGGAAAAAGATCAGAAAATGTCGGCGTACCCTCCGATCGTGAGATGAAGGGCGGGGGACCCTACCTCGTGAAGAGCCATTTCGTCGGTCGCCGTCGTCAGGACGATCCGCGGCACCGCAACGGCGAACGCTGCGTCGGCTCGGACGAAGAGGGCGGTCGAACGGGAGAGGCGAGCCTCACCGAGGATCCCGGTCCGGACGGTCGGCCAGGTCCCTCGCGCGACCGACGGTCGCCGGATCCCGAAGCCGGCGATGTCCAGCCTGCTGACGTCCAGCTCGGCGCAAGTGCCCAGGCGGAACCGTTCGCCGAGCGGCGTCCAGCACGCGAAGCCGCCGAACGTGAGGACCTCGAGCCGCGCTCCGCCCGGCCCTCTCGCGGCGAACGACTGGTCCCGCGGCAGCCAGAGCGAGCCGGCGACGCCGAGCCGCCAGCGACGGAGACGAAGATGCGCCGCGAGCTCGAGGCCGGACGCGGGGCGTGGCAACGTACCGAAGTCGAAGAGCGCGCCGGCTCCGAGACCGACCGCCGGCGTCTCGATGATCGGCGAGCGCCGTGGTGGCGGGCGCGTGGTCCGCTGACGCTTCGCGGGACCCGACGCGCGTTCCTCCCGCGTACGCTCTTCGAGCTCCGGCGTCGTCGTCTTCGGCGCGTCGTTCTCCTCGTTCGCAAGGCGTTCCTCGGAGAGACGCCTCTCACGTGCCGCATCGAGCGCGGTGGCGAGCATGATCGCCGCCGCCTCGCCGAGCGCTGCACACGAGCGGGACGTCGCCGTGCGCGTGTCCTCGACGTCGCCCGATGCCACGCGGACGACGAGGGTGAGCCGCCCGCCGTGGTTTCGCGTGAGCTCCGCTCGGGCTTGGATGCGAGGAGAGTCGATCGCGTCGGCCGCGACGAGCTTGCGGACTCGTTCGAGCACACCGTCTCGAGACGGACATCCAGCCAAGTCGACACGCCAGTCGAGATCGATCGGAACGTGAGCCGGGCGCTGCGATTCCTCGGCGAGCGCTTCACGACGAGAGAACGCCATCGCGAGGACAGTCGCGCACGCGAGCGCTCGAACTCTCGTCTTTCGTCGTCGCGGCGAGGGCTGCACCGGGGCGGCGAGTCTATCGGAACGCGCAAGCCCGCAGCGCGTCGGACTCCGCGCGCCCCATCGTTCCCGTTCGGTGGCGCGCGGGCGTGCTACCGTCCACTCGTGACGCGCAACAGTCCGCGGTTCACCTTTTTCGGTGGAAAGGGCGGCGTCGGGAAGACGACCTGTGCAGCGGCGGCGGCGGTGCGCGCGGCGGCCCTGGGCGCGCGTGTCCTGGTCGTGTCGACGGATCCCGCTCACTCGCTCTCGGATGCGCTCGACCTCGAGCTCGACGCCGAGCCGCGGCCGGTGCGCGCCATCGCGAGGATGGCGACCGTGCGCGGTGGCGCCCTGTTCGCGGTCGAGCTCGATTCCGACAGGGCGCTCACCCGTTGGCTCCGTGAGCGGGACGAGGCCATCCGGACGATCGCCAACCGCGGGACGTATCTCGACGAGGAGGACATCGATCGCTTTCTGTCGCTGTCGTTTCCCGGCGTCGACGAGCTCGTCGGGCTCGTCGAGTTGCTGCGGCTCTCGCGGACGCGGCCCTTCGACGACGTCGTCGTGGATACGGCGCCGACGGGGCACACGCTTCGACTTCTCGAGATGCCGGACACGCTGAAGCGCCTGGCGCAGGTGCTGGACGACATGCATGCCAAGCACCGCTTCCTGGCGGCGAGCCTCGGTGGCGCATGGCGTCCAGACTTCGCGGACGAGGCGATCGCCGAGATCGACCAGGAGGCCTCGACGCTCCGTGAGATGCTCCGCTCCCGAGCCTCCTTCACGTGGGTGACGCTCCCCGAGGAGCTCTCGGTGCGTGAGGCCGAGGACGGCGTGCGAGGCGTCCATGAGCTCGGCGTGGACGTCGGGGTCATCGTCGTCAACCGTGTGTGGTCGGCGCCCGAACGCGACTGTGCGCTCTGCTCGCCACGTGCTGCCGCCGAGCACGAATGGCGGAAGCGCATCGAGGAGAGCTTCGGAGAGCGCACCATCCTCGAGGTTCCGGCACGAACGACGGAGCCCCGCGGCGCGGCGGCCCTCCTCGACGTCGCCTCCTGCGTGAGGCATCTCGACGTCGCGGCTCCGCGAGCCACGCGGAGAACCAGACGCGCTCCGCAGCTCGATGTCGCGGCGAACGCTCGGCCGTCGCCCGCCGCCACGAACGCGATCGCGCCCTCGATCCGGCTCGCGCTCTTCGGCGGCAAAGGGGGCGTCGGCAAGACGACCGTCGCGGCGGCATCGGCGATCGAGATCGCCGAGTCCCGTCCTGGAGCGCGCGTGCTCCTCCTGTCGACCGACCCTGCGCATTCGCTCGGCGACGCGCTCGATGTCGACGTGTCGGACGAGACGCGCGCCGTGCGGCCCAATCTCGACGTGCGCGAGCTCGATGCCGCACGCGCATGGCAGGTCGAGCGCGAGCGCTACCGGGCAGCGATCGACGAGCTGTTCGCGTCGATCTTCACCGGTCGCATGGACGCGACCTTCGACCGTGCCGTGCTCGAGGACCTGCTCGACCTCGCGCCGCCGGGGATCGACGAGCTGCTCGCTCTCGTGGCGTTGCTCGATGCGCTCGTCGACGCGGCGCCGAAGACGGCCGTCGATGTTGCTCTCGGAAGCGACGCGCGCGCGCCGGAACGTCGCTACGACGTCGTCGTCGTCGACACGGCGCCCACCGGGCACACGCTTCGACTCCTTGCGCTGCCGGAGAGCGCGCTCGAGTGGGTGCATGCGCTCATGAGCATCATCCTCAAGTACCGGAGCGTCGTCGGCCTGGGAGAGCTCGCGAGCGACCTGACGCAGCTCGCGCGCCGCCTGAGGGCGCTTGCGGCGCTGCTGAAGGATCCCGCGCGCTGTGCGTTCGTCATCGTCACGCGCGCGGCGGCGCTGCCGCGGCTCGAGACGGAGCGCCTCGCGCGCGAGCTCCGGAGGCTCGGTGTCCCGTTGGCCGCCGTCGTGGCGAATGCGGTGACCGAGCCTGGCTGCACGCGCTGCAACGAAGTGGCGGAGATGGAGCGCCCCGAGCTCGAGCGTCTCGAGCGGCTGGCCTCGCGCGCGGCGCGGAACGATCGCCTGATCCGTGCGCCCGCCGTCTATCCGGGCCCGCGAGGACCGCGGCAGCTCCGTTCCTGGCGTGATGCGTGGTTCGAGCGCCGCGAGACGCGAGCCGCGGGCTCCACATGAACGACAGACGGGCTATGCTGCCGGCCGGATGAACGGCGACTCGAGCGCTACGTACGTTTACTGTGTCATCGCCAGCGAACGTCCTCCGAAGCTCGGGCGTCTGCCGAAAGGGCTCGAGGGCGCGAGCAAGCCGCGCGTCCTGGAAGCGGGTGACGGGTATTGGCTGATGGTGGCGAGCGCTCCGCTCGCGCTCTACGAGGCGGCCGCGATCGACGCAAGGCTTCGCGACATCGACTGGGTCGGCGCCCGCGCCTCCGAGCACGAGGCGATCGTCGAGCACGCAGCGGCTCTCGGCACCGTCGTTCCCATGAAGCTCTTCACGCTCTTCTCGACGGACGAGCGAGCGCTCGATCACGTCCGCAAGATGAAGAAGTCGCTCGATCGCGTCGTCGAGCGGATCGCCGGCTGCGAGGAATGGGGCCTGCGCATCCTGTTCGACGAGGCCCGCGCCGCGCGCGCAGCAGCGGAGGAGGCGCGTTCGCGAAAGGTCTCGAGCGGCAAGGACTTCCTGCTCCGCAAAAAGGCGCTCGACGATCAGCGCAAGAGCACCGGCGTGCGCGCGGCGGAGCGCGTCGACGCGCTGTACGACCAGCTCGCCAAGATGGTGAAGAGCGCGCAGCGAAGGGCGGCGCCGAACCGTGAGCTCTCCGGACGTGTGCTCCTCGATGCGGTCTTCCTCGTCCCACAGCCGAAGGTCGAGGACGTGAAAGCCACGGTGGCCGAGACTGCGGAGCAGCTCGCAGCCGAAGGTTTCGATGTCACGTTCAGCGGTCCGTGGCCGGCGTACAGCTTCATCGGGGGAAGATGAGCGGGCGAAAGCGCGCCAACGTCAAGGCGCCGGCGCCCGAGCCCGTGCTCGAGGGGATCGACGCCTCCCTCCTCGACATCGTCGACCATGTCCTGACGAAGGGGATCGTCCTCACCGGAGATCTCGTCCTCGGCGTGGCCGACATCGATCTCGTGTACCTCCGCCTCTCTGCGGTGCTGTGCGCGGCCGACCGTATCCTCGGGGCACCGCCGGACGCAGCAGCCCGACGCGCGCGGCACGCTCCGCGCTCACGTCCATCGGCGGGCCCGGGGGCGATCGCAGGCAAGATCGGCGCGCCTGCGCTCGGCCCGCGTGTTGCTGCCCCACCGAGACCGTCGAAGAGCCCGCGGACGAAACGCGCGTGACGCTGCATCTGTACGCCATCGTCGATCGAAGGCCGCGGAGCGCCTCGGCGCTCGGCAAGGGAATCGCAAGAAGGCCGCTGTCGCTCGTGCGCGCCGGCGGAGCGTACGTCGTCGTCGAGCTCGCCGAGCCGCGAGAGCCGACGCCCGCTGCGTTGGTGGCCTACGACCGCGTGATCCGTCGGATCGCGAGGTTGGTACCGAGCGTGCTGCCGCTGCGGTTCGGTTCGACGGCCGCCGATCGTGCGGCGCTGCAGGCGCTCATCGGTCCACTCGCTGGCTCGCTCGCGCGTGCGTTCGAGCGCGTGCGCGACGCCGTTCAGTTCACGCTTCGTGTCCGCGGTCTACGCGACTCCGCAATGCCGGCGTCCGCGATCACGGGCGGTCCGGGAACGCGCTGGCTCGTCGAGCGGCGCGCGCGCCACCAGGTACCGGAGATCGCCTCCGTGACCGACGCGACACGTCCTTTCGTGCGCGAGGCTCGAGCGGTACGCCATGACCGCGGGGCGCACTTCGCGTCCGTGTATCATCTCGTCGCGCGCGACGACGTTTCCGGCTGGCGCAGCGCGCTCGCGCGTTCGAGCAAGGAGCTTCCGCGCGGCATCAGCCTGACGACGACTGGACCGTGGCCGCCGTGGGCGTTCGCGGAGCTCGCATGACGATGCCGAAGAAGAGCGGTGCGACGACGAAGGACGCTCCGAAGAAGAGCCGTGCGACGAAGAACGCCTCGAAGAAGAAGCCGTCCACGTCGAAGAGGCCATCTTCTGCGAAGAAGCCCGCATCGAAGAAGCCCCGAGGCGGCCTGGCGTCGGCGCCCAAGGCGAGGATCGCGGAGCTCCAGCTGCAAGAAATCGAGTCGCTTCGTGCCGAGGTCGAGCGCAAGAGCGCTCAGCTCCTTCCTCGCTGGAGCGCCAATCCGGAGGACGTCCAGAAGTCCGTCGCGCAGCTCGTGCTCGCGCTCGTCGAGTTCCTCCGGAAGCTGCTCGAGCGTCAGGCGATCCGGCGCATGGAGAACGACACGCTCGAGGCGGACGACATCGAGCGCATCGGCCTCGCGCTCATGCGCCTCGAAGAGACCGTGCACGACCTCGCTGCACGTTTCGGTCTCGAACCGGAAGAGCTGAACCTCGATCTGGGGCCGCTCGGGCGGCTCACCTGATCACTTCTCGACGACCTCGACCTCCCAAGGGACGTCGGCGTTGCTGTCGGTCAGCGAGCGGACCTCGACGAGGTAGTCGGCGCCGATCACGAACGGCACCTTGCCAGCGTTGTCCGGCGTCAGCTCCGTGGTCTCCTCGTCCGCCACGTCGACGCGCAGCCGAATCCGCCCCTTGAAGTTGATCGACATCGACTTCGTGGCGGGCTTGAGCTTGAAGGTCAGGAACTCCCGGTCGTCGCGGCCCGACAGCGTGCCACATCGCGACGGGGACAAGACGTCGGCCTCGTCCTTGTCGTCGTTCGGCTCCTCTTCGCGCGTGCACGAGCCCGGTCCGCCCGATGTCCCGGACGTCCCGCTGGACGTCGTGCCACTGCTGCTCTGGCCGCCCGTGCTGCCGCTGCTCGACGAAGAGGACGACGTGCTGCCGTCCCCGCCGAGCACATCCTGTGTCTTCGCACCGGAACATGCCGTTGCCAGTACCCCTGTGCAGGTAAGTGAAGCGACGACGTAGAGAATCAAAGGACGAGTCAAAGTGAGCTCCCAGCGCCGGGGTGCTGCGGCGCACCCGTCCATCTTAGCCTAGGTGTACCCTGGGGCCCATGCGTGGATCCAAGCCGGAGGCGCCCGGCGCGGTCGTGGAGCTCAGCTCCGACGATCTCGTCGAGGTGGATGACAATCGCGCGTCGATCATCGCTGCCGCTGCGAGCGCGCAGAACATCGCGATGCTCACCGGCACACACGGCGTGATCTCGCCGCCGCTCCTGCGGCCACGCGCACGCCTGCCGCTCGCGAGCGAGATCCACCCGGGGGCGTTGCCCGACCCAGACGACGCCGAGCTCGGTCGACTCCGTGCGTTCGTCGCTGCCCGCAACACGGACCGCGTGGGCGAGCTCCGGGCCCGTCTCGAGCTCGCTCGGGCGGAGCTCGATCGCGGGCACGCGGCTGCCGCCCGCAAAGAAGCGGAGACGGCGGCACGGGCGTGCGAACACGCGCCGGCCGCACATGCGATGCTCCGCTCGCTCTTGCTCGGTCGAGAGGACATCGACGAGCAGCTCGTGCACGTCTCCGAGCTCGCCGCGCATGCCGCGCGCGAGACGACCAGGGCCGACTGGCTCTGCGAGCGAGCACGCCTGCTCGAGGCGAAGTCCGGCGTGAGCGACGAGTCCGTCCGGGCGTGGAACGAAGCGCTCGCGCTCGTGCCCGATCACGCAGGCGCGATCTATGGCGCGGAGGTCGCGCTCGACGCGACCGGTCGATACGCCGAGCTGGTCGACATGCTCGGCCGACTTGCCGACCTGACGAAGCAAGATGACGGCGAGGCGTCCGCCTGGCTCCACGTGGAGCGCGCGCTCCTTCTCGATCGGCGGCTCGGGGACGCGGCTTCCGCGCGTGCCGCGTACCTTCGTGCCCTCGATCTCTCGCCGGGGATCGGGCCCGTTCGTGCGGCGTTCGTCGACCATGCCGTTCGTCATCGCGACGACGCCCAGCTGGCGGGGCTCCTCGAGTCCGAGGCGAGCCTCGAGTCCGATCGCGTTCGGGCTGCGCACCTCGAGCTCGACGCCGCGCTGGCGCATCTCCGTGCCGGGACCGACCGTACGCGTATCGTCAAGGTGCTCGAGCGCGCGCATGGGCGTGCCCCGACCTCGGCGCTCGTCGACCTGCGCGTCGTCGAGGAGCTCGCCCGTCTGTACGACGAGGACTCGCGGCACGCCGATGCGCTTCGCGTCCGGAAGGCGGCGCTGAAGTGGCTCGACGACCCACGCGAGGAGCTCGTGGCGCTCCGCGCGATCGCCACGTCCGCCGAGCGCGCGGGTGAGGTCGACGACGCGGTCCTCGCTCTCGAGCGCGCCCGCGTCGTCGATGCCGAGGACTCGACGCTGCTGGTCGATCTCGATCGGCTGCTCACGACGGCGAAGCGCCACGAAGCGCGAGCGGTCCTCTGGATGCGCGAGGCCGCTCGGGTCGACGAGCCGGCGAAGAAGGCGCGCGCTCTGTTGATGTCGGCAGACGCGGCCCGGGCCGCCGGCCGCGAGGGCGATGCGGCGAAGCAGCGGGAGGCCGCCTGGCTGACCGCGCCGACCGCTCCCGGCGTGTACGACGCGCTCGCCGAACGCCTCGTTCCGGTTGCCGCTGCGCAGGCCGTCCACGACCGCATCGCGCTCTACGAGCAGGCGATCCGCGCGACGCGGGATCCCGATCGCAAGATCCATCTGCTCGAGAAGCTGGCGTGGCTTCGCGACGACGTCGCGGGCGACACTCCTTCCGCGATACGGACGTACGAGGACATCCTCGCGATCGAACCTGCCCGCCTGAGCGCGATCATCGGGCTCGCGTCCGCCGCTTCTCGTGCGGGCGACGACGAGCGGCTCGCGCGGGCACTGCTCGCACAGGCGGACGTGACGGTGGACGTGCTGGCGCGCGCAGAGCTTCGCCTGCGTGCCGCCGAGTCGTTGGCTTCGTCGGACCCGGAGCGAGCGCTTTCACTGGCGGAGGAGCTCCGAAGCGACGAGCACGTGCGTCCGCGGGCTGCGGAGGTCGTCACGCGCCTGCACGCGGCCGCAGAGCGGTGGGAGCGCGCGGCCGAGACGCTCTCGGAGCGCGCGGCCGCTGCGAGCGACGATGCTCAGAAGATCAGCCTCGTCCTCGCGGAGGCCGACATTCTGCGGAACCGCCTTCGCGCTCCGGAGCGCGCGCTCGCCGCGATCGGACGGCTGCCCCGAGAGCTCCACGGCGACGCCGCAGTGCGGGCGGCGGCGCTCGAGGCGCTCGAGATGCTCGGAGACGACGAGCGCCTCCGGAAGGAGCTCGAGACGCTCGCCGAACGCTCCTCGTCGAACGCCGCGCGCGCGCGCCTCTTGCTGCGCGCTGCGGAGCTCGATGAGCGTCGAGGAAAGGACGCCGATGCGGTCGCCGCCTACGAGCTCGCGCGACAGGCGCTGCCGGACGACGCGTTCGTCGTCGAGCGGCTCCGCCGGATCGGCGCGCGAGCGACGCTGGGAGAAGCTTTGCAAGGGCTCGTGTCGCCGCTCGCGGCAGCGGTGCGGCGGATCGAGCTCGCGGAAGGGGGAAGCGCCGAGCCGCTCCTCGCAACAGGCGCGCGCGACATCGCCACGTTGAGGATGGCCGAGCGGCTCGCTCGTCGCGCCGGCTCCGCTCCCCAGCTCGCGAACGCGCTCGCGTTGACTGCGGACGCTTACGCGTCGGGGACGATGGCGCGCCGTGCGCTCGAGGGCCTTGCGCTCTTGTTCGCCTGGACGCTGCCGCCGAGCGACGACTACGAGCCGTGGGAGCGCCTGCTCAGCCTCGGATCGACCGACGCTGCCGCGCTCGACGCGCTCGTGCGGCGCGCACACGAGCGCGTGCTCGCCAACGACCCGGCTGCGATCCAGACGACGACCCACGCGCTGCAGCGTCGGGTCGAGCACGCAGCGGACGAGACGGAGAGGCTCGTCTTCCATCTCGACCTCGCGCGCGTCCTCCGCCGTGCAGGCGCGGTCCCCGAGGCAGGTGGACACTGCAAGAAGGCGCTCGCGGCCGATCCCACGAGCCTCACGGCAGCGTCGCTCCTCGCCGAGATCGCCGCCGAGCTCGACGACGAGGACGCGGCGATCGTCGCCTCCCGTGCGCTCGCGGGGATGTTGACGGATCCGAAGGCGCGCGCCGAGCTGCTCCGCGACGCGGCGGACCTGTGCGCTGCGCGGAAGGACACTGGAGTCGCCGCCGAGCTCCTCGAGCAAGCGCTGCGGGCCGATCCGGAAGGCGTGCAGACGGCGGCGCGGCTGTCCGACATCCAGCGTGGGCGTGGCGCCTTCGCCGATCTGGCGCGGGTGCTCCACGACGTCCTCTCCAAGACGACCGTCGCAGACGCCATCGTGCCGATCGCCTCGGAGCTGGCCGACGTCGCGCGCAACCACCTCAAGGATCCGATGCTCGCGATCTCGGCGCTCGAGCGGATCCGCGAGGTGTCGCCGGGACACGTTCCGTCGCTGTTCTTGCTCGCGGAGCTGTTCATCGGCCAGCGCGCCTGGGACAAGGCGCTCGTCGCGCTCGCACAGACGATCGACGCGACGGACGAACGCGCAGAGAAGCTCGTCGCGCTGGTGGGTCGTGCGAGCATCTACCGTCGCGTGATGAATCAACCCGCGCTGGCGGAGCAGGAGCTCCGCGCGGCGCTCCAGATCGATCCTCACGACACGCGTGCGATCCGCGGGCTGCTCGAGCTCGGCGACCTCGTATCGAAGGACGAGCGAGCCAACCTCCTCGGTCGCCTCGTGGTCGGCGAGACGCAGCCTGGAGAACGTCTTCATGCGCTCCTCGAGCTCGCCGATGCGCGGCGCGCCGTCGGAGACGTCGCCGGGGCCGAAGGCGCGCTCGTCGAAGCCGCCTCGCTCTCGCCGGACCCGCGCATGCTGGAGCGCGTGCGCGCGGCGGTCGGCAGCGACACGCAGACGCTCGCGCGCGTCCTCTCGCGCGCAGTGGCGCGTGCCCACGAAGGTGGGCGAGCGATCGATCCGGCGTGGCTCGTCGGCCTCGGCAAGATCGAGCTCGATCTCGGGCGCTACGACGAGGCGATCGAGCGGTTCGAGGAGGCACTGCGCGCGGACGATACGCGCGATGACGCTCGCGTCGCGCTCGCACGTGCGCTCGCGGCACGTGGCCGTCACGAGCCTGCGATCGAAGCCCTCGTGCCGGTCATCGTGTCGCCGACGCGGCGCATGCCGATCGACACGAACCTCGTGCGGCTGTTCGAGTCGTCGCTGTCCGGCGCAGGGCGCTCGGCCGAGCAGTGGGTCGCGCGCGAGCTCCGCGCCGTCGCAGGCGATCTCGCGCCAGGCGAGCAAGCCGAGCTCGAAGCACGCATCCGGAACGTGGGTTACGCAGAGGGCCTCTCGGCTGCGTCGCTGCGGAGATCGGTGATGCCCGGGCAGCTCGGGCGGCACCCGGTCTGGGAGGTCGCGCAGATCGCGGCTCCTCTCGCGGGCAAGCTCGCTCGCGTGGGCCTCGCAGAGATGGGGTCGTCGACGCGAGAGCGGGTGAAGCCCCGTACGCCACATCCGATCCGCCCGCTGTTCGAGCGCGTCGCGCGCGCCTTCGAGCTCACCGAGGTCGAGCTCGCCGTCTCGGAGCACGTCGCGGCGCCCGCGATTGCGTGTGAGGACGTGCCTTGGGTCATCGTGCCAGCTTCTCTCGGGTCGCTCAGTGACGCTCATGCGCTCGCTGCGCTCGCCAGGCCGATGACGCGCATTGCGCTCGGCGTGCCGTGGCTCGGCGCGCTCGGTTCACACGAGGTCCTCGCGCTGCTCGTCGCCTTCGCGCGCCAGGTCGCGCCGGGCTTCTCGGCGCGACCGAACGAGCGCGTCGAACCGCTGGTCGAGGACTTCGAGCTGCGTGCTCGCCGCGCGCTCGATCGCAAGCGACGTCGCATGCTGGAGGAGCTCGCGCCGATGATCGAACGCGCGCCGGCGATCGACGAGGCGGCCTTCGCAGAGTCCGTCGCGGCAACCGAGGCCCGCGCGGCCTTCCTCCTCTCGGGGAGTCTGCGCGCGTCGCTCGACGCCGTCGCGCCGACGGATGCCGCGCTCGCGGAGGCGCTCCGGATCCCGGGCCCGCCGTCGCTCGCAGCGGTCTTCGGTCGAGCGTCGTCGCGGGACCTCGCGGCGTTCGCGCTCCAGCGTGAGACGACGGCGCTGCGTCGCAGCCTCGGCACGGCCTGATGCCGCAGCGCGCGATGTGGTAGGTAGGCAACCGCCATGTCCAAAGGCAAACCACTGGTGCTCTCGTACGCAGGTTGCGGCACGTGCAAGAAGGCGCTCCGCTGGTTCGCAGACCACGGCGTCGACGTCGAGGTGCGCCCCGTAGTCGATGCTCCGCCCAGCGCAGACGAGCTCGCCGAGTGGATCCCGAAAAGTGAGCGCTCCGTCCGCAAGTGGCTCAACACGAGCGGCCAGAGCTATCGGGCGCTCGGCAAGGCGAAGGTCGATGCGGCGAAGGACGAAGAGATCGTCCGTTGGCTCACGCAGGACGGAAAGCTCGTGAAACGGCCCGTCGTCGTGACCTCCAAGCGTGTTCTCGTCGGCTTCGACGAGGACGCGTACGCGCAGACCTTCGGCTGATCCGACGCGGATCCACGAGCCCTCCTTCTTCCCCGACGGACGTTCGCTGGTCTTCACGTCGAGCCGTAATTTCGACGCCGAGATCTACGCGATGTCCGTGGACGGAGAGGCGCCTCGTCGGCTGACCACTTCCGCCGGCGACGACATGGCGCCCGCTCGTGTCGCCGGACGGGCGGCGTATCGCATTCGTCTCGGGTCGTACGGGCGAAGACCGCATCTTCGTGATGGGGCCGAACGGCGAAGAGCAGCGGCCTGTCCGTTGCGGCGCGACGTTCGTGTCGGACCGAGACGGCCAGCCGGATCTCTGGCTCATGCGCAAGGACGGCAGCGGTGCGGTTCGTGTGCTCGATCGCATACCACCCGAGGGAAAGCGCTGGCTCCCGATGTGGGTGACCGGCGTGTCGGTCGCCGGACCGCGATGACGGCCGACGTACGATCGGAGGTCCCAGTCCCGTTCGCTCGCAGGTGACGTCCTGTCATGCGCACCGGCGCCGGGACTACACGCGACGGACAAAGGAGACACCGAGCGACTCCGACACGCTCGAGCCAGGGTCGAGCGTCGTTGAGCGGCCGCCATCGCCCAGGCTGCGTGCTACCCTCGAAGGATGCGTTTCTTGCTTGAGCGTCGCGGGATGCGCCTCACGCTCGCGGCCTTTGCGTTCTGCAGTCTTGCCTTGCCCGCGACGGCACACGCCTTCTGTCGCACCACGACCTCGCCGCTGCCTCCGAACTATCATCCGAGTCGGGGCTGCTACACCGACGGCCTGCTCCTGTTCTGGCGCAATGCCTGCGTCAGCTACAGCATCAACCAGGCCGCGAGCAGGAACATCTCGTACGAGGAGGCGCAGCGCGTCATCGACAACGCATTCGCGACCTGGGTCAACGTGACGTGCGCGAACGGCAATCCCGTCGGCATCGCCGTCTCGAACATGGGCCCCGTCGGATGCTCCGAGGTCAAGTTCAACAACGAGTCGCCGAACCAGAACCTCATCGTCTTCCGTGACGACGAGTGGCCGTACAGCGATCCGAACAGCACCCTCGGCCTCACGACCGTCACGTTCAATGCCGAGACGGGCGAGATCTACGACGCCGACATGGAGATCAACTCGTCGGCGCGCAACCTCTCGACGAGCGACAAGGTTCCCGCGAACGGCTTCGACCTCGCGAGTGTCGTCGCGCATGAAGCGGGGCACTTCTTCGGCCTCGCGCACGCGACGAGCCCGAGCGCCACGATGTACGCGAGCTACAAGCCGGGGACGACGGCGCTCCGCACGCTGGCTCAGGACGACATCGACGGCATCTGCTCCATCTATCCGGACGCGGCGACGCGGATCGTCAGCCCGGAGGTGAGCTCGAACCAGACGGTCGCCGCAGGCTCGTGTGATCCGAACCCGCGCAACGGCTTCACGGGTGAGTGTTACAGCCCGAAGAAGAAAGAGAACTGCACCGCGACACCCCAGCCGTCCGTGTCCTGGGGAGCCTCAGCGAGCGTCGCGATGGCGATCACTGGTCTGTTCGTCGCTCGGCGTCGACGTCTTCGCGCGCGCTGACCCGAAGGCGAGCTCGCCGCCGTTCATCAGGGCATGTGGCGGCGCAAGAGGACCCGCGCGCGCGCAGCTTCGAGCCACGAAGCCTCGCGCCAGGCGAGGGCCGTCTTGCCGCTTGCGTAGAGGACGTGGCCTCCAATGCCCGCGAGGATGCACCCGATGTCGGCTCCCTCCGAAAGGAGGAGCACGAAGAGGAGCGCTCCCGCGTACAGCGTCAGGAGCGCGAGCAGCCCACGAAGCTGACGGATCCGGCCGACGTCTTCCTCGATGAGCGAGCAAGACGGTTGCGGCGGCACGTGCGCCTGCACGGGAGACAGCGGAAGCGTGCGCACGCGACTCGTCGAAAGAGAGAGGTTCATTGCTGCGTCTGCTCGGGTTGCACGGGGCGGGCCATGAGCGCGAGCTCACGTAACTCCGCTGATTCGATGGGACGGCCCGAGGGCAAGGGCCCGCGCCCTGGATCGAACGATACTCACACAAGCGCACATGTGCGCTGTCTCGGATCCACCCGAAATTCTTCATGGACGCGCTTGCCGAGGCACGCTCCCGAGGACGCCTGACGGGCTCGGGCGACCGCGGTACGTTCCCCGCGATGGGCTCCACGCCTGTACCGACGACGACGGTGAGCGCGCGCCATCCGCGCGTGTTCTTGCTGTCGCCGGCGCGGCTCGACGGCATCCGCGCGCGCTCGATCTTCGAGCCGAGGAGGCCTGGAGAGCTCGCCCGAGCGCTTCGCACGCGTGAGGGCGCGCCGATCGGGGACGTGTTCCGGATGCTCTCCGGGCTCTACTTTCGCGGCAAGCTCGTGTACGCGCGCCACTTCGCGTGTCCGCCCGAAAGCGCGCCGTGGATCGGGAGCGGCGCCCTCGTGATCACCGCGAACCGAGGGCTCGTCCCCGCCGAGACGCGGGTGACGATCGAACATCTGGAGGCCTTCGCGCAGACCGACATCCACGAGTCCGAGCGTCAGTTCCGTCGACCGCTCGTCCGTGACGCCGAGCTGCTTCGAGACGCGCTCGGCGACGGCGGAGAGGTCGTCCTCCTCGGGAGCGTGGCGAAGGCGAAGTACACCGCGCCGTTGCTCGAGGTGTTCGGCGACCGACTCCTCTTCCCCGGTGACTTCGTCGGCCGCGGCGACATGAGCCGCGGTGGGCTCCTGCTCCGCGCGACGGACGATGCGACGGAGCTCAGCTACATCAAGGTCCGAGGAGCCTCGCTCCACGGCGCGCGTCCGCCGAAGCTGGAGCCGCGCTCGCGTCCTCGATGAGCGGCCGCGCGTAGGCCGATCAGATCTCGCCGAGCTCGTAGCGCTGGTAGACCGCGGCCGCGCAATCGCGCCACTCGGGATCGTCGCCGGCATAACACGCGTAGCCGTACACGAGCGGGAGCGCCGGCCCGGGAATGTCGTCGAGCACGGAGAGGATATCCGCCGGCGTCGTCGGGATTCCGCCCTTCTCCATGAGATCGCCGAGGGACGCGCGCTTGACCTCTCGCATGTTCGGCTGGAGCTTCGACGGGTCGATCCGCAGACCGGTGACGGTTCCGAGGACGCGGAGGCGCGCCTTCTCTTTCTCGGAGAGCCGGCCGGATCGATGCGCGAGCACCGACACGCCGATCAAGACGAGGCTCAAGAGCACGGTCGGCGCATGCACGCGGTCGAAGAGTCCCTCCGCGATCGGCAGCGCAACGGCGACGATCGGAAGCCACACGCGCGCGTACGCGAGCCCCACGCTGCGCCAATCCGTCTGGATGCGGACGCCTTCGGACCCGCCGGACTTGGTCGCGCGCGCGCCGCCGCCTTTGTTGGGCACGTACAGGCACTCGGTCGGCACCGCCAGCGCGACGAACCTCGTCGCGACGAAGTGTCCGTCCACCTCGTCGACGCGGCCGACGATCATCGTTGCGAGGGCTCCGTCCTCGCGGCGGACTTCTTCCGCGGCGCGTCCGCGGTGTTCAGGATGCGCGCTTCACGCGACGCCCAGCGAGCACGCGCCCGTTCGCGCTCGCCTTCGCGGGTGCGCGGCGCGCCACGCTCTGGCAGCTTCTCGAGCAGACGTGTGGTGGCGCGTGTCACGGCCTCCACCGCACGTGCGAACTCGTCGACGTCGGACTTGGTCGGCTTCGTCAGGCCGCTGACCTTTCGAACGTACTGCTCGGCAGCCGCGCGGATCTCTTCCGGCGTCGAAGGAGGCTCGAAGTGGTGGAGGACGCGGATGTTGCGACACATGGCCCGTCCGAACGCGTACGAGCCCGGCCGGCCTCTGTCAATTCCGCCGCTGGAGCTCGAGCGTCCTCAGCGCCGGCCGTGAGTGCGTGGCTTTGTCCGTGGTCGGCTAGGGCCGCTGCCGCTGGTCGTCTTTCCGGGAAGCCCGGGAAGGCCGCGAATGCTCGTGCTCGGACGGTCCGGCGCTACTGGAGCTGCAGCCCTCGGCTCTCGCTCGGCTGGGGCGCCTGGCGCGCCGGGCTCGCTTGCGGCGGCAGCAGGGCGCGGGGGCGCGGGGCGTGGGGGCGCGCTGGCCACTGGGATGCGGCCGTCCTCCTGTGTCGGCGCTGCTGCCTCGGCATCGAGCGACGCTGCGGGCCGAACGAGGCCGATGCCGGCGCGAAACACGAGAGCGATGGCGACGACCGCTCCGATGAAGAAGAGGGGAGCGTCCTGGAAGAAGGTCGCCGCACGATGACGCATTCGGACGAGACGGCCCGCGACACCCGCAGGGAGAAGGCTGTAGGTGCGCACGGTCTACGCTTCGTACGCTCCAGCTCGGAGAAGTTCCCGGCATCTGCTGGCGATCGCGCCTCCGTCCTTCCTTCTAGCCACGCGCGTGGCGCGTCCTGTAATTTGCCGGCCGGATGAAGCGACAGCCGAAGCTCACGAAGCGCGAACGTAAAGCCCTTGCCCCCGCTCGGCCCAAGCCGGCGGCCGCAGGTCATCAGCACCAGCACATTCACTGCATCGCGTGTGGGCGCCATCTGGACGAGGCGGACTTCGAGCCGCCGGCCACGGCGACGATCATCACGTGCGATCACGGCTCGAACTTCCCCTCGTGCGTGAAGTGCATGCCGCAGGCGATGGCGGCCGTGAAGGAGCACGACCGGACGAACCAGCCCGTGAAGATGGCCACGGCCTGGCACTGACCGTCCGAGACGAGCGCGATCCGTTTCAGCCCGACGGGGGGCGGACGAGACCAAGGCTGACGAGGTCGTGGTCGACCATCCGATCTCCGTCGAACACGAACCGGCCGCGGAACGACTCCCCGGCGATGAGAAGCGGCAGCCAGAGCGCGTCGTCCGCCCACATGCGTTCGAACGGGATCGACTCGAGCGGGGTCCAGAGCGGCGTCGCCTCGTCGGTCTCGCTCGGCGTTCCTTCGCACGTGTCGGCGCGGAAGACGTGGCAGTGAAGCTTGTAGCCGTCGACGAAGTGGAAGCTCAGCTCGCCGTGTTCGACGATGCCGCTCGCACCGACGCAAAGCTCCTCACGGAGCTCGCGGACGGCGCAGTCGATCGGTAGCTCGTTCGCCTCCAAGCGACCGCCGGGAGCGTTCACCTTGCCGGCGCCGAGCCCGCGCTTCTTCTCGATGAGCAGGATCCTGCCGCCTTCGACGACGAAGAGGAGCGTCGCCCGATCCGTCGGCGTCCACGTCGTCCAGTCGATCTCACGCACCAACGTCATCGATGAGCGTCCTTACCGCCGCTTCCTGTCGGTGGAAAGTTTCAGCGATTCCGTGGCTAAAACATGCGTCTGGTCGACGGCTGTGTCAGGCGGCGCGATCCAGTAACGTAGCCACGACGCACGCGAGGCCGATGTAATGGCGCGGAGATCGCGCCGGATTTTCCGGTAATCGACGGGACACCGCGACGGAACACGGCTTGCTCGTCCGGAAGGGCATGAGCGCGAGCGTCCGTCCGTCGATCCCCCGGCCCCGCACCTCCGTCGCCCCCGCTGCATCGACGTCGACGCCGCCGCCCGCGCCGGTATCGAAACCCTCGCTGATCAAGACGTCGGCCGCGCCGATGCGCGAGCGCATGCCGACGCTCGACCTCGACGATGCGGACATCGTCGGGATCGCGGTGAGGCCGATCAAGTCGGGGCCGCCGGCTTCGCCCGTCGCGTACAAGACGCACAAGACGCCCACGCCTCCGCCGCCGCGCGTGTCGGCCGTACCGCCCGCAGCGCCGACCGGCGTCGCGCGCGCGGCCACGATGAAGACCTCGACGCCGCCGCTTTCGTTCACGCCGCCGAAGGTGCCGACGTTCGACGCCCCGCTCACCCCGGTTCGATCGCCTGCGAACACGGAAATGGAAATCGAGCGCGGCTGGGACGAAGCGGCGGCATCGGTCGCTCCTCCCGCGTGGACCGCGGAGAGCGAGCCCGCTGCGCCGAGCGTGCCTCCGCCGGTGACGACGTCGCCGCCTGCGCCCGCGCCGGTGACGATGGCGCCGCCTGCGCCGGTGACGGTATCGCCGCCCGCGCCGGTGACGATGTCGCCGCCTGCGCCCGCGCCGGTGACGATGGCGCCGCCTGCGCCGGTGACGATGTCGCCGCCCGCGCCGGTGAGTGTGTCGCCGCCCGTGCCGGTCGTGGCGGTCGCGCCGCCGGCATCGACCGTTCCTCCGCCGGTGTCGATGATGCGCCCGGTCACTCCGGCTCGGCCTGTCACGCCGGTCCTCGGGCGTCTGACGATGAGCGATCCGACGGACCTCATCTTCGACGGGATGTACGGCCTCACCTTCGCACGCTCGGCCGGTGAAGCCGCGGACCTATGCGCCGAGACACTCGCCAAGGCGCTCGGCGCACGCGCGGTCGTCATCCACACGCACGATCTCACGAGCCGTGAGCTCCGCGCGATCGGCGCGCATGGCGACGGCGACTTCGACATCATCGGCTCCGCCGAGGCGAGCGACGACGACCTCGTCGCGTCCGCCGTCATCTGCAACCAGAAGTCCGTGACGATGAAGTTCGACGGCGAGCTCCCGCGGCTCGCTCCGAAGAGGCTCCACGCCGTCGGCGCGCCGCGCACGGTCGTTGCCGCGCCCGCGATGTCTTGGGGACGATGCCTCGCGATCATCGAAGTCATCGACGCCGACGAGCGCTACGCCGCGCGCGTCGCGGACTCCGCGGCCTACGTCGCGGAGCACTTCGCGAAGTTCCTCTGCCGGCAGGCCGCCTGAGCTCCGCCACCCGCAAGCGATCCTGAGCGCAGGCGACGTCCCGACGGCGTAAGATGCGCGCGATGAGCACCAAGAGCTACGAATCGCTCCAGATCGAGCGCGACGGCGCGATCGCCGAGGTGGTCCTGATCGGACCCGGCAAAGGCAATGCGATGGGGCCCGCGTTCTTCCGCGAGCTACCGGAGGCGTTCGCCGAGCTCGATCGCGACGACTCCGTCCGCGCGATCGTGCTCCGCGGCAAGGACGGCGTCTTCACGTACGGCCTCGATCTCAAGGCCGTTGCGCCGATCCTCATGCCGCTTCTGTCGACCGAGAACCTCGCCAAGGAGCGGACCCAGCTCCTGCGTCTCATCGGCGAGTGGCAGCGCGCGGCCGATCTCGTCGAGCGTTGCACGAAGCCCGTCATCGCGGCGATCGCCGGGCCGTGCATCGGCGGCGGCATGGATCTCGTAGCCGCGTGTGACGTCCGCCTTTGCTCGCGCGATGCTCGATTCAGCGTCCGCGAGGTCAAGGTCGCCATCGTCGCCGATCTCGGGAGTCTGCAGCGGCTCCCGCGCATCATCGGCCACGGGCACACCCGCGAGCTGGCCTTCACAGGCAAGGACATCGACGCCGAGCGGGCCCTTCGTATCGGCCTCGTCAACGATGTCTTCCCGGACGAAGCGGCGCTCCTGGTGGCGGCACGCGCGATGGCCCAGGAGATCGCGAACAATCCTCCGCTCACCGTTCAGGGGATCAAGCAGGTGCTCTCGTATGGCGAAGAGCGGCGCATCCTCGATGGCGAGCGCTTCGCCGCCGTCTGGAACTCGGCATTCCTCGCTTCGCGCGATCTCGCCGAGGCGATGGCCGCCTTCATGGAGAAGCGCCCGCCGAAGTTCACGGGCGGCTGACGTCGGCTGCGCTCACTCGGAAGGTATGCTCAGCGCTCGGACGCCATGAAGGCGACGTAGCGACCGATCTGCTTCACGGTCTCTGCACCGGGTGACATCAGCTCGATGCCGATCGCCCGGGCGGCTCCCGCGGCGTCGCCGACTTGCGGAGCGCGGCTCCAGCGGACGATGCCCGCCTCGGCGACGACCTTGCCGTCGATGGGCAGCGCGAAGCGAACCGTGACCTGCGCGCCATCGGCGATCTTCCCGCGCGTCACGACGAACAGACCGCGTTCCGAGATGTCCTCGCTTCTTCCGTCGACGGCGCCGAAGCCGGGGACCTCGACGCGGACGGGCGTGCGATAGGCGGCTCGGGCATGACGGCGCAGCTCCGTGGGGGACGTGCGCGCTTCCGCAGCATCGACGGAGGTCGCCGGCGGAACGGCGACGGCCTCGGCCTCGAGTACGAGCTCGGATGCCGTCGGCGGCGGACGGATCGAGGTGCCGCGGCGCTCCGGATACGCGTCGAGCAGACGCAAGGCAATCGGCGCCGGCGGGGCGGCCGCGTCGAGCGCGTCGATGAGCTCCTTGGCCGAGGTGAAGCGCTCCGCGCCCGCGCCGCCGAGCGTCCGTGCGATGACGCTCGCGAGCGCCGGAGAGAGTGCCTGCGGAGCCCAGCTGCCCGAGCGGATCGAGCGAACGTTCTCGCCCTCGTTCCTCGGACGACCTGCCAGCGCGAGGAACGCGCACGCGCCGATGCCGGCTAGATCGACGGTCGTGTCAGGCGCGCCGTCGGCGACGTTCGCGGCCTCCCAGTTCACGAGCTTGGCGCGCTCGACGCCCCAAACATCTCGGACATCTCGGACGATGAGCACGTTCTCGGGACGTACCTCGCCATGGCGCACGCACGCGTCGTGCGCCGCGACGAGCACCTCCGCGATCTGACGGATGACCGCACACGCCTCGGCCGCAGGGAGCGCTCCGCGTGCAGCGACGAGACCTTCGAGCGTGCGGCCCTCGAGCATCTCGACGACGAGGTACGGATCGCCGTTCTGGGTCGTGCCTGCATCCCGGAGATCGACCGCGCCCGGATGCGCGAAGCTCGCCAGCGCGAGCTGCTCGCGGCGCACGGCGTCGCTGTCCGACTCGTCGCTGCCGACTCGAACACCCACCTTGAGCAGCGAGCGCCGCGCCGTTCGGAGATGGCGAACCTCCCACCGCGAGCCCGCGACTCGCCCGCCGAGATCGCGAAGAAGCTCGTAGCGGCCGTCGACGATCGCCCCCTTCTCGTAAGAAGAGCGCCGCCACCGCTTGATCGCGTCCTCGAGCAACCCCTCCACCTGCCGGCCGGCGAACGCCTCGCTCGATACGATGAGGAGCGCGCCCGCCTCGAGCGCCAGTCGATCGAGCCCGGAGCGCTCGTTCGCGTACACGTCCTCGGTCACGACGATGGCGCACGGACAGTGATGGGCCGTGGCCTTCGCCGCGTCCGCGAGCGCGACACCGAAGGCGTCACCCCCGAACTGCGCTGCCGATGACCGCACCGCGGCGACGAGATCGTCTTTCGCTCCGATCACGAGCACCTTCGCAACCGGCGGCGGGTGGGAGCTCGGGTCGTCCTCGAGCACCTCGACACTGTCGAGGACCGAGGGATCCTCGCGTGTCGGCGACACGCTCGGCTTCGGGAGCGGAGGCTTCGGTGGACGCGACGGCGCGCGCGTCGCGTCCGACGGCATCGGCGTGATCGAAGGCCCGTTCATCGCGGGCGGGACGTCCGTGGAGCCGGTCGCGCCGACGCCGTAGAGCCGATCGAGATGCATGCGGATCTCGCTCGTGAGCGCCACCATCGCCTTCACGGGCATCGTCGTCGCGGAGGCAGCTGCTTCGAGCGCGACGTCGTCCGTGGGATCGTCCATCGCGACGTAGAGCGTCGTTGCGCCCTTTGCGGTTCGAAGATGCACCGGCACCATGTGATGCCTGAGCGCGATCGAGCGCGGGAGGAGGTCGACGGCCTCTTGCGAGATCTCGACCCGCTGGAGTGACACCCAAGGGCACGCGAGCTGATGCGACAAGAACTGAGCGAGCTGGTGCGGTCGGACGAGGCCCTTCTCCGCGAGGATCTCACCGAGGCGGCGTCCGTCGTTCTTCTGGGCGCTCAGCACATCATCGAGTGCTTGCTGCGTGAGCAGGCCTGCCTTCACGAGCAGTCGGCCAAGCGGCATTCCGCTGTGCATCGCCCGGAATTGTCGCGCCGGGACTCGCCCGTTGCACCCGGAAAAGGAGCGGGAATTTTCCGGACCGCGCGCCTTGTCTCGTTCGCCCTGCGCGCCGTCGCTACTTCGACAGCTTCAGCTCGACGGCCTTCGGCGTGCCCTCGCCGACGTCGACGGTCTCCGACGCTTCCTTGTAGCCGGCCGCCCACACGGTGACCTTGTACTTGCCCGGATTCACCGGCCGGGCGATGCCGAGGAGCTCGCTCGGGATCGCGTTCCCGTTCAACTTCACGACCAGGCTCGAAAGCGAGCTCGGCGTGGGCGTGACCTGGATGCGCAGCGTCGGGATGCGCGGCTTGATGGCCGCGAGCTCTTTCTTGCTCTCGTCCTGCGCCTGCCGGAACACTTCGGGTGCGTCCTTTGCGAGCGTCTTCCTCGAGAGCGTCTCGTACGTTTCGGCGGCCTCGACGAGCTTTCCGCTCGTGGCCTGGCACTGGCCGATGTGCAAGAGGTGCGTCGGCGCGTCGAACAGCTTCTGTGCCGCCTCGAAGCGCGGCAACGCCTCGGCGCAATTGTTTGCATCCTGCAGTTTCACGCCTTCGAGGAAGGCCGCGCGCGCCGTCGCCTTGCGTTCCGATTCGCTCATGTCGACCGTCGGCGCAGGAGGAGGCGTCGCCGTCGCGACCCCGATCGGGATCGAGCTCGCGGTCGGCGTGGCCGACGCGGCGGGCGCTGCCGGCTTCATCGTCGCCTGGTAGTGGCGGTCGACGTCGAACCAGGCGCCCGTGAGCGCATCGACGAGGATCGGGATGCAGAGGGCGACGGGGATGACGCAGGTGACGATGTCGACCGTCAGCCATCCGGCGTTCATCTTCTTCTTCACGATGCCGTGGTGGTCTTCGAAGCCGTCCTTCGTCAGCGTGATCTGGGTCGATGCTCCACGCTCGACCTCGAGCTTCGTCGGTGTCGCGCCGATCTTGCGCTCACCCTTCTTCGCCTCCGCACCCGTCGGATCGGAGTCGATCGTGACCGTGTCCTTGCTCCCGCGGAAGACCGCAGCGCAGCCGAAGAGAGAGAGAGAAAGCAAGATCACAGCGCCGTGTCGCATCGCCTCGCAGGCTACTTGGACCGGCCTCGAGCGGCAACGTCGTCACGATGCGTCGCTGCCTGCGATGCGGACCGCGGCGGCGCGTGGATCCGGCGCCCGCTCGTTGGCGCGGAGCCAGTCGAACGTCCGATCGAAGACGTTCTCCGCGTCGGCGACGTTGCCGTGCCGGCACCCCGGCATCTCGAAGTAGGTCGCGGGGACACCCGCGCGGGACGCCGTCTGCGCGGCTTGCCTCATCCGTGCCGGGACGTCGAGCGAGCACGACATCGTGACGACCGCACGCGCCTGCGCGAGCCTACGCGGCGACGGATCCGTCGGCGCCCCGATGAGAACGACACGGGTATAGCGAGACGGCCAGCGCTCGACCATTTGCTCCGCGAGCGCAGCGCCTTGCGAGTAGCCGACGAGGGTGATGCCTTCAGGCGGGATCTCGACGAGGCCCGCGGCCGCCAGCGCGGCTTCCACGCGAGCGTGCTGCCGGCCAGCGTCCCACGAGAACGTGCGGAACCCGGGCGCGTCGCCACACGGCCGGTCGCCCTCGATGGCGACGACTCCTCCCTGTTTGCGCGCCGCTTCCGGGAACGTTTGGAGGTAGGCGCCGCCGTTCGAGCAAACGCCCGGCATGAACACCGTCGTCGGCGGCGCGCCGCCCTTCGCGCGGACGACCGAGGCGACGAGGTCTCCCGGAACGAGCAGGCGCTCGACCTGCGCGGGCGGCGGAGGAGGAGGCGGTGGTGACGGTGGCTCGGGCATGTTCGTGCTCGGGCTGGGCGCCGCTGGCGTCGCAACACGCGCCGACGGCTCCGCGACGACGCGCGCGTGCTCCTCGTGATGGCGACACCCCGTTCCGATGGTCGCGACAACAATTGTGACCAACGCCAACGCCGATTCGAGCCTGCTCATCGTTCCCTCCGGTGCACCATGCGGCTGTGCCATCGGTCCGTCGGGACAGCGTCGACGAGTGTGACGTGGCTACTTGAACCAGGTCTTCGGCGGCGGGACGTAGATCCCGCCTGGGCCGGTCTTTTTCGGGGCCGGCTGCGCTCGACGGCGCGGCGTCGTCTTCGTGCGTGGTGTCCGCGCGGATGCCGCCGAGGCGGTTGGTGCAGGGGCCTTCGTCGCCGTGCCAGCCGCGGCGTTGTCTGCGGGGGGCGTGTCCGGAAGCTCGAGGTTGGCGGTCGGCGCGACGTCGTCGCTCGCGCTCGGCGCAGCGACGGCATCGTCGGCGTTCGCCGCGGGGAGCGAATCGGTGGCGGCGGACGGCGGGCTCGACGCGTGCACCGCGGTGGACGGCTTCGGACGCGTCATGGCGCTCACGACCCCGTACATCCCGCCCGTGACCGCGAGCAGCGCGAGAGCGGCCGCCGGGACGAGCCAGCGTGGACGCGCGCTCGTCGTCGGGGTGGCCGTGGTCGTGACGAGGACCGGGTTGGTGGTCGCGGATGCACCGATGCACTCGGGCGCGGGCCCGAACGCGGGCGGCAGCGACAGCGAGCCAGCCATGCGCTCGTCGGCGAGCGCGTCGATCGCCGCGAGCAGCTCCGTCGCCGTCTGCATCCGGTCGTCCGGCTGCCGCGTCAGGAGCCGAGCGACGAGCGCGCGCGCCCCCGGGTCGGTGACCGAGGACATGTCCGGCGGGCCGACGGCGAGGATGCGTTCGCGCAAGATCGACAGCGGATTTCCGGCGAACGGGCATTTGCCCGTGAGCATCTCCAGGAAGACGACGCCGATCGCGTACAGGTCTGCGCGCGCGTCGACCGTGTCACCGACGGCCTGCTCCGGCGCCATGTATTCGGGCGTCCCGAACACCGTACCGACGCGCGTGAGGACCTTGCCGCCAGGTGCGGCCGCGACCGAGGGATCGACCTTGGCGATGCCGAAGTCGAGCACCTTGACGTAGTCGGGCTCGCCGTCGCGTTCGACGAGCATGACGTTCTCCGGCTTGATGTCCCGGTGGACGACGCCTTTCAGATGAGCAGCAGAGACGCCGGACGCGATCCCTCGAAGGATCCTGAGCGCGCGGCCCAGCGGGATGGGGCCCCTCGAGATCTCGTCGCGGAGGCTCGTGCCTCGAAGCAGCTCGAGCACGAGGTAACACGAGCCATCGGGTAGGCGGCCGAAGTCCGTTGCGCCGGCGACGTTCGGATGATCGATGTGGGCGGCAGCGATCGCCTCGCGTTCGAAGCGCGCGACGACCTCGGGAAGGCTGCACATCTCCGCGTGGAGGACCTTCACGGCGACCTCCTTGCGCATGAGCACGTGCTCGGCGGCATACACGACGCCCATTCCACCTTCGCCGAGCACGCGTTCGATCCGATAGCGATCGGCGATCATCGTGCCGGCCGGAATGCGTTCTTCCTCGTGCTCGTTCGCCTCGTTCTCGTTCGCCTCGGGCGGCGGGACCGTCGCGGCGCTCCCGAGCTCGTGAGCTCGGCCGCCCACGCCTGCAGCGACAGCCGCAGGAGTGGCGGGCTTGGTCGCGCCGATGGCCATCGCCATCCATTCTACCGGGCTGTCTCCGGAACGCCTCGTCCTGCGGCGAAGTTCGTTGCAGAGCTTTCCAAGTGCCCGACATCTTTGGCGGTATGGCCGCTCGCCCAGCCGTCGAGCGGCACGCCGGCGCTTCGGTCCGTGCTTGCGCGACGACGCGGCGTCTGCGAGGCATGAACGTGATGACGAACCCGGCGCCCGCGGGTGGGCAGAGCGCACAGCACGCACCGAACAACGACGCGCGCGATCTCGTCGACCTCGTCCTCGTCGAGGCGGTCGGATCGAGCATCACGCCGTTCGTCCCGCTCCCTTTCGTCGACGACTACCTGTTCGCGCGGCTCTTGCGCCGGATCACGAGGAAGGTGATCGAACGCGCGAAGCAGCCGGTCGACGAGCCGGTGGTGAGGGCCCTGGTCGACGCATACCTCGAGGCGGGGGAGTCGGGCCTCCGCGTCAAAGCGCTCACGGCAGCTGCGCGCTTCGTCATCCGGAAGGTCGCGGTCGTGCTCGACGTGAAGAAGAGCCATGACGTCTTCGGCGAGGCGATCGTCTTCGCCCTTGCGCTCGACGTCGCTGTCCAGCTCGAGGGGGTGAATGGCGGCACGGCGCGAAGCGTCGGGGAAGCGATCCGTCGGGCCAACGAGGCCGTCGGCTCGGCGGCGCTCGAGGTGATCACCCGTGCCGGCCGTGAAGCGTTCAAGGCGAGCGAGGGGGCGGCGCAGAGCTCGCGTTTCGCGCGGGTGGCGGGGGCCATCGGTCGCGAGGTCGACGTGGCGAGCACGCGGCTCGACCGGCTCATGCGCGACGAGCTGACCGTGATCCTCGGTCAGCGCCGCTGACGCCGCGCGCCAACGCCGCCTCCATTCAGCCCGGCGCCGACATGCGGTAAGACGCTTCCATGCAGGCCGCATGGTGGATGCTGGGGGCGCTGGCGGTCCTGGCCATCGCATATCGCTATTACTCGGCGTTCATCGCGGCTCGCGTGCTCTGTCTCGACGACGCGCGCGTGACACCGGCGCACCGGCTCGAGGACGGACAGAACTTCCACCCGACGAACCGCGTCGTCCTCTTCGGTCACCACTTCGCGGCGATCACCGGCGCCGGGCCGCTCATCGGCCCCGTCCTCGCAGCGCAGTTCGGGTTCTACCCGGGCTTTCTCTGGATCCTGTTCGGTGTCGTGCTCGGGGGCGCCGTCCACGACTTCATCATTCTCGTTGCGAGTACGCGCCGGAACGGCCGCTCGCTCGCCGAGATCGCGCGCGAGGAGCTCGGCCCGACGCTCGGCTTCGTCACCGCGGTCGCCATTCTCTTCATCGTGGTCATCGCGCTCGCAGGGCTCGGCAACGTCGTCGTGATGGCGCTCGCCGAAAGCGCCTGGGGCGTGTTCACCGTCGGAACGTCCATTCCGATCGCGCTCTTGATGGGCCTCTACATCCACAACGTGCGCGGCGGGTCCGTGCGCGGGATCCGCGAGGCGACGATCGCCGGCGTCGGGCTCCTGCTCTTGATGCTCATCCTCGGCAAACATGTCGGCGACTCGTCTTTTGCGACGCATCTGAAGCTGTCGAAGACGACGCTCACGCTCGCGATGGCAGCGTACGGCTTCGTCGCCAGCGTCCTTCCCGTGTGGATGTTGCTCTGCCCGCGCGACTACCTGTCGAGCTACATGAAGATCGGCACGATCGCGCTGCTCGTGATCGGCGTCATCATCGTCAACCCGCGCATCCAGATGCCGGGCGTGACCGAATACGTCCACGGCGGCGGCCCGATCGTGAAAGGGCCGCTCTTTCCCTTCGTCTTCATCACGATCGCCTGCGGAGCGATCAGCGGATTCCATGCGCTCGTCGCCAGCGGCACGACGCCGAAGATGATCGACAAGGAGAGCGACTGTCGATCGATCGGCTACGGGGCAATGCTGGTGGAGGGCCTGGTCGGGATCACGGCGCTCATCGCGGCGTGCGCGATGCCCCAGGAGGACTACGTCGCGATCAACACGAACCCGCAGGTCGCGATCGTCGCGAGCGAGCAGAGCAGGGGCGAAGGGCTCGCGAAGAGCGAGGGCGATCTCGCGCGGCTCGACCCGGTCCTGTCGGAGCACGATCGCGAGCTCCTCGGGCTACGACCGAACGAGCCGGCGACGTCGCTCGCCGGCAAGAAGATCGCCCTCGCCAGCGCGCTCGCGCTTTCGAACCGCTCGCTGGCGACGCTCGGATTCAACGTCGACGCCGAGGCGCCACGCGCCACGATGCTCGAGGATGCGGACTTCGCGCGCCTCGGGGTCAAGGTGAAGGAGCTGCCCGCGCTCCAGCGGCAGTCCGACGAGGTCGTCGCTGCACGTACGGGCGGCGGTGTCTCGCTCGCGGTCGGGATGGCGCGCGTCTTCAGCGGCCTTCCCGGGATGGGGACGCTCCTCGCGTACTGGTACCACTTCGCGATCATGTTCGAGGCGCTCTTCATCCTGACCACGATCGACACGGGGACACGCATCGGTCGCTTCCTGATGCAGGAGATGATCGGGCGCGTCTCTCCCGAGCTCGGGAAGTCCACGAGCCGCACGGGCGCCGTCGTCGCGACCAGCGCCATCGTCGGGGGATGGGCCTACTTCATCCTCACCGGGAACATCTCGACCATCTGGCCGATGTTCGGCGTCGCGAACCAGCTCCTCGCGTGCACGGCTCTCTGCGTCGGGACGACGATCCTGCTCCGCGAAGGGAAGAAGAAGCGCTACGCGCTCATCACGCTCGCGCCGCTGGCGTTCGTGGGCACGACGACGATCACGGCCGGGGTCCAGAGCATCCAGCGGATCTTCTTGCCGATGCTCGACAAGCCCGCGACCTACACGACAGGGCTGGTCAACGTCGCGGTGACCTCGCTCCTGCTCCTGTGCATCGTCCTCGTGCTCGCAGGCAGCGCGATGCGCTGGTGGGGCCTCGCTCGCGCACCGCGCTCGGCGGAAGCGTCAGCCACCTCGTGAGTGTGCTCGCCGGAAGCATGGGCCAGCACGATGCGACGACACTCGCGGCGCAGGCTCGCGCGCGGTACGTCGTCGCCTGAGCGGCCGGACGTGCCGGCTCGCTCAGGAAACGAATCAGAGACTCTTCAGGCCTTCTTCGCGTCCGGCTTCGCGTCCGGCGCCGAGGCGCTGTAGCCCTCGGGGTGCACCGGGAACTTCGGCGTGCCGAGACGGCGGCGGTCGCGCTTGTTGCGCTTGCCGGCGGTGGTCTGCTTGCGCTTGCGGATGCGCTCGAACTGCTGGGTAGACGAAACCATCTCGGGATCCTCGCTTTGGCCCCCTCAGGGGGAGGAAGAGTCGGGGTCGGGTCTCGTCGCGGGGGCGGGAGAACCGGGCCGCGCACCATGGCGAAAGACGCCCCCTCTGTCAAGGCGGCCGGGGCCCAGCAGCTCCCGCATGCTGCGTTCGTGGAGCGCGCCTCGCGATGGTCTAGCTCAGCCGCTCCCTCTCGACGCGGGCGTTGCGACCGCCCTCCGGAGCGGCCACGCTGCCTTCACGGCTCGGTCAGCGCGATCGAGGCGCTCGCCTGCCTGCAGATCGGACCGCAGCTCGGCCCGTTCGGCTGCACGGTCTGATAGGTCGGTGCGAGGGTCGCGTTTGTGAGGCTCACGCCGTCGCGCTCGATGCGGATCGCGACCTTCGACGGGCCCGAGCGGAAGTGGATGTCGGCGAAGCCGTGCTGCGAAGGCGGGAGCGCGCAACCTGACTCGCCGATCGTGGCGATGTCCGCCGTGCAAGACAGGCCGCCTGTCGCACCGCAGGGCGGAAGCGGAAGCGTTCCCGTGCACGTCTGCGTGACGCCGTCGGCCTCGAGCGAGAAGACGTACTTTCCGTGCTTCCACGTCGTCGCGGGGTCGAACCGGACATCGAGCCCGTCGACACAACCCATGGCCGTGCAGACGCCGGACCCGCTGCTCGATGCGTCCGACGTGTTCGTGCACCCGCAGGCAACGAGGCCGGCGATGAGGGCAGTGGCGACGAACGCGTCACGGAACATGGCGAAGAGATAGCACGCTCAGGTGCACGCAGGCGCAGCCGCTCCGCCTCGTTTCGAAGGTGGAGCGGTGGCCCGTTCCGCGACGAGCAGCGGCCGTCGAGACGTGCTCGACCTCAGGGCACGGGCACCGAATAGAGGGTGCCCTGTGACACCATCACGGTCGGCCGTCCCACCATCGACGCGCGGATGAAGGTCATCTCGCAGTACCCGCCGATCCCCGCTTCGCCGCTGCAGAGTGTCGCCGTGGACGGGTAGCTCGGGTCGTCGAGATAGAACGCGCGCCCGTTGCACGCAGCGGCGTCCGGAACGCGCTCTGCCGTCTCGACCGTCCCGTCGGGGAAGGTCAACGTCAGCTCGTCTGGCCGCACCTCCACCGGGACGACCAGGGTGCACGTGGTTCGCCGCTCTCGGATCATCTCCAGCGCACGTCGCGCGCTTCGTTCGATGTCCTCGGTGGATCCGTTCACGAACGCGGGGACTCCGCCGCCGCGGATCGCGACCTCGCTCACGAGGCCGAAGTGATCCGGCGCAGAGGCACGTCCCATGACCGAGACGATGTCGACGTGGACCGTCGCCCCCTTCCCGAGCGCAAAGCCCTTGCCCGCCGTCGCGGCGACCTCGTCCCAGTCGCTCGAGGCGCAGGTCTCGTCGTCTTGCGGGGTCGTGTCGGTCAACACGATCACCGACGTCGATCGAGCCAGGCCCCACGATACGTGGTGCTGACGAGCGGAGCGGATGGCGCCCGCGAGCGCCGGCCCGAGGGGGCTCGCGCCGCGCATGGAGACTCCGGACATGAACCCGTCGATCGCGGACGGCGCTGCCGTCCAGTCGAGGAGCGGTGTCTCGTAGGCGTAGGCGTCACACGAGACGTTCGCCCCCGCGAATCGCGGGAAGGACGTCGCGGCGAGCTCGTGTTGGCTCCCATGGTCCGCGAGGAACCCTGAGAGCGCGCGGCGAAGGCCTTCCCAACGATCCATCCGGCGCGACCAGCTGCCGGACGTATCGACGAGAAAAAAGAAGTCTGCGGGCGCTGGCTCGAGGACGCGATGAACATCCCCGGGCTCGTCCCGCGGCTCGTCTTCGCGCTCCGGTGGAGTGGAAGGACGGCATGAGGCGTTCAGGCACCTCCCGTCGTCCGGCGGCGGCGCTCCGGTGCGACCCGCCTCCCGATCACATGCAAGGCCGGCGAGCGCGCACATCGTCACTGCCCAGCAGGCCTTCCCAAGGCCGCTGCAGCTCGAGCGTCGTTTTCCCACACGACCAGATCCCGGCTGCTTGCCGGACTGATCACGAGAACGTGCTCGTGATGCCCGGCAAGCGCCGACGGCGTCGCTCGCCCCGCGCTAAAAGGCGCGCGCGCGTCCTGTCCGTCAGTTGTGGCGAACGGTGATGTTCGCGGAGTAGGTCGGCTCGGCGAAGGGCGCGACCTTGGCCTTCATGAGCGCGCTCTTGATGCACGCCTCGGCCGGCTTACCGGCGGCGCCTCCGGTGACGTTGACGCTCTGCGCCGTGCCCGCGGACGAGAACACGACCGTGGCGCGCGAGACCGGATCGTCGGGACCGAGGCAGGCTCGGGCGCTCGGGAGCACCGCGCCGATCGCGCCGGTGACGGCGCCCTGCGAAGGCTTCGTCGGGACGTTGCCGGTCGGCGTGTTGGCGGTCGTCGCCGCCGCCGGCGTCTTCGGGGTGCCGTCGTCCCCGACTTCCTTCTTGATCGCGGCGCCGAGGTCGCCCATCGGACCGGCGGAGGCCGGAGCGAGGTCCTTCTCGGTCATCTTCGCCGGGCCTTCGGCCTTCGGCGCGGGCGCTGCCGCCTCGTGTTTCGCTGCGGTTCCGCCCTTCACGGCCTTCGGCGCCATCGCGATCTTGCCGTGGGTCGTCGGGAGCGTGTCCGGCTCGGCCGCCGGCTCGGGGGTCGGCGTCGCCTCTGCGGGCTCCGCGGGCTCCTCGGCCTTCGGTGCGGGCTCCGCCTGCGCGATCGCCGCCGGGGGCTCCGGCGTCGTGACGGTCGCCGCGGCGGTCTCGAGCGCGGCGTTCCGCGACTTCATGACGAACAGACCACCCGCGGCCGCTGCGCCGAGCGCGACGACGCCGCCGATAACGAGCGCGATGACGGCTCCGCCGCCCTTCTTCTTCTGCGCGCCGGTCGACGAGGTCGACGCCATCGCGGAGGCGGCGACGGGAGCGCCGAAGCCGACGGGCGGCGCCGAGGGGGTTGCGCTCGCGGCGAGCGCCTGCGGCGGGAGGCTCGCCGGGGGAATCGACGCCGGACCCGGCGGGATCGACGGCGCGGGCTGCGCCGGCAGAGCCACAGGCGCTCCCTGAGCGCCGAGGGGCGCGGTGTGCGGAACGTGGCTCACCGGCGGCGCGCTCATCGGCGGACGCTGCGAGTGCGCGGGCTCTTCGTCGAAGAGACCCTGGCTTGCCAGCGGCGTGGTCTGCGCACGGAGCGCTGCCGAAGGATCGGCTTGCGATGCCGCGGCGAGGTCGACGATTCCGGAGTCGTCCTTCTTGCCCTCCACGGCGCGCTGGACCCCGCTCGGAGCCGGAGCAACGGAGGGCGGAGGCGGCGTGAGGCCTTGGGCCATCTTCGCCAGGTCCTGAAGGCTTCGGCGATCGCGCTCTCGGTCGGCAGGCATCGTCATGGCTTTTCCCTCGCGAGTCGGGGGGTGATGAACAGCTGATCCAGCTCCCCCAGCGGTCGCGGAGTTATGACTGTCCTCCGCCGATTGTCCAAGGGGTGGTTCCAATAAATTTGCGTCGCCGATGGATGCAGCCGTCGCGCCGCGGTCGCCCGCGCGAAGACGGTCCATGACCATCCGCGCGCGGTCATCCCATTCTTCTTGGGGTTTTTCGACGTCGGGCCACTCGCGCAGAGCGACGTCGAGGTTCAACGACCCCTTCTTGTTGCCTCGCGTCTCACTCACGTCCCATCTCCGTCGGGCTCGAAGCCCCGCGCCTGCATGAACTCCTTGAGCTTGCGCCGCGCCTCGTGGATGCGCCACGCGATCGTGCCTTCGGG
>JAFAER010000031.1 GCA_023423895.1 Pseudomonadota bacterium
CTGTTGCTCTCACCCCGGGGCGGTGGTAATCGCCGTTCATCATCGGTGGGGACCGAGATCCTCGCAACGTCGTGCGCGACGTGCAGGCGAGTACCTCCCCCCAACCTCATCAGCCCTCGCCCCTGCCGGAAGGCAGAAGGAAAGGCACGCCCATCTGGGCGTGACCCGAGCGATTGTCGACCCCGTTCACGGAAGCGCTGAGCCAGCTCAACGACCGCGCCTTGCGCCGGCTGCTGGGAGCGCGCGCCTTTCTCCGCGGCTACGACTACGTCCGGCGGCAAGCCGTCTCGGACGTCCAGATGGAGGAGATCTCCGCACGGGGAGCCGTGCGTGGGACCGACCCGGAGCCCTACGCGGTGAAGCTCCAGGTGACGCCGACGGGCTTCTCCTCCGATTGCTCGTGCCCGGCGTTCCCGAAGATCAACGGGCACTGCAAGCACGTGGCGGCGCTGCTCATCGCCCTGCGCGATCAGGTCCGGCCCAAGCAGCCGCGGTCTGAAGCGCCCCAGAACGGAGCCGGCGGCGGGGCTCATGCAACCGGCGGCCTCGGTGGAAGTGGTGGCGGAGGCGGCGGCGGCGGCAGCGGCGCGGCGGACCTCGATCTCCTCGCCACGGGCGGCGGCAGCCGCCGAGCGCGACGTCGCGCACGTAAGCTCGCCGCTCAGCGCGCCGGCGTGGCTGGTGGGATGGGCCGTGAGCTTCCTGGCGGGGGCGGGCGTCCTGGCTTCACGGTCGAAGGCGGCGCTCCGCGCGGCGCCACGGGTGTCGACGCCTGGATCGCCGAGCCGATGCCGCCGGCGCCGAAGACGATCGAGTACCGCATGCAGGTGCGCCCCTCGGCGCTCACGATCTCGCTGCTCGATCCGGACGCACGCATGCCGCTATCGGCGTCGGCCCTCCTGGCGTTCCAGGCGCAGAGGCCCACCGCCGACCGCGACGCCCTCCGCGTGCTCGCTCGCCACGAGACGGAGGGCGCACGTCGCGTCAGCGTCGAGGTGCGCGGCGAAGATGCGGCCGAGCTTCTTCCGCTCCTCAAGGGGCGTCGCGTGATCCTCGAGCCGCAGATGATGGAGCTTCGCTTCGGCGACGAGCCGCTCCGCCCGCGTTTCGACCTCGAGCTCTCACACGACGGGCAGCAGGTCCTCGTCAAGGCGGCCTTCCAGCGCGCCGGCGATCCGCGCAAGTTCACGACCCATCAGGGTGGCTGGTTCGAAGGCAGCCCGGGCTGGCACGTGGACGCGCAAGAGGGCTGGGCGCGCCCGCTCGATCGGCGCGTCTCGCCCGGAGCGATCCGGCGCCTGATGCGCACGCCGGTCATCTCGGAGTCGATCGACAACCTCCCGACGCTCATTGCGCAGGGCCTTCCACGCGTCGCGCTCGAGGTCGGTGCCGAGCTGCCCGACCTCTCGCAGGTCGCGGACGTCGTCGACATCGCCCCGACCTTCCGGCTCCGCGCGGGCGGCACCCTCACCGAGGCGCACGTCTCGCTCCGCGCCGCCTACGAGGACGTCGAGATCGACGTCCGTGCCGACGGAATGACGCCGCCCGTCATCGTCAAGCCGCCGAAGATGACCTCGGCGGGCGACGACGACGAGGAGATCGTCACGCGCGGCCCACGGCGTGTTCGCGCCGACAAGCGCGCGACGGTCATCCGTTGCGACATCGCCGCGCAGCAGGAGGCGACGAGCAAGCTCCGTGCACTGGGCCTCAAGGCGGACGAGGACGGTCAGGTCTTCATCGCCCGTGGCGACGACGCGCTCCAGTTCTGGACCGAGGCCGTCGGCGCGCTGCCCGAGGACTGGGACCTCTTCATCCCGGACGACCTGGTGGACGTGCAGGTCCGCTCGTCGTCGCTCCAGGCAAATGCCCGCGTGTCGAGCGGCGTCGACTGGCTCTCGCTCCGCCTCACGTTCGAGTCGGACGGCATTGCAGTCACGCAGGACGAGCTCGCACGGTGCCTCGCCGAGGGGCGTCGCTACGTCCGTCTCTCCGACGGGTCGTTCGCGAAGCTCGACCCCGACAAGGTGAAGGCCGTCCTGCTCCGTCAGGCCGAGATCCTGGCGACGAGCGGCGCGCAGGGCGGAAAGCTTCCGCTCTCGCAGGCCGGACGTATCCAGGAGCTGCTCGAGCAGGTCGGCAAGGCGCACGTCTCCGACGGCGCGAAGGACCTCTTCAAGAAGCTCCAGGACGTCGACGAGATCAAGGTCGTCAAGAAGCCGCGCAACCTGAAGGCCCAGCTCCGTCCGTACCAGGAGCAGGGCTTCCAGTGGCTCCACTTCCTCCACGACATCGCGTCGGGCGGCATCCTCGCCGACGACATGGGTCTCGGTAAGACGATCCAGACCATCGCGCTCATGCTCTCGATCAAGAGCGCGGTCGAGAAGGACGCCAAAGCCGACGGGAAGAAGAAGTTCAAGGCGCTCATCGTCGCGCCGACGAGCGTCGTCACGAACTGGGAGCGCGAGCTCGACAAGTTCGCTCCGTCGCTGAAGCACATGGTCTGGCACGGCAGCGAACGCAAGGAGCGCACCGACGAGCTCGAGGACGCGGACGTCGTCATCACGAGCTACGCGCTGCTCCGCCGCGACGAGGAGCTGCTCGCCAAGCTCGATCTCACGTACGCGATCCTCGACGAGGCGCAGAACATCAAGAACCCGCTCAGCGCCACCGCGCGCGCGGCCAAGCGTCTGAAGGCGCAGCGGCGCCTCGCGCTCACCGGTACGCCGATCGAGAACCGCCTCTCCGAGATCTGGTCGATCTTCGATTTCGTCAGCCCGGGCCTTCTCGGTCCGCTCGACAAGTTCGAGGAGCGCTACGCCCGGCCGATCGACGCCGGCGACCAGAAGGCCGCCACGCGTCTCCGCGCGACGATCCATCCGTTCATCCTCCGCCGCACGAAGTCCGAGGTGGCGAAGGATCTTCCGGAGAAGATCGAGACCGATCAGTTCTGCGAGCTCACCGGCGAGCAGTCCGCGCTCTACGGCGCGGTGCTCAAGGAAGTCCGCGCCCAGGTCATGGGCGAGGTCGAGCGCCAGGGCATGGCGAAGAGCCACATCCAGATCCTCGCCGGCCTCACGCGCCTCCGTCAGGCGGCGTGCGATCCGCGCCTGCTCGGCCTGCCGCGCGAGTTCGGCGACGTGGACTCGGGCAAGCTCGTCGCGCTTCGCGATCTCATCCAGACCTCGATCGAAGGCGGCCACCGCGTCCTCGTCTTCAGCCAGTTCGTGAGCATGCTCTCGCTCATCCGGAAGGCGATGGCGGAGGACGGCGTCGAGTACGAGTACCTCGACGGCTCGACGAAGGACCGCCAGGCTCGCGTCGAGAACTTCCAGCGCGAGGACGGCCCGCCGGTCTTCCTCATCTCGCTCAAGGCGGGCGGCTCCGGTCTCAACCTGACCGCCGCCGACACGGTCATCCACTTCGACCCGTGGTGGAACCCGGCGGTCGAGGATCAGGCCACCGACCGCGCTCACCGCATCGGTCAGACGAAGGTCGTCACGACCTACCGCCTCATCGCGAAGGGCACCATCGAGGAGAAGATCCTCGAGCTCGGTGGCAAGAAGCGGGAGCTCGTCGGCGCGGTCCTCAGCGAGGACGTCGGCGGCGCGAAGAAGCTCACGAAGAGCGACCTCGAAGACCTGTTCCGAGCCGACTGAGGCAAACGGTCGTCGCGGATCGCACGACGCGAATGCGCCCGGGCGTCATCGACGCTCCGGGCGCATGGCGGAAGTCGCAGCTCACGTCACGGTGACGGCGGGGGCGGCGGCGGCGGCGGCGGCGGCGGAATGTTGGCATCGGGCACGCTCGCGTCGCCACCAGGGCCGCCGGTGACCGGGCCGCCCTCCGGCGACGTGCTCGCGTCGGGGACGTTGGGATCACCGCCGGGACCACCGTCCGGCGTCGGACCGCCATCGAGCGGATTCCCGCAATCGCCAGGGCAGTTGCAGGCGTTCTCTCCTTCGTCGCAGACCCCGTCGCCGCACGCCGTGCAACCGAAGACGCTGGGGAAGTTGGTCGGTTCGCAGTCGACGTTGCCGATCCGGATCGGGCCGTCTTTTGCCGGAGCGAGAGACGGAACGCGACTCAGGCCGGGGCAGCAGAGCGAGCAGATGTCCTTCCCTTCGAGCTGCTCGTTGGGGCCGACGCACGCGCCCCTGACGCCACCGTATTTGAAGCACGTGGCGAGACGCCCTGCATCGGGATCGGGGAGCGTCTCGGGTGGACAACATGAACGCCCCTGGCCCTCGGCGCAGCAGCGGTAGATACCCTGGTAGTAGACGCCGGAATCCGGGTCTGCGTCGTGCAGCGCATCCTTTGCGGCGTCGGACGTGGCATCTTCGCGCGTGTCCCGAGCTGCGCCGTCGTCGGCCGCATCGTTTCCGAGCCCCGCGTCATCGGGGCTCACGGACGGTGAGCTGCAAGAGAACGGGGTCACGACCAGAACGGATGCGCCGAGGGTCAAGGTGAGCGGAAGCAGCGACTTTGCACGTGTCGACAAGACGAACAGGGCGGACATGGGGCTCCTTCGGAGCTCGCGTGGGCTCCTCCGTGTTGGGACCGCGAGTCGTCGTTTCGGGCATGCGTGTGGCGGTTTTTCCGTGCTTACCTTCCGGACATGTTCGAACGAGCCGCTCGCTCGGGCCCGCATCCATCCGGACGATTTTCGTGCCCGAACGGCAGGGTCCCGGTCCCAACTCCTCGACGGTGATGGCACCGTCCCCCGATGCTCCAGAGCACCGTGATGTCGAGGATGTGACCATGACCAAGCGTTTTCTCATGCTTCTCGCCGCGAGCGCACTGTCCTCCGTGCTCGGGTGTGCAGGGCAGGCCGACAAGACGTACCGCGGCGAGCCGCTCGCCCGACTGCACGGCCGCGTGGAGGCGGCATCGACCGCGCCCACCGATGCTCCGCCGCTTGCGGCCGCGCTCGTGTGGGGACAGACCGCGCCGAATGCGGACGCCAAGGTGGCGATCGCGCGGCCGAGGCTCGGCACCAGCGTGCCGGTGAGCGGTCGATTCCCGGCCGAGTTCACGCTCGATCTCTACGAGCCGCCTCCCGAGGGCGCGCTCTTCACGTGCTTCCCCGGGACCCCCGACGCTCCTGAGACACCCGGGAGCATGGCGACGGCGACTGTCCGTGCGATCCGCCAGGGCGCTTCGCCGTCGAGCGGAACGCCGTTCGATTTCTTCGGGCAGGTTCGAGAGTTTCTCGTCGTCTACGTCGACGCCGACGTCCCCGCCGGAAGCGCGTGTCCGGGAGGCGCGCTCTCGAAGGGATACCACCTGTTCAAGACGATCCAGGTCGAGGCCCCGCCGTGCGAGAACCGGCCGCCGGACGATCCGTCGTGCCGCGGACCGTGGCCGTACGCGGAGGTGCCGCTCGCGACGCCTCTCACGCTGGTCGTCGAGGCGCTTTCCCAGAACGCCACGCCCCCTGCGCCGCCCACTCCCGCGCCCGGCGCAACCGGACGCTGAGCGGAGAACAACGGGAGGAACTTGGCGTCACGGACGATCGAAGCGCTCTACCGTGAGCACGGACACGTCGTGCTGCGGCGCGCTCGGCGGATCCTCGGCAACGAAGAGGACGCGCGCGAGGTGCTGCACGATGTGTTCGTGTCCGTCATCGATCGTCCGGATGCCTTTCGCGGTCAAAGCGCGATCACGACGTGGCTGTATAGTGCAACGACCCATGCTTGCTTGAACCGGCTCCGGAACCAGCGAACACGCGCCCGCCTGCTCGCCGAGAACCACGTCGATTCCCTTTCCGAGCTCTCCACGCCGGGGACCGCGGAGAGCATCGTCGTCCTGCGCGAGCTGCTTGCGCGCGTTCCTCTCGAGCTCGCGCAGGTCGCGGTCTACTTCTACGCCGACGAGATGACGCACGAGGAGATTGCCCGCGTCCTCGGATGTTCGCGACGCCACGTCGGCGATCTCGTCGAGCGGCTGCACGCGAGCATTCGCAAGACCGAGGAGGTGACGTGAAGGCCCTTCCGAGCCCTACCCGACCGGAGTCGTGTCTCTCCGACTTCATGCTGGACCGACGGCTCGCCGGCGAGCTCGACGTTCACGACGAGGCGGCGGCGCGCACCCATCTCGACGGTTGCGCCCGGTGCGCGCAGCGCTACGAGGAGGTCGTGCGCGAGCGCGATGCGTTCATGGCGGAACCGCTTCCTTCGCAGCTTCGCGCGCACGCGTCCGCAGGCGCCGCGCCCGTGTCGAGGCCAGGCCCGAGCGCTTCGAGGAGGCGACTGTTCGCGGCCACCGGCGTGCTGGCTACCGCAGCGGCGCTCGTCCTCTTCGTGTTGCGCTTCCACGCATCCCAGCCTCTGGAGGACACGCGGACGAAGGGAAGCTCCGCGAAGCTCGGCTTCTACGTGAAGCACGGTGAGCACGTGCGCCTCGGCACCTCCGGCGAGCACGTCCTCCCGGGGGACGCCGTCCGCTTCGTCTACGCGACGCCGGTCGCAGCGTACCTCGCCGTTCTCAGCGTCGACGGAGCCCGGCGTGCGAGCGTCTACTATCCGTCGAGCCCGACCTCTGCGCCGGTGGCCGCTGGCGACGGCGTCGCGCTTCCGGTGAGCACCGTCCTCGACGACACGCTCGGCGCCGAGACGATCTACGGCGTCTTCTGCCCCGAGCCGTTCGCGATCGAGCCGCTGCGGGCTGCGGTCGAGGCAGCTCCCGATCGGCGCCCCGCTCCTCCGGGATGCGACGTCGAGAAGGTGACCTTGCAAAAGGACTTCACTCCCGAGGAGGTGGCTCCCTCCCCATGACCGCGAGGGCGTGGTTCCGCCGGTGCCTGGCCGCGCTCGCCGCGGTCGTGGTGTTCGCGTGCGCGCCGTCGGCGTCGGCAGCGGTGCGCCGGTACGCGCTCGTCATCGGCAACGATCGGGGCGATGCGAGCGACGTCGCGCTCCGCTATGCGGAGACAGACGCCCAACGCATCTACGACGTGCTGAAGGACCTCGGCGGCTTCGAGCCCGCGGACATGGTGCTCCTCCGAGGCGAGAGCGCGCCGCGCGCGCAGGCGACCCTCATCGCCCTGAACGATCGGATCCGCGCGACCATCGCAGCCGGTGGCGACGCGCTCCTCTTCGTCTACTACTCCGGTCACGGCGGCGCGGACGCCCTCAGGATGTCGGGCACGCGCTTCGATCTGAGGCAGCTCGAGCAGCTCGTGAGCGGCTCGGCGGCCACGTTCCGCGTGCTCGCCGTCGATGCGTGTCGATCGGGCGCGCTCACACGCACGAAAGGCGGGCGACCAGCCGCGCCGTTCGACATTCGCGTCGACGAGCGGCTCTCGGAGCAGGGGCTCGTGGTCCTGACATCGACCTCCGCGAACGAAGACGCGCAGGAGTCGGACGCCCTGAAGGGCTCGTTCTTCACTCACCACTTCGTGTCGGCGCTCCTCGGCGCCGCCGACAGCGATCTCGACGGCCGCGTCACGCTCGAAGAGGCGTACCGCTACACGTACGACGCAACGTTGCGCTCGAGCAGCCAGACCCTCTCGGGCATGCAGCACCCCACGTTCCGCTACGAGCTTCGCGGAGCAGGGAAGCTGCCGCTCACCGAGTTGCCGCTCCCCAGCCAGTCTCGTTCCACGCTCGTCTTTCCGGCGGGTCGCACGTACGTCGTGATGGCGGGGAACGATCGCGGGCCGGTGGTCGGCGAGGTGTCCGACGTCGCGCGAGCCCGACGGATGAGCGTGCGGGCCGGTCGCTACTTCGTCCGCGGGCGCACGTCGGACGCGCTGCTCGAAGGCGAGATCGACGCGAACGGCACGGTCGACGTGACGGACGATCGGTTGCGTCGCGTCGCGTACACTCGACTCGTTCGCAAAGGGGAGGGGGGCGACACCTTCGTGCACGGACCGGAGCTCGGCTACTCCTTCAAGACGGCGCTGCGCAACGCCGACGGCCTCTGTCATGGCGCCTTTGCCGGCTACACGCTCCACTTCGAGTCGTTCAGCGTCGGTGCGCGCTTCGCTGGCTGTCACTCGAGCTTCGCCAACGAGGTCGTGCAGGCCAGCGTGAACGAGATCGGCGGGGAGCTCCGAGCCCTCCACGGATGGGACCTGCCGATCGTGTCCGTGGAGCTCGGCCTCGCCGCGGGCGCGTGGCTGTTGCATCAGACGTTCGAGACACGCGGCGTCGCTCCATCGCGGTCCACGCCGGCCGGTTCACTCGGCCTTCTCCTCGGGCTCCGCGCCGACCTTGGCCGCGGTTTCGCGCTCCTCGCCGAGAGCGGCCTGGTCACGCTGCTCTTTGCTCAGAACGACGCCGCTGGCGCAACGTCGTTCGGCCCGCACGTGGCATTCCGGCAGGCGTTCGGCGTCGCGAAGGTCTGGTAGCGCCGCGCGAGCGTCCTACTTGATCAACATCCACTCCACCCCGGGGGTGATCTCGACGTGGAAGTGGTTCTTGTGCTCGACGTTGAAGTTCGGCGTCAGCATGACGTGGAAGAGGCCTCGGTGCGCGGAGTCGCAGACGATGTCCCAGAGCTCCGTCGCGGCGGGCGTCACGGGGTTCGGGCCGGTGCCCGCGGTGCACGTCTGCGTCCCGATCTTGCCGTTGAAGTCCTTGTCGACGTCGAGGACGGAGCCGTCCTTCTTCTTGAACGTCCCGATGTCGAGGGCCAGCGCTCCGCAATGTTGCTTTCCGTTGTACTTCGGCGTGCAGCCGCCATCGCGCACCGCGCGGAACGCGGACATGTGGACCACCTCGACGATGTCATGCTTTGCGAGCAGGCCCGCGAAGTCGTCGAGCGCGAGGACGAGGCGGCAATCCATGATCTCGATGGTCGACTTCTCGCGCGCTTTTTCCGGAAGCCCCGAGTGGATCGAGATGCCGTGGAGCGGTCCTCGGAGACGCACCGGCGCGAGCAATGCCGGCGCTTCGATCGGCTCTGCCGCCGCCGTCAGGTCCGCGGCGACCGCGCTCGCCGCCTTGGTCCTCGTCTTCGTTTTCGACGCGAGCTTCGCGCTCTTCCTCGCCTTCGACCGCTTCGTCCCCGTCCGCCCCGGCTTGCTCGCCGGCTTCGTCTTTTTGACGGCCTTTTCGGTCTTCGCGAGCGGAGCGCGCGCCTTGCGAGCCCACTCCGTCGGAGGCGCCTCGTCGAACGCGATCCCGCGGCGGCCGAGCTCCGCGAGGCAGCCTTCACGACCGAGCTTCGCGTAGCGCATGTTCGGCGCGTCCTTGCGGATGATCGCGGCGACGCGACCCTCTCCCTCGGGTACGAAGAACGACTCGGGCGACTCCGCCATCTCGTCCGGCAAGCCTTCGGGCGCGGGGCCCTCCTCGGCCGGAGGCGCGACGCTCGCCTGCTCGGGCGGCGGCGGCTCGGGGCGCGACCCCTTGCAGCCGGCGACCGCGACGGCGAGCGCGCACGGGACGAGGAGCGAGGCGCGCATCCCGTCAGTGTAGCTTGCACGCACGCGTGTGCACGGCGCGAGCGGCGTGCGGGAAGGTGCCCTCACTGGTCGAGGGAACGACCAGCAAATGGGCCAAAACTCGAGCTTTCGCCGGATCCGGCGGATCGGGCGCGTGAGAGTGACGCGCGCGGATGACCTGAATCGGTGCGTGGAGCGACAAGAGGAGAGGGGGCGACGCTCGAGCTTTGTCAGCCAAGCCCCCCGGAGGCCATCATGCGCACGCCCCTCATCGCCGCCGTCGTGCTGAGCGTCAGCTGCGGCGGGAAGAACCTCTCGCAAGAGCCGCCGCGTCTCGACAGCTCCCCGTGGCTCCTCACGCTCGAACGCACGGAGGCCACACGGTCCGGCGGACCGCTCCGTGCGCATCGCCTGCGTGACGGTCAGGTGGTCTCCGAGCTCCTCGACCCTTCGGCGACGCTGGCCCCTTCGTGGTCGCCGAGCCGCCGCTGGATGGCGTACCCCACCGCAGCAGGCGCCGATGGTTCAGCCTTCCGCCTCCGACATTTCGACGGCGAACGTTGGGGCGAGCCGATCACGTTCGTCACTCCTGGAGGGGAGGGCGCGACGAGCGCGAGCCGCAGCATGGCCTGGTCGCGGACGCGGGATTGGTTCCTCACGAGGACCGCAACGGGGTTCGTGGTGGCCATTCCTCATGAGGACGGCTCGATCGCGACGAAGCCGCTCTCGGTCGAGAACGCGCTGTCGGTCTGGTGGAGCACGGAGGGAGACCGCATCATCGTCATGCACGGCGGCTCGTCCTCACCCGAGACACCCGAGAGGCGCGCCTCCGTCTTCGAGGTCTCCGACGGCCCCGAGCCGATCACGCGCTTGCTCGAGATTGCTCCGCCCGAAGGGATGACGTTCGACGACGTCGACTCGGGGCACGACGAGACGGGGATCCCGAACGGCTCGATCTCGGGCGACGAACGCTGGATCGTCTTCGTGGTCAAGCGCGGAGCCGACGATACGGCGAAGGCCTTTTATGCGTTTCCGACGACCGGTGAAGCGCCGCCGCACGTGCTCGAGGGCTGCGTCGCATCCTGGAGGTCGGGCACGCCGAACCCCGGCGGCGATCTTTGCAGGCCGGAGTCGTGGCAACCGGGCAGCGGCACGCTCCTCTTCATGCGTTCGAGGCCGGGTATGGGCACGACGCTCGACGCGTGGACCCCCTCCACGGATACGGTGGCCACGCTCGGCAACAGGCGCTCGCACGGCTGGATCGGGCCGGCGCGGTCACTGCTCCTCACGCAGGAGGAGGGGTCGAAGGCGCTCTCCGCGATCGAGCTCCGCGACGGCTCGGCTCCGCTCGTGACGCCGCTTCCGACCACCGAGCTCGCGAGCTTCCAGCGCGCCACGCCGTCGTACGACGACGGTCGTTGGGTGATCTTGACTCATGTCGACAGGCCGTCGAACGAGAGCTGGCTCACTACGGTCGATCTGGCCAGCCCGACCGGCTCCTGGAACGCGCGGGAGATCCATCGTGGATCGATCGAGGTCGAGCGTCAGGGCTTCTTCTGGTCACCGGGTGGGACGTTCATCCTCATCGCCGAGCCGCAGCCGCGGATCCCGTCGGCCGTCGCGCGTGGCACGCGGATCGACATCGCGACCGGCGCCGCGAGCACGATCGAGATCGATCTCTCTTCACCTGACGGCGGCAAGGTCCCGCCGAGCTGGCAGTGGCAGCACAGGATCGCCTACGACGATCGGACGATCGCGATCCCGCACGATGGATCCCTCGCGCTCTGGCGGATGGACGCACCCAAAGAGACCGCCGCGAAGCTCGAAGGTGTCAGCGCGGACGCGATCGTGCGCTGGGTCCTGGTACCCTGAAGCCGCCCGTCGGCTAGGTCACGGGGGCGCCCGCCGACGCGCGTTCTTCCGTGGCGCTGGCACGCATCTACCGGAAGAACGCCGGTCCGCACGTCACGGCCTTCGCCAAGCAGTTCGCTCGCGCGTCGATCGACCCACGAGCGTCGGCTGAGTGATTCGTCAGGCGGCGGCGCGCGCGCTACGGCGCTCGAGTAGCTTCGGATCCCGCGACCTACCGACTTCCATTCGGCAAAGCTGGCAGCGGAAGGCGATGTGATGGGGCCGCGGTGTCATCCCGAACATGCTGAGCAGGATCCAACCCCACGTCGTGTACTCGGGCTCTTCCTGGATGTTCGCATCGCCCCGGCGATGACCGCAGTGGCAGGCTCGTTCGCGCATGCCCTGGCCATTGCACCAGCGATGCCACGTCCGGCATGCGGGAATTTTCGGCCTTCTGCTGCAGGCGGTGCCAACAATTCGGCAGGTCTCCGCCGAAGATTCGGCAGCTGAGCTGCCAAGCCCGCCGAGCTCAGAGGCCGAGCGTCTTCATCCGGTACTGCAACGTCGCGCGGCTCGTGCCGAGGAGGCGCGCCGCTTCGGACTGGTTGCCGTTCGCGCGCTCGAGCGCCTCGGCGACGATGCCGCGCTCGTATGCGTTCACGCGGTCCTTCAACGAGCCGAGCGCGCGCTCTCCGTTTTCGGCGCCGCGGGCATGCGCGCCGCCTTGAGGGAGCTCACGCGCCGACGTGAGCTCGGGAAGATCGGCGAGCCGGACACGTGGACCGCGCGCGAGGATCGCGGTGCGTTCGAGAACGTTCTCGAGCTCGCGCACGTTCCCCGGCCAGTCGTACGCCTGCAAATACGCGATCGCCTCTTCCTCCAGCGACTTCGGCTCGCCCCCGAGGCGTGCGGAGACGCGGGCCATGAACGCGCCCGCGAGGGCGGGGATGTCCTCGCGACGATCACGGAGGGGCGGGATCTGGATCGGGAAGACGTTGAGGCGGAAGAAGAGGTCCGAGCGGAACCGGCCCGCGCGCACGTCCGCGCCGAGGTCGCGGTTCGTCGCTGCCACGATCCGAACGTCGATCGGGATCGGCGTGCCGCCGCCGACGCGCTCGACCTCGCGCTCCTGCAGGACGCGAAGGAGCTTGGTCTGCGACTCGAGCGGCAGCTCGCTGACCTCGTCGAGGAACAACGTCCCGCCGTCGGCGAGCTCGAACCGGCCGATTCTCCGCTGCGCGGCGCCCGTGAACGCGCCCTTCTCGTGGCCGAAGAGCTCGCTCTCGAGGAGGGACGGCGTGAGCGCGCCGCAGTTCACCTTGATGAGCGGCCCCGTGCGCCGCGGGCTCGTCTGGTGAATGGCCCGCGCGAAGAGCTCCTTGCCGGTCCCCGTCTCACCGAGAAGGAGCACGGTCGCCGTCGTCGGCGCGACGCGTTCGAGCTCGTGGAGGGCGCGCAGGAGGGCGGCGCTGGAGCCGACGATTCCGCCGCGATGGGTCTCGTCGAGCTCCTCTTTGAGATACCTGTTCTCTGCCTCGAGCCGCCGCGTGAGCATCTCGACCGTGGCGAAGAGCTCGGCGTTCTTGATGGCGACGGCGGCCTGCGCGGCAAAGAAGCCGAGTCGCTCGAGATCGCGTGCGTCGAGCAGCGTTCGCGAGAAGATTGCGAGCACGCCGAGGAGCTCGTCGTCGAACACGAGCGGGTAACCGGCGAACGTCGTGAGACCGTTCGCGGCGATCCACGCTTGGTCGACGAACCGCGGATCGTCGGCGAGCGTGGTCGTGCACAGAGGCGAACGCTTCCGCGCGATCTCCCCGATCTTGAGCGTGCCGACGGGGACGCGGCTGCGGGTGCCGTCGAGCCGCTCGGACAGCCCAGCACTCGCGACGAGACGCAAGATGTCGGGCTCGTCGTGTCCGGTCAGCCAGATCCTCGCCATGGCGGCGCCGAAGTCGAACACGAGCCCGCGCGTGATCTCGGCGAGGACTTCGCTCGGCTCGAGCGAGCTCGCCATCCGCAGGCTCACCCTCCCGAGGGTCGCCTCGAGACCTGCCGCCGCTGTCATGGGGCGACTCTACAGCGTCGCCACGACGTTGCCGATGCTCGAAGGGGGACATCTCGACCACGCCCGGGCCATGGTCGAGGCGGACGCTGGCACGTCCGTCGCTATCGACGAAGACTGAACAAAGACTGAACAAGGGGAGTGCCCAGGGCGGCGAAACGGGGCTATAGAGAACGCCGATGCGGGCGCGCCTCGCGACCAGCGCCGACGCGGCTTCGATCGCGCGGATCTACAACCAGGGGATCGAGGAGCGGACGGCGACGTTCGAGACCGCGCTTCGCTCCGAGGACGACGTCGTCTCGTGGTTCGACGGCGCTCATCCCGTCGTGGTCGTCGTGGATGACGAGAGTGTCATCGCCTTTGCTCGGGCCTCCGAGTACAGCCCACGCGAGTGCTACCGCGGAGTGTTCGACTTCGCGATGTACACGGACCGCGACCACCGCCGGAAGGGCGCCGGAGCGCTCGCGATGCGCGAGCTCGTGACGCAAGCGCGCGCTGCGGGCGCGTGGAAGCTCGTCTCCCGGATCTTCGTGGAGAACGAGGGCAGTCGCGCGCTCCTCGCGACCCTCGGCTTCCGCGAGGTCGGGACGTACTACCGTCATGCGAAGCTCGACGGACGCTGGCGGGACGTCACGATCGTCGAGAAGTTCCTCGCCCCGCTCGGCGCGGAGGCGGCTCTCGGCCCTGGTGCTGGCCGGGCTCCACGCGACGAGATCCTCCGCGCGCTCCGATCGGAGGCCCTCGAGTCGCGCGTCCACGCGCTCGAGCACGCGCGCTCGCTCGTGGAGACGGTCGCACAGCCGGACGCGGAGCTCGTCGCCGCCGCCGCTGACGCGTTCTTCATCACGAAGGTGCACGACGCCACGGCGCGCAGCCGATTCGTGGAGCTGTTCCGGGCTTACTGCGCCCTCTCGCAGGATGCGGCAACCGATCTCTATGACGCGATCTTCACGCGTCTCGACCGGCGTTCGATCGCCACCGATCTCGATGCGTTCTACGAGGCGCTCTACGTCATTCGCCAGGTCGCACGCGCGACGAGCGAGGGCGCACGAGCGCCGGAGCTGGCGGTCCACGTCCCGCGCCTGTCCGAGTGGATGCGTCAAGCCATCGGCCTTCCGCAGGCCATGCGAACACGCATCAGCCCCGGCAACGTGACCTCGCTGCTGATGTCGCTCGCGCTCGCGGGCTGCGCCTCGGAGGAGGAGAAGGCCCGCGTGGCCGAGCTCGCGGCGCAGGCGAGAGAACGCCATCGCGTCGAGCCGCCCGCCTCGCTGGCGCGGGCGCCAGCGCGCCCGAGCAACATCCCGCCGCCGATGCCGGCACCTTTCCTGCGCCAGCGACCGCCGCCTCTTCCGTCCACGCGGCCGTTGCCGCCCCCGCCGCCGCTGCCGCGACCCCCGGAGTCCGACGCCGAGTCGATCGTCGATCTCGAGGAGCTGCTCGTCCCGGAGTCCGTCGTGACGCTCGAGGGCGCTTCGACGGAATGCGAGCGCGATGAGGTGGGAGCCGCGGCGCCCGCGACCTCGGGCGCCGCACCTCTGGAACCGCCTTCGACCACGGGCCCGTCGACGGAAGCGGGCTCGGATGTCGAGGCGCCGCCGGCGGGCAAGCCGAAGCGCAAGCGGAAGGCCGGCGCGTCCAAGGCGCGCCCCAAGAGCTCGAGCAAGAAGAAGGGCTGAATCCTAGGCCTACCGCGTCGTCGCGCCCGTGGACGGCGGGCCTGGGACGGTGGGGTGCCAGGCGCTCGTGAGCGCGTTACTTGGACGCGCCCCCGTTCCTTGGGGGTATCATCTCGTCGATGGCCTCCGCTCGGGACGAGCACGACACCGTCCCGCCTCCCGCGGGCGAAGAAGACGCGTACAGCGCGGCGACGAAAGTCGGCGCGATGCCCGCCGAGCTGATGGCGCGACTGCGAGCGGAAGGCCTGTTGCCGGAAGAGGATCCTGCCGCGCAGCGACCGCCCCCTTCACGTCCGGCGGCCGCGCCGCGCGCTCCCGCTCCCGCATACAGACAGGCGCAGGAGCGAAACCCGTTCGAAGATCTTCCGAATCTCGGGTCGGAGCCGCCGGCTGCGAGCAGCAGGTCTCCAGTCCCCGCGCCGCACGCTGGACATCCGCCGCCGAACGCCCTGCCGTTCCAGCCACCGCCGCCGGTCGAGACGCCCGTCGCCTTCGCGAGCCCACCGTCGGTGCTGTCGGTCGCGCCGCGGAACGACGAAGAGGCGGCTCCGCTGTCGGGCAAGTCGGTGGAGGCCGTTCGCGCCTTCGGCGGTCGCTCGAAGCTTCGTACGATCGCGGTCGTCGTCGGGGCGGTGATCGCCCTCGTCGGGTTCGCCTTCGTCATGGCGCTGCTCAGCCAGCGGCGTTAGGCTCGACGCGATGATCTGGCTCTCGAACTCCACGGTCGCCCGCCTCCGTGATCAGCTCCAGCAGCGCGGTCAGCGTCCTTCGATGGTCGCGCCGGAGCCCGACATGTCCCCCGACGCCGTGGAGCTCATGAACATCCTCGCGGAGTACGGGCCGCTCTGCGAGGCGATGTACCTCATGATGAGCGCCGACGGGCGGATCGGGAACGAGGAGCGTGAGGTGCTGAAGGGCGCACTCCGCAACCTGTCGGGCGACACCATCCGCACCGCTCACATGGAGGCGATGCTCGACGCTGCGGGCAAACACGTCGCCGACCAGGGACGGACCGCGCGCATGCGGGAGGTCGTTTCGCGGCTCCACGACGACCGAGCCCGGGCCGAGGTGGCGTTCGTGCTCGCTGCGGCGATCGCCTTCGCCGACAACGCGATCGCCGACGAGGAGAACGAGACCCTCAACGACTTCGCCGAAGGGCTCGGCATCGAAGAGGCTCGCGCGAACCAGCTCCTCGACGAAGTCGAAGCCGACCTGGCCAACAAGAAGAGCGAGTAGGCGCACTGAGGTCCACGCTTCGACGAGCGTGCATCCTTCCAGGTCGGCTACGAGGGCTCCTCCTCCGGCCGAGGATTCGATACGTTCGGGGGGCGCTGTGACGAAGTCCGAGACCACGCTCGAACGCGTTGGCGGCTATCGGGTCGTCCGTCGCCTCGCGACGGGTGGCACGAGCGACGTCTTGCTCGCGAAAGCAGAGGGGCCGCACGGCTTCGAGCGGACCGTCGTCCTGAAGCTGCTGCTCTCGCAGTTCCGCAACGACGACGAGTTCGCGAAGATGTTCGCTCGCGAGGCATCCGCCTATGCGCGGCTCTCGCACCCGGCGATCGTGCAGCTCTTCGACTTCTTCGCGGTCCCGGAAGCGCCGCAAGGAGCGCCGCCGAAGCAGGGGGGCCGGGGAGGGCAGCTCTGCATGGTCCTCGAGCACGTCGACGGGCCGCCGCTCACGCGGCTCCGGACGATGCTCAAGGCGGTGGGCAACGAGCTCGACGATCGGGCGGCGATGTTCGTCGCGTCGCGAGTCTTCGACGCGCTCGCCGCCGCACACGGCACGCTCGACGAGTCGGGGGCGGTCGCGCCGGTGATCCACCGCGACGTCAATCCGTCCAACGTGCTCGTGCCATGGGACGGTCAGGTCAAGCTGGCGGACTTCGGGGTGGCGAAGGTGACGGGGCTCGAGCACCAGAGCGTCGCCGGGATGATCAAGGGCACGTACGGGTACATGGCGCCGGAGCAGGTCACCGGTGAGCCCGTCACGCCCCGCGCGGACGTTTACGCCGCGTCCATCATCCTCTGGGAGCTGCTCACGAAGCGCCGCGCATTCCAGCGCGGTGCCCTGCCAGAAATCGAGGCACTGCGCGCGATGGCGGAGCCGCGGCTGCCGTCACTCGACACGTTGCGGCCCGATCTCGATCGCGCCGTTCGCGATGCGCTGAAGCGTGCGCTCGAGCCGCATGCCGATCGGCGCACCATCTCGGCCGAGGAGATGGCCGCCGTGCTCGTGGGAGCCGTGCCCGTCGAGGAGGGGCGCGAGCGGCTCGTCCGCACGCTCGCCATCGTGCGGAACAGCTCGCAGGCGGCCATGGGCGGGACCTCGGCGCTCGCCGCCGCGACGCCGAGCACCGCTGGCGATCCGAAGACCATCCAGGCTGCCGTGGCGCCGCCGGCGACGTTACTAGGAGCGCCTGCGCCTGCGCCTGCGCCGCCGGCCAGCTCGTCGGGTCGAGGGATGTTGCCGAAGCCGGCGAGCCCACCGCGGCCTCCCAGCGTTCCTCGCATGAAGCCGCCGGAGCCGCCGCGAGCACCGTCCCGGTCGACGCTCCAGAGCACGATGAGGAGCCCTGCGGGGCCGCCGCCGCTTCCGAGCACCGCGAGCCAACCGAGGCTGCCCGCGGCCGGCGCCGCGCCGGCGCATGATGCACCTCGGCGCCCGAGCGCGTCCTCGAGGCTCGCCGTCGCCGTGCCGGAGGCAAGGCCGACGACGACCGCCGCGTCGCACGCCTCCGGCGAGATGGTCCCGCGCGTCGATCCGCCCGAGCCTCCGCCCCCGCAGCCGAGCCCGCGCCGTCTCGGCACGCTCATCGAGGAGGCGCTTCCCCAGGGGCTGGGTCTGAAAGAGGCGATCGACGAAATCCTTCGCGAGCAGCCGAGCTCGATGCCGCCCTCCGTCCTCGAGTCGGTGCGACCGACCGTGAGCGACGGGGACACCCGAACCGACGCCGACGAGGATGGTGCCGACGCGGGTACCCTCGTGATGGAGACCTCGAACGTCAGCCGTGAGCTGGGTCAGATCCCGCCCGCGCCGCCCCCCATGCGCGCGATGCAGACCACGCCGCTGCACGCGACCCCTCCCGTGGACTTCAGCGCGACGGTCCGGGAAATGGCCGACAGGGCGGAGGCGCCCACCGTTGCGCCGCCGTCGGGGATCGCACCGCCGACTCCGCGCATGGGCCCCGCGCCGCCGCTCGCGTCGATGACGACACCCGACGGACCGAGGCTGGACGGTCCACCGGCTCCGCTCCTCTCCACCGGTACGGCGTCGACCGGGCGCATGCCGCAATACGTGCCGCCAGCGGCCTATCGAACACCCGCGCCGGGGCCCTCGGCGGGGGCCGCGTCGGTGCCCGCGATCCCGGGAGCGGGCCATCTGCCGTCGGACCTCAGACGGTCGCTCGCCGAGGAGCTGGAGCCGCGTCCGCGGCCAGAAAAACGTGCTCGAGCGAGCGCCGGCGCGATCGTCGCCGTGCTCTTGTTCGGACTGCTCGCAGGCGTGGCCGGCGTCTTCGTTTACGTGCGCCATCAGGCGAGCGGCGACGCAGGCGCCTCGACAAACGCTGGACGACCGGCCGCGTCGGCTCCTGCGGGAAGCGCGTCGGCTCAGGCGAGCGCAGCGGCTTTGGCGAGCGCCGGGCCTGCGGCGAGCGTCGCGGCTCCTGCTGGAAGCGCGTCGGCTCCTGCTGGAAGCGCGTCGGCTCCTGCCGGAAGCGCCGCGGCTCAGGCGAGCGCCGCCGCTTCAACGAGTGACGTGGCGGGGATCCCGGAAGGCATGGGCGTCGTGAAGACGACCGGCGCGGCGCCTGGGCGGCGGATCTTCGTCGACGAAAAAACGCTCGGGCAGACGCCGGAGAGCGTCACGGTGAAGTGTGGCCCACACTCCGTGCGTCTCGGTAGCTCCGGCAAGCCGCAGACGATCGACGTTCCGTGTGGCGGAGACGTCACCGTCGGCGACAAGTTCTGACGGAACGGGATGCGCGGCGCGCCCGCGTCACGGAGCAGCCGGCGCCAAGAACTCCCGCCAGAACGCGTCGGCCCACCTGGCCGCGCCGCGATCGGTCGGATGGATTCCATCCGACGCTCGCTCGAGCTCCAGGTGGCTGGAGTCGAAGAAGCGGCACGCGCCTGCGTGTTCTCGAATGACCGAGACGACGCTCATCTCCGAGCTCGGTCCTCCGCCGGTCGACGCGTTCTTGATCGTCGGCGGACCGATCCACCAGCACTCGCGGTCACCAACGCGTCGCACGATGTTCTCGATGCTGCGCGCATGGACCTCGGGGTGCGGGACGTTGGCGTCGTTCGCGCCGAGCGTGATGACGACGATGTCCGGATCGTGCGTGCGGATGAGATCTTTGAGCGTCGGCGTCTTGTCGAAGCTCGCGAGCGACTCGCTCACCTTCGTGTGGCGTACGATCTTCGCGCCCTGCTCAGTGAGCTTCGCCTCGAGGGCGCGCGTGAGACCGAACTGGCCGCCGACCATCGAGTCGCCGACGTGCAGGACCTTCTTGCCTGCGAGCGTGCGTGGCCCCGCGGCGGACGCATCCACGGGCTCCCCGGCGTCGGCCGGCGGTTCGTCCGTCGTCGGAATCGCGCCAGCGAGCGTCGTCGCCGCTTCTTTCGGCGTGGGCGGCGCGGGCGGCTCCTTCTTCGAGCAAGCGGCGAGCGCGACGACGACGAGAGACAGACCGAACGATCGCCGAGCGCTACGCATTCGCGCGCGCTCTTATGGCAGAGCGCGCGCGATCGGTCGAGATGCTCTTGCTGCGGCGGAAGCTACTGCGCCACGTCCGCGCAGCAGCGGAAGCCGGTCGAGTAGTCGTGGTACCAGCTCTCGTGCGCGTCCGTGCGGTAGCCGCACCCGTCGCCGTTCTTCTCGACGTCGAGGTAGTAGCCGCCCTGGAACGTGCCGGCGGGATCGTCCACCCACTCGTGGATGTTGCCGACCATGTCCTGGACGCCATACCCGTTCGTGCAGCCCTCGTGCGAGCCGGTCTCGGCAAGCGTACCCGGCAGCTGGTTCAGCTGCGGGTCGTTCATGATCTTGTTGGAGGAGAACGCCGTCCCGTTGTGCACCGCCGCCGCGTGGTAGAAGCCGATGGGGCTCCGACCGTTGTCGTTGCAGGTCCCGGGGCTCCGCTTGTTGTCGTAGCCGTATTGGAGCTTGTCCGGCCCCTTGCAGGCCGTCTTCCACTCCTGCGGCTTGCACAGGCGCTTGCCGGATGCCTTGCAGGCCTTCGCAGCTTCTTTCCCGCTGATGTAGCCCTGCGGGTAGACGCCCTGCTCGCTGACGGCTCGAACGTGATGGCCGTCGACGGGCATGTAATACGGGTAGGGACGCTCTTCGCCGTTCGGCAGGATCTCGACGAGCGAGGCCTCGTACTTGTCGACGCAGAACTTGTCGTCGATGCTCGCCATGTTCGCCGGGCAGAGCCCGTTCATCGGCAGCGGACGATCGGCTTCGTCGAGCTCGTCCACGGCGGTGTCGACCGACGCGAACGCAAGGCGCGGAAGCGCAGCTGAAGTGAGGTGGACGGAATCGCCCGGAACAGCGGCGCGTTCGGGAGCAGAGCCGTTACCAAGGACGCGGGACGCGAGGGGGCTGCTCTTGATGAGCTCGGAGCCCATCGCTCCTGCGCGGGTGCAGCCGGCCACGGCAACGAACGCCGTAAGACCTGCTCCGAAAGCTGCCATAAGCCAAGCCGGGCGGTAGTCCTTCGTCACTTCTGAACCTCCGGCAGTTGCCCCAGGGGAATGACCCCTCCTGGGGGGGCGCGAACTGAGCTACGCGCGACCCTGGGAATACGATGCACCGGGGGGGCCAGTCGACCGCAAACTAAACTGAGACGTAAAAATGGTGAGACGCTGTCTGTAGTTATCCACAACGGTAGCGCTCGCGATCCAGTTGGAACACCAACGATTGCCGGGAGTTATCGAACTCAGCTCAGGTGTCGTCGCTGGCACAAGGTAGGCGCGTGTAAGTGAGCTGATTTTGAGCAAGATCCGGCCGAAAGTTCCTCGGTGAGACGTCGCGGCGCAGCCGGACGCCCACAGATGACCCGGAAGGTCGCACGGTCGAGATAGGAAGACGCATTCGCGGCGTTCGCTGCCGCATCGGGTGGGCAATTCCGTCGCGCGCGCCCGGCCCACGACGCGTCGAACCGCGCCGGTCAGTCCGTCCGGACGAGGTGTTCGTGAACGAGCTTCTGGAAGTGATGGACGCCGTTCTCGCGGAGCACGGAAAAGCGACCGGCTTCATAGGACCCGGACGCGAGGCCGCGCTGGACCGCTTCGCAGATCTCGATGTCCTCGATCTGGATGCCGTCGCTGAACTGAACTGTTCGTTCGATCGCTTCTTGGCTCGCGCCTTCGTGCCTGAACCACTCGAACACGGTGATCGTCCGATCCACATCGACCGGGACGACGATGTTGAGCGACATGTTGTCGGGGTAGATGTTGAGCATCCAGTTGGGGAAGACCCAGTAGTAGAGCGCCTCGAGCTCCGCCTCGTCCGCCGGGGAATATTGACGAGAGCCACTCGCGTGCTGCGCCTTCGCCGGGCGAATTGGGGCGATCTGCGCCGAATAGAGCCGATGCGTCTCCACGCGGTACGCCGCGTAGTCGAGCTCCTTGAACAGACCCGGATGAACCGTGGGAAGGTGATAGCCCTCGAGGAAGTTGTCGACGTACGTCTTCCAGTTGCATCGGAGCTCGTAGTCCTTCCTCGCGACGAGCCGCATCGCTTCGAGGCGAAAGCGGGCGGTCTCCGACGGGATCGCGCCGAGCACGCCCGCGAGCGGCTCGCCCTCGATGTCGAGGTTCACGAAGACGATCGGGCCCCACGTCTCGGCGAGGATCGGGCGCAGGCCATGGCAGCTCCGGTCGAAGCCGTGCACGTCGCCGAGCTCCGGCGTCGTCAGCAATGCGCCGTCGAGCGCGTACGTCCAGCCGTGGTACTTGCACGTGAGTGACTTCCGCGCGCCCTTGCCGATGGCGACGGGCCCTGCGCGGTGACGACACACGTTGTGGAAGCCCCGGAGGGCGCCGTTCGCGTCGCGAGTCACGACGACCGGCGCTCCCGCGACGTCCGCTGTGATGTACGAGCCGGGCAGCGCGACGTCTGCGGCGTGGCCGATCGGCTGCCACGTCCGACGGAAGATCTTCGTGCGCTCGGCAGCGAGGATCGCGCTGTCGGTGTACGCGAATGCAGGCAATGTCGAGGCGCGTGCAAGGTCGAGCTCGAACGGCGGCAATCGCGAAGGCATGCGGGCTTGCTAGCTCGTCGGTTCGCGCGGTGCCACGTCCGTTGCAGTCGACGATGGTCTGTCGGGCTCTGCCAACGCAGCCGTGACGGTCGCACGCCGACGCGACAGCGGCTCGCCACCGAGCGTGTGAGCGTGGCAACATCGCGCCGTGCGTCATCGCCTCTATCTCACGCCGGGGATGTTCGGGTTCGGCAAGCTCGCGACGTACGACTACTTCGCGCACGTCGAGCGAGCGCTCAAGGAGCGCTTCGAAGCAGCAGGAGCGCAGCTCGAGACCTACGTCGTCGACGTTGCGCCGACGGCGTCGATCCGGCGCCGGGCGACGCGGCTCTCCGAGCTCATCGGCGCGACCGCGCGCGATGATCGGGGCGAGACCGGGCCGATTCACATCCTCGGCCATTCGACGGGCGGCCTCGATGCGCGGCTCGTCGCATCGCCCAGCGCGCGCTTGCCGGTCGATCCGGAGAGGCTCGCGTGGCTGCGCCGCCTGTGCTCCGTGACGACGATGAGCACGCCGCATCACGGGACTCCGCTGGCGAGCTTCTTCGCGACGGTGAGCGGCCAGAGGATGCTGTATGCCGTGAGTGCGCTCACCTTCATCGCGCTCTCGCTCGGCGCGCCGCCGCTCGCCGCCGCAAGCGCGCTCGTCGTCGCCATCGGGCAGCTCGATCACGCCGTCCTCGGGATGGATCTGAAGGTGCTCGACCGCACGACCGAGGCGCTGCTGAAGGCGCTCGAGCCGGCGTCGAGCCGGGAGGTGCGCGACTACCTCGACGCGATCACGAAGGACCAGGGCGCGGTCATCCAGCTCACGCCGGAGGCGATGGACCTCTTCCAGTCCGGCGTGGAGGACCGCCGTGGCGTCGTCTATCAATCGACCTGCGCGATGGCGCCGCCGCCGACCGCACGCAAGCTCGTACGCGCCATGTTGAGCCCCTGGCGCGCGGTCTCGTCGACGCTGTTCACCACGCTCTACGGGATCACGTCGAGGATCGACGACCGGTACCCGTGCTGGTCGACCGAGCCCGCGACCGCCAAGGCGCTCGAGGAGGCCTTCGGGGCGATGCCGTCGGTGCGCGCGAACGACGGTGTCGTTCCGACGCGGTCGCAAGCATACGGCACGATCGTGTGGGCCGGGACCGCCGACCACCTCGACGTGCTCGGGCACTATCCGTCGGCGGTGAAGGACGGCGAACGGCCGTTCTGGTCCCGCTGGCTCGGTCGACTCGGCAACAAGGGCGTGTCTCCGGGCGCCCGGGCCGCTCGTACGAGCGTGGACCGGCCCGGCTCCGAGGCGTGGAAGGCCGTCCGGCGCGAAGAGATAGCCGCCGAGGTGGTCGTCGAAGGCGCCGCACGATCCGGCGGCACGGCACCCGTGCCGGGCGCGGACGCTCGCCACGTGGACTGGCTGACGAGCGGCGCGGGCTTCGACGACGCGGCGTTCGCGGAGCTGATGGACGCCATCGCCCGCGGCATGCTTGCCGCAGCGCACGAGTTTCACACGCGACGGAGTGCTGCGGGATAAGATACGTCTGCGGGTCAACGTGCTCCCACGGTGATCCGACGCGAGGTCCCCAAGCGTCCATCTTCGCCTGTGGGAACCGAGAGCGCCGGGGGGCGCTCGCTTTCAACGGAGGCTTCCAGATGTCTTCTTCGTCGCTGTCATCGTCGCTCGGGCGGCTCGTCCGCCGCCGTCTTTCCCTGGTCGTCGCCGCCGCTCCGCTGATCTTCTACGCGTGGGCCTGCAGCGATGACGACCCCGCGGTTCCCACGGAGGACACAGGGACCGACGCAGGAGGTCCGAACGGTGAGGAGGACAGCGGCGGTCGTCAGGAGGAAGACTCGGGCAAGATCGACCCGATCGTCGACGGCGGCGAGGACGGCGGGAGCTCGGCATGTGTCGGCAACCCGCTTGCGCTCGACGCTGCGGACGGCGGCGACGCTGGTGACGCCGGCGCGATCATCGTCGACGGCGGCGCCATCCGCCCGATCGCGACGGGGCAGTTCCTCGACGGTCCGCAGTGGATCGAGGACGACGCCGGAGGGGCGATCGTCTACTCCGAGGTCAACGCGCAGGTGATCGTCCGGAACGGCCCGGACGGTGGAGCGCGGACGGTGCTTCGCGCCACCGGCGCCGGGAATCTGCCGATCGGCAATGCGCAGACGGGCAGCTTCGTCTACACCGCGATGTCGCGGACGGGCGGCGCTGGCGGCGGGAACATTCTCCGCATGCTCCTCGACGGCGGCTCGCCGGCCGGGTTCGACGCCGGTCTCGCCAACAGCCCCAACGACCTCGTCGCGTCGTCGAAGGGCTTCGTCTACTTCACGGACCCCGGCTTCCAGACGAGCGGGATCAGCACCGGGGTCTATCGGCTCGCGCCCGATGGGAACGTCACGACGATCTCGACGTTCAACGGCGGCGTCATGGAGCGCGCCGACGGCATCGCGCTCACCGAGGACGAGGCGACGCTCTACGTCGGCTTCTTCGACACCAAGCGCATCGCGAAATACGCCGTCGACGGCAATGGCGTGGCCGCCAACCCGCAGGACCTGCCGATCACGCCGATCGACCACCCGACCGGGATCGCCGTCGACGTCGGCGGTAACCTGTGGATCGCCGAGAACAACGCGGGCAACGTGAGCGGCCGCGTCGAGGTCTTCGACCCCGCGGGCAAGAAGTGGGGTGAGATCCCGTTCGCCGACAGCCGCCCGACCGGCGTCGCGTTCGGAGGTGCAGACGGAAGGACCGTCTACATCACGACGGAGCGCGGTGACGATGACGGCACGCTCTACGTGACGACGAGCCGCTGCCCCGGCGTGCGCTGAGCGTCGACGTCAGTCGACGTAGCCGAGCACGTTGAGGTCTGCGAACGGGAACGTGTCGTTCCCGAAACCGCAGGCGACGGCACCGCCGGGCAGCGCGAAACCGATGCCGCTCGAACGCATGGGCGGCATCCCCGGCGGCTCGAGCTTCGTCCACTCCTCGTGCCCGGGCTCGAGTGAGAGGACCCAGAGCCCTTCGAGGGTGGTCTGTCCGTCGTTCGTTCCGCCGAACACGAAGAGCCGGCGCCCGACCGGATCGTGCATGATGCAACCGTTGCGCCGGCCCGGAGGCGCTTCGCCGGCAGGAGAGAGCTTCGACCAGGCGGGCGGGGTGGCGGAGAGATCGAGCGCCCACGCGTCTTGTGCGGCGTTGATCGGGTCACCAGACTTCGGCGCCTGGGCACCGCTCCAGACGATGAAGCGGCGCGAGGCCTCGTCGAACGCGTGGAACGCTCCATAACGCGGAGACGGCGCCCGTGTCGTCTCGAGCTTGGTCCACGTCGCGGTGTCGCCGCTCGGCTTGACGAGCCACGTGTCGTCGAGCATCGGACGGAGCGACGTCGTGCCCGCGAAGCCGCCGAAGACGATGAGCTGTTCACCCTTCGGGTCGTACGCGAGCGCGTGGAGGTAACGTTTACCTTCGTCGACGTCGCCCGTCAGCTTGGTGAACTGCCGGTCGGCGCGGTCGAGGTCCACACGGTAGAGCTCGCCCCGCGCCGTCTCGCTGCCTGAAGTCCCGGTGTAGCCGCCGTGAACGTATGCGGTCTTGGAGCCCGGGACGAGCGCCGCGCGGACCCCACCCGTCGCGGGAGGGACGTCGCCGGTCGGAGCCCAGGGCGTCCACGTGTTCGTCGCGAGGTCGAGCCGCCACGAATCGTCGATCGGAACGAACTGCGGAGAGTACCCGCTGCCATGGAAGACGAATCCGGCGCCCGCCTCCGGGTCGAGGAAGAAGACGCCGTGCTCGCGCGTCTTCGGGCCGGTGGAGGGCGTCCATTCGTTCGATCGCCACGACAGCGCGTGCGGACGGAGCGGCAGCTCGATCGTCGAAGGCTGCCCGCCGTCGACGATCGCGAGGCGCACGCTCGGCTCCGACAGACCGTAGCCCGCACGCACGAGCAGTCTCGCGCGGAAGAGCTCATCACCGGCGCTCTCCTCCGGCACGACCTCGATGGTGATCCCCTCCGTCGCCGTCGGCTCGATGCGGACCGCCTTCGGATCGCGAACGCGGATCTTCAGAGGCACCTCGGTGGAGCGGCCTTCGTAGAGGTCGATCGCGGCCGGCGCATCGACCCACTCCGGCGCCGATGAAGCCTCCGTGGATGCATTCGACGACGAGCAGGAAGAGGCCGCTACGAGGAGAGAGGGGAGTACGAAGAACGTGCCAGCGCGAAACATTGCGCGTGCACGATGCGAAGCATGTGCCTGCAGTCACCGTGCTGGCGAGGGGCGTGTTTTGCGCGCAATCGAGCGGAGGGACGCCGAAGGGCCAACGGCCGCTCGTCACTCGATTGACGAACAGCGTGAGTTCGCGAGCGGTCGGTTCGCCGGGGATGGTTCGAAGCGCCGCGGCACAGAGGGCTCCACAGCTTTCACAAAGCCTGGGGAAAACTGAGGAAAACTCGTGGCGATCTGCCTCGACCGTGGCTGGGCCGCACGGTCGTCGCACGAAGAATCAAGTAGTTAGCGCCGCGTAGATGGTCTCGTAGCCATCACGCATCGCGTCGATCGAGAAGCGCTCGACGACCCGCCGACGTGCATGAGCTCCGCGGCGGCGACGTTCCTCGGGCGCGTCGATCGCGCTCCGCATGAGCTTCGCGAGCGCGCTGGCGGAGCGCTCGGCGGTCAGCCAGCCGGTCTCTCCGTCGCGCACGATCTCCGGGATGCCTCCGGTGGCAAACGCAACGACGGGGCGCTCCATCGCCATCGCCTCGAGGAGCGCGACGCCGAGGCCTTCCTCACGCGCGCTCGAGAGCGCAACGTCGGCGCGGGCGACCGCGTCGCGGACGTCGTGCCTGTAGCCGCTGAACTGCACGCGATCGCGCACGCCGAGGCGCGCCGCGAGCTGTTCGAGCGCCGCGCGCTCGTCACCGTCGCCGACGACGTCGAGCTCTGCCTCGGGGACGCTCACGAGCGCCTCGAGGGCGACGTCGAGGCCTTTGCGTCGGTCGAGCCTTCCGAGCGCGACGAACCGGACGCGCTCCCCTTCGTCACCGTTCGCGCTGGACGGCGCGGCGAACCGCGTGGTGTCGACGCCGTTGTGGACGGTCTCGACGATCTGGGCCCCGGCCGGCTCGAGGAGGAGACGCCCCGCCCGTGCGAGGGCCACCTTTCGGACGTGGTCGCTGATGAAGACCACCGCGTCCGCCCGGCGGAGCGACCATCGCGAGAACGGCCAGCAGCTCGGATCGTCGTAGACGCGCGTGGAGTGCTCGGTGCGCACGATGCGTGCGCCTGCTCTTCGTGCCGCTCGGGTGCCGAGGACCTGCGAGGCGAACGTGTGGAGATGGCAGATCGTCGCGCGGCGGCGCTCGAGCACGTCCGTCAGCCAGCGGACATCACTGGGGCCGAACGTGCTCGCGAGATAGGGCAGGGGACCTTCGCGGACGGGCCCGCGATCGTCGACGTCGAGACCGGCATCCCTGAAGAGCGCGCGGAGCGGCTCGCTCGGGGTGAAGAGCGCGATCGAGTGACCACGTGTCCAGCGGCCCGACGGTGCACGGCAGGCGGACGCCAGATCGACGAGCATCCGCTCCGCGCCGCCGATCTCTCCGGCGGCGACGACGTGGACGACGCTCACGCCGCCTCCTCCTTCGGCAGCTCGGGCGGGGCGCTCCGGAGCTCCGTGAGCCGCGCCTCGAAGCGGAACCAGAAGACGATCGCGACGACGAGGTAGACGATGGAGGTCGCGAGCGCGAGGCCCTCCAGACCGAGGATCTGCAACAAGACGAGGTTCCCCACGGCGTTCGTGCCCGCGTTGAGGATGCCCATCGAGATCATGATGCGGCCGTTTCTCGTCGCGACATGCGCCCGGGCGAGGACGAGGAGCGCACCGAAAGGCGCGAGCCCGACGAGGTGATAAGGCAGCAGATGCGCCATGCGCTCGACGCCGGCCTCGTCCATCTCTCCATGGAGGAAGATGAGGCGCAGCAACGGAGCGCGGACGACGTACAGGATCCCCGCCGCGAGGAGGAGCAGCCCGGAGACGCTCGCGAGTGCGCGGACGACCGTGCGCCGGATCGTCGCGAGGTCACGGCGCGCGTAGTCGTCTGCGAGGTGGCTGAGGAGGACAGGAAGGAGCGCGGCCTGGAGCAGGGACGTCGGAAGTGTGGCGACGTCTCCCGTCAGCTTGAGCATCGTGCCGCCGCCGACGACGGCCGTGAGGCCCGCCATGAACTGGTCGACGACCGGGTTGATGCGCGTGACCGCGCCGCCGCCGACCTCGGACGAGACGAGACGCGCAAGCGCACGGATCGCGGGCGGCCGATCGAAGCAGAGCTGGATGCGCAGCCCGAGCGCGCGGATGGCGAAATGCGCGAGGACGCCAGCGGAGACGACCTCACCCGCAAGCGATGCGACCGGGATGAGCGCGACGCCCATGCGCTCCTGTCCGAGCGCGAGGATGCCGATGTTGAGGAGCATCCCGAGGAAGCTCGCGATCGGCTGGATGAAGAACTGCCGCTCGACCACGCAGAGCGTGCTGAAGAACGTGCGCGTGCTCATCGCGACGAGGAACGCGCAGAAGGCCGGCACCATCCGCGCGGCGACCGAGAACGAGTCGTCGTCGTAGCGGATGCGGAACCAGACGAGCGCTCCGGCGCCGACGGCGATCGAGAGCGCGGCGCCGATCGCCCAGGTATGCGCGAGGATCGAGCCTCGTAGCCGGGCGAGGCCCGCCGGGCGCAGGAGTCGCTCCTCGGCGAGGATCGGCACGAGCGACGAGTCCTGGTGCATCGAGAAGACGAGCGAGCCCGCGAAGGCGAAGACCGCCCACGCGAAGACGTAGATGTCCGTGCCGTGCCCGCGCCCGAACCAGTACGCGTAGAGCAGCGGCAGCGCGGCCTCGATGGCGCGGAAGCCGACCTGCGCCGGCAGGACGAGGAGCGCGGTCCGCGCGATCGAGCGCTTCTTCGGCGCGTCGCGCTCGGGCTTCGCGTCGGGAGCCGTCACGGGCGGACATCCCTCCGACACGTCCGGCGCACGCGACCCTGCTTCATCGGGCGTCTACTTACCACGGCCGATCCGCGAGGCGCGGTGCTCGCTTCGCCAGCCCGGCCGTCGAGCGCGACCGTCGGCCCCCCGCCGACGTGCCCCCGCCGCGAGCGCCGCCGTCATCGTGATTTGCCGGGGGACCCCGCCTGGTGTAACGGACGGGGCCCATGTCGCTGGAAGCCAGCGGAAGCTCGCATTCTCCCTCGGATCCCGCCCGTCCCGACGGCGGCGGAGTCGCCCTGCGCGTGGCGCGGCGGAAGGTGCGGGTCCTCTTCATCAACGACACGGCGCGCAATGGCGGGCCGGGCCGGAGCCTCTTCTACATCCTTCGCTTCCTCGACCCGGCGGTGATCCACCGTGCAGTCGTGCTCCCGCGCCCGGGGGTCATCAGCGAGCTTTACGCGGCCAGGGGCGTCACGGAGGATCTCCTCTTCGAGCCCGACCTCGTCGAGAACCCGATCGAGCCGCATGATCGTCCGATGGTGCGCGAGGACTTCGACGCGCCGCTGCCGCTCCGCGGTGCCCGCGCCGCGGTGAACGTGCTGCGCGCCGGGCGCGCGATGGCTCGCCTGACCCAGGTGATCCGTCGGGGCGCGTTCGACCTCGTCTACTGCAACGGCACGAACGCCGACTTCGCCGGCGGTCTGCTCGCGAAGACGAGCGGCGTGCCGGTGCTCTGGCACGTCCGCTACACGTCGCTCCCGAAAGCGGTTCGCGGGCTGCACGACCGCCTCGCCGCGAGCAAGGGCGTGGCGCGTATCGTCTGCGTATCGAAGGCCTCTGCGGGGCTCTTCCCGCACTGCCCCGAGAAGGTGCGCGTGATCCACAACGCGCTCGACACCGAGGAGTTCGACGCTGGCGGGATCGTCCCGGTCCTCAAGAAGGAGCTCGGTCTGCCGGCCGATGCCGTCGTGTTCGGCAGCCAGGGGCGCATCCTCCCGCGCAAGGGCTACGTGGAGATGATCCACGCGGCCCGCATCGCGCTCGGCGCGATGACGCCCGATGAGCGCCGGCGCGCGTTCTGGGCTGTCCTCGGCGACACGCCGGAGGACATCCGGCCCGATCACCTCGCCGAGTGCCGTGCGCTCGTTTCCACGCTCGGCCTCGACGACAAGTTCAAGTTCCTCGGCTTCCGGACGGACATCAAGCCGTACGCAGCGGACTTCGACGTCGCCGTCGTGCCCTCCGTCTACCCGGACCCGCTGCCGCGCGCGGTCATCGAAGCGATGGCGCTCGGGAGGCCGGTCCTCGCCTTCGACGTCGGCGGTGTCTCCGAGATGCTTCGCAGCGGCACGACGGGCGCGCTCGTGCGTGCGGGCGACAGCGACGCGCTCGCGGCCGAGATGCTGCGTTACCTGCGCGACCCCGAGCTCCGGGCGGCCCACGGGCGTGCGGGGCGGGCTCGTGTCGAGCAGGACTTCGACGGTGCGCTGCAAGCTCGGCGCATCCAGAACGAGATCATCGAGGCGGCCGGCCTGGCCGTCGACTAGGCGGCATCGCACGAAGCGCGAGCGGCCGGGCTCTTTCGAGCGTGTCCGGACGAGGCTCGAGCTGCGTTGCGAGACGTGTCGCGCGCGCCGTTCGGCATGCGTGCTGCTTTCCGACGTGGACGAACGTGGACGTTGCCTGCCACGCGCCACACGAACGATCGGAGCGCATGACCATGATCGCGGCCGACATCATGACGGAGAACCCGAGGACCGTTCAGCCAACCGACCCGGTAAGTCAGGCTGTCGAGCTCCTCCAGACGAACAACGTCCGCCATCTGCCCGTCGTGGACGGACGCGGGCAGCTCGTCGGTATGCTGAGCGACCGGGATCTCGGCCCGCTGATCCGCACGCTCATCGAAGGCGCCGACGTCGAACGCATGGTGATGCCCATGTCGCAGCGGCAGGTGGCCGAGTTCATGACGGGCGGCGTCGCTGCCGTGGGGCCGGATGCCGACGTCTCGGAGGTCATCGATCTCATGCTCGACGAGCGCATCGGCGCGGTGCCCGTCGTGGACGAAGCCGACCACGTGCGCGGCATCATCAGCTACGTCGACGTGCTGCGCGCCTGGTCGCCCAGCGAGGCGGGCCCCGAGCCCGGGCGCGGCGTGGTCCACCGCAGCGCAGCGCCGAGGTGAGAGGGGTGCATCGAGGCAGCAACGCGACGAGATGACGAGCTGACCGCGCGTTGCCCTACGTGGCGTGGGGCGCGGCGGTGGGCGGTGTCGCGTCCGAGCACGTGCGCGCGAGCCGGAGCCGTGGCCGCGCGTGGAGCAGCTCGCTCCGGCAGGGGCCCCGGCGTCCGGCCCTGCCATTGCAGTCCGAGCCGCCGTCCGTGGGACGACGCCGTCCGCGCAGGACGACGAGAAGGAGGACTGGATGGCGACGCTTTCGACGACGGCTTGGGTTCTTCACGATCTCGGGATTGCCGCAGGCTTTGGCGGCAACCTCTTCGGTCAGCTCGCGCTGAACCCTGCCGTGAAGGCAGTGGACTCGAAGCGCGAGCGGGGCAAAGTCACGCATGTTGCGTGGGATCGCTACAAAGCGGTCAACGCCGCGTCGCTTGCTGCGATCGCCGGCACGTGGCTCGTCGGGCGCATGTTCCTCAGCGGCCGAGAGGTGGGCCGCGCATCGCGCGGACTGACGCTCTTCAAGGATCTCCTCGTCGGCGGCGCCTTCGCCGGCGGGGTCGGCGCCCTCGTCACGGGGACGCTCCTCGATCGCGCGATGCAGGACGGCGAGTCTGCGATCGAGAGCGGAAGCGAGCCCGCCGCGGAGACGCCGCCGCGCGTGCGCCGGCTCCAGCGCACGGTCAACACGCTCGGCGTGCTCAACATCGCTCTCTACGCCGCCGTGATGGCGACGACGACGATCCTCGCGATGAAGTCGGGCAGGTCGACGAAGTGGAGCCTCGTCTCCAAGCTGTTGCCCTGAGCGCTTCGAGAGCTGCCTTCACGCACCTGCAGTGTCAGGTGGCGTGAAGGCACGCGCCTCGTGACGATCGACGCGCCTCGGGGTCGACGAGAGAGTGGCGCGCCATGACAGCGACGCACGTGCGCGCCGGTCGCTCACCACACGCCGCCGTCGTGCACCGGCTCGATGCCGGGATCGCGAATCGCGCCCGTCGACGGCGCGCCGGGGCTCGCGGGGCCACCGCTCGTCGACCACGCCTCGGCTGGGCTAGCCGGCGTCGCACTCCCGGGCGGGGCCGGCGTCGACGTCGTCGTGGTCGGGGCCCCCGTCCGCGAGCGATCCGCACACGCCGCCGCGACCAGCACAGCCGTTACCGCTACCAAGCACCATGTTCGAAACATCGGGTCACACCTCTCGCGGGAGAGATGAAAGCGCCGTGCCACGAGCTTCGAGAGGACTCCGCAGAGGCCTTTACGTTGGGGCTCCGCCCCGGATCGCCAGCCCGCGCGTGCGAGCGGCGTCGTGTGAGCGCGAGCGCAAACGACGGGAGCCGCCCCACACGGCGAGCCTCGCGTCCGGTCGGACCGACCGACCATCACTTCGAGATCCGGCGCGAAACCGCCTGAGCGGGCTCGTCGAGCCGCAAACGTGACTGACAGACGACGAAGACGAGCCGCGGCGGACGAAGCGGCCCCCTCGACCCCATGGATCGAAGCGGGCCGCCGCGCGCCGCCGGTGCTCAGTCTTCCATCGCCGCGGGGTAGTTCGAGCCCGAGTTCTGCAGGGTCCGCGAGCCTGCCTCTTCGATCGCCTCGGAGCGGCGCGGCCGCTTGTTGATCGAGAGGATCTGCTTCCGGACGCGGACCGCATCCGGCGTGACCTCGACGAGCTCGTCGGCGTCGATCCACTCCATCGCGGTCTCGATCGAGAGCGTGCGCGGCACGGCGAGCATGACGTTCTCGTCCTTGCCGTGGTTACGCACGTTCGTCTGCTTCTTCTCCTTGATGAGGTTGCAGTCGGCGTCGCTCGGGCGATTGTGCTCGCCCACGATCATGCCTTCGTAGACCTCGGCGCCCGGCGAGATGAAGAACTCGCCGCGTGCCTGGAGATGGTTCATCGCGTACGGCGTGGCGACACCCGCGCGGTCGGCGACGATCGCGCCGAGCTGCCGCTTCGCCATCGCGCCGCCCCACGGCTCCCAGCCGTCGAACATCGTCGTGAGGAGGCCGGTGCCGCGCGTCGAGGTGAGGAACTCGCCGCGGAAGCCGATCAGCGCTCGGCTCGGCACGCGGAACTCGAGGCGTGCCCGGCCGTGGCCGTGGTTCGTCATCTTCGTCATGCGGCCGCGGCGCTGACCGAGGCGCTCCGTGACGACCCCGATGAACTGGTCGGGCACGTCGATGACGCAGAGCTCGTACGGCTCGTGCGGGGTGCCGTCGATCACCTTCGTGATGACCTCCGGGTTACCGAGCTGCACCTCGTAGCCCTCGCGGCGCATCGTCTCGACGAGGATGCCGAGCTGGAGCTCGCCGCGACCGAGCACGGTGAACGTATCCGGCGAGTCCGTGTCCTCGAACTTGAGCGCGAGGTTCTTGCGCGTCTCGCGGACGAGGCGCTCACGGAGCTGGCGGCTCGTGAGGTACTTCGACTGCTTGCACTTGCCGGCGAGCGGCGACGTGTTCACGCCGACGCGCATCTTGATCGTCGGCTGCTCGACGACGATACGCGGCAGGGCGCGGCTCTCCCAGCCGTCGGACAGGTCGGTGATCGTGTCGCCGACGTCGATGTCCTCGATGCCTGCGATCGCGATGATCTCGCCCGCCTGCGCCTCCGAAGCGGACGTGCGCTTGAGGCCCTCGAAGGTGGAAAGCGCTTTGATTGCCGCCTTCGCCTTCGAGCTCTCCTTGATCACGCCGACCGGCTGGTTCGCCTTGATCGTGCCGTGCGTGACGCGGCCGATCGCGAGGCGCCCGACGTAGTCGTCGTGGTCGATGTTGTTGATCACGATCTGGAGCGGCGCCTTCGGGTCGCCCTTGGGCGGCGGCACCTTCGCCAGGATCATGTCGAAGAGCGGCTTCAGGTTCGTGGAGGGGTCGTCGAGCGAGGACTTGGCGATGCCGTCTCGCCCGATCGCGTAGAGGACGGGGAAGTCCGTCTGCGCGTCGGACGCCTCGAGGTCGACGAAGAGGTCGAAGACCTCGTTCAGCACGTCGTTCGGGCGCGCATCCTGGCGGTCGATCTTGTTGATGACCACGATGACGGGGAAGCCGAGCTGGAGGCACTTCGTGAGGACGAAGCGCGTCTGGGGCAGGGGACCCTCCGCCGAGTCGACGAGCAGGATGGCGCCATCGGCCATCATCAGCGTGCGCTCGACCTCACCGCCGAAGTCGGAGTGGCCTGGCGTGTCGACGACGTTGATCTTGATGACCTCGCCGTCCTTCGTCTTCCAACGGACGCTCGTGTTCTTCGCGAGGATGGTGATTCCGCGTTCACGCTCGAGATCATTCGAGTCCATGACGCGTTCGGCGACGGCTTCGTTCTCGCGGAACGTACCGGCCTGCTTGAGCATGTGGTCGACGAGGGTCGTTTTACCGTGGTCGACGTGTGCGACGATCGCCACGTTTCGTAGTTGCATGAGGGCGCGACTAACTAGTCCTTGGATCCCCGGGAGGCAAGCTCTTGCGCGTCGATCTGCGACGTTGCCGGAACCCACGCGCACTGCGCGTGACGCGCTGCTAGCCCCGAGCGCGAGCGGCGTCGTCTCGCTATACACCCGCGAGACGGTGGCCTGGAGCCGTCAACGCGGTCGACAGCGCCGCCGCCTCGCGGTCCGTCAGAACCGTCTCCACGAGGGTCTGCGCTAAGGGAGCACCAAGCGCCTCCGCCACCTCGGCGAGGCCACGCGCTAGCTCGAGCGCGCTCGGCCGAGCTCCGGCTTGTTTGTGCAGGCATCGATCGACGAGCACCGCGAGCGCGTCCGGGACGTCCGGGACGACCGACGCGAGGGGCGGCGCAGGTTCGGCCGCGTGCAAGAAGAGGTAGTTCGTCACGCTGGTGCCTTCGAACGGTCGCCTTCCGGCCAGCCACTCGAAGAGGACCACCCCCAAGCTGTAGACGTCGCTCGGCGGTCCCACCGATCCCGAACCGAAGGCCTGCTCCGGCGAGATGTACTCGGGCGTCCCGACGATCTCGCCCGTCCCCGTCAGCGTCGGCGCGAGCCGGTCGACGTCGGCGTCGTCGCGCAGCTTGGCGATGCCGAAGTCGAAGATCTTCACGGAAGGCGGCTCGCGGCAGAGCAGGATGTTGGAAGGCTTCACGTCGCGATGAACGACGCCGATCGCATGCGCGGCGGCGAGCGCATCGGCGACGAGCGCGCCGAGCCGCGTCACCTCGCGGGCGTCGCCGAAACCGTCTTCGAGGCGCTCCGAGAGCGTCCGGCCTCGGACGTACTCGAGGATCTGGTAGATGCGGCCGTCCGCGCTCAGGTCGATCGCGAGGCTCCGGATGACTGCGGGGTGCGAGACGGCGGCGGCGGCGCGTGCCTCGCTGAGGAAGCGCTGCAGGAGCTGGGGCGTCGGCGCGGCCCGCGGGCTCATGACCTTCACGGCGACGAGATGGTCGGATCCGAGGTCGCGCGCGAGGAACACCGAGCCCATGCCGCCGTGACCGAGCTCGCGCACGATGCGGACGCGCCCGTCGATCTCGGCTCCAGGCGCGAGCGGCCAGGAGCTATCGCCTTTTCCTGCGAGGCGCTCGAGCGCCGCTGCGAGCTCGAGGGAGCGATCGCGGACCTGGACGCGGAGCTGCGCGTTCAGCACCTCGACCTCGCGCGCGCGCGCCACGATTTCCTGGACCTGCGCCTCGACGCGCTGTTCGAGCTCCGTGTTGAGCCGGAGGAGCTCACGCCGCACGTCGTCGAGCTCGGCGCGCTTCCGTTCGAGCTCCTCGAAGGCCACCGAGAGCGCCTCGTTCGTCGACTCCCAGAAGGCTTGCTTGCGCGCGACCTCGCGCTCGCGACCGCGCAGGCGCCAGTAAGCGCGTTCGAGCTCCGGCCCCTCCAGAGCGGCTCCGACCGGCAGCTCCTCTTCCGAGAAGAGGGCGTCTGCCGACACGGCCACCCGCGGTTCGTTCTCCCCTCCGCTCATGTCACTTGAAACGCAGGTGGAAGACCGAAGGATCGCCCGAGTTGTCCACGTCGACGTATTCGAGGTCTCCGGCGAGCTGCATGCCTCCGATGAGCACTCCACGCTCCATCGTCCGATCGAACGCGGTCGTACTGCGCACCGTGGCGCGTCCAGCCGTCTCGTCGAGCGTCTCGAGCGCGAACTCGCCGACCGCCGATGCCGGACCGCGAACGACGCTGTGATAGCCGTTCGAGCTCGTCTGGAACCGAACGAAGTCGACGCCGCGCGCCACGATGTTTCGTCCGGGCCCGCGCTCGTACCACAGCTTCATCATCTCGATGCCAAGCCGTTCCTTGATCGGCTCGGGATCCGGAAAGCGCGCCTCGATCGAGCGGACGGCATCGAGGAACCGCGACGCCGGGTACCAGGCCTCCGGGGCCGAGGCGAGGAGAGGCTCTGCCTGCCCGCCGAAGAGCAGCTTCAGGTTCACGCAAGCGTTCCCGAACGACTGGAGGAAGATCCCGAGCAGCTCGAGCTGCCGGTGGTCCTGCGCGGAGGCCTCGGACATCTCGGCCATTCTACCGACTGTCCGCGCGCGGGGTAAGCGCCGTCAGGAGAGAGCGCGTCGCATGCGGGTCTGGCGTGGCTCTGGCGTGCGCTCACGCGGCGCTTTCGGCCGCGCCGTCACAATGGCCATGCCGGCATGCCCGTTGCGACGGCATGTGACGAGGAGATTGCCATGAGGACGCCCGCTATCTTGATCGGCCTGTTCATCCTCGTGCTGGGTGTCCTCGGGGCCATCGTCCCTGCCTCGTTGGTCGGCCTGAGCCGGCTCATGGCGACGGAGACCGGCCTCTACGTCAGCGGGCTCGTCCGGGTGGCCTTCGGGCTCGTCCTGATCGCGGCCGCGCCCCCTTCGCGTCATCCGCTCGCGTTGACGACGCTCGGCGTCGTCGCCTTCATCGCTGGGCTGGTCACCCCGGCCATTGGCGTCGAACGAGCGCAGCGGCTCGTCGAGGGATGGGTGGCGCAGGGGCCGCTCGTCGTGCGGGCGACGTGCCTGGGGGCGGCGGCCATCGGGACGTTCGTCGTGTTCGCGGCGATCGACGGACACGGAGCGGCCGCGCGTCGTGCGCGCCGCGCGTCGCGGCGGGAGCTGCGGACGGCCTGACGCCGACGACCCGGACGCGTCTGGTGAGACACGTCGGGTGTCGGGCCGGCCGCGTCCATGCGACACGAGCCTCGCGTGGCACCCGACAAGCGCCGGACATTCATGGTGAAGATGGCGTCGAATCAGGCTCCTCGCCGGGCATGGTCCTTGGTAGTTGGGCGAGCCGATGGACTTGCGTCTTCCGAACGGGCCGTCGAGGCCCCGTCTTGTCGTCATGGCTGCTCTTGTCGCCCTTGCGGCGTGTCTTCCCGGCGCGCGCGCGCCGAACGTCGCACCGCAGCGGACCCTCGGGCTGAGCGCCGCCGAGATGGCGCCGACGACGTCTTCCGGGCCGTTCGCGGTCGTCTTTGCCGGTCCGAAGGGCGAGACGGTCGATCCGAGCGAGGTCTCGATCGTCTTCAACCGCCCGATGCGGCCGATCGAGCTCGCGAGCGACACCGAGGAGACCGCGCCGCCCGCGACGATCACCGTGAAAGGCGGCGACTCCAGCGCCCCCACTCCCGCAGGCAAGTGGCGCTGGCTCGGGACGAGCGCGCTCATCTTCGCCCCCGAGAAGGCGCTGCCCCGAGCGACGGAGTTCGTCGTCATCGTGCCCGCCGCGACGAAGGCGCTCGACGGCTCGACGCTCGGACAGGACTATTCGTTCACCTTCGCCACCGCGCGGCCGCGTGTCGTCCACTTCTCGCCCGGGGAAGGGGCGACCCACCTCGAGCCGAAGCAGGCGTTCGAGGTCAGGTTCAATCAGCCCGTCGATCCGAAAGAGGTCGAGCGCGCGACGAAGATCACCGCCTTCGGAGGCAAGACCCCGATCGCGTTCACCGCCTCGCGGCCGAAGGCGGACGTACCGATGCTCGTGAAGCTGACGCCGAAGGCGCCCCTTCCGCTCGCCGCGCCGATCGTCGTCGAGGTGGGCGCGTCGCTCCGCGGCCTCGAGGGGCCGCTCACGAGCGGAGAAGCACAGCAGACGAAGGTCGAGACCTACGGCCCCCTCGTCGTGTCCTCCCTCGACTGCAGCAAGACGGAGAAGAAGATCTGCTACCCGCACGGCGGGCTCAATCTCGAGCTCTCGAACCCCGTCGCCATGAAGGACGTGAGGGCGCACGTCCGGATCGAGCCGCCGGTGCCGATCCGCTGGGCCAAGGGGCGCGATGACGACGAGATGACGTCGTGGGTCCACATCCCGGTCGATCTCGGGCCGGCGCGCTCCTTCCGCGTCGTCGTGACGCCGGGCCTCAAAGACGAATACGGCCAGGTGCTCGCGCGCGAACATGCCGTCACGTTGCAGACGGACGACGAGCCGCCGACCGTGACGATCGGGCTGCAAGGCGACGTCTTCGAGGCGGCGAAGGCCAAGGGCCGCGAGGTTCCGGTCGCCTCGTTGAACGTCGATGGCTTCGAGCTCGTCACGGGCACGACCGACGAGCTCGGGCTGATGAAGGTGCTCCGCCGGCCGCAGCGCAACGACGAGACGTACAAGGTCCTCAAGTCGCTCCCCGGTGCGAAGGTCGAGGACATCCGGCCGAACGCAGCACGCAACGCCTCCTCGACGAAAAACGTCGCCGTCGACGGGCTCGTCGGTCCGAAGGGGCGGGGCATGATGTTCGTCGCGACGTCGCGTCCGGTTCGGAACCGGACGACACACGACATCCGGCATGTCAGCGTGACGGACCTCGCCATCAGCGCAAAGCTCTCGCGCTTCGGCAGTCTCGTGATGGTGTCGCGTCTGTCCGACGGGAAGCCCGTGAGCGGCGCGACCGTCGCGGCGCGCGAGCAAGGGGGCCGAGAACTGTTCTCGATGACGACCGACTCTCGCGGCGTCGTGCTCGTCCCGCCCGATCGACTGCAGCCGGTCGGGGCCGACGGCGGTCTCGACGAGGGGCTCGTTCTGTTCGCGCGCTCCGGTGACGACTGGACGTACCGCCGCGCGAGCGACGTCGTCTGGCGCGCCGACGTCCCGTACCTCGACCTCGCCGCGAAGATGCCGGTCTTCGGGATGCTCTTCGCCGACCGCGGAATCTACAAGGCGGGCGAGACGGTCCGCATCAAAGGCGTCTTCCGTCAGAACCTTCCGAAGGGGATGGAGACGCCGCGCGGCCGCGAAGTGACGCTGCGCGCGTACGACCCCGAGGGCGGGAACATGTTCGAGCACAAGGCGAAGCTCGGAAGCTTCGGCGAGCTTGCGGTCGACATCCCGATCCCCGCGACCTCACGGCTCGGGCGCGTCCAGATCGAAGCGATCGCCGGCGCGCCGGACGCGCGCAGAGATTCGTACGAGCCTAACGCCGCGTCGACCTCGGTCGAGGTCGCGGCGTATCGACCTGCCGAGTTCAAGGTCTCCGTCGAGCCGAGCCAGCCCACCTTCGTCCGCGGCGACAAGGGGACGTTCACGGTCCGCGGCGACTACCTCTTCGGCGCCCCGATGTCCGGGGGCAAGGTCCGCTGGAACGTGACGCGCAGCGATACGGCGTTTGCGCCGCCGAAGACCGACGAGCTCGAGGTGAGCGACGAGGCATACCTCTCGGGGCTCGCGGATGCTTCACTGCGAGGCGGCCGGCTCCAGGGCGGAGACGGCGCGCTGAACGAAAAGGGGACGTTCGAGTCCCAGGTTGCCCTCGCGCTGCCGAAGCAAGAGGGCCCCGAGAACGTCACGTTCGAAGCCGAGCTCGAGGATCTCTCGCGGCAGACCATCGCCAGCCAGGCCACGGCGCTCGTGCATCCGGCCGAGTTCTACGTCGCGCTCAAACGGCCCAAGGACCTCTTCGTGCCGGTCGGCGTGCCGCTCCGTGCAGACGTCGCGGCGGTCGAGCCGTCGGGCGCCCGCCGCGCCGGCGCCGCCGTCCACGTCGATCTCGTCTCTCGGACGTGGACGACCGCGACCGAGATCACGGGCGAAGAGGGCGTCCACTACGAATCGCGCGCCGTCGACAAGATCGTGGGCTCGTGTGACGTGAGGACGATGACGGATCTCGCGGGCTGCGAGCTGACGCCGTCCGACGCGGGCTTCTACATCCTGCGCGCGCGGGCGACCGACAAGCGCGGAAACCCGGTCGCGGCGAGCCATGGCCTCTACGTCAGCGGCGACTCGGCGCGCGTCGCATGGCCGGTCCAGGACGGCCCGCGGCTCGAGCTCGTGACCGACAAGAAGTCGTACGAGGTCGGCGACGTCGCGAAGATCCTCGTGAAGAACCCGTGGCCGACGGGCGACGTCGAGGCTCTCGTCACCGTCGAGCGTCAAGGCATCCACGAGGAGAAGCGGCTGACGCTCCGCGGCTCGATGCCGACGGTGACCGTGCCCGTGAACGCTGAGATGTGGCCGAACGTCTACGTCTCCGTGGAGCTCATCAAGGGAAGGACCGCCGTTCCGGCAGCGGACGCGAAGAAGGCGAAGGGCGCAGACGTCGGCGCACCGAGCTACCGCATCGGCTGGGCCGCGATCGACGTCAATCCCGAGGCGCGGCGTCTGAAGGTCGACATCAAGCCCTCGAAGAAGGACTTTCATCCCGGCGACGAGGTCGACGTCGACCTCATGGTCACCGACCGCGCGGGGAAGGGCTCGAAGGCCGACGTGGCGTTCTACGCCGTCGACGAAGGCGTCCTCATGCTCACCGGGTACAAGACGCCCGATCCGCTCCCCATCTTTGCGGCGCGGCGCAACTTGAGCGTCGCGCCCGTCGAGTCGCGTGACAACCTCGCGCGCATCCTCCGCCTCGGACGCGGCCCAGGCGAAGACAAAGGGGACGAAGGTGGCGGTGGCGGCGAAGGAGGGACGGCCACGCGCCAGGACTTCCGCACGACGGCCTTCTTCCAGCCGTCCGTCATCACCAATGCCGAAGGCAAGGCGCACGTCCGCTTCAAGCTTCCCGACTCTCTGACCACCTTCCGGCTGATGGCCGTGGCGACGTCGGAGACGGATCGCTTCGGCTTCGGTCAAGAGTCGATCGTGACGAGCCGGCCCTTGATGGCCCGCCCCGCGCTCCCGCGGTTCCTCCGTGCCGGCGACGTCATGCAAGCCGGGGTCATCCTCACGTCGAAGAATCTGCCTGCGCAGAGCGTCGAGATCCGTCTCGATGCGAAGGGCGTCGTCGTGCAGGGCGAGCCGACGCGAAGGGTCGATCTTCCGGCGAACGGCTCGGTCGAGGTGCGCTGGTCCATCGGCTCGCCGAGCGCCGGCAAGGCGGAGCTCGGGTTCCACGCCAGGTCGCAGGCCGCGCGCGACGACGTCGTCGTCAAGCGTGACGTCCAGGTGCCGATCGCGCCCGAGGCCGTCGCCCTGTACGGCGACACCGAGACGGCGGTCGCCGAGCGCCTCGGCAACCTGAGCGCGATGCGAACCGACACGGGCGGACTCGACCTCCGCGTCTCCTCGACGGCCCTCGTCGGTCTCGACAGCGGCGTCGAAGCGCTCATCGAGTACCCGTACGGGTGCGCCGAGCAGCTCACGAGCAAGCTGGTGCCGCTCGTCGCGCTCGGGGATCTCGCGCGCGAGTTCAACATCAAGCTGCCTCAGGACTCGAATGCGATCGCCGATTCCGCGATCGCTCAGATCCTGAAAACGCAGCGGCCCGACGGCGCCTTCGGTTACTGGGCCGACTCGCCGCGCGGCGACACCTGGCTGACGGCGTACGCGCTCTGGGGCTTGCACCTCGCGAAGGTCCGCGGCCGTCCGGTGCCCGACGGCGCCACGGAGAGCGCGACGCGCTGGCTTCGCGAACAGATCGCCGCATGCGGGCTCGACGAGGCTCGGCCGGGCCCGAAGAAGAGGCCCGCATTCCACGACGGTCAAGGAATGTGCGGCGGCGACGAGGATCTCACGCTCTCGATGCAGGCGTTCGTCGTCGACGTCCTCGCGATGACCGGACGCCCCGATGCCGGCTACGCATCGAGGCTGTTCGCGCGGCGCGAGAAGATGCCGCTCTTCGCCAGGGCGCTCCTCGCGCATGCGATGGCTCTGACGAAGATGCGCACCGATGACGCGAAGGAGCTCGTCAAGGACGCGGAGGCCCACGTCCGCGTCACGCCCACGGGCGCGACGATCTCCGAGAACCTCGGCAGTCGCTACGCCCCGTTGCTCGACTCGGACAACCGCACGACGGCGATCGTGCTGCGTGCCCTCGTCACAGTCGATCCGGGCCATCCGCTCGCAGCACGTCTCGCGAAGGGCCTCCTTGCGGCACGACGCGGCGGCGCCTGGCGCTCGACGCAGGAGAACGCCTGGGCGCTCCTCGCGCTCGACGACTATCGCAGGGCGCAGGAGAAGGACGTCCCCGACTTCGACGCGCGCGTCTTCTTCGGCGACCAGAAGGTGCTCGAGGCCGAGTTCCACGGGCGCAGCGTGAAGGCGCAGTCGGCGAGCTTCAGTGCGGACAAGATCTTCGGACGCAGCGGGCAGAACCTCGCGTTCCAGGTCGAGGGCAAGGGGCGCCTCTTCTACGAGGCGCGCCTGCGCTACGCCCGCACCGAGCTGCCGACGCTGCCGCTCGACCGCGGGTTCTTCGTGAAGAAGCTCGTTCGGTCCGTCAAGGCCGACGCGCTCTCCGATGCGCTCCGCACGATCCCGGAGTCGTCCTCGACGACGGCGAGCGCGAGCGACCTCGTGCTCGTCGACCTGTTCGTCGTCACGCCGGATCCGCGTCAGCAGGTGATCATCGACGACCCGCTGCCGGCGGGCCTCGAGGCGGTGCAAGCGAACCTCGCGACGACCGCGCGCGACCTCGCCGTGACCGAGCCGGGCGGGGAAGGTGACCAGGGCGACGAAGAAGAGGCGCGCGACGTCGATCAGCGCGCCACGGGCAGCACCTACCAGCAGTCCTGGTACCACCGCGAGATGCACGACGACCGCGTCCTCACGTTCGTCGATCGCATGGCCGCCGGCATGTACCACTACCGCTATCTCGCACGTGCGACGACGACCGGACGCTTCGTGGTCCCGCCGACGCGCGTCGAGTGCATGTACGAGCCGGAGATCTTCGGCCGGACCGGTGCCGTCACGTTCGAGGTGAAGGCGCGATGAAGCAGATCGCGGCGATTGTCCAGCGGCTCGCCGCGCGCTTCGAGGAGCGCGAGCCGCGGTCGAGGAGCGTTCGCGCGTGTCGAGCGCTCGGCGCGACGATGCTCGCCGCGATCATCTGGCTCTTCGTCGGTGCCGGGATGACCCCGCTTCCGGCGCCGCTCCGCGACCAGGGGACGTACGCGCCGTCGGTCGTGTTCGTGGATCGGCAAGGTGAGCTGCTCCGCGAGGTCCGCGCCGACGACGCGGCGCGCGCGGTCTGGGTCCCGTTCGACGATGCCGGCGAGAACGTGATCCAGGCCGTCCTCGCAGCGGAGGACCGTCGCTTCTTCGAGCACGTCGGGGTCGACCCGGCCGCGACGGTGCGGGCGGTGGCGACGTCGCTCGCGGCCCGTCGAGTCGTGTCGGGAGCATCGACGATCACGATGCAGCTGGCGCGGATCGTTGCGCCGCATCCGCGGACCTTCCGCGGAAAGCTCGGCGAGATGGCGATGGCGGTGCGCATCGAGGGAGCGCTCTCGAAGAAGGAGATTCTCGAGCAGTACCTGAACCGCGCTCCGTTCGGGGAGAGCGTGCGCGGGATCGGGGCGGCGAGTCGGTACTTCTTCGACAAACCGCCGCGTGAGCTTTCGCTCGCCGAGGCCGCTGCGCTCGCAGGCATCCCGCGCGGACCGAGTTACTACTCGCTCGTCAAACGTCCCGATCGCGTGCTCGCGCGGCGCAATCGCATTCTCGACCGCATGCTCGCGGCTCGAATGATCGGCGCGGACGAGCACGCGCGCGCGAAGGCCGAGCCGTTGACGTTGCAGCTCGGGAAGGGAAGCTTCGGGGCTCCGCATCTCGTGGATGCGCTCCTCGGCGGGACGCTCGACGCTGCGGTCCCACCGCTGCGTGGCAAGGCCCCCCGCGTCGAGACGACGATCGACCGCGGCCTCCAGCGCGAGATCGAGCTCGCCACCGTCGACGTCATCCGGCCGCTCGCGAAGCGAAACGTCACGGCGGCGAGCGTCGTCGTGGTCGACAACACGACGGGCGACGTCCTCGCCTACGTCGGGTCCCCGCGCTGGGAGGACGAGCAGCACGGCGGCAAGAACGACGGGGTGCGCGCGCGGCGGCAGCCCGGCTCGACGCTCAAACCGTTCGTGTACGGCCTTGCGATGGAGGGGCTCGGCTGGACGCCTGCGACGGTGCTACCCGACGTGGAGCTGCACCTCTCGACGCCGGGCGGCACGTACTCGCCGCGGAACTACGACGAGCGGTTCCACGGCCCCGTGCGCCTACGCGAAGCGCTCGCGAGCTCCTACAACGTGCCCGCGGTGTACGCCGCCAACGAGGTCGGCGTCGCGCGCGTGCTCGAGCGGCTCCGGGAGCTGGGGCTCGGGACGCTAACCGAATCGCCGGACTTCTACGGGCCGGCGATCGCCCTCGGCGACGGCGAGGTGCGGCTCTACGATCTCGTGGCGGCCTACGCCGTCATCGCGCGCGGCGGCATGTTCCGGCCGCTTCGAGCCGTGCGGTCGGCGGGGGCCGTCGAGCTTCCAGCAGGCGTCGAAGAGCGGCGCGTGATGCCCGAGGCCTACGCGACGATGCTCGCCGACATGCTCCGGGATCGCGGAGCGCGCGTCGCGGCGTTCGGTGAACACACGGCGCTCGATCTCCCGTTCGAGGTGGCGGCGAAGACGGGGACCTCGAAGAGCTACCGCGACAACTGGACCGTCGGCTTCACGCGCGAGGTCACGGTTGGCGTATGGGTCGGCAACTTCGACGGGAGCGCGATGACGAAGGTGAGCGGCATCACCGGCGCGGGACCGCTGTTCGCCGCGGCGATGTCGGCCGCGATGCGAAGGGTCGAGCCCGCGGGCGCATCGCTGTCCGCAGCGACGAACGAGCACGAGCACGAGCACGAGGATGGCTTTGTCGTCCGGACCAAGGTCTGCGCGCTCTCGGGCGGGGCGCCTGGGCCTGGATGCAAACACGTGATCGCCGAGCTCCTCCCGAAGGGCCGTCCGCTCCGGACGTGCGACATGCACGAGACGGTGACGATCGACACACGCAACGGCCTGCTTGCGACGCCGACGTGTCCTTCGCGGTTCGTTGCCGAGCGGACGTTCGAGCGGTTCGACGGTCCGTTTGCTTCATGGGCCGAGGCGACGGGCCGGACGGACGCACCCGTCGACACGTCGCCGCTCTGTCCGGGAGGTGGCGGAAGCGGGCCTCTCCGCGGGCACGGAAGCGGTCGCCAGGCGGACGTGGCCATCCGCTATCCACATGACGGAGCGCGCTTCGTCGTCGATCCCGATCGGCCGCGCTCGGCGCAGGCGATCCCGCTCAAGGTCGACGCGCCGTCCTCTGCGATGGTCGCGCTGTTCGTCGACGGTCGCCTGGCAGGCAAGGCGGGAGGCGGGACGCCGGTGTACTGGCCGCTCGAGCGGGGGACACACGAGATCATCGCCGAGACGAGCGGACGCCGCAGCGAGCCGGTGAACATCGTCGTCGAGTAGCCCCGGGCGCCTTGCTTCTCCGCACGAGTAGCAATCGTGACAGGGATCAGTGCTGCGCCGCAGGGTACCCGCCCGGGCCGCCGTCGAGGCTCAGGGCAGCGACGAGCATGTCGGCGCTCTGCGCGCCGCTCGTGCGCGTCGTCTCGCGTCCGCGGTCGAAGCGAACGAGTGTCGGGATGCCGCGAATGCGATAGCGCCCGGCGAGCTCGCCGAGGTCGTCGCTGTTGACCTTCGCGACGATGACTCGCCCGGAGTAGCGGCCGGCGAGCTTCTTCAGCTCGGGCGCGACCATGCGGCACGGGCCACACCAGGCAGCCCAGAAGTCGACGACCACCGGCAGCGGCGATTCGCGGACGAGCTCTTCGAATGTCGCCTCGTCTTTCACTTCGAGCGGCTGCTCGAGCGGAAGTATGGGCGCCTTGCATTCGGCGCAGCGAGCCCGAGCGTCGAGGCGTGAGGCAGGGATCCGGTTGTCTCGACCGCAAGCAGGGCAGGGGGTGATCATCGCGTGCTCCTGGTCTCTCCGGGCACCTTAAGCACGCGATCTGGACGGTGCTCGGCGCCGCGTTCGGTCAGGAGCGAGCGCGAGCGAGACGACGACGGCGAAGGCCCAGGAGGGCTGCAATGGCGAGCGCGGATGCCGCCGAGCCGGAGACGGTACGCCCGCTCGCGCTGCAGCCGGATCGCTCCTCGTCGCGAATCCCGTTCGGCTCCGGCCCTTCATCGATCTGCGCGCTGGCGTCCGACGACACACACCCGGGGATCGGGGCGTGAGCGCAGCCGCCCGTCGCCGAGCACGAGTCGGCAGTGCAGCGGTCGCCGTCGTCGCACGAGCCGCACTGCGTGCACGACGACGCGCCGGGCGCGGAGCTGTACGTGCCGGCCGGACAAGGCTCGCAGACGGTATCGGCGTTTGCGGCGCAAGCGGTCGACGCGTACGTGCCCGGCGCACAGGCGGTGCAGGCTCTGCATGCGCCGTCGTCGCTCCGGAACGATCCGCTCGGGCACGTCCCGCAGTCCGATGGTCCGGGGCCGGAGCACGTCGTGCAGCTCGGGTCACAAGCGGCGCAGACCGTGTCCGTCGTCGCGGCGCAGTCCGCGGATTTGTACGTGCCGTCGGCGCAGGTGCTGCAAGCGGCGCACGTGCCTGCGGAGAGATAGTGCCCGGATGTGCACGCGGTGCACGCGTCGGCGCCGGGGCCCGAGCACGTCGAACACGCCGCGGGACCACAAGCCGGGAAGTCCGCGGCGATGCGCGGGACATCGTCGGCCCGGATGAACGTGTAGCCATCGTTCTTCAACAGCGGGACGATGTACTTCACCATCTCGATCGTCTCGTCGTAGACGTCGTGCATGAGCACGATGCCGCGACCGAACGACGCGATCTCCGTCCGGTAGCGATCGCCGCATGCTTGCGCGGTGTAGTGGAACGTCTGCCAGCACTCCCAGTCGGCCGCGCGCGTCGCGTCGGTCGGGCCGCCCCCGATGTCCCAGTAGATCGGTCCGACGTAGTGGGCCATCGCCGAAGCGGCGAGCGTGGTGTGGACGGCGGCGCTCCACGATCCGTAGGGGGCGCGAAAGAGTGAGCGGTTGTACGGCGTCTTGGCGTGCAGGGTGATGAGGGCGTCGGTATCCGCGAGCTCCTGCACTCGCTGATTTGCGGGCACCGTGGTGATGTCGCGATGCGTGGTCGAGTGGTTCGCGACGAGATGCCCGTCCGCTGCGAGCTGCGCGAGGACCGTGACCGCGTTCGGAAGCGGCGTCGGGCAGCTCTGGTTCGGCAGCGCCGTCGCCTGGATGCACGCGCCGTTGACGAAGAACGTGGCGCGGACGTTCTGGTCCTTCAGATAGGTCGAGAGCTCGGACGTCCTCGGACCGGGGCCGTCGTCGAAGGTCAGTGCGAGCTGCTTCGCGGCCATCGTGGACACGCCGACGTAGTGCTCCGGCTGTGCGATGAGCGGCTGCGCCACGTGCCGGAGCCCGCCGCGCGAACCGCCTCGCGTCGCATCGTTCTCGGCACATGCAGCGACCAGTGCCAGCCCGATCGCGAGGAGCCCGGCAGACGACGACCGGCGAACGAGGGGACGAAGCGGCACTGCTCGAGCTTAGCGAAAGCCGCGTCCGGCGGCGCGCGCGACGCGTCGCCGCGGCGGCCGGATCTCCGGTCGACGCTATAGAACATTGTTCTAGAACATTGTTCTATGGGGCGGTAACGTCCTCGGCATGCAGTCGAAACCTGCCGTCGTCGTCACGGGAGCCAACCGAGGCATCGGCTTCGCTGTCGCTCGCGATCTTGCCGCCAAGGGCTGTCGCGTCTTCCTCGTCGCACGCGACAGCGAAGCGGGCATGCGTGCCGAGCGCGAGTTGTCGGCCTTCGGTGACGTGAAGCTCGTATCGGGCGATCTATCGAGCCCGAGGACGACCCGTGTCGCCGCGCGGCACATGCTCGAGGCGTGCCCTCGGATCGACGTCCTCGTCCACAACGCCGGGGTGTGGCCGAGCCGGCTCGAGCGCGACGAGAACGGCATCGAGCGGGCGTTTGCGGTCAACCATCTCGCGCCGTTCCTCCTCAATCACTTGCTCGAGCACGCGATCGTGGAAGGTGGACGCATCGTGCAGGTGAGCGCTGGCCTGTACGTCAAAGGCAAGGTCGATCCGGAACGGACACCGACAGGCGACGACTTTCACTCCATCAAGACGTACGCGACGACGAAGCTCTGCAACCTGCTGTTGCTCGAGCGGTTCGCGCGTAGGTTCGAGAAGCGTGGCGTCACCGTCAACGCCGTTCATCCGGGAGTCATCCGGACGGGGCTCGGCGATCGGTCGGGCGTGCTCGGTCTCGTGCTCCGCGGCGTGAAGCAGCTCTGGAAGCGCCCGGAGGAAGGGGCCCGACCGGTCATGAAGCTGGCTCTCGATCCCTCGCTCTCCAACGTCACGGGGCGTTACTTCCACCTCGAGGAAGAGATGCCGCTTGCGGACGTCGCGCGCGACGAGGCGCTCGCGGCACGGTTGTGGGAACAGGCCGCGTCCTTGTGCAGCATCGGGCAGGAGGAGCATGATGCGGCTTCGAATGCCGTCACCGCAGGACAGTGAGCCGAAGAGGTCTCGGCGCACGCGCCGCCCGGACAGCGGCGCGAAGGACGCGCGGGACACGCCCACGCGGCTCCTCGATGCGGCGCTCGCCGTGTTCGAGAAACACGGCTTCGCGGGCTACACGGTGCATGCGGTCGTCGCGGAGAGCGGCATCAGCCTCGGCAGCCTCTATCACCACTTCGGCAGCATGGATGGCCTCTCGGCCGCGCTCTACAGCCGATGTATGGCCGCACTGCTGGATGCCGTCGGCGCGTCGCTCGACGACGTGGGCACACCGCGCGCGGCCGTCGTCGCCATCGCACGCTCGTACCTAGCGTTCACGGCACGAGAGCGGACGGCGGCGCTTTTCATCCACGCGTCGCCGTCCGAGCGATTCCTGCCGTTGCACACGGCGTCGATCGCGGCCGACAAGGCATCACGGCTCGAGAGGATCGCCGCCGCGCTACGACCGCACGTGCGGTCCGGCGCGATGGTCGACCTGCCCGAAGCGCTGCTCGAGATGTTGATCATCGGTCCGGTCGCCGAGATCGCGCGCCGGTGGCTCGCGGGGGCGCCGGGGATCGATCTCGACGAGGCGGCGCGCGTGGTGCCGGAGCGAATCTGGCGCTCCGTGCGTGCCTGAGCGCTCAGCGATCGAGCCCCAGACGCGCACGTGCCTCGGCGTAGGCGTCCGTCACGCTGAACGTCATCAGCTCGCGCGCTTCGGGATGGCGCGCGATCCATGCCGCGCGCTCCTCGGAGCCGGTCGGCGCCGCGTCCTCGTCTTGGCCCCACGCGATGGCATCGAGCGCCGCGTTCGGATCGCCGACGGCGAGGAGCGCGACCCGGTTCGCCCATGCATGGGCGGCGGACCCGACGCTCGACCAGTGTGAGCCGAGCATGCCGGCGGCCTCGAGCGCGATGACGCCGACCGTGGGGTCGAGGTTACGCGGAAGCGCCTGGCCGATGCGCCGCGCGAGGTCGGTCACGCGTCGCGCGTCGACTCCAGCGGGCAGGTGGTTCGGGTTGAACGTCGCGACGAGCCCCGCGACGAGGCTCGAGACCTCCTGCGGCTGACCGCGAAGGAGCGCCGAGGCGCGCGAGAGGATCATCTTCATCGCGCGGACGACGACGAACATCCGCGCACGCTCGTTGGTCTCCTTTGCGAGGCCCTCGCCGACGAGCAGCGTCGGCGGGTTCGTCGCCAGCGGGATGGCGACGCGCCCGAGGACCGGCGAGACCAGGATCTGGAGCGCACCGAGGCCGATGACCGTCGCGACCGAGCCGACGGTGGCGCCGATGGACGTTCCGGGCTGGAGCGGCGCCGCCTTGAGGATGCGAAGGTCGAGCGGCGAGACGGCGTCGAGCGCGTCGCCGGCGCGGAAGAGCAACGCGCGGAGGGCCGGGCTCATCACGTCGGGCGCGAGCACGTCGTCGAGGCGAGGATCGACCGCCCGCGCATCGGCGCCGGACAGATCGGACGACTGACCCTCGACTGCGGCGAGCGTCGCGGCCACGACACGGGCGGCGTCGCGTTTGCCGCGCAGCTCGAAGGCCGCATGGAGGACCTGGAACAGCGAGGGCACGAAGCGACCTTGCGCAAATGCGCGTCGAGCATCCCCCGCGGCGCGATCGAGCAGGATCTGCATCGCCGGCATCTGGCGATGCCGCGCGTAGAACTCCGCCATGGCGCGGAGGGCGACGACCGACGTCGGGAACTCCTTCCGCGCCGAGTCGAGGACCTGCTCGGTGCGGCGAGGATCGCGGCCGACGTTCTCGTGGATCGTCGCGAGCTCGATGAGCGACGTGAGGCGCGCATCCGGATCGACCGTCGCCGTCACGATCTGCTGCTGCGCCTCGACTGCTCGCGCGACGTCGCCCTGGCGCTTGTAGACGTCGACCAGCTTCGCGAGGACGCCGAGGTCGTCGGGCGCGCGCTTGAGGACCTCCTTGAAGGCGACCTCGGCGCGCGACAGGTTCGGTGCCTGGACGGAGTAGATCTCGCCGAGGCGCTCGTACATCGCGCGTTGCTCGGCGGGATCCGTGAGCAGGCGCGCGAGTCGCACGTACGCTTGCTCCGCGCCGGCCCAGTCGCCTTCCTTGATGCAGAGGTCCGCCAGAGCGCCGAGGGCCGTCGTGTGATCCGGCCGCTTCTCGAGGGCGCTCTCGAGGCACACCTTCGCCTTCGCGAGCTCGCCCATGTCCGCAAACGCGCGCGAGAGCTCGACCTCGAGCGCAACGCGCTCCTCTTCGTCGTCGACGCTGTCGAGTCGCTTCTCCAGCAGCCGCGCGCGCTCGGCATCGAGGTTCTTGTCCGCATAGAGCGCCGACAGGCGAGCGAACACGTCCGCGTACGTCGCGTCGAGCTCCGCCGCGGCCTCGAGCGCGCTCATCCCGCGCTCCGTGTCCTTGACCTCGTCGAGCCAGATCTTCGCCGCGTCGTGCCATGCGAGGAGCTGGTGCTCCTTGACCACGCTCGTCCGCGCGAGGCTCTCGCAGGCTTCGGCCGCTTCGCGCGCTTCGCCTGCGCGCTCGCGGACCTCGGCGAGGAAGCCCCACGTGACGACGTCGCCCGGGTCCTCACTCGCAGCCTGCTCGAGATAGCTCCGAGCGTCGGCGACGCGCTCGAGGCGCGCGGCTGCCTCGCTCGCGCGAAGCAGCAAGGACGCTCGTTCTGGCGCGCGCTGCGTGCGTTCGAGCAGTGCGAGCGTCGTTCGGAGAAACGTCTCGTCGTCCTTCTGCGCGCGGGCATGGGCGTTCGTCGCCCGAAGCGCCCACAGCGATTGCTCGGGCTGCGCCGCGGCGAGGCGTGCCATGTCGTGTGACCGCTCCCACGGGCTCGGTCCGTCCGGAGCGGCGCTGGCGTCTCGAGCGCGGAGCCGTGCGGCATGCTGGGCATGACCGGTCACTTCGCCGCCCGACGTTCCGTCGAGGGCGAGCGCGATCTGTTCGAAGATGGGCGCGAGCTCGTCGTCGCGCCCTTCGCCGACGAGGGCGTGCTCGACCGCGCGGAGGCTCGGCATGTGCCGGGGCGCGTCCTGGAGGATCGAGCGATGCCGGCCAAGCGCAGCGGCGACGTCCTTCTTGCCGGACGCTTCGAGGTGCGCGAGCCGTTCGAGGGCTTCGCGACGAGCATGTTCGTCGTCGGTCGTCTCGACGACCTTCTCGAGCGCCGCGATCTGACCGCCGACGTCTCCCGTTTCCATCTCGGCGCGTTCGCGGATCGCGCGCGCGAGCCCGCGGTCGCCCGTCTCGGCTGCGGTCCGGGCGGCGCGGAGGGTCGCCTGCGCATCGCCGGTTCGATCGTGCTCGAGCGCGGCCTCGACCCAGAAGAGCGCCGCTGCGGTGCCCGTGGCCGCTGCCGCGCGCTTCTCGCGCCAGGCGCCGCGATCGGCCGGCGGCTCGGTCGCGAGTCGCTCGTACAGCTCGCGGAGCGCGACATCGTCCGGGCGCGCTCGATGGGCCTCTTCGAGGCGCGTGACCGCGACGTCCGGATCCCGATCGGCGACGAGCAGGGCTTCACGGACGGCATCGAGCGCGGTCTCGAGCGGGTCGGTCGCGTGGCCGCGCCGCTCGTGGATCCAGCGGAGCACCTCGTCGAGGTCGCCCTTGCGCCGCGCGATGCGCTCCGCGAGGAACGCGCCGATCCCGAGCGCCGGAGCGGCCTGGTGCACGCGTTCGAGCACCTCCGCCTGCTTTTCGTTCGGCAACGAGCTCCGTGCGAGGGCCTCGAGTCGCCACACGGCCGACGCGACGCCGTCGGGCATGCCGCCGGCGACGCGTAGCAGCTCTGCGCCGAGATCGAGCTCGCGATCGAGGTCGGCCGCGATGCGTACGAGGCCGTCCGCGGCGATACTCTCGTCGCGGGCCGCCTGACTCCACGCCTCCTTCGCACGTTCGCGGTCGCCGGCTCGCTCGGCGACGATCGCCGCTGCGATGTGACGCTGCGTGGCGCCACTCGCGTCGTCGCTCGTGGGCAGCGCCGAGAGCGCTTCGCTGAGCTCGGCCCATCGCTTCGCATGGACGGCGGTCTCGATCGCGACGCCGCCTGCAGAGGCCGAACGAGGCGCCGGGACGGCGGAGAGCGCATCGTCGATCGCCCCGTTCGGCGCATTCGCGGCGAGCAGGCGTCCGAGCGAAGCAAGCGCGCGAGCGTCGTCCTTTCCCGAGACGTATCCCGCGCGCTCTCCTGCGCCTTCGTCCTCTTCGCCGTCGTCGCGCGTCGGTGTGGTCAGCGACGCGAGCGCATCGACGAGCGGTCGGAGCTGGTCGACTTCGGAGAGCGTCCGTAGGGCATCCGGGACGATCGCGACGTCGCCGCCCTTCGATGCCGCGAGGACTGCGAGCACCGCGCGCTCGGCGGGCTCGAAGGCGCTCTCGTCCGCGAGACCGACCGTGACGAGCTCCGGATCGCCGAGCTCGATGCCGCGCGCGGCGAGCTGCCGGCGTGCCAGAGGCTCTCCGTCGTTGGCCAGTGACTTCAACGCACGCGCGGCGGCGCGGCGCGATGCGATGTGAGGAGCCCCCAGCGCTGCGGAGAGCCAGTGCGCGCCTTTCGACAGCTCGGGCAGGGTCGCGATCTCGCCGGCCGACTGCGCCGCCGCGACGATGTCTCCGGAAGCGAGCGCGAGCCGCGCATGCCGAAGACCGTCGTTGATGGGCATGTCTTCGACTTCGGCTCCGGGGCGCTCGACGCCGCGCAGGCGGAGGGCCGTCGCGACCGCCTTGTCGAGCGCGATGAGCTCGGAGTTGTCCGCGAGGCGGAGCGCGCCGCTCGTATGGTCGTCCAGCGCCAGCGCCAGTGCCGCGCGCGCGATCGGCGCACGCGTGTCCGCAGGATCGAGCTTGCACGCGCTGTCCCACCGCTCGACTGCGGCGTCTCCGCGATCGCTGATGCGGAGCAGATCGGCCGCGAGGAGCACTGCGTGTGCGCGCGCCGAAGGCGTCGGCGACCGAGCCGCCTCCGCATCGAGCGCCTCGGCGATCAGGTGTGGATCGTGAGGCATGAGCTGGCGTGCCTGACGCCACGCGAGCGGAAGGTGAGGGGCGAGGTCACGCGCTTCGGTCGCGAGCTCGCGCGCGCGTTCGAGCTCGCCGACCAGCGCGCACAGCTCGCTCACGGCAAGGAGGGCTCGGCCTTGCGCCGTCGGGTCGGCAACGACGCGCGCCTCTTCTTCGAGCCAGGCGATGCGCGCGGCGAACGCCTCGGCCTTGCTGGCGTCGAGCCATCGCGCGACGGGCCGTTCACTCTGGAACGACACCCGCGCCGCCGGTCCGTTCCGAGGAGGCGCCGAGGGTCGGACGCTCGCGGCCGGCGCGTTCGACGAGCGACCGAGCGTCGGCATCTCGTCGTCGGCCGGGAGTCGGTTCGCGGTCTCGGCGTCGTCGGCCGGGAGTCGGTTCGCGGTCTCGGCGTCGGAGAGGGAGCCGCGATCGCCGTCACGGTCCGCGCGTCTGGCGGGGCCGTCGTTCGTGTTGCTGCGCTCGAGCTCGTGCGCGCGTCCCTCGACGTCGCGTGTCGAGACCGTCGGGGCCTCGCCGGGATCACGCGCTGCAGGATGCTCTGCGGTCAGGGCGTTGCTCGGGAAGTCGTCGATCGCGATCGAGCCGGAGCTCGGGTCACCCTCGTCCGGCTGCGGCGTCGCTCGTGCCGCGATCTCCGGAGGGAGCGGAGGCGGCCGCGATCGTGCGCTCTGCTCTTGGGCCTTCTGCTCGTCGAGCGGGCTCGTCCTCACGAGCGTCGCGTCGCTTTCACGATCTTCGGATCCGCGCGCGGCGACCTCCTGGCGCGGGGCGCTCGTGGAGTCGCGCTTCGGCTGCGGCGGCGGGGCGACCTTCGGCCTCTCGGAGCGGGGAGGCTGCGCCGGAAAGATCGGTCGTGACGGCGTCGCACGGGAGAAGAGCTGATCGAGGCCGCCGCGCATCGAGGGGGGCGCGGACGGACGCGCCGGCGGAACGGGCAGCCGTGCAGCCGGCGGAGCCGACTGGGCCGGACGCGGATCGTCGCGGAGCTCGCGCGGCACCGGCGCGATCAACGTGCCTTCCGGCTTGGCGCGGAGCACGGGATCGGACGGGGGGCCGGGCCGCGATGATGCGGGTGCTTTGCCCGCCGCGGGTCGAGCGCCAGCACGTTGCGCTTCAGCATCGTCGGGCTTGGCGTCGTCCGCGCCGAGCGGGCTCACCACGCGATTCGTGTCTGCATCGCGCGCGATCTCGGGGACGAAGGTGTTCTTCTCCCATTCGTCGAGAGCGCTGTCCCAGTCGAGGTCGCCGAGACCTTCCAGGAGGTTCTTCCGGTCGTCGCTCATCCCTGACCCTCGAGGCCCAGCGAGCGCCGTAGCTCGAAGTACGGGCGCGACAGTACGAAGCGGAGCAGCTCGTGCGCACGCAGATCGTCGCGCGCCACCGCACCAAGCCGTTCGACGGGCTCGCCGAAGACATCGGCGAGCACGACGGACACGTCACCCGAGGCGAGCGCAGCGCAGCGCGCTTGCGACAACCTCGCGCGTGCCGCCCACTGGCGTGCGTCGGGTGAGCTCGCGACGTAGGCTCGGCAGATCGGCTCGATCGCCGCACGCGTCTTGCGCGAGATGGCCTTGTTGATGAGCCGTTCGACCTCGGCGAGCACGGCGAACGGCGGCGCGTCGATGCGTACCTTCGCCAGGTTGCAGGCAGCCACCACGATCGCCGCGATGGTCGTGTCGTCGCGCCACCGCGTGACCGTCGTTCCGCGCGCAAGGGCGAACAGCTCGCGAGCGACACGCGCACGTGTCGCCGGCGACAGCGGAGCGTTGACGCCGGGCCCGACCACGATCGCAGGCGGATCGCCGGCGATGCCCTGGACGCCTCCCGGATCTTTTCCGCCGACGTAGAGATCGAAGGTCGTGATGCCGAAGGCTGCGGCCCACTGCGCGATCTCGGCGCGGAGCGCGATGCCTGCCTTGGGATCGACGCGATCCTTGCGCGTCACGCCGACGCTCTCACGCGTCGGCCCGAGCGCCTCGCCGAGTGTCGGGCCGAGCGCGCCGAAAAGATCTGCGATGGGCCCGTCGTCTCCGGGCGCGAGCAGCTGGCGCAGCATGGGCTCGCTCATCGCGACCTCCGGCGTGCGCGGCTTGCGGCTCGAGTACAGCGCGATCATCTGCTCGCTCGAGCCGTCCGGTCCTCCGAGCGCGACGGCGCAGGAGAGCGCGGCTTGCTCGAGCGGCTGGTCGCCGAGCGCATGGCAGATGCGGGCGAGGCGGCGGTGCGACTCGAGATGGCTCGGCAGCTCGTGCAGGGACATGAGGAGCGCATCACGTCCGCGCTCGAGGAGCGGGCGGCGCTCTCGGACCGCCGGGTCGAGTGACACGACGAGATCGAGCGCCTCGCCGTCCGTGGGGGCTTCGGCGAGGAGCTTCGAGGCGGCGCCGATCGCCGCCGTCGGCGACATCATGCGGTCGCGATGGATCGCCATCGCGAGGCGCGCGGCCTCGATCCGTCCTCCACGTTCGGGGCGCTCGTGCATCAGCTCTTCGAGGATGTTGATCGCCTCGACCCACGCTCCGGTGCGCGCCGCGGCACGGGCGAGACGCTCGCGAACGGGCAGTGTCGTCAGACGAGCCTGGTGGAGCGCGACGAGGACGTCGAGCGCGAGGTCGTGCCTTCCCAGCTTGTTCTCGTAGAGATCGACGGCGGCGACGCCCGCGGTGACGCGATTCTTCGGCGGAGCCGCCTCGACGCGAGCGAGCTTCGCGAGGCTCGCTGCGGCCTCCTCGAACAGCCCACGGCGGATGAAAATCTCGCCGCGGAGCGCGAGGGCGCCGACGTGGTGCTCGTCGTAGGTCGTCACGTGCTCGAGCGCATCGAGCGCGCCTTCCGGGTCGCCCTTCTCACGGAGCACCCGCGCTTGCTCCCAGAACAGCTTCGCGATCTCCGGGCCGTCTTCCGTCACCTCGAGCCGGCGGGCGATGAGCGCGAGGAGCTTGTCGTGGTCCTTTCGCTCGCGGACGAGGCGGAAGAGACGATCGAACGCGACTGGTCGCGTCGCATCGCGAGCGAAGCTCGCCTCGAGCGCGCTCTCGGCGCGGGCGGCGAACGGGGAGCCCAGCTTCGACCACGCGAGCGCGGATTGCTCCCAGAAGGCAGCGCCTCGTCCGGAGTCCGCGCAGCGTGCGCCCAGCTGCTCGCACGCGACCGCGTAAGCCTCGTGATCGCCGAGCTCCTCGGCGCACGTGCGCATGCCTTCCCAGGCGTGGAGATCGTCGGGGCGGCTCGCGGTGACCGCGCGGAACACGTCGAGCGCGCCGTCCGCGTCGCCGGCGGCCAACGCCGACCAACCCGCGAGCCCGAGCGCGTCGTTCTCCGTGTCCGCTCCGAGCGCACCATCGAGCTCGGAGAGCGTCGAGGCTCGTCGGCGCGGGTCGCAGCCTGGCGGCGACAGCTCGAGGTTCGCGAGGCGTGCGGCATGCGACGAGCCGGGGACCAGCGCGTGGGGCCGAGCGGGATCCAGGGCCCAGTCGAGGAGCGTCGCGCTCGCGTGGAGCGCTTCGCGGGCCTCGTCGGACATGAGCTCGGCTAGCGCACGCCGCGCGGGGATCTCCTTGCCGGGGTCGCCGCTCGCCATGGCGTTCGCGAGCCACTCGATCGCTGCCGCAATGCCGCCGCCCGTTTCGAGCCACGCCTTCGCGGCGTTCGCTCTCTCGTCGGCATCGGCGGCGTCGTCTTCGCGTACGAGCCGAAGGCGCTCTGCTGCAGCCGCGGTCTTCGCCTTGTCTCCGCTGGAGGCGAGCGTATCGAGCGCTGCGACGAGCGCCTCCGGATCGGCCGCGCCGCCGCTCCAAGCGAGGCGTCCGAGCGCACCCGCGAGGCGGAGATTCGGGTTCGAGGCGATGTCGACTGCCGCGAGCGCCGAGGCGGCCTCTTCCGGATCGCCGAGCGCGGCTTCGAGCGCGAACCGCTCGAGCGCGATGGCCGCGTCCGCACCGCCGACGTCGAGTGCGCGTTGGCGGCCGGAGGGGGAGTCGACGTCGAGCCCGCGGGTGGCCCACGCGATCGCGGGACGGGCCGCTTCCGGCGCGCGCTCGGCGGCCGACTCGAAGTGCGCGACCGCCGTCGCGCGGTCGCCGAGGCGCCACTTCTCGAAGCCCGCCTCGAGCCATCGCGCCGCTGCGAGCTCGGGATCGTCGCTCGAGGCGAGCGCCTCTGCGGCCGTGGTCGCGAGCTGCGCGGCCGCCGCGCGATTGCCCGCGAGCCGGAACAGATCGCCGAGGTACGCCGTCACGAGCGGATCGCTTGCGTCCTCGCTCGCGAGCGCCTCGAGATGTCCGATCGCGGCTGCCTCGTCGCCCGCCGCACGCGCTCGCATCGCGCAGACCATCGCCAGGCTGCGGCGCAGCGAGGCGTCGCCGACGCCTGCGGCGAGCTCCTCGAGCGCGGTGCGTGCACGAGCCGGATCCCCGTCAGGTGACGCCAGACCGTCGAGCACGCGCCCGAGCCAGGCGCCCTCCGGCAGCTCCCGGAGCGCCGCGGTCGCTTTGGCCGCGCCGGTCTCGTCGCCCTGACCAAGGCGCATCCGCGCGAGCTCGATCCAGAGGATCGGGAGCTCGGCCGCCATTGCTGCGCCGTCTTCCTTCGCCAGCTCGACGAGCGCGCGCGTCGCGTCCTCGTACCACGTGTGATCGGAGCGGAGGCTCGCGAGGCTCCTACCGAGGCGCGCGATCGTCTCCTTCGGCACGCCGCACGCTTCGGCCTGGCCGAGCGCTTCGCGCGCCCGCGCGGCGCTCTCGGCTCGCGTCGCCCACACGTACGCGGCCAGCACCAGCGCGCGGCCCTGCGCTTCGCCGCTCGTGTTGTGACGCGACAGCTCCTCGAGCTCCGACGCGAACCGTGCGCCGTCGCCGCTCGCCTCGAGGATGTCGATCTTCAGCGCGCGGGCAGGGGAGGAGGCCGCGTCGCGCTCCGTCGCGCGAGTGAGCGCTTCGAGGGCACGCGGGATGTCGCCCTCGCTCGCCGCGTGCTCGGCGATTCGCATCGCGAGCGATGCCGCCACGCCGCCGTCCTTCTCGCCGACCATCCGCCGCTCTGCGAGCTCGGCGGCGAGCGCGGTGTCGCCGGCGAGCTCGGCCAGCCGCAAGCGGGCAGTGAGGACGATGCGCTCGATGGCGGTGGTCGTCTCGCGGCTGATCTCGCCGTTGGCCGTGGGCTCTTCCGACCGTGCGCCGAGCTCGCCGGACTGCGCGGTGTCGGCGAGGACCTCGAGCGCGCGATCGAGGACCTGGGATGCGCGACCGAGCTCGCTCGCGAGGCGGCGCGCGTCTGCCGCGCGCAGGAACAGGTCGATGACGTATTCGATGCCGCGGCAGTAACGCGGGACGCCGCGCTCGTCGCCGGCCTCCGCGTTCGCCATCGCGTCGCAGACCATCTCCGCGCGTGCTTCGAGCGCCTCCGCCAGCCCGCGGCTGCGCGCGCGAGCGTCGTCGGAGCCGGGAAGCCCGGGATCGGCGCGAACGACGCGCTCGACGGCAGCCGCGGCGTGGAAGGCCGCCGCGCCGCCGTCGTCGCGGGCGCGCTTCAAGATCTCGAGCGCACGATCGACGTCACCGCTCGCCGCCGCGAGCTGCGCGACGTCGACGAGGAGGAGGCCGCGCCACGTCGGCTCCGCGGTCAGCTCTGCGCGTCCCGCGAGCGCCTCCTCACGCTGGGCCGCGTCGCCGAGCTTGGCGGCGACCATCTCGAGCGCGAGCCACGCGGGGCCGAGGTCGGCCGCGGTTGCGCCCGTCTCGGTCGCCTCGCGTGCCGCTCCGCGCGCTCCCTCGAGGTCCTTCTGGATGTCCTCGACGAACAGCGCGCGCTGCGTGAGCGCGCGAGCGCGTTCTTCTGCGGTCGAGGCAGCTGCGACGAGCGCCTCGATCAACTTGCCGAGATTCGAGAGCGAACGTCGCCGCTCGAGAAGGCGGACGAGGCCTTCGAGCGGCTCGCGGAAGCTCGTGTCCGAGTTGTACGCAGCGAGGTAGTCGCGCGCCGCGCCGGGCTCGTCGCCGCCACGCTCCTGAATCTCGGCGGCCTCGGCGAGAAGGCGAGCTTTGCGAGACGGGTCTTCCGTTGCCGCAACCTCGGCACGCAGTCGACCGACAGCGGCCGCCACCGCCTCGATGGTCTCGATCGGCGCAGGAGGGAGCTGCGACGCACCGCTGTGGGTCAGCGCCGAAGGCTCTCCACGCGGGAAACCCGCCGACGTGGCTGCGGACGTATCCGTGGCGGTGGACGACGTGGCTGCGGACGTATCCGTGGCGGCGGACGAGGCCGCCTCCGTCGCGGCGGCGGGTACGGAAACCCTCGACGCTTCGCGCACGCGCGGCAACGGCGGTGGGGGCGGCGGTCGGAACGGCGTCGGCTCGACCTCGACGACGATGTCGTCGTCCACGGCCTCCACCGTGACCTCTTCCTCCCCGGCCGGGGCGCCGTCGTCGGGCTGCGGAGACCCGTCGTGGTGCTCGCCTTCCTTCGACTCTTCCGGCATTTCGCCGCCCGGAACTCTACCCCACCCAGGCGACTGGGTGGGGGCGATTCCTTCTCGATGGCGGCGTTTCATCGAAGCACGGTCGAGCCTGATCGTCGCTCGGCTGACACGACCAAGCGATGAAATGTTTCAGACGCGAACGCCGCGCGACGAGACGCCGACCTTCGGGATCAGAGAAGCGCTTTGAGCTTCTCGTTCACCTTCTCTTCGATGGTCCCCTTCATCACGCGGAGCATGAACGGAAGGTCGATCGCGACGCGCACGTTGCTGTCGTTCACGGACACTTCGCCCTTCGTCCCCTTTGCCGCACCGCTCGGCGCATCGAAGCGGATCGTGTTGCCGTCCCACTTCCAGGTGATGCCGAACTTCTGCTCCATGCCCTTGGCGAGCTCTTCGGCCTTCTTCTTGGCGTCGTCGATGGAGAGTGCGTGGCTTTTCGTGATGTCGATCGTGGCCATCGCGCCGGTATTACCACCGGAGGGGGACCCGGAACCACCCCATTCGAACGCGGCCGTTCAGGCGCGCGGACGCTCAGCAGCCTCGATGAGGCGCGACGCGATCGCGCCGGCAGCGGCGCGGCGGCGCATCAGTCGATGCGCTTGACGATCCAGAACCCGCGCGGCGTCTCGAGGACGTCCGAGACCTCGCCCGGCGCGAGTCCGAAGACCGCGATCTCCGTTCGCGGATCGAGGACCCCTCGCGGAAGGCGACCGATGTCGTCGGCGGAGCCCGGATCGCCGCCCGTGACGGCGCGATGGAAGTCCGAGCGCGCGTCGGCACCGAGCCGGTCGGCGATCGCCTGCGCCTCGTTCTTGTTCCGCGCGTTCGGCGGAGCGCCCTCCGCGCCGGCGAAGGCGACGAGGACGACGCCGATCTTGACGCTGCGAGGCGCGCCCGCGGGCATCACGCCGGCATCGCCGAGCGAGAGCGTCGGAAGGAAGAGGCCCGCGTCGAGGTCGACTTCGGGCTCCGACGCGCCAGCATCAGCCACCGCTGGCGGCGGCGCTGCGGCGTCCGCGGAAGATGCCGCCGGCGTTGCACCGGCGGTGTCTTTCTTCGCGGGAGCGGCGCTATGCGATTCGATCGTGAGGTAGCCGACGACGATGACGATCGCGGCGCCGATCAAGATCGAGGCCCAGCGCTGCGTACCGTCGCTTCGAGAACGATCGTGCGTGAGCGCCATTCGTCAGGGCGAGCCGGTCGGCAGCTCGGTGGACGGGGTCCCCTCTTCCTCTTCGGCGAGAGGCGACTGGGGCGGTCCCCACTCCTCGAACGGACGCATCGTCGGCGGAGGTGGATCGCCGTACAGCTCGAGCTGCGCGGCGAGCCAGTTCTCCTGATCGATGAGCGACTTCTTCTCGCTCTCGAGCTCCGGCGTCATCTCGAGGGCGGAGAGCACCTTCTCGAGCTTGGGCTGGAGCTCGGCGAGCTCCTTGCGAATGACGACCGGATCGATGCTCGCGCGATCGGCGAACTCGTCGGCGAGGATGAGCAGCTTGTTCTGCCCGGCCTCGGCGAAGCCCGGCCCGACGGCGACCTTCTTCGTCTCGTTTCCCTGGCGGTACGAGACGAGGCCCGCGCGGATCGCGGACACCGTGGGCAGGTGGCCCGGCAGCACGCCGAACTCTCCCTGCACGCTGGGCGCCGTGACCTCGTCGACGCTCTCGGCGAGCGCGCGGCCCTTCGGTGTGACGATCTCGAGCTCGATCTTGTCAGCCATGGGTGAGGCTCCAGGCTCCGGGCTCCAGGCTCCAGAGAGAAAGTGAGAGAGAGAAGCGGGAAGTCATGAAGGTACCTCGCGAGGTGGCGCCAGGCGCTCGGCTCCGAGGCTCTCGAACTGGAGCCTGGAGCCTGGAGCCTGGAGCCTGGAATCACTTCTTCGCCGACTTCGTCAGCTCTGCGGCCTTCGCCTTCATCTCCTCGATGTTGCCGACGAGGTAGAAGGCCTGCTCCGGATAGTCCGCATCGCTGTCGAACTTGCCGGCGAGGATCTCCTTGAAGCCCGCAATCGTCTCCTTGAGGGGAACGTACTTGCCCGGCGAACCGGTGAACTGGGCAGCAACGAAGAACGGCTGCGAGAGGAAGCGCTGGATCTTGCGGGCGCGCGAGACGATCAGCTTGTCGTCTTCCGACAGCTCGTCATGCCGAGGATGGCGATGATGTCCTGCAGGTCCTTGTACTTCTGGAGCGTCGACTGGACCTTGCGCGCGGTGTCGTAGTGGTCCTGGCCGATGACGCTCGGGTCGAGGAGCGTCGACGTCGAGTCGAGCGGGTCGACGGCGGGGTAGATGCCGAGCGCCGCGAGGTCACGGCTGAGAACCGTCGTTCCGTCGAGGTGGGCGAACGTCGTCGCGGGCGCCGGGTCGGTGAGGTCGTCCGCGGGGACATACACGGCCTGGATCGAGGTGATCGAGCCCTTGTTCGTCGACGTGATGCGCTCCTGGAGCGCGCCCATCTCCGTCGAGAGCGTCGGCTGGTAACCGACGGCGCTCGGGATACGGCCGAGGAGCGCCGACACCTCGGAGCCCGCCTGCGTGAAGCGGAAGATGTTGTCGATGAAGAGGAGGACGTCCTGTCCCTCTTCGTCGCGGAAGTACTCGGCGACGGTGAGCGCGGAGAGGGCGACGCGGGCGCGGGCTCCCGGCGGCTCGTTCATCTGGCCGAAGACGAGCGACGTCTTCGAGATGACGGGCTCGCCCGTCTCGAGCTTGCCGGACTTCATCTCGAGGAAGAGGTCGTTACCCTCACGCGTGCGCTCGCCGACGCCGGCGAAGCAGGACACACCACCGTGCGCCTTCGCGACGTTGTTGATGAGCTCCTGGATGAGGACGGTCTTGCCGACGCCGGCGCCGCCGAAGAGGCCGATCTTGCCGCCCTTGCGGTACGGCGCGAGCAGGTCGATGACCTTGATGCCCGTCTCGAAGACCTCGATCTTCGTCGACTGGTCCTGGAACGACGGCGGGGGCTTGTGGATCGGCGACGTGCGCTTGGCGTTGACCGGGCCGGCCTCGTCGACGGGCTCGCCGACGACGTTGAGGATGCGGCCGAGGCACTCCGGTCCGACCGGCATCGCGATCGGCGAGCCGGTGTCGCGCACGTCCATGCCACGGACGAGGCCGTCCGAGGTGTCCATCGCGATGGCGCGGACGGTGTTCTCACCGAGGTGCTGGGCGACCTCGAGGGTGAGGTTGTCCTTCTCGTTCGAGATGCCCGGGTTCGTGACCTTCAGCGCGTTGAGGATCTTCGGCAGCTTGCCATCGGGAAACTCCACGTCGACGACGGGACCGATGACCTGGACGACCCGGCCTTTACCGGCGAGGCCTGACGCAACCGAGGGCGAGTTCATTTTCGACGGAGCTCCTTCTTGGGCGGCTTCTAGGGCCACGGCACCCCGAAGGAAAGCCGCTCGACCCATGAAAGCGGGCCGGCCTCTATCACGGCGTTCAGTTGTCTTCAACGACGGTCGGAGCGCGGGAGCCCGAATGCGCCCGGATGCGCCTGAATGCGCCCGCAGCGCCTTGAAGTGGTCCCGGGCAGAGATCCCGCCCGCGGCCCGGAAGGCGTAGCTCCGCCGTAGCGGAGCGACGGGCGCGTGCGTGCTTTTCGGGCCGCGAGCACGCACGGCGAAGGGGTCGCTCGACGTCTTCCCGCAGGTCGGGTGCCGCCGCCGCCGCTCGCGCGCGGATCGACCGACGACGGAGCGAACACCGAGCGCGCGTGGGCGACGTTCGACGTTTTGGGCGGCTCGAATTTCTCCAGCGTGAGCGCGCGTTGCCGGCGGCGCACGGCGGCGCACGGCGGCGCACGGCGGCGCACGCGAAAGACGCGAAAGACGGTGAAGACGAACGACGGACCGGAACGACCCGCGCGGGCCGCGTGATCCGCCTCGTTCGCCCGGCCCATGCTCCGCAACAGGCGTGCCAAACTGCGCGAAGACCTCGGAAAAATAAGGGCTTCGCTCCGCTTGACCAGGCGCGAACGTACGCCTATCGGTTTCGATTCGTCGACGCTGGGACATCGCGTCCTCGGCCTCCGATGAGCCTCACGAACGAGCACCCGTTGATTCGACAAGGCACGCGCGCGTCGAGGTCCGAATGATCTCCCCGGAGACGATCGCGCTCGTTCGTGAACGGACGGACATCCTCGCGGTCGTCCAGGAGGCGGTGCCGTCGCTGAAGCGCCGAGGGCGGTCGTTCGTCGGTCTCTGCCCGTTCCACAAGGAGAAGACTCCGAGCTTCCACGTGAACCCCGATCGGGGGTTCTTCCACTGCTTCGGGTGCAAGGAAGCCGGCAGCGCGATCGACTTCCTGATCAAACATGACGGGTACACGTTTCCGGAAGCGGTCCGCGCTCTCGCCGAGCGCGCCGGAATCGAGGTGCAGGAGTCGCGTGGCCACGACGCGCCGCTCTCCGAATCGGACCGTCAGAAGAAGGCGCGCGAGGAGCTCTATGCGGTGAACGCCCTCGCCGCGACGTACTTCGAGGACCAGCTGCGTCGCAACGAGCACCGCTCGTACGCGCTCGAGGAGCTCGCCAAGCGCGGGCTGGAAATCGGCAAAGACAAGAAGGTCGACGACGTCCTGCAGGCGTTCCGCATCGGGTACGCACCTTCGGGCTGGGATGGCCTGACGACCTTCTTCCGTCAGCAAGGCATCTCGCCGACCGCTGCGGAGACGGTGGGCTTGCTCGTGCCGCGATCGAGCGGCTCCGGCTTCTACGATCGCTTCCGCCATCGCCTCATGTTCGCGGTGATGGATCCGCAGGGCCGGGTCGTCGCGTTCAGCGGTCGCGCGCTTCGCGATCTTCCGGACGCGGCATCGACCTCGAAGAACGAAGGCCCACCTCCGAAGTACATCAACTCGCCGGAGAGCCCGATCTACACGAAGGGGCAGATGCTCTTCGGCATCCACCAGGCGCGCCACGCGATCCGCCAGGAGGAAGCCGCTGTCCTCGTCGAGGGCAACTTCGACGTCGTGTCGCTCCATGCGCGCGGTCTCCAGAACGTCGTCGCGCCGCTCGGCACCGCGTTCACGCAGGAGCAGGCGAAGCTCCTGAAGCGCTTCGCGCCGAGCCTCGTGTTCCTCTTCGACGGCGATGCGGCGGGCAAGAAGGCAGTCCGTCTCTCGCGCGAGGCGATCCGCGGAGCGGGGATGAACGCGCGGGTCGCCACGCTCCCGGACGGGCTGGATCCGGACGAGCTCGCGCGGACGAAGGGCGAGAGCGCCGTCGAGGACCTCATCGCCGGCGCGCGTGGCATGGCCGAAGCGCTCATCGAGATGGAGCTCGACGGTACGTTCGTCCAGGCGGACGTCTTCGAACGCGTCGAGCGCATCGAGCGCATCCGCAAGCTCATCGCCGACGAAGAAGATCCGATCATGCGGATGGAGCTCTTCGCCTACGCGGACCACGCCGTTTCGGCGCGCCTCGACTTGCATGGCATGCGCGTCGGCCGCGACGACGTGCACCAGAGCGGGCCGTTCGCTGCGCTCCAGAAGTCGCTCCGGAAGGACGAAGAAGCGGCACGCGCGCGCGGTGAGGTCCCTCGTGTCGCGGGGGCCTCGCCGAAGGAGGCGCGCATCTCGCCGAAGCCCCCGGGATCGGCCGAGCGCCAGGCGATCGTGGGGTGTTTGATCGAGTGGCCGTCACTCCTCGACGATCCCGAGGTCGCCGAGGAGCTTTCCTTGCTCGAAGGCCCGGTCGTCGTGGCCATCGCCAGCCTTCGTAGAGCATGGAAACCCATGGAGAAAAAGCTGGATGTCGACGCGTTCCTTCGGGAAATCCCGCCCGGAGTGCGTGTGCTGGCGAATCGACACCTCGCAAGCCCTCAACAGGACAGCGAGGGGAACGCAAAAGTGTACTTGCTTGACAACGCAAACAAGCTAAAGAGGCTGCTCCTTTCGCAGGAGGCTGCCCAGATCACTCGCGAGACGTACCGGGCGCAGGGTGACTGGGAGGCAGAACGGGAGCTCTTGCGCGAGGCGGCCGAGAGACTGCGAGCGAAGCACGGCCTCAAGGCCTGAGAAGTGAGAAGGAGGACCGAGACGAGCCGAATGAGGGGGTGCCGTCGAACGCGTTGACTGCGCGATGACGGGTCGATCGAGTGGGGAACCGTGAGCCTGAAGCAGACGCGAGAAGACGCTCTCAGCGACGCGCGGGCGTAGAAGTGGAAAGAACGAACTCCGATGGCGAACAAGAACCGGAACGGCAACGGCAAGGACACCGACAAGATCGTCGAGAACGGCAAGGCCAAGGGCTTCATGACCTATGACG
>JAFAER010000038.1 GCA_023423895.1 Pseudomonadota bacterium
ATCTCGAGCTTCTCCGCCGACTTGAGCTGCTGATCCGGGTCGCCCGCGCCCATCGTGATGCTGGCGCGGCCACCGCCGATCTTCGACCGGATGACCGGCGCCGAGTTGATGACGTCGTCGAGGATGATCGCGAAGCGGCGGTTGATGTTCTCGCCGGTGATCTGCTCGAAGCGATCCGCGCCCTGCGGGCTGAACGTGATCGCGACGTAGACCTCGGGAACGCCGCTCCGCTGGTCGATCGCGCGCTGCGCGTCGGTGATGTACTCGCCGGTGACATCCGCGCGGCCGCGGAGGTAGAACGTGCGCCAGCCGTCCTCGGTCGCCCTTCCGGTATCCGGGTCGTAGTCCTCGGTCTTCTCGTAACCGACCGTGTGATCGTCGGGCACGTCGAGCGTGGCGACGAACGCCTTGAGCTTCTCGAGGGCCGCCTGCATCGCCTTCGTGCGCGCGACCTCGTCCTCCTTCGTGCTCTTGCCCTCGAACTCGGACGGGATCTTGATCGAGAAGAACTGGCGCCGCGCGTTCTGCTTCTGGCCGTTCACCTCGCCGAGAGGCGCGTTCTCGATGCGGATCTCGATACCCTCGGGGACGCTCTTCTCGTCGACCTTGGCGAAGAAGTCCGCCTCGTCGTCGACCATCTTGAACTCGAGGCGAGCGGTCTTGCGGATGATCTCCTTGATCTCCTCGAACTGCGCGCGGTTCGAGCCCGGCACCTCGACGATGATGTCCTCGTCGCGCGTCGTGACGCTCGCCTCGCGGAGGCCGAGCTCGTCGACGCGACGGTTGACGGTCTCCTTCGCCTGCGTGACCGCACGCTCGCGCGTCTGCGTCTCGACCTCGGCGCGCAGCTTGAAGACGACCTCGCCCTCGTCGCCCTTCGTCTGGGCGAGCTCCTGGGCGAACTTCTTCTGGAAGCGCTCGTCGATCAGCTTCACGTCCGCGGGGTCCTTGAACTTGACGCGCAGGACCGCGCTCTCGGGCGTGTAGATGTGGACCTTCTCGTCGAGCTGCTTCAGCTCCGCCTGCTTCAGCAGCCCCTCGCCCTCGTGGAGCTTGTAGGCGGTCGCCAGCTCCTGGCGCATCTCGTCGGCGAACTTGTCGCGCTTGTCGCGGAGCGCCTCTTCGACTTCGACCGTGTACACGAGGCGGAGACCGCCCTGGAGGTCGAGGCCTTTCACGATGCCGAAGTCGATGTTGTCGCGCACGTACCGCGGCGCGTGGAAGCGCGCGTTGCCGTTTGCGTCGCGGCTCAGGTCCTCGAACGTCGGGAGGAGCACCACGATCGAGCCGAAGAAGACAGCGGCGACGAAGCCCGTCTTCATCCGCCACGCGCTGTCCATGATCGGCAGCGCAGTGACGAGCGCCCAGATGATCGTGAGGCCGCAGACGACGACGCCCCAGAAGCTGTCGTTGGCGTAGAAGGCGTAACCGGCAGCGCCCGCGACGGCGATGACGATGAGAGAGTTTCGTAGAGAGCTGGTCATCGATGGAGCTCGGTAGTCACGCGTGGCACGAGAACCGCGGAGACAGCGTGTTCATTTCTTGTCGGCGGTGGCTTTCGCTTCCTTGAGGTCAGCGAGCTCCTTGTCCGTCTTGGTCGAAGCCGCCTGCGCCTCGAAGGAAGAGACGGCATTCGCGAGGACCTGCACCGTGGTGCCCGGCGCGATCTTCACCTTCGCGATGCGCTCGTCCAGGTCGACGAGCTCGCCGATGAGCCCCGCCTGAGTGACGACGCGGTCCCCCTTCTTCAGGTTCTTCCGCGCCTCCTGCTCCTTCTTCTGGCGCCGGAAGCTCATGAAGAGGAACGGCACGAGAATGAGGAACGGAAGCAGCATCGTGATCATGCTGCCGCCCGGCGCGGCCTGAGCCGGTGCGCCGCCTGCGGGAGCCGCCTCCTGGGCGACACCGGGCGTTCCTTGCTTGGGGGGGACGTTCTGGAAGAAATAAAGGGACATCCGACGAGCTCCGGCTCCGCTCCGAAACCCCACAGTGAGGACGGGGGTTCGGGCGAAGAATCGGGGGATTAGTCGAGAAGCCCGGACGGGTCAATTCCGGTCGGGGGAACTCGCGCGGTGCCGTGCCATGGCGCGCCCGCCCGTCCCGTCCGTTTTGCCCGCTCGAGACTCCCCGGGCATCCCGACCGGATCCCTACGGACGAGCGCCCCTCCGCCCTCCACCAGCTCGTCCCAGACCCCGGCGCTCAGTCGTCTTTTGCGCAGCGAAACCCCACATTGGGGCCCATTTCGCGAGCCGAGCCCCAGTTCCGGCTCGTCGTCTTCGCCTGGGACGGGAGGCTCAGCCATCCACCACCGCGGAGGACGTGGCTCGCGCCGGCGCGGGGCGAAAGATCCGAAAGCGTCTCGGAGTACCAGTCGGCGACCCACTCCTCGACGTTGCCGCTCATGTCCTGCACGCCGTAGGGGCTCGCGCCGCTCGGATGACTTCCCACTCGAGCGGGCTTCTTGCCCCCGCAGCTTCTCTGCGTCTTCTCGGTGGCGAGCGTCACTGCCGCGCCGCAACCGGCCGCGCTCGAGCCGCCCCACGGGTATTTGATGGGCGACGTTCCGCGCGCCGCCATTTCCCATTCGACCTCACGCGGGAGGCGCTTGTTCATCGCGAGACAGTAGGTCTGCGCGCTCGTCCAGGGGACACACGAGACGGGAAGTGTCGGATCGCCGAGGTCATAGGTGCACGACGCGCTCGTCCGCGCCGGACGTGGACATGCACCGCGATCGACGCACGCCCGATAAGCTCCGACCGTCACCTCGGTCTTGTCGATCCAGAACGGCGACACGACGGCCACCCGCGCCGGCCGTTCGTTCGGCGGCGACTTCTTGTCGTCGGAGCCCATCGTGAAGCGGCCACCCGGGATGCGGATCATCCCGTCCTTCGTGACGACCGCCGCTCGGACGACCGGAAGCGGCTTCGTCGGAGGGCCAGGCGCGGGCGCGTGATCGGGCTCCTCGCCGTCCGTTTCGACATGCGGGACGGCGCTCGCCGGCGGGTCTCGCCTCGTCGTCGGCGTCGCCGTCGTCGTCCCGCCACGCGTCCCAGCATCCTGCGCGAGCGCGAGGGGCAGAGGAAACGCGAAGACCATCGAGAGGAGGAGCAGGCTTCGCTTCGACCTCGCTGACCACATGCGGGCCTACGACTGTACCATGCGCGGCGCGCGAGCTTCAGGCGACGCCGATCGGCTTGCTCGCCTCGGCCCCCGAATGCGCCGCGGCCGAGATCGCGTCACGCGTCGCCTCGAAGGTGCGCCGCGCGCGCTCGACGCCCGCCTCGTCCGTACCGGGAACACTCTCGGCGACGATGCGTGCGGCGGCACCTCCATCGAGGGGCGCCTTGAGCGCGCGCGATGCGGCCGCGAGCGCTGCTCCCGCCGCCGTCGTCGCGAGCGCGCTCGCGGAGGGCTGCCCGTCGCCGAGCGGCAACGGCAGCACGCGCGCACGTCGCTCGCGGACGACCGTGCGCGCCGCCTCCGGCAGTGTTCCGCTGGGATCGGAGCCGACGAGCGCGAGGACGCCGTTGTCCGGAAGAGGAACGACGGCGCCCGCGCTGGTGACGCCGCGCTCGGTCGCCATGATGAAACGCGGCGCACGACGCGCCATCCCGCCACGTGCGTGGTCGCGCGATGCGAGGATGTCGACGAGCGCGCCCGCGCCCGGCGTGGTCGCGGTGACGATCCCGTGCGTGCGGAGCCCGACGCCGTTCGCGAGCGACGCGCCGACCGCATTCAGGACGGCCTCGGCCGAGGCGACGTCGTCGAGGACGAACCTCATCGAGATCTCGCGCTCCGGCCTCGAGTCTCGCGCGCCGGAAGCCGCCTCGGCCGGGCGGACGGCGCGAGGGAGCGAGTGCTCGACGTCGACGAAGGAGAAGACGCGCCGTCCGCGCTCGTCCGCGAGCATGTTCTCGCAGACGGCAGCGAGATCGGCGACGTCGAACGAAGGTCCCGTGGCGCCGACGAACAGCTTGGGGATGCGGCCGATGCCAGGGAAACCAGGCATCCAGGTGAGCGCATCGGTGAACGCGGACTTCATGTCACGCGCGAGCAGGCCGCCATGCGCCAGCGGCTCGTCCGCGGGCTCGAGCACGGTGATCGCGAGCGCGCGGCCAAGCGCCTTCACGAGCCGCTGACCGGGGAACGGCCGGAGCGACGTGATGTGCACGGCGCCGACGTCGTAACCGCGAGCGCGGAGGTCGTTCGTCGCGCAGAAGAGCGCATCGCCGACCGGCCCGATGCCGACCAGGACGAGAGGAGATTCGCCGAGCGGGATCTTGTCGAACGCGTCATGACGACGGCCCGAAACGATGCCGTACTCGCGCAGCGCCGCGCCCAGGGCGAACGGAACACGCTCCGCGAACGCTCGATCGCCGGCGGCAGTACGCGGCAAGTCCGCCTTCGAGCGCCCCTGCCCCGGGTCACCGACGAACGCTTGGATCTGGCGGTCCTGCGGGATGCCGACCATCGCGAACGACCGCCCCGCCGCGTGGCTCGCCCGTCCGAGCCCGTGGACGACGACGAATGGGACTCCCGAATCCTCGGCAGCACGGCGGGCGACGAGCGAGAGATCGAACGAGTCCTCGGGTCCAGACGCGCAGAGCACGCCCCAGCCGAGATCGGCGAGCGCGGACAGCTCCTCGGCGCCGTGGCCGGCGATGGCGTGAGCGACGATGCCGGCGCGGGCGGCTGCGACCCGGCGCATCGCATCGCGCATCGATCCGAGACGTTCTGCCGGCGCAACGAGGGCGACGCGTTCGTTCTTCTCTGCGCTCGAACATGCGTCGGCGAGCGCCTGCGCCAGGTCGCCGTTCTCCCGCGCATCGCCGACGACGCGGCTGCCTGCGGCCTTTTCGGCTGCGGCGATCGCCCCCGCAACGTCGAGCATCTCGAGCCGTGCCGGCGGGCGCGCAGACGAAACTGCCGGAGATTCCGAGGTGCGCTCGAGCTCGTCAAACATGACCACGAACGATGCGCGAATGCCATCGGCTGCGCAAGGGTGCCGAATGCCGCGCGCGTGTTGCGATCAGCGTCCGCCGCCCTGGCTCGGTCCGGCCGAAGGCAACGGCTCGATCCGCGGCGCGGGCGCCGGCCGCACCTTCGGCGGCGATGGGTTCGATCCCGGATCCGGGGGCAACACCGGCGTGGGCGCCGCCGGACCGGGGCCGAGCCACTTCACGCACACGCCGGCGGCGTGCGCGCGCGAGTAGCCCTGATCGATGAACGTCCGCAGCACGGCGTCGCACCCGAGGCGTCCCGCCTTCTCCGTGAGCGCCTTCGCCACGTCTTCGGGATGGGCCTCGTCCCCGAAGCCAATCGCCTGAACGAGCGCGATCTCGTAGAACGGGCGCTCCGGCGTCGGCTGGTCGGCCATGTACAGCTCGACGTTCTTGCGCACCGGCGTCTCGGGCGCGCGGAGTAGCGCATGATGCGTCTCCGTGTGACCGCAGCCGACGAGCGACGCGCACGCGAGCAGCCCCAGCGCAAACGCGAATGCGGGCCGCCCGGCCCTCCATCCCGAGCGGCTCATCGCTGACCTCCGAGGTCTCCGCTCGTACCGGACGCGCCCCCTCGTTCGTCGGGCGAGGGCGCAGGCGCCGGCGCGGGCTCTGGCTCGCCGGCGCTGTCGGGCGGCGGCGGAGGCCCAGGCGGAATGAGCGGCGGTCCGGACGAACCTGGAAGCTGCGTGGTCATCGCCCGACCGAACATCGAGACGACCATGATCTCGTCGTTTGTAGAATACACACGCTGCCCGGCGCATGTCGCGCCCATGCCGCACGTGTAATAAAACGTCTCGACGTGCGTGCGGCCGGCGACCTCGAATCGGGCGCGCGTGCCCTCGATGACGGCGACGTTGCCGCCGATCTGGGCGACCTTGCGGATGAACTGCGGGAGCAGAGTGTCGACCGTCGCCTCCTGCTGCGCGGCGTGGACCTCGACGACGCCGAGGTCCACGGCGCCGGGGGGCGGCTGGCCCATCGAATAGATGGCCACCGGGCCCGCATACGCGGGGAGCTGCACGGGGCCCGTGCGGATCGCGCTTCCGCCGACCGACGAGCAGCCGGCGATCGCGAGAGCGAGCGGCAGCACAGCCGTACGGATCAGTCGTCCCATGCGGAGATGATGAGCAGATGCCGCGCCATGGGCAACGACTATCCGTGAAACGCTAGCGATGCCATCTCGATGAGGTCGTGAAGCGGGCGCCTGCGAGGGCTCTGGCTCCTCCGTTCTCTAGTCGAGCAAGCACGGGACGGTCGCGGTCCACCGACGCATGCGTCCACGGCAGTGTTATCCTGCCGCCATGCCCGACCCTCCGGTCGCGCCGGGAGAGCTCCTGGCCGGGAAGTATCTCGTCGAGCGGCTGCTCGGCGAGGGCGGGCATGGCGTCGTCGTCGCCGCCCAGCACGTGGCGCTCGGGGAGCGGGTCGCGATCAAGGTGCTTCGTCCCGAGGTCGCGCAGGATCAGGAGACGGTCGCTCGCTTCGTGCGCGAGGCTCGCGCGTCCGTGCGGATCAAGGGCGAACACGTCGCACGCGTGCTCGACGTCGGGTCCCTCCCGAGCGGCTTGCCGTACATGGTGATGGAGCACCTCGAGGGCGCAGACCTGTCCGCCGTCATCGAGCAGAAGGGCTGGCTGCCGATCGCGACGGCGGTGGACTACGTGCTCCAGACCTGCGAAGCCCTCGCGGAGGCGCACGCCCTCGGCATCGTCCACCGGGACATCAAGCCCTCGAACCTCTTCTTGACGACACGGCCCGACGGATCGCCGTGCATCAAGGTGCTCGATTTCGGGATCTCGAAGGCCATGCCGGGGCAGGGCGCGGGGCCCGAGATGAATCTCACGCAGACGCAGAGCGTGCTCGGCTCGCCGCAATACATGGCGCCGGAGCAGATGCGGTCGTCGAAACGCGTCGACGGGCGGACGGACATCTGGGCGCTCGGGACGACGCTCCACGAGCTCCTCACGGGGCATCCTCCGTTCGATGCGAGCACGATGCCCGAGCTGTTCGCGATGATCCTCCAGGATCCCGCGCCACGGCTCGGCGAGAGGCGGCCCGGGATGCCACCCGCGCTCGAGGTGGCAGTCGCTCGCTGCCTCGAGAAAGAGCCGGAGAAACGCTTCGCCGACGTATACGAGCTCGCGCGCGCGCTCGCTCCGCTCGGGTCGAGCACGGGCAATACCGCCGTCGAGCGGATCAGCCGGGTCGCGTTCAACACAGCCCGCTCGACGGATCGCATTTTCCCGGTGGACGGTGGCTCCGCCCCGGGCGTCGATCTCTCACGGACCGAGCGCGACGTCCGTACCGCGACGAACGATTTGCCGTCCTCACGACGTCGCTGGACGTTCGGCTTCGCCGCGATCGCTGCCTTCATGGCGGTGGTCGGGGTGGCGGGCATCGTGATCGGGCTCCAGCGCATCCGAGCCTCCACCGCAGCCGGCGCGACGACGGCTTCGGAAGCCAGCTTGCTCCCCTCGCCCCCCTCGCCCCCCTCGCCCTCCTTGCCCCCCTCGCCGCCTCTTCTCCCCAGCGAGGCGCCGCCGCCCGTCGTCGTGCCGACCATCGACGAGACCGCGCCACCCGCGCCATCCGAGATGGAGCCGGCAGCATCCGCGTCACCGACCGCCTCCGCCGGCGCGAGCGGCACGTCGAAGAGGCCGGAGCTCCGCCCGAAGGCGGGTCCCGTCGCGAGCGCGCAGCACGGCCCGCCGGCGGCCGCCGCCTCCGGGCCGACCGTGCCGCCAGCGACGGCGACGGCCACGACGCCACCTCGTGCCCCCGGCGTCGCGTCCTCACGGTATGATTGAGCGCGCATGCAAACGCGAATGCGGCGGCCTCTCGCGAGCTGCGTGATCGTCGTCGGGCTCCTCGTCGTTCCGGCACGAGCGCGCGCGGACGAGGCCGCAGACGCAGACGCCTTGTTCAAGGAAGCAAACGAGCTCGTCGCAAAGGGCCGTTACGCGGATGCGTGTCCGAAGCTGGCCGAGAGCCAGCGCATCGAGCCCGCCGTCGGCACGCAGTTCAACCTGGCCGATTGTTACGAGCACCTCGGACGTACCGCCACCGCACACGCCCTCTTCACGGATGTCGCCCGCATCGCGCGCGCCGCAGGCAAGTTCGAGCGCGAGCGCCTCGCGAAGGAGCGCGCGGCCGCACTCGAGCCGCGCCTGGCACACGTGCAGCTCGTCGCGCGCGCGCAGGCTCCTGGCCTGGAGATCAAGGTCGACGACCTCGCTGTGCCGCGCGAGAAGTGGGCAGGACCGTTCCCGATCGATCCGGGGCATCATCGGATCGTCGCCTCCGCTCCGCAGCGAACGAGCTGGGAAGGCGCGATCGACCCCGTGCAGGGCAAGACCCTCGAGGTGATCATCCCCGCGCTCGTGGACCCGAACCCTCCGGCGGCGCCGACCGAAACGCGCAGTCCAACCTGGTCGACCCAGCGCACCGTCGCGATCGCCGTCGCGGGCGCCGGTGTGGCCGGCATCGCCGTCGGAGCGATCGCAGGAGCCATGTCCCTCTCCTCCCGGAGCAGCGCAGAGGAGTCGTGCCCCTCCGAGGTCTACGCCTTCCGCTGTCCCACCGTGCAGGGGACCGACGACTGGAACTCCGCGACCACCGCAGGCAACGTCGCGACGGTCGGGTTCATCGTCGGCGGCGCGGCGCTCGCAGGCGCGGCCGTCCTCTGGTTCACGGCTCCTTCCTCGAAAGAGCCGTCGTCTCCGAAGGTCCGTGCGGGCGTGACGACGAGCGGCCTCCGCTTGGAGGGGAGCTTCTGACATGCGTCGGCGCATCGGTCTGTTCTTCGCGTCGTGGCTCGTCAGCGGAGCGTGGCTCGGCTGCAACCTCATCCTCGGCAACGAGTCCGCCGTGTTCGTGCCGCTCGAGGGTGGCAGCGCCGCCGGCGACGGCTCCACGCTGGACGCCGTGGTCACGACGGACGGCTCGTCGAACGACGGCGGATCGGAAGACGCCGGGCCCTGCGTCGACGTCGCGTCCAACCCGAAACATTGCGGCGCGTGCTTTCACGACTGCCTCGGTGGACAGTGCATCGCGGGCATGTGCCAGCCCGTGGAGCTCGCAACCGACGAGAGCGGCCCGTACGCAATCGCCGTCGACGCGACGCACGTCTACTGGAGCAACCGCGCGACCGGCGACCTCTGGCGCGTGCCCATCGCGGGCGGCCCGAAGGAGCGCCTCTTCGACGGCCCGAGCGACACCCACGGCGACGAGTTCGCCGTGCACGACGGGATGGTCTACTTCCCGACCCAGATCGGTGATGCCGGCGTCGTCCGCTGTCCCGTGACGGGGTGTCCGGACCCGGGGCCCGAGCCGGTCATCGAGAACGGGACCGCGGCCACGTCCGTGGCGATCGAAGACGGCGTCATCCTGTTCGTCGAATCCGAGGTAGGCGGACGCGTCGGGCGCTGTCCGCTCCCGTGTACCGGCAACTTCGAGATCGTCGCGTCCGGCGAGATGCTGCCGCTTCGCGCAGCGCAGTCCGGCAACGTCGTCGCGTGGAGCATCATCACGAACGACGTCCGCATCAAGGTCGGTGACGAACCCGTCTTCTCGGTCCCCACGAAGAACGGCTTCGCGACGGGCATCGCGATCTCCGGCGGGCTCGTCTACGCGCAGGAGCACAACGTCGGGCCGCTGGTCTTCCCGACCGACGGCGGCCCGCGGGAGAGGCTGACCACGGACGGCTTCTCCTTCTCGGAGGAGCTCACGCTGGACGATGCCAACGTGTACTTCACGGACACCACCGAGAACGGTCGCGTCGTCCGCTGCGCGCGCACGGGCTGCGGCGACTCCGGCGTCACGCTCGCGACGAACCAGAGCCGCCCGCGCGGCATCGCCGTCGATGGGAAGAGCGTCTACTGGGTGAGCGCGGGCGGCGCGAGCGGCCGCATCATGCGCGTCGCGAAGTGAACGTCAGAGCAGGTTGGCGGCGAGCTCGGCGAGCTCGCTGCGCTCACCGCGCGTCAGGACGATGTGCGCCGCGACCTTCTCGCCGCGGAACCGATCTGCGGCGACGGACAGGCCGTTCGACGCGCTGTCGACGTACGGGTTGTCGATCTGCCCTGGGTCACCGGTGAGGACGATCTTCGTTCCGTCACCGGAGCGCGTGATGATCGTCTTCACCTCGTGCGGCGTCAGGTTCTGCGCCTCGTCCACGATGATGTACTGCTGCGGGAGCGAGCGGCCACGGATGTACGTCAGCGGCTCGACCTGGAGCTGTCCGCTGTCGAGCAGCTCGGCATAGGCGCGCGGCCCCTTACGCGTTCCGCTCGAGAAGAGGAACTCGAGGTTGTCGAAGATGGGCTGCATCCAGGGGTTCAGCTTCTCGTCGACGTCGCCCGGCAAGAAGCCGATGTCGCGACCGAGCGGCATCACGGGACGCGAGACGAGCATGCGCGTGTACATGCCGTCCTCGATGGTGCGCTTGAGACCGGCCGCGAGCGCGAGAAGCGTCTTGCCGGTGCCCGCCTTGCCGACGAGCGTGACGAGTCGGATGTTCTCGTCGAGGAGGAGATCGAGCGCGTGGCTCTGCTCCTTGTTGCGCGGACGCACCCCGATCACGCCTTCGCGCGGCGTGCGCAGCGCGACGATCTCCTTCTTCGCGGCGTCGTAGCGGCCGAGCGCCGTGTGCGACGCGTTCGCGCGATCACGGAGCAGGACGCAGATGTTCGCGCTGAGGTACGTCGGCGCCGACTCTTTGTTGCGCTCGCGCTCGCGGTGCTCTCCGCGCTCCGGCTGGATGAGGTGCGGCGGCGCGGCGAGCTTGCCGTCCTGGAAGAACGAGTCGATCTCGTCGGCGGAGACCTCGAGCTCCATCACGCCCGTCTCGACCCGCTGCGGCTCGACGCGCTGGTTCTCGTAGGTCTCGGCGACCATCCCGAGCGCGTCCGCACGGATGCGGAGGTTCGTGTCCATCGTCACGAAGACGGTCGGACGCCCGCCGTCCTGCTCGCGAATGTCGAACGCGGTCTGCAGGATGGCGTTGTCCATCGCTGCCTTGTCGATCGCGCTCGGGAGCTCCGGGCGCTTGCTGGGGACCGCGACGGTCAGCGTGCCGCCCGACTTGATCGTGACACCCTTCGAGAGCGCGCCCTGTTCGCGAAGCTCGTCGAGGAGGCGCACGACGTGGCGCGCGTTGCGGCCGCGCTCCGACCCCTCACGCTTGAACTGATCGACTTCCTCGATGACGTAGATCGGGATGATCACGTTGTTGTCGTCGAAGCGGAAGATCGCGTACGGGTCGTGAAGCAGGATGTTCGTGTCGAGGACGTAGTTCTTCTTCATCCGTTTCCGTCTTCCGCTGGACGAGGCTGTCCCATGTACAGGAGGCCGCGCGCCTCCACGTACCCCGAGCTTGCCCCCCGTTGCAAGCGCAGTCGGAAGGAATCCGTGTCTCCGCAAGCCGTTTGAACCGCGGACGGAGCGGAAGAGTGCGTGAATTTCCGTGGACGCCAAGGATGGTCTACTCTCCCTGACGGCATGAGCCAGCGGCCCGCCATCCGAAAGCGCGCCAGCGCGACAGACCTCGCGGGGCTCCCGCCGTGGCTCGTCCGAGGCGAACGTCTCCTCATCGAGGCCGTCCGTTCGGTCCGCCTGCTCGGCTCCGTCGTTCCGCGGAACGCGGCTCAGGAGCGGACCAGGCTGGTCGAGGCGTTCGAGGCCGGACAGGTGGCGTCGCCCCGCTGGTCGTACGCTCGCAGCGATCACAGCGCGCTCCGGAAGGCGCTTGCGCGGGCTTCCCAGCGCCTCGAAGCCGAGGGGCATCCGGTCGGGCTCTTGTACGCCGAACGCGCCCGCGAGCTCGAAATCGAGGCCGCGCTCGCGAGCGAGGCCGGCACCGGCGTGCTCGGGGCGCTTGCTCGCGCGCGCTTCCGCTCGGCGAATCCCGCGAAGGCCGGCGAAGCCACGATCCTCGCGCGGAAGTGGATCAACGAAGGCCGCGAGGCCGCCGAAGCGAGCAGCGGCGAGCTCGTCATGAGCGACGCGGCCGTGCCGGGCTCGCTCCTCACGCGGATGCGCGAAGAGGTCGGACGGCTCTGCCTTCCCTTCGCGGTCGTGGTCCAACCCTCCCTCGCGGCGCTCGCGGCGACGGGAGAGCGGCACATCCTCATCGCCGCGAACCGTGCATGCACGCGCGACGACGTCGAGCGCACGGTCATGCACGAGATCGAAGCGCACGCGATCCCGCGCACCCGCGCGGCGCAGGGGCGCCTCGCCATCTTCCAGATCGGCACCGCGCGCGGGATCGACGACCAGGAAGGCTTCGCGCTCGTCCTCGAAGAGCGCGGCAACTACCTGTCTCCGAAGCGCAAGCGAGAGCTCGCTGCGCGCCACCTCGCGGTCGAGGCGATGGACGGCGGCGCACGCTTCCACGAGAACGTGGAGGCGCTCGTGAAGGAGCACGGCCTCTCCGTGCGCGACGCTGTCCTCGTCGCGGAACGCGCGTACCGCGGCGGTGACGGCACGTCGCCCGGGCTCGGTCGTGAGCGCATCTACCTCGAGGCGTTCCTCCGCGTCGGCGAGCACCTGGCGAAGAAGCCCACCGACGAGGGCATCCTCACGAGCGGCCAGATCAGCATCGAGGCGATCTCCACGATCGCCCCGTTCGTCCGCAGGGGGCGCGCGACCGAGCCGCCGCCCGCCGCCGGGCTCGGCTGATCGCCTCCGGAACGGTAAGCGAACCGCCGGTCAGCCGCCTGCGCCCGGCTCGGGCGTGCAGACGTGTTTCGAGTCGCCCGAGCCGACGCCGGCGACGCGCGCGCACTGGTAGCCGCTACGACACGTCGGCGCCTGAGGATTGCAGACCTGCAGGCAATACCCGCCGTCCGGGAACTTCGCGCAGAAGCTCTCGGGTCGAGTCGGCTCGGTGGGGCACTGCCCGTCGCAGGCCACGGTGCAGAGCCCGTCCGGGTAGTTGTCGGCGCAGATGGCACCGTCGACGGCGCTGCACATCGCTTCGGTCTGGCACGCCTCGCCGATCCAGTGTCCGTCGGTGAACCCGAGCGGCCCCACGTAGTCGAGCGCGAGCGCATAGAGGTTCCAGACGTTCCAGAAGATCCACGTACCGCCGGGCTGCCCTTCGTTGACCCGAGGCGTGCGGTCGTAGAGAGCGGCCGTCGCGTCGTTTGCGGGCGTGACCTTCAGGTTGTCGAGCGTCGTGCTGACGATGTCGGGCCCCCACCCGGACGTCGTCTGGTCGTTCGCCTTGATCTCGTCGATCGCCGTCCGCAACGCGCGGCCGAGGCAGTCGACCTGCCGATCGAAGCCGGCGAACGCAGGCAAGCAGCTGTTCGCCTGGAGGCAGCCGCAACGGAAGACGTATTCGACGCGGTCGGGCGGGAACGGGTAATTCCGCTCGCCGACGAGGCCCTGCGTGATCTGCGCGTACACGAGGAAGACGAGCGGGTTGATCCGGTACTGGCGCGCCGCGCTGATGATGGCGTCGGCCGCGCGGACACCGTTCGACTGGTACGTCCCGAGGAAGCTCGGTCGTTGGTACGGCGTCTTCCCGAGAAAACGCTGGATGGTGGCGACGTCGAGCGTCTCGCTGTCCGTGAAGGAGGCCGGGTCGACCACCGAGTTGCGGTCGAACTCGAGGACCTCTCCCTCCGGCTGTTGCAAATCGAGCGGCTGGAACACCGTGGCCGTCTCGTCCTCGCCGCACGCCGAGACGACGATCGCGCCGGCGAGCGAGACGAAGAGCAAGAGGCCGCGGAGGCTCGACATACGACGTAGTGCAGCATGCCGCGGGATCGGCGAGGATGCCAATACCTCGAAGGAGATGTGCTCTGCCGCGCCCGCCGCGCCGCCGCAAGCCGAGCTACGCTGGAGCTCGGACCGGCGGCGGGAGTCCGGCCGAGACGAAAGCCGGCGAGAGCAGCCAGGTCGGCCGCCCTCGCCCGAAGAGTACGTTCAAAGAGCACGTTCAAAGAGTACGTTCGAAGAGTACGTTCGAAGAGGTACGTTCGAAGACGTGCCTCAGTAGCTCAGTAGGCGATGGTCTGGAGCCCCCATTCGCGAAGTGAGGCGATCGCGCGGGTGTCGTTCATGAGAACATGCGCGATCGACCCGTCACCGCGGACGGTGGCCTGGCCGAGGAGCACCGGCGCCGGCTTCGCCGTGTCGTAGATGGCGAGACCACCGGGCGTGGAGAGCGCGACCTTCGTGCCGTGCGCCGCCAGCGGCCACTCGGCGTCGCCGATCATCTCGCTCACGATCGCGAGCTCGCCTGCGCGGACACCGCCGATCGCCCAGAGGCCTCCGTCCTCGAGGACCTTCGGTGGCTGATCGCTCCCGGGCTCCCGGTACTGCGACTGCTCGTACGTCTTGTATCGCGTGACGTAGATGCGATCGTCCGCGACCTGCACGCCGGCGATGTTCTGCGCCGGAAGCGTCATCACCTGACGAAGCGCGACCTTCGTGTTCTCGACGTCCGTGAGCGTGAGGTCGCGCATCACTCGGATGCACTGCTCTTGCTCGCTGTCGTACCAGGCGTCGGAGCCGAGCTTCGTGTAGCAATTGTCGGAGCCCGGTCGCAGGTGAGTACGTGCCTGGCTCGCAGGCTCCGCGAGTGAGACAAGCAACGTGCGATAGTCCGCCGTCACGAAGCGGCTCGACGCTTCGTCCGCGAGGACCAGCGATCCCGGCGTGTTGATCGAGGGGAGGAGCGACGGTGTCGGGCCGTTCAAGTCGACGCGGTCGACGAAGAAGCGGACCTTGCCTGGGTTCCTCGTCGACGGCTGCCAACGCGACGTGAGCACCGTCCCCTTGTAGACATGCAACGGCGCCGTCCCGAGGCTGCCCGGGAGGTCGATGGCATGGGTCTTCGGCGCCGTCGGTGATGCGAAGTCGACCACGTGCAGCCGGCGACGGACCTCCGGCGGCGACGCCGGCTCCCCCTTCTTCGAGCCGCTCCGGCTCGGCTCGTAGCGGGTCTCGATGTAAGCGAGCTTCGCTCCGTGCTGCACGACCGCCTCTCCGGCACCGACGACCGCACCGTTCAGCGCCCCGTAGTAGGACCAGAGATCGCGCCCGTCCGCGAAGCCGCCGTTCAGCGCCCAATATCCGTCACGCGGCATGAAGTGCTCCGTGAAGAGCACCTCCGTCTTCCCCGCGATGAAGGGCTTCAGCGGGTTCGATACGTCGATCGCCGCGGCGATCAGCTTTCCGCTCCGGACGCCCGCATCGATCGTGAACACGGGGACCGTGACGTAGACCTTGTTGCCATCGGCGTCGCCGAAGAGCCGGGCCGCGTACCAGGACGCCCAGCCTGTCCCGCCGGAGCAGTGGGTCTGGCTCGCCGGCGCGAGCGAGGCGAGCGAGAGCTTGCCCGTGACCTCGGCGTCGTCGGCGTTCGCCTTCGGCGTGATCGAGAGCATCACCTCCTCGCTCCACCAATCGTTCGTGATGCTGGCGACGTGATCCGGCAGCTCCGCGAGCCGATAGGCCGGACTCGAGAGATCGAGCTCGTGTCTCTTGACCGGCGCGTCACGCGACGCGATGTCGAACGTGGTGACGTTGCGGTCGGACATCGCCAGCAGACGCCCCTTCGCGACGAACGCGCGGCGCGGCATCCCCCACTGAGGCGCGAGCCCACGCAACGTGAGGTCGTCGTGGCCGTAGTCGATGAGCTGGATCCCGCTCTGCGGCTGCTCGCACCTGTCGTGGATCCACTGCCCATGGCTGGCGAACGGCACGAGGATCATGCCCGCGTCGTCGAGAACGCGGACGGATTTGTGGATGCGGTCCTGGTCTTCCGCGACCTCCGCCCAGCCCGTTCCGAAGGAGACTCGCCTCAGCATCGTCGGCTTCGAAAGGTCGCTGACGTCGAAGAGCGATACGGCGAGCTTGGCGCTCTGGGTCGTACCGTCGTAGCCGAAGCCGATGAGCCGATCGCCGCGCGGCTCCATGTGGAAGATCCAGCCCGGCATCTCGAGGTCGCCTGCCTGCCTCGGCGACGCCGGGTCCGACAGATCGATGGTGAAGAGCGGGTCGGTGCGCTCCACCGTGATCGCGTACCCGCGCTCGCCGTCGAAGCGAACGCTGCGGAGCTGCTCCGGCTTGGGCAGGATCAGCTCCGTCGAGCCGAGCGGCGTGATGTGCGTGGAGCTCGTGACCGCGAAGGTCTGGACCTTCGGGTTGATCTGCCCGTTCGTCCCGCCCCAGCCGTTGCCGAACTGGCTGACCACGCGAAGCACGCCGTCGTGCTCGTCCATCTGCCAGCGGCTCTCGATCCGCCCGGCGACGGCGATGTCGGCGCCCTTCCTCAACTTGCCGCTCGGATCGGTGATGTCGACGACCTGGATGACCGAGCCTGCGTTCGACGAGGGGCTGCTTGCACCGCCCCTACCCCACTCTGGCCCGCCGATGTACAGGCGCTGGTCGGTCGCGCTGACGCTGCGCTTCCACGACCAGTAGTTCCGATCCGGCGACGCGTAGACGAGCTGGTCGCGTTTCTCGATGGCGCCTCGGATGGCGAAGCTCGTGACGATCGTCGCCGGCTTGTCCTGACATCTGAAGCAGCGGCCGTCTTCGTAGGTGACGACGTACGCAGCGTCACCGACCACACGCGAGTCGGCGATCGTTCCGGGCACGTCGAAGTGGGAGAGCTCGATGATCTTCGTGGGGTTCGACACGTCGAACGAGAGGAGCTCGCTCGTCTGCACCCACTGCCCGTAGGCGCTGCCTGCGTTCGGCATCCACCGACCGAACTCGTTCAGCATCACGAACGCGCGGCCGTCCCGCACGTACATCTCGAAAGGCACGCCGTCGATGCGCTTGCGGCCGAGCAGCTTCATCCGATCGGGATTCGTGATGTCGACGATCGCGAGGCCGCCGTAGCGCGAGAGCGCGTAGAGGCGGTCGCCGTCCACCTTGATGACGTCCGCTTCCTGGACGACGCGCGCGGCTGCCGCGTCGAGCGCGTTGTTGCCTCCCGATGTGTTCGCGACATTCGAGTTGGAGGCGCTGTTCGCGACGAAGCTGCGGTTCGAGAGCCAGGCGCGGCGGGTCCGGTCTGCGAGGCTCCCGCCCGTCGGGTCGTCGGACTCGAAGCCGTTGTCGACCTCGATGAAGGCGGTAGCCCGATCCTCACCTTCCGCAGCGGCGTTCTCGTCGCCACTGCCGCCGCTGTTTCCGGCGCCGCGTTCGGTGCCGCTGCCGCTCCCAGTGGCAGCGACGTTACCGCTGCCGCTGGAGCATCCGATGACGAGTGCGACGCCGGACAGCGACGCCGCGCGCAAGAAAAGGGAATGAAAACGCATGAAGTCCTCCGCAAGGCAAAAGCTGGCGGCGGGCGCGGTGCACGCCCGGTGCCTGCCGGTCCTCGCGGAGGCGTTCTGCGCAGCGCTGCCCCGGACGGCGGACGGCGATCGACGACGTCATCGTCTTCGGATCGCGTCCGCAGCGGAGGCCTGCGCTCGACGTGCGAGCTCAGCTCGCGTCGTCTTCGTCCGGCTCGCCCTCGTCCTCGTCCTCGGCCTCGCCCTCGCCCTCGTCCTCGCCCTCGTCCTCGCCCTCGCCCTCGCCCTCGCCCTCGCCTTCGTCGTCGTCCTCCTCGGCCTCGCCCGCCTTCGGCTCGAAGACGAGCCGCCCGTCGAAGTTCGACTCGGAGAGCGCCTTCGGAAGCGCGGCATACTCCGCGGGGACCTCGCCGATGTCCTTGCCGCGCTCGAGCGCGCCGAGCTCCTGCGCGAGCCATACGTCGAAGGGCACGAAGCCGCCGATCCTGGCCTTGCCCGACTCGTACGCGAGCTGAAGCACAGGGTACTCCCCCGCTTCGTCGACCTCACCGATGTAGAGGCACGCCGGCCGCGAGAGGTCCTCGGCGCCGAACGCGACGACATCCTCACCGAGGAGCTCGTAGGCTTCCGCGAACGCCGGCACTGCCTCTTCGCCGAAGGCCTCCTCGACGATGTCCTCGAGCGAGACCGACTCGATCTCGGCCTCCTCGTCGTCGTAGTCGATCCCGATCCACGCGGTGTCCGCGACGAACAGCTCCTTCAGCGCCGGCGACAGGGACTCGCCATTCGGCAGCTTCATCTTGCGTGCAAGCGACGACGGCATGGGCTCCGGCGCAGCAAGCACACGCTCCTTCCCGACCTCGAGCGCTTTCTTCACCAACTTCGCTCCGCGGAGCGGACCGGACTCTTTCTTGGATGCCATGGACCGCGCAGGGTGCGGGCGCTGCCGCGCGAGGTCAATGCGACCGCGGTGCGAGTGCCGGATCCGATGCTCGGACGTACAGCCCGCCACGCGTTCTCGTCCGGCCACCCCAAAAGGCAAGCGGCGAGAAAGGCGTCGAAGCCTCTCTCGCCGCCGCCGCCGCCGCCGCTCGCCGCTCGCCGCTCGGCGCGCTGGCCCGGTCGGGTGGCCCGGTCGGGTCAGTACTGGATCGTCTGGAGCCCCCACTCGCCGAGTGAAGCGATCGCGCGCGTGTCGCTCATCAGGACATGTGAGCTGTAGCCGTATCCACGGAGGTTCGCCTGCGTGAGGAGCACCGGCTTCGGCGTGGCGGTGTCGTAGATGGCGAGCCCACCTTGCGTGTAGAGCGCGACCTTCGTGCCGTGGGCCGCGAGCGGCCAGTCCGCATCGCCGATCATCTCGCTGACGATCGAGAGCTGGCCGGCGCGGATGCCGCCGATGGCCCAGAGGCCACCGTCCTCGAGGACCTTCGGCTGCGACTGGCCCGATCCGTCGTAGCTCGAGTAGTCGTACTGCTTATGACGCGTGACATAGATGCGGTCGTCGGCGATCTGGACGCCCGCGATGTTCTGCGACGGCGGCGTCATCGTCTGGCGGAGCGTGACCTTCGCGCCCGCGACGTCCGCGAGCTTGAAGTCACGCGTCACGCGGAAACAGGTGCCCGTCTCCCAGTCGAGCCAGGCCCCGTAGCCCAGCTTCTGGTGACATGCGGTGTAGCTCTGCTGGTCCTTGCCGACCGAGACGCGCTGGGCGTGGTAGTCGGTCGTGACGAAGCGGCTCGACGCTTCGTCGGCCAAGAGCAGCGACCCGGGGGTGTTGACCGAGGGCAGCAGCACCGGTGAGGGGCCGTTCAGGTCGACACGGTCGACGAAGAAGCGGACCTTGTCGGTGTTCTTCGTCGACTGCACCCAGCGCGACGTCAGAACGGTTCCCTTGAAGAGGTGCAGCGGCGACTCGCCGAGGCTGTCCGGCAGCGCCACGACATGGCTGCTCGGCTGCGTGGGCGACGTGAAGTCGACGACGTGGATCCGGCGGTGGAGCTTCCAGGTCCAGCGGGGGCTGCCCCACTGCGTCGTGCCGTCCTCGATCGGCTCGCGATCGACCTCGATGTACGCGAGCTTCGCGCCATGCTGGACGACCGCCTGGCCGGAGCCGATGAGCGAGCCGTTCATCCCGCGGTAGTAGGACCACAGGCCCCAGCCGTCACAGAAGCCGCCGTAGTAGCCCCAGTACCCGCCCTGCGAGAGATCGCGGTCCGCGAAGAGCATCTCGGTCTTGCCCGTGATCACCGGCTTCAGCGGGTTCGAGACGTCGATCGCCGCGGCGATCAGCTTCCCACCGCGGACGCCCGCGTCGTACGAGTAGACCGGGACCGTGACGTACACGGTGTTGCCGTTCGCGAAGAGGCGCGCCTCGTACCACGACGTCCAGCCTGCCTTGCCCGAGCAGTACGCCGACGACTGCGGAGCGAGCGAGGCGAGCGACACCTTGCCGGTCACGTCTGCGTCGTCCGCGTTCGCCTTGGGCGTGACGAGGAGCATCACCTCGCCGTTCCACCAGTCGCTCGTGATGCTCGCGACGTGGTTCGGCAGCTCGGCGAGGCGGTACGCCGGGTTCGAGAGGTCGAGCTCCTGCTTCTTCACCGGCGCATCACGCGACGTGATGTCGAAGCTCGTGACGTTGCGGTCCGACATCGCGAGCAGCCGTCCGTTCGCGACGAACGCGCGACGGGGCATTCCCCACTGCGGCGCGAGCCCACGCAGCGTGAGGTCGTCGTGGCCGTAGTCGATGAGCTGGATCCCGCTCTGCGGCTGCTCGCACTTCGAGTCGTTCCAGCGGCCGTAGCTCGCGAAGGGGACGAGGATCATCCCGGCGTCGTCCAGCACGCGCACCGACTTGTGGATGCGGTCCTGATCTTCGGCGAGCTGCCCCCAGCCGGAGCCGAACGAGACGCGCTTCAGCATCGTCGGCTTCGTCAGATCGCTGACGTCGAAGAGCGACACCGCGAGCTTGGCCACGCTCTGGTTCGTGTCGTCATAGCCGAAGCCGATGAGGCGGTCGCCGCGCGGCTCCATGTGGAAGATCCAGCCCGGCATCTCGAGCGCACCGGCCTGCTTCGGCGCCGCGGGGTTCGAGAGGTCGATCGTGAAGAGCGGGTCCGTCCGCTCCGCCGTGATCGCGTAGCCACGCGTCCCGTCGAAGCGCACGCTGCGGAGCTGCTCGGGCTTCGGCAGGATCAGCTCCGTCGAGCCGAGCGGAGCGATCTGCGTCGCGCTCGTGACGGTGAAGGTCTGGACCTTAGGATTGATCTGCCCGTTCGGCCCGCCCCACCCGTCGCCGAACTGGCTCACGACGCGGAGGACGCCCGCGTGCTCGTCCATCTGCCAGCGGCTATTGATCTGGCCCGCCACCGGGACGTCCGCGCCCTTCTTCAATTTGCCGGTCGGGTCGGTGATGTCGACGACCTGGATGATCGAGCTCGCGTTCGTCTGGCCCGGCGACCAGCTCCATACGGGCCCGGCGATGTAGAGGCGCTCGTTCGTCGCGCTGACGCTCCGCTGCCACGAGGAGTAGTTCTGCGACGGCGATGCATAGACGAGCTGGTCGCTCTTCGCGATCGCGCCTCGGACGTCGAAGCTCGTCACGATCGTGGCCGGCTTCGTCTGGCAGCCCCAGCAGTAGCCGTTCTCGTACGTGACGACGTACGCGGCGTCCCCCACCATGCGCGAGTCGGCGATCGTACCGGGCACGTCGAAGTGGGACAGCTCGGTGATCGCCGCCGGGTTCGAGATGTCGAATGCGAGGATCTCGCTCGTCTGCACCCACTGGCCGTACGGCGTGCTCGCGTCCGTGACCCAGCGACCGAACTCGTTGAGCATGACGAACGCGCGGCCGTTCTGGACGTACATCTCGAACGGCACGCCTTCGATGCGCTTCCGGCCGAGCAGCTTCATCTGATCGGGATTCGTGATGTCGACGATCGCGAGACCGCCATACCGGGAGAGCGCGAACAGGCGATTGCCGTCGACCTTGATGATGTCGGCCTCCTGCACCACGCGCGCCGCGCCGTCACCCGCGCTGTCGTCCTCCGGGGCTGCCGCACCGGCGTCGGCGGCGCCGCCCGAGGACGATCCGTTCTTGTCGGCGGCGCTCCGCCCGCTCGGGTCGTCGGACTCGAACCCGTTGTCGACCTCGACGAACGATTTGTCGCCACCTCCGCTGCTGCATCCAGCGGCGAGGACGACGCCCGAGAACGAGGCGGTGAACAACACCAAGGAACCAAGACGACGCATGAAGAGCCTCCGCGAGGGATGAACGCGCGTCGTCGAACTGCACGTCGGATGCCGACCCCGCCGTTTCGGATTTTACTCGTATTTTCGGCCGTTCGCCGCTCGGCAGCGTGCCTAGTTGTGCCACCGCGTGAAGCGGTGATCTCTGTCGAGCGAAGCGGAAGGCCGTTCAGACCGCGCGCCTGCGGCGGCGGAGAGCGATGGCACCTGCGAGCGCGAGACCGACGACGCCGCTCGCGCTGACGCGACTCGCGCGTGATGCGGCCCCGGAGGCGCTGGCGGAGCAGCCGGCGTCGCTGGTGACCGCTGCGCGGCGCCTCGGATGGGTGGGATTCTCCGGAATCACGTCGCCGTCCTCGCCGCCCTCGCCGCTCGGGTCGGTCCCCGGCTCCGTCGTGCGAGGCAGGGGCCCTGTGCCGTCCTCGTTCGTGCCAGGCTTGTCCGTCGGCTTGCCCGGGATGCTCCCCACCCCCGGCTGCCATGCGGCCGGCACGAGCGAGAGCCACACCGAGTTCTTCTGGCCCTTCGCCATCGCATCGACGCTGCTGTAACCGGTGACCGTCGAGAACGAGAACTGCTTCACCTCCGGCATGAAGTTGGTCCGCGCCTTCTCCGGATCCGTCGTGTAGCCGGGGTTCGGCACGTTGCCGATGCCATGGATGAAGCCGCGCGCCTGATCCTGCGGGTTCCTCTTGCCGCGCGCCTGGACGTTGGCGACGTCGGAGAACGGGGACACCTGATAGACCTTCGCCTGGTCCTTGGTGCCAAGCGTGCCGTCGCGCTTCAGCGGGTACATCTGGATGAAGCCACCGCCCGTGCCGGTCGACGAGCCGCTGATGACCGCAAGCGCGGGCTCGGCGTTCGGCCCGTAGCCGGTAATGAACGAGCTGCCGTGGCGGCCGTACTGGCCGACACCGAAGAGCGGCTCCCCGACCGGCTTGAGCGTGCCCTTGTCGAGGAGGACGGCGACGTCGATCTTCTTCCCGCCCGCGTGCCCGTTCACGTCGACCACGTCTTTGAGCTTGTCGCGGACCTTCGAGCTCAGGCCGTAGGTGATCGCGAGCTTGTCGCCGAGGATGCCGAGCACCGGCTCGGAGACGTACTTGTTCTCGAGGGGGTTCGAGCGAACGGCGATGGCGCTCTTCAAGGCCTTGCCCGTCGCGACCTCGAACTCGGTCACGCGAAAGCCGATCTCCGCAGGCTGGTTGTTGGCCTCGACAGCAGCAATGAACCCCGTCGTTGCGCCCGGCTCGATCGCGACCTGCGGGCGGCAGTGCTGCGCCACGTTCGAGTAGCGCTGCACCCAGTTCATCTTCACCGACGCGTCGTCGTTGATCGTGACGCTGAACGCTTCCTGCGCCTGGTTGTTGTACTGCATGCCGACGACGAACGTGTGAGCGTCGACCTGCTGGATGGTGTGCGGGCCGCGCTGGTTCTGCGGGTTCAACACCAAGATCCGGTCCCGGAGCGCCTGCTGGATCAGGTTCGTCGGCTTCTCGATGCCACCGCCGCCGATGCCGCCGGGAAGACCATCGATGCCAGGATCTTTGCCGCGCGTGCTGTTCGGGATCTCCACGAGCTGCCCCGTCGTCTTGTCGGCGACGAACATGACGGGCTGCGGGTTGTTGTTGATCCCGTTGTCCTCGCTCGCCGCGATGAGGACGACGTGTTTCTTCGTGAACCCCACGAGCGGTCGCATGAACGTGCGCTCGCCTGCGAGGCGCGGCAGCGCGATCTCGGGACCAGAGACGACGCCCTTCTCGGTCAGCGTCGCGAGCGCAAAGCCGCCCTGCATGTGGCTGCCGAACAAGTTCCGCTCGTTGTCGGAGCGCGTGTAGACGGTCGCGAGCCGGACCGTCGTCTTGTCACTGGCGTACCCGACGCTGTCCCAGGCGAACGACGCGTCCATCGTCCCCGCGCCGGTGTTCTTCCCGAGCTTCGCGGGGCCCTTGTCGTCGCCGGACACCCAGACCTTGGAATAGGTGTTGAGGACGACCGTGTCCCCTCCGGTCGCCTCCGGCTCCGCCGCGGCATGACCAGCGACCAGCAACGTGAACATGGCCACACCGTACCCGCGCCCGGTTCGAGATCTCCTCATGCGCTCCTCCCGCCGCCGCCGTGTTCACGACGGTTCATCTCCGGAGAGGAGCAGGGGCCGTACCAGCGCCGGCACCACTGGAAGTGCTGGAAACGTCTGACGCTCCTGTACGGCGCGTCCGACGGAGCGGCCCAACCGGACCGCTTCGATGGTCACCGTCGTGACCTCCGACGCTACGGGAACAGGGAGGGAAACTGGGAGGCGCGCTCCTGGCTGGAGCGGCGACGTATCGCGTGAGCCGAAGAGCGCCGCGGGCTCTTCACGTCACGTCACTTCACGTGGATCGGAAGGACGACGAACGCCGCTCCGGTGCGGTTGTCGTGGACGACGGCCCAGAGCATCCCTTCGGTCGGCTGGTACGGCGCGCGGAACTCGACGGCGCTGTCGTCGATCCGGCCGGACTTCGAATCGAAGAGAAGGCGCGCCTCGTCCTGCAGATCACCGATGTCCGAGTAGTACGTCACCCAGATCTGCTCGCGCTGCCCTGCCGCTGCGCCGGTGGAAGGATTCGGTTCCCAGCTCGCGTCCGAGACGTGCACGTCGAGCTTCACCGGCTTGCAGTCCGCGCGGCGAGAGGCGACGCAGCGATCGATCGTGATGCCCGCCTTCGGATCGACCTCGACACCATCGAGCGTGACGTGCTCGACGACGGGGTTCGTGTTCGTCCGATCGGCGTAGGCGTAGACGCGGTTGATGCCGATCACGTAGTCGTCCGGCGTGAGCTGGACGCCGTTCTCGTCCGTGCACTGGATCGGGATCTGCTGCGGCGCGTTCCCGGCGCGCTCTGCGAGGCGCACCTGCCCGGCACACGCGATGTTGAAGACGATCGCGAGCCCGTACTCCGGCCTTCCGGGGCGCGGGATGATGATGTCCTCCGGCATCCGGAAGCTGAACTTGTCGCCGGTCGGCAAGAACGGGCTCAGATCGAGACCTACCGGAATGCTCGAGAGCCCTCCGGTGCCGATGGGTGGCTGTCCGGGCACGCCCGCCCCCGCGTCCGCCCCCGCGTCGGGCGGAAACGCCGGCTCGAGGCGCGTCCCGCCGTCGATCGTCCCGCCGTCGGGCGTCTGCGACGGGAGGAAGCACAGGTAGTAGAGGTCCTCCCGCGGATTCACGCAGACGATGGGGATCCAGAAGATCTTCATCTCGCGTGGGCGCTCGCGGCGCCGGTCAGCCGCGAGCACCTCGAGCGTCACCGTCTCGCCCGGCTTGGCGTACGCGGGATCGGGCCGGACGCCGAACATGCGCACGCTCGCCACCTTGCTCTGCGAGTCGAACCCGCCGACACCGCAGGCCACGCCGAACAGCGCCGCCGAGGCGGCCGCGAGGACCAGGAGCAGGAGAAGGAAGCGCACGCGCATGATGAGTCACATCTCCAGGCGCATGCCGAGGCTCGGCAAGATGGGGATGCCCGTCGCGAACGTCGACTGCGTCTGGTTGAAGTTGTAGCTCACGCCCTCGACGTTGCCGTGGTTGTACGCGTTGTACACGTCGAGGTAGGCGCTCATCTTCACGCCCTCCTTGAAGTACCAGGACTTGTCGATGCGGACGTCCAGCTGGTGGAACATCGGGTTGCGAACGCTGTACGGCGGGAAGCTGATCCCCGGGATGTACGAGCCGACGTTGTTGTCGAAGAACCCGTAGCTCTGCGGCGTCCGCATGTTGCCGGAGACGAGGCGGAAGCGCGCGCCGATCTCCCAGCCGCGCCCGAGGCGATAGCTGCCGATCGCCGTCAGGATGTGCGTCTGATCGTAGAACGCGAGGTGCTCCGGCTCGTTCGGCGCCTCGCGGCGCACGCTGCGCGAGAGCGTGTACGCGATGAATCCGAAGAACTTCGCGTCCGGCTTGTAGCGGAGCAACGTCTCGAGGCCGAACGCCCGACCTTCGCCGGTATTGCCCTGCCCTTGCACGATGATGCCGTCGTACTGCCGATAGAAGGCCTCGGTGGAGACCTCGATCTGCTTCGTGATCTCCTGCTCGCCGCCGAAGCCGTAATGATTGGCGATGATGGAGCGCGTGCCGGGGACGCCGTAGATCGGGTTCGTCTCCTGCGGCTGCGGCGGGTTCGTGTAGCGACCGACACCGCCTTTGAGGGTCGTCCGTGGGAAGCCCTGCGTCAGGTCCTGCCGCGCGTTGACACGAGGCTGCAGATCCCACGACCGGTTCTCGCGCGTGTAGTCGAGACGGACGCCGGGAACGATGCGCGTGCCCTTGAACGGCGTGAGCTCCACCTCGTCGTAGAGCGCCGGCCGGTAGAGTGACCCGGTGTCCTGGAAGGCGACCGGCGGCTGGCTTCCGAAGGGCCCCGCCGGCGGCTCGCCGGGTCGCGGAAGCGGCGGCGTGCGGAGATCGACCTCGTACGGCTGCACGAGCATGTCGAGGCCGAAGTTGTTGCGGACACCGGCGCCGATCTTCTGCGCGAGCTCGGCGCGTCCCGACAGCGGGTACGACGACAGGAGGAAGTAGTTGTCGCCGAGGTTGAACTGCAAGGCATCCTTGCCGACCGCGCCGACGAGACGGAGCTCCGTGTCGTCCGAGAGCTTGCCGACGTAGCGCGCCTGCATCCGGTAGAACGCGGTGCCGAGCCCGACGTTGCCCGTGAGGCCCGGGTTCGATCCGGCGACCTGACGGACGAGGACCTCGAGGCGGTCGTCGGAGCCGAAGAAGAAGAGGCGGAGACTGTGCTTCTTCTTGTCCCAGTCGCGCTGGAGGATCGCCTGGTAGTCGTAATAGACCGGCGCCGTCGTGACGCTCGAGCCGAGCTCCGTCAGGAGCGGCTTGAGCCACACGTCCACGTACGAGCGCCGCCCCGCGATGGCGAAGTTCCATCCGGTGTTGCCGAGCGGTCCTTGCACGACGGTGCGCGCGTCGATGAGGTCCGCCTGGACGAGACCATGGATGCCTGCGCGCGCCGCGCCGAGGTGCGCCTTCGGGTCCTTCCGTACCTGCGGGTCTTTCACACCGACGTCGATGACGCCGCCGGTGTGCCGTCCGAAGTAGCTGCTGAAGTTGCCCGGATAGAAGTCGACGCGGTCGAGCATCTCCGTGGGGATGACGCTCGAGAGCCCGCCGAAGTGATAGATGATCGGCACGAACGTGCCGTCGACGTAGGTGCCGGTCTCTTGCGGAGCGGCGCCGCGCACGATGAGGAGGCCGGCGAAGCCCGGCGTACGCGCGATGCCCGGGAGGTTCTGGATCGCCCGGAGCGCGTCGCCGTTCGTTCCGGGGATGCGCGAGAGCTCGCGCTGCTCGAGCGTGCGCTTCGTGACTTCGCGCGGCGGACGTTTTCCGCGGACGGTGACCTCTTCGATGTCCTCCACCGCGACGCCCGGTGGCGGCGGAGGTGGTGGGGGCGCTGCGGCCTGCTCGCGAGAGAGGCGCACGTCCACCTGCGTCTCGGTCCCCGGATCGATCGTCTCTTCGTACGTCTGCGCGCCGTACCCGGACGAACCAACGGTGATCTTGTACGTGCCTGCGGGGACGCCTTCGATCCGCCACGACCCGTCGGCCTTTGCGGTCGTCGTCCACTGCTTGCCGTCGGCCCCTTCGACCGTGACGCTCGCGCCTTCGATGGGAGCATCGCGGAGCTGCGTCGTCACCTTGCCGACGAGCTGGGCGGGCGGGGGCGTGAAGGTGTACTTGTGCCGGATCTTCGCCGCGATCGGTTGCCCGTTCCGCTTGGCCGGCTCGAACTCCAGCTTGTTGGCAGCCTCGACCGCCGCTTCGTCGAATCCATGGCCGGCCGGCGTCTCGACGACGGCGTTCTTGACGGCGCCGGTCGCGTCGAGCTCGAGGACGAGGATCACCTCGACGGGATCCTTCACCTTGTCCTTGATGGCCTGGTCCGGATACTTCGCCCCCTCGTCCTTCTTGACGACGGGCAGTGCGATCGTCGTCGGCGGCGGCGCCGGCGCGGGCTGCGCGGCCGGCTCCTCCGGCTGCCGGACGGTGCCACCGGGCTGCGCGAAGCTCTCTCCCGCGACCGTCGACGTCGTGAGGAGCAACGCGGTCGAGATCCAGCGCGCACGAGTGCGGCGAGCGCTGCTCAGCGTTGTCAGCCCCACCCCGGGGCGGCGCGATGCGGGTCCCATCCGCGGCGGGCACGCTAACACAACCGGTACGCCATCGAGTGCGAGAATCGCCCTGTCGCCGATGAGCCCGCCGGGGCGCCAGACGCTTTTGTCCGCGACTGGATGACGGGCGGAGGCTCATCTGTCAGGATGGTTGCCGTTCGCGGAGGGGCACTCGCCGTGTCGAAGATCGATCGTCGTTCGCTCCTCGTCGGAGCGCTCTCGCTCGCCGGCTGCAAGCGATTGGCCGCGCGAAAAGGCGGGACGAAGCAGGTGACCTGCCCGGCCGGCGAACACCGCATCACGGTCCCGGCGCACTGGGACCGGGGTGGGCTCAAGAACGAGCAGGCCGAGATCCTGCAAGGTTCGGTGCTCGACGCGGCGTTCGTCACGGTGGTCGCAGAGCCTCTCGAGGACTTCGCCGACGGGCTCGAGGGCTACGCCGAGCTCCTGAAAAACGTGCAGACGAAGCAACTGAGCTCGCCGTCGTTCGACCCGCCCGTGCCGCGCGAGATCCACGGCATGCGCGCGCTCTACCGCGAGTTCCGCGGCGTGGTGAACGGCTTGAACCTCGTTTATCTCGGCGCGTACATCGAGGCACCGCGCCACTACGTCCAGGTCACGACGTGGACGGCGAAGTCGCGCCTCGCGCAGCATCGACCGACGCTGATGGCCGTCCTCGACAGCTTCGAGGCGCTCGAGCGCTGAGGGGCGGTGCCGGCTCGCCGGACGCTCGGCGACCCAGGGTCGTGGTCCGGCCCGGGGCGGCGTGTGCTCCGCGATCTCTTCCGGAGTCGGCGTGTTTCGGTCGAGCTCGAAGGTCGCGTCGTTCCCCGTTCCCCCCGTCCCCGCCCCCCGTTCCGCCTCCGTTCCGCGGAACCCATGGTAGAACGCCCGCGCTCGACGGCCTCGAGCGGCATGAGCCCTTCCGCCCGCACACCGAAGTGATCCCGAACGTCGCTCCGATCCTGCGCCGCGTGGACCGGCCTCTGTACGTGCTGTGGAGCGGCCTCTGCACGCTTGCATCCGCGCGCTCGTTCTACGGCTACATGCTGAAGCAGACGGGCGGCGAGTGGAGCGCGCCGCTCGACGACGTCTTCATCCACTTCGACTACGCCCGCGCAACGGCGCTCGGGCACCCGTTCGAATGGACCGTCGGAAACGGCTATTCGTCCGGCAACACGAGCCTCACCTACCCATTCGTCCTCGCCTTCGGCTGGCTCATCGGGTTCACCGGGCGTTCACTGATGAAGTGGGCCGCCATCCTCGCGGCCGTCTGCGTCTTCGGCACGCTGCTCGCGATGCGCCGGCTGTTCGTCGAAGGCCCGCGGGACGACTGGGGGCGCCTCTCCTCTTATCTCCTGCCGCCGATGTTCCTGGGCGTCGGCGCGCTCACGTGGTCGCTCTGGAGCGGGATGGAGGTCGCGTTCTTCTTGGCGACCTGGGGCATCGCGCTCGTCGCCTGGCTGGAGCTCGAGACCGACGCCCGCGTGTCGTCTCGGCCGTCATCGTCCCGAGCGTGGTGGCTCGGCCTCGCAGGAGCGCTCCTCGTCGCAACTCGTCCGGAGGCCGCGCTCACGATCGCGATCTTCGGGCTCGCCGCCGCGCACGCGCATCGTCGCTGGGGCGGTGCGCACATGTTCTCGCTCCTCATGCGGGCGGGCCTTCCTCCCGCCACCGTCCTCGCTCTCCAGTCCGTCGCCAACCGGCTGCTCACCGGAGAGTCGAGCGCGAACGGCGCCATCGTGAAGCTCGCGTTGAACAACCCCTACATGACCGCGGAGGACAAGCTCGCGGACTGGGTGTTCAACGTGAAGTACGCCGCCCTCCGGAACCTCGATTATCACTTCGCCCACATCGAGGGCGATCGCATGAGCGAGCTCGTCGATCGGTGGCCAGGGGCTCCGAGCGTGCTCGTCTACCTGTCGAAGACGGCATGGTGGGCCGGGGTCGTCCCGCTCGTGTTCGCCGTGCTCCCGCTCTGCTTCGCGCGGACCCGCCGCGTCGCGATCGTGCTGTGGGCACAAGTCGTCGCCTGGGTCGTCATCGTCGCCTTCAATGGGCAGGTGCGCTGGCAGAACGAGCGCTACGTCATGCCTGCGGTCGCGTGGATGCTCGTCCTCGCAGCGCTCGGCGTGACCGTCGCGTTCCGACGCTACGCGCAGCCCATCGGGACCGGCCGCAGGCGCGCCCTTCGCCCGTCGATCGTGGCGACCGTCGTGGTCGGCGCGCTCATCGTGCAGGCGATCGGCGTGCTGACGCGCCCGGCCGGAATGCCGCCGGAGTTCCGGCTCTCGTGGATCTTCGCATTCGCCTGCGCGCTCCCTGCCCTCCTCTTGTTGCGCTGGCGGGTCTCGCGTGCCGCGATCGTCGGCGCGCTCCTTCTCTTCGCCTACGACCATCAGGCGCCGAAGATGCGCGACCAGAAGTGGTTCTTCGGGCGGGCCTCACGCAACATTCGCGACCAGCACATCAAGCTCGGCCAGTACCTCGCCGAGCTGAAGCCGAACCGCGTGCTCGTCGGCGATGCCGGCGCGATCCTCTACGAGTCCGATCGCCCCGGCCTCGACATCATCGGCCTCGGCGGCTACCGCGGGCTGCCATTCGCTCGCGCAGGCGTGCACGGCCTGCCGTCGACCCTCGAGCTCATCGAGCGCATCCCGTCGAAAGACCGCCCCGAGGTGCTCGCGATCTTCCCGACGTGGTGGGGAATCCTCCCGGTGTGGTTCGCCGACGAGGTGCTCGAGCGATTCCCCGTCGAGGGGAACGTGATCTGCGGTGGCTACGAGCACGTCGTCTACAAGGCGAACTGGAGCCTTCTCAACACCGGCGATCAGATGCGATGGCAGCCGCCCACCGGCTGGGAAGGCCGAACGCTCGAGCGCGTACGCCAGGAGATCGACGTCGCCGATCTCGTGAGCGAGAAGGCGAGCAACTACCGATTCGAGCAGCCGTCGAACGGGTGGACCGACATGCGCGTCTTGCCCGACCCTGCCGATGCGCGACGCGACCTGTTCGACGGCGGGCGTCGCATCGCCGTCGGCAAGCGCGAGTCGTTCGACGCGCGCGGGCTCATCGTCGGCAAGCGCATCCACCTCGTCGTCCGGACCGCACAGGAAGCGGCGACGAAGGTGCGTGTCCTCGTCGAGGGTCGCGACGCCGGCACGATCGATCTGGAGCGCACGAACGGCTGGGAAGAGACCGGCCACCTCATCGCAGACGAATTCATCACGCGCCCGAACGTACGCATCGAGCTCATCAACGAGGGACCAGGGGACTTCCTCGACTACCATCTTTGGATCACGCAGTGACGTTGCCTCAAGAGGCGGCCATGGCCGCCATCGTCGGGACCTGGTCGCGTCCCCCGGACTCCACGGCGAAGATCGCCCTCGTCATCGCGGCCTTCGCAGCCACGTGCGTGCTCTTCGCTCGAGGGCGCTCGCTCCTCTTCGGTCACGAGGACGGCTCGCCGGACGAGCAGGCCCTCGACCGCCGTCGTTTCCTCGCGATCTTCGCGATCGCCGCCGGCCTGCTCTCGATCGCGTACGTATCGATCTACCTGCGCGGCGGCCCGCGCATCGTCGACGCGACGACGTATTTCCTCCAGGGACGCGCGCTCTCGCACGGCGACTTCACGTGGACGCCGCTCGAGCCCACGGCCAGCTTCCGCGGGCGGTTCCTCCTCTATCGAGAAGCCGGCGCCGACGGCGCTTCGCTGGGCGGCATCTTCCCGCCTGGTTACCCCCTCCTCCTCGCGTTCGGCTTCCACCTGGGCGCGCCCATGATCGCGGGACCTCTGATCGCGATGGGCCTCGTCGTCGCGACCTATCATCTCGCGAAGGCGCTCGCCGACGAAGCGCTCCCCACGCTCGCGGAGCCGATCGGCCGCGCCGCAGCGTTGCTGTCCGTCTTCTCGGCGGCGCTCCGCTATCACACCGCCGATACGATGAGCCACGGCGCGGCAGCGCTCGGCATCACGATCGCCCTCACCTGCGCGATCCGCTCCCGGCAAGCGCACCAGCGCGCAAGCGCGCGTCCAGCGGCTCCCGAAGCGGCGAGCCCATTCGACGGCGGGCGCCTCGAAGCGGTCTTCGCCGGGCTCGCGGTCGGATACGTCTTCGCCACGCGGCCCGTCTCGGCGCTGCCGATCGGGATCATCGTGGCCTGGCTCCTCCGCCCGGTCGCCGACGCAGCGCGCGGCCGTCGCTCGCGCCTCGTGCTCCTCGCGCTCCTCGGCACGCTGCCAGGCGTCTTCCTCCTCTTGCTCTCGCAGCGCGCGGTGACGGGCTCGTGGCTCACGTCGACGCAGCGCTTGTATTATGCACTCAGCGACGGGCCTCCGGGCTGCTTCCGCTGGGGCTTCGGCAAGGGTACCGGCTGCCTGTTCGAGCACGGCGCACACGTCGATGCCCGGCTCGCCGCCGGGTATGGCTTCGTCGAGGCGGCCGCAACGACGCTCCGGCGTCTGCATCATCACCTGCTCGACGTCGCGAACCTCGAGCCGCTCGCGCTGCTCGTGCTCGTGCCCGCGGTTCTTCGCGGGAGGCACGCGAAGCCTAAGACGGCGATCCTTCCCGCGACCGCGCTCGTCGGGTTGCAAGTCCTCGCGTACGCGCCCTTCTACTTCGACGGCGATTACCCGGGCGGCGGCGCGCGGTTCTTCGCCGACGTGTTGCCGGCCGAACATGCCCTCCTCGCGATCGCCGTCGCGACGCTGGCGGTACGCGCGCGTGCGGTCGAGAAGGCGTTCACGCGCGGGGCGTTCGCCGTCGTCGCCCTCGCACTCGCGGGCTTCGGCGTCCACGCGGCGTACGAGCACGGCAAGCTCCGCGATCGCGACGGCGGCCGTCCGATGTTCGAGCCAGACGTGCTCGCGCGCGCGAGTCTCACGAACGGCCTGGTGTTCGTCGACACCGACCACGGGTTCGCGCTCGGTCACGATCCGTGGTCGCGTCCGGTCGACCGCGTGCTCGTCGTCCGTCGCCGGGACGACGATCGGGATCGGATGCTCTACGAAGCGCTCGGCCGCCCGACGTCGTGGCGTTACGACCGCGAGCCCCCGACGCCACCGGAGGTCGAGAGCACCCCGAAGCTGACGCCCTGGGCGCCGCCGGAATCGGGGCCGCTCCTCCGCTTCGAGGCCGAAGCCGAATGGCCCGCGCTCTCCCAGGAGCACGGCTTCGCGGCGCCCGCCTGGACCGACGGCTGCGCATCGAAATCCCGGGCCCTCGTCCTGACGCCCGACCGCAGCCAGCGCGCGAAGGCCGTGATCGAGCTTCCCGTGCCGAGCGCGGGACGATGGGCCGTCGAGGTCCACACGGTCAACAGCGCGAGCGTTCCGTTCGCGCAGGGGCCGTCGCCGGACGCCGAGGGCGCGCTGTCGATCGGCGCCGAGCGGTGGACGTGGAAGGCCGAGGGCACCTGTCGCGTCCTCCCGACGAGAGAGCTCGAGCTCACTCCGCCGCACGCGCTCGTGACGATCGAGGCCTCGGGCGGGCCGATCGGGATCGACTACATCGCCATCCGAAAGGTCCGCTGACGGCCGCCTGCCCGCTCAGCCGCACCCGGGTCGCCTGCTCCCAAACCGACCGGCCGGCCCGTAAAATCCGGGCCCGCGGGCTCCGAAAGGCGCTTTCGAGCCGAGAAAAGCGCACGATCCGATTGACGAGTTCCCAGAAGCCCGCTTCCATTGGGAAATCGGCTCCCGACCGGCCCCCTGGACCAGGGGAAACCGTGAAGGGGCGCAAGCCGGAGTTAGCCCATGACGAAGAGTGAACTCATCGACGCGATGGCCGCCCGTAGTCAGCTGACGAAGGCTCGTGCGGAGCTGGTGGTCAACTGCGTCTTCGAGGCCATGACGGAAGCGCTCCAGCGCGGTGAAGGCATCGAGATCCGCGGGTTCGGCAGCTTCACGGTCCGCCCCTACAAGGCGTACTCGGGCCGCAATCCCCGGACGGGCGCGCCCGTGCCGGTTCCACCGAAGCGCCTCCCCTTCTTCAAGGTCGGCAAGGAGCTCAAGGAGCTCGTGAACAACAGCCGGCTCACGTCGCAGATCACCGGCGGCGACGACAAGGACGACTGACCCCGAAGCTTCGGCTCGTGTCCGGCCCCGCGACCCGCGGTCTACCTGAAGCCTGGAGCCTGGAGCCTGGAGCCTGTAAGAAGGCCCCATGAACGCCTCCGTCGAGGAGCAGCTCGAGATCATCACGCGCGGTGCGGTCGACGTCCACGTCCGGACGGAGCTCGCCGAGCGCCTGAAGAAGGCGCAAGAGACCGGCAAGCCCCTTCGCGTGAAGGCCGGCTTCGATCCGACCCGTCCGGACCTCCACATCGGTCACGCCGTGCTGATGGCGAAGATGCGGCAGTTCCAGGAGCTCGGCCATCACGTCATCCTGCTCGTCGGTGAGTTCACCGCGATGGTCGGTGACCCCACCGGGAAGAACGACCTGAGGCCGCGCCTCACGCGCGACGAGGTCCGAGCGGCGGCCAAGACCTACACCGATCAGGCCTTCAAGATCCTCGATCCGTCGAAGACCGAGATCCGGTCGAACTCGGAGTGGCTCGACAAGATGAGCCCCGCCGACATCGTCGAGCTCATGGCGAAGATGACGGTCTCGCGCATGCTCGAGCGGAAGGACTTCGGCCAGCGCTACGCCGAAGGGCGGCCCATCTACCAGCACGAGTTCCTCTATCCGCTGCTGCAGGGATACGACTCGGTCGCGCTCCAGTGCGACATCGAGCTCGGCGGGTCCGACCAGCTCTTCAACCTGCTCGTCGGGCGCGACATCATGCCGAGGTACAACCTCACGGCGCAGATGGTGCTGACGACGCCGCTCCTCGAGGGCACCGACGCGAAACTCGAGAACGGCGTCGTCGTCGGCAAGAAGATGTCGAAGAGCGCCGACAACTACATCGGCCTCACCGAGGCCCCCGTCGTCATGTTCCGCAAGGTCATGCAGATCGACGACGACGTCATCTTCCGTTACTTCGAGCTGCTCTCGGCGCGGTCGAACCAGGAGATCGCCCAGCTGAAGAAGGAGAAGGCGGAGGGCCGCGATCCACGCGAGATCAAGGCGCTCTTCGCAAAGGAGCTCATCACGCGGTTCCACGACGAGCCGTCCGCGCTCGCGGCCGAAGCCGAGTTCAAGAAGGTCTACGGCGCGGACGCCCTCCCGGACGACATCGAAGAGGTCACGCTCACGACGGACGGCCCGACGCTCTGGATCGCGAAGGCGCTCTCCGGCGCGGGCCTCGTCAAGTCGACCGGCGAAGGCAAGCGCCTCGTCGAGCAGGGCGGGGTCGAGATGGACCGCGTGCGGGTGACCGACGCAAACCTCCAGCTCGAGCGCGGCAAGAAGTACCTCTTCCGCGTCGGCTCGAAGAACCGCCGCTTCAAGTACGTCGTCGTCGCGCCCTGACGGAGTGGCGCGCGCGCCGACGAACGGGCGGACAGACGACCTTCTGCTAGCGTCGCCACCGCGATGCTCCCCGTCCGCGTCTCCGCCCTCCGCCGCGCATTCGCGGTTGCAGCGCCTGTCATGGCGGTGGCCGTCGTGGCCGGGTTGGCCGCGTGTGGTCCGCGGACACCTCCGTCCCCGCCCGCGCCGCCGCCCGTGCCTCTTCATCTCGAGCCTGCATGCGGTCTCGCTCCGTCGGCTGGCCTGACGTGGCTCGTCGAGGCGAAACCTCGCGCGATCGCGGAGATCCCCGACCTCATCCCGGCCGTTGCGCTCGTCCTTCCCGAGGAGCGGCTGCAGTCGTTCACGACGTCCCACGGCGGCGTCGATCTCAGACAGGTCCAGGATCTCTGCATCGCCCGCTACAAGGATGCGCTGCTCTCCATCGCGCGGGTGCCGCTCGATCCGGAGAAGGTCACATCGGCGTTCGAGGCCCGCGCGACCAAGACGGTGACGCGAACATTCCTGGCGTCGAACCCCCGCGTCATCCGGCTGACGAGCGAGGTCGGGTCCGAGCCTCAGCAGCTGCTCGTGCTCGGTCGCGAGAGCGTCGCGCTCGAGCAGGGCAAACCGGGTCCGCTGCGTGCCGCCGAGGCGTTCGCGTTCGGAAAGCTGAAGAAAGCGTCGCCCGCTCTCGAAGGCGTCGCGCTTCGTCGGGCCGCGGCGGTCCTCGGGCCCGCTCCTCCCGTGCGCGTCTTCGCGCCCGGTCCTTTCGAGGGAGAGACGGCGAACGGGCTCGGCGGGCTGATGCGCGCGGCAACGGCATTCGGCGCATCCGCCAGGTGGAGCGGCACCGGATCGGGCATTGCCATCCGGGTCGTGCTCACGGGCGCGTGGGGAGACGATGCCGGCGCGGCCGCTGAACGGCTCGCCGCCGCAGCGCATGTGCTGTCGGAGAGCCCGATCGGCCACCTCTTCGGGCTGCATCGCCCCGTCCAGGCTCCGACCGTCCACGTCGAGCCCGACGCGCTCGTCCTCGATGGTGTGTTCGACGGAGATGCGCTGGCTCGCGGCGTCCACGACGCGGTCGACGCCGAGGTCGCCGACATCATGCGCAGATGAACGCGTCTCGCCGCCATCGCGCGGTCGCGAGCCTCGCGACGATTTCCTGCCAGAGCTCCCGCAAGTAGCCGCGACGAGCGGCCGCGTTGGTGCATACTCTTGGATGATGCGCTTCGATTCACTCGCATCGTGCGCCGAGCTCACGACCGCGCATGCCGACGAAGCTGCCCGTTCGTCGTCTTCCCTGCGAGCGCTCCTCGGGTGGGCGTCCGAGATCGCGCGTCCGGGTGAAGGCGCACCGAAGCTGTTGATGGCCGTCGCCCGTCTCACCGACGCCGAGTGGTTCGAGGGAACACCGTTCATCGAGATCCGCGGCGACGACGCGACGACGACGCTCTCCATCTTCGCCGATCACGGAATGGGGATCCGCGAGCGCGTGGTCCCGCTCACGCGCCTCGCCGTCGGCTTCGACGAGTTCGCGCGCGCCGTTCGTCTCGCGCCTCGCCTCGTTGCCCCCTTCCGCGCCCTCGAGAAGGACGATGCGCTCGTCCTCTGCCCCCCGGACGCGGCGCCGGAGGAACCGATCGAGACGATCGTCATCGACCAGCAGAGCCTCCACGAGAACGAGCGGACAACCTCGCCGCCTCCGCAGGTTCGTCCGATCACCAGACGTCCCGTCGCCGATCAGAGCGGAATCCACACGCGCCCGACGGTGCGCCGTATGGTCGCGGTCTCTCCGGAGGCCTTCCGGAATCGCCGCGACGATCGCGAGTGACCGCGCAGCGTTTGGGCGCCCGGCGCGAGCCGGGGACCAAACCCAGCCGGAGCGGCGAGCCGCCCTCGATTGACGCCGAACCGCTAGCAATGCTACGCGCGCGGGAGATGGCCCAGACCGCACGCTCCACCCGCTCCTCTTCTCGTGCTCCCGCGAAAGCGCGAACCACTGTCGCCAAGGCCAAGCCTGCGACGAAAGGAAAGGCCGCCGACCTCCGGAACGTGAAGTCGTCTGCGTCGACGGTGAAGCCTGCGGTCGAGAAGCCTGCCATCGAAAAGCCCGCGGTCGAGAAGCCTGCGGTCGAGCGCGCGATGCGCCCCCAGCCGCCGCCGCCTCCGGCGCTCCCGAAGGGCGAGAACACGGCCCCGGCCGCTCCCCAGCGTCCGTCGCAGGTCGTCGCTCCGAAGGGCTACGTGCCGCTCGTCAACATTCCGCCGCTGCCGCCGCCGCCGAAGAACCTCAAGCTCAACGTCGGCGACAAGGTCGTTCATCCGTCGCATGGTCTCGGCGAGATCAGCGCGATCGAGCACCGTGAGATCGGCGGGGCGAAGGGCGAGTTCTTCATCATCCGCATCCTCGACAACGGCATGCGCGTGATGGTGCCGCGGACGTCGGCGCAGGCCGCTGGCCTTCGACCGGTCATGAGCTCGAAGGAAGCGGACAAGGTCCTCGAGACGATGAAGGCTCGCGAGGTCGCGGTCGACCTCCAGCCGTGGAGCCGCCGCTTCCGCGCGTACACCGAGATGATCAAGAGCGGCTCGCCGCACGAGGTCGCGAAGGTGCTGCGCGACATGTACCGCCTCAAGTTCGACAAGGAGCTGTCGTTCGGTGAGCGCCGCCTGCTCGATCAGGCGAAGAGCCTCCTCCTCAAGGAGCTCGCGGCGGCCAAGGGGATGACGGAGCCCGCCCTTCAGGCTCGCGTCGACGAGATGTTCCGGAACTGACGCGCCGGACCGCGAAGTCGGCGGTCCGTATCGGGCAGCGCGCCGGGCATCCGGCGCGCGCTTGCCGCCCCCACCACCACGCCGGTCGACGGCCGCGCGGATACATCGACGTTCGTGTTCGCCCGTCGGGTTATCATCGGCGCCGGTGGCACTGCCTCATTCTCTGCGGTCCTGCGTCGTCCTCTCCCTCGTGACGGCGGTCGCGCTCGCGGCGACCGGCTGCAGCGATCTGCCGTCGAAGTCCGACGCGCTCGCGATCGTGAAGCAATCGGTTCAGGAGGACGCCTCCTGCACCCTTCCGATCGCGATGCTCTCGCGGCTCAAGATGCAGCACGCGTCGAAGGCGATCTGCGTCCCGCGCGAAGGAGGAGCGCCGTCGGACGAGGCGTGGGCGTGCCTGGAGGCGCTCGAGGCATCCGGTGCGACGAGCCGGATGCCGAGCGGGTACATGGCCGAGTGGCCGGATGAGCTGAGTGGCTCGAGCTTCGACGCCGTCTCGCCGTACGAGCGCAAGGCGCGCGCCCTCATCTTCAAGGGCTGCGTGGAAATGACACCGGGGCTGCGCGAGGGCTCCTTCCGCTGCGGCGAAGCCAACGCCGAGAAGATCGTGCGCCTCACGAAGCAGGACGAGTCTCATGCGCTCGTCCGGTATGCGCGCAAGATCACGCTCGATGCGAAGCTCTCCGCGATCGACGCAGCCTGCGGCTCGGTCACACGGCCGCCCCCGGAAGGAACGATCGTCATCGAGCGGACGAGCGACGCCAAGTGGATCCACAGCGCTTCGGAGCCCGCGCCGTCCGGATCCGCATCCGGCCGCTGAGCCAGACGTTCATCGGTTCCTCCGCGCGGATCGCGCGGAGCGCGGACACGTCGAAGTCGGGGCCGCTGACGCGCGGGCGCGACATCCGTCTCGAGGTGAACGGATGCACGTCCGCGAGGTCAGCGGCCCCGACCATGACTCTTCCCCCAAACGAACCCAACAAACCCAACGAAGATGCGGCACCGAAGCAACTCGCCGGCGAAGACCGGCGCAAAGCAAGAAAGCGTGAAGCACCAGGAGATACAGCAATCACACGAGATCACGTCACGTCGTCGGTCTCTCTCATCACCAACTTCGTGACTCTATTCGTGCATCCGGACACGTCATAAGGCCAATCGAACCTTCGGATGCAGCCATAAGTTCTCCGAATGACCCTGGCCGCACACCACCTCGATGCGTTCCACGCCGTCGCAGAGGCAGGCGGGTTCTCGAAGGCCGCCAAGCGCCTCGGCATCACGCAGCCGGCGCTGTCGCAACGCATCCAGCAGCTCGAGTCGGAGCTGAAGCGTCGCCTGTTCGTGCGGGGACCGTCCGGAGTGACGGTGACCGAGGCCGGCGCCCGCCTCCTCCGCTACTGCGAGGTGAAGCGCGCGCTCGAATCCGAGGTCCTGGGCGACCTCGCCGTAGAGCCGAACGGAGCGACGGTGACCGACCTCGCCGGGACCGTGCGCATCGCCGCCTTCTCGTCGGTCGCGCGCTCGTGCGTGTTGCCGTCGATCGCGCCGCTCTTTCGCGAGCATCCGCGCCTCATCATCGACTTCACCGTCCGCGAGACCGGCGAGCTCGAGGCAATGCTCGCGCAGGGCAGCTACGATCTCGTCATCCTCGATCGCATCGTGCCGCGGCCGGACGTCGAGCACGTCGTCCTCGGCTCCGAGGAGCTCGTCCTCGTGGAGAGCAAGCACCACCGCACGCGGGACGACGTCTACCTCGATCACGATCCCGAGGACGAGACGACCCTCCGCTTCCTCGGCCGGCACGGCGTCAAAGCACGCTACGTCCGGCGCTCCTTCTTCGACGACATCTACGGCGTCCTCGATGCCGCCGCCCTCGGCTTCGGCCGCGCCGTCGTATCCCGGCACATGCTCGTCGAGCCGCGCCTCGTCGAGTCGCTCCAGGTGGTCACCGCGATGCGGCCCACGCGGTCGCCAGTCGTGATGCACTGGTTTCGGCAGCCCTCGTACACCCGCGCGCAAGAGGCCGTGCGCGCGGCGCTGACGGAGGGCGTGCCACGGGCGCTCGGCGGAACGAGGCAGCGGAAGAGCTCGCCCTCCTGACGGCGGGTCCTGCCGCTGGGAACCGGGGACGCGAGAAATGAGGTCGCCCGCCGGCCCCTCGCGGTCTTGGGATAGCCTGGGCGCATGGCAGGGGCGCGGCTTCTCGGGATCGACATCGGAACCACCGGCGTCCGTGCAGCGATCTTCGACGCGACCGGCACGCTCCTCGCGGACGCGAGCCTGCCTTGCGTCTACGAGGCGCCGGAGCCGGGCTGGGCCGAGGTCCGTCCCGACCGCTGGTGGCGTTCCACCGTCGCCGTGCTCGCGGATCTCGCGACGCGCGCTCCGCAGGGCAACCTCGCGGACGTGAGCGCCATCTGCGTCGTCGGCCAGGCGCCGACCGTCGTCCTCGTCGACGACGCGGGCGCTGCGCTCGGCACGGCGATCCTCTGGCTCGACACGCGCGCGGACCAAGAAGCACACGAGCTCGACGTCCACGCCTACTACCTCGGACCGAAGCTCCTCTGGCTCTCACGCCACGGCGCCTCGCTGCGCGCGCCCGACAGCGCGCGAGGTCGCGCGGACGCGGCGTGGAAGCTGCCCGATCAGGACGTGCTCGGGCGTGCGCGCTGGATCCTGCAGTCCCATGCGTTCGTCGCGCATCGCCTGACGGGCGTGGCGTCGATCGATGCTTCGACCGCAGCGCTCTCGCTCCCCTTCTTCGATCTCGCGACCAAGACCTGGATCCCGTGGGCGTGTGAGTCCGTCGGCATCCGGCCAGAACAGCTCCCGCCGGTGCGCGCGTCCCACGACGTGATCGGCGAGGTGACGGAGGCTGCGGCCGCGGCGATCGGGCATGGCCTTCGCGCAGGCACTCCGGTCGTGGCCGGCGGAGGCGACTTCGCGGCCGCGACGCTCGGCGCCGGCGTCGTCGACGAAGGCGAGGCGTGCTTGATGCTCGGCACCGCGGGCAACCTGCTCATCCCGCGCCGCACGCCGGGCACCGATCGCCGGCTCATCAACGCGCATCACGTCGGCGCGAACGTGTGGCTCTCGCTCGGCGGCACGCTCTCCGGCGGAGCGCAGGAGTGGCTTCGGCACGCGCTGACGCGTGGCTCGTCAGGCGAGGACACCGCGGTCCGGACCGCCCTGCCGCCGTTCGATCTGCTCGACGCGGAAGCGGAGCTGGTGCCGAGCGGAAGCGACGGCCTCCTCTTCTTGCCGTATCTGCAGGGCGAACGAACACCGATCTGGGACACGGAGGCTCGCGGTTCGTACGTGGGACTCTCGCTCCGTCACGGGCGAGGCCATCTCTGGCGCGCGCTGCTCGAAGGGATCGCGCTCGGGTTCGTCGACTGCCAGGAGGTCGTCGCGGAGGACGGCGTCCGCATCCGCGACGTCGTCGCCGCGAACGGCGGCGGCAAGAGCGCGCTCTTTCGTCAGATCCTCTGCGACGCGCTCGGAGTCCCGCTGACGTACACGCCCGAGTCGGGTGGAACCGTGGCCGGCGCGGCGTTCCTCGCGGGGCTCGGCATCGGCGCGGTGCGCTCGGCGAACGATGCGCGGACCTGGCGCGGCTCGTCGGTCCGTCACGATCCGGACCCTCGCGCGCACGCTCGGTACCGCGAGCTCCTCACGCTGCGCCGCCAGGCCTACGCCGGCTTGAAGCCGGTGTTCCGAGGCCTGGCGCAGCACCGCTGACGCCCAGCCAATCGAGCCTGCCTGTCAGCCGCGAATGATTGCGGCGTTCGCGAGCTGCGTCTTCGCACTCAGGTACTGGCGAATGGATCCGATGGTCTCTCGAATGTCTTCCGAAGCGCGCCGCGCCTCCGTTGCTGCGCCTTCGACCGCAGACTTCGCTCGATCGATGTCCGCGTCTGCGCGAGCAATTTCCTCACGATCGCGTTCTTGCTCGCTCTTGGCCCAAGCCCCGCCGAGCCGGCTCGCAGCGCCGAACCCCTTGGATGCGACTTCCATCAGATTGGCATCACGCGCGAGCCGCTTCGACTCCTTCGCCCATTCGGCTTTCCTGACGAGATCGCCCATCGATAGCTCGCTGCTCGGCTTCCCATCGAGAGCCGACGCGGCGGCTTCCTTCATCTCGCCGTCGAACCGAGTGAGCGTCGATGCTGCCGTCGCGACTGCGCCCGCTCCTTCCAGAGCGCCCTCGAGGACACCTTGCATGAACGTGTCGTCGGCGAGCTCGCGCATGCTCGCGATCTTCCGTGCGTGCGCCTCCTCCTGCGACTTGGAGGCTGCCTCTCGCCCTCGATCGCTCGACAGTCGGCTCTCATGCTTCTGCCGCATCATCATGACCGCGAGCGATGTCATCAAATCGTCGTAGGCGTTGACTGCGAACGGCGCAGGCAACAGCTCGGGGGCTCCTTCTGGCGAAGCCGCCCTGCCCCCCGCCACCAGCTCTGCGTTGACCGACGATACGCCACCTGCACCCGCCACACCGATAGTCATCCCTTCACTCCTGCCATGGCGACCTCAGCCGCTTGATTGCACGACTCCAGTGCCTTCTGCGTCGAAACGAGAGCGTCGTTCGAAGCATCCAGCGCGTCTTCACTGCTCTCGATGATCAACTTCGCCTCGCGATGAAGTCGTTCCATCCGTAGGTGAGCTTCCTCTCGGTCCGCCGCGGCCACGTCGGCGTCGTGCTGGAAGTCGGCGATGACGATCGTCGCCGTCGCCGACGCTCCGGTCGCCCCGGCATTCGTGACCGTCGCTCCGGTTCCGAGAGCACGCATCCCATTCGATCCGCCGTTTGCCACGGCAGCGCCGAGCCCAAGCGCTGCGGCCGCTGCAGTGCCGAGCCCCACACCGGCTCCGGCGATCTCCATCCACATGCCGACCTTGTCAGAGTCCTTGCCCAGCAGCTTCAGCTCGCGAATCGCCATTCCCCCGCCCGAGAGAGCGACGCCAGCGATCCCGGCAGCAAGAGGCAGTGCCGCACCTCCACTGCACGCGACTGCCGCGACACTCGCGACGACGCCGGCGATCTTCGCGATCGTGCAGGCGACCTTCTTGAACTTCGCCCAGAACCCCCGAGCCTTCCGCTCGGCCGCTTGTTGGCGCTGCATTGCTGCCTTGAAGGCGTCCAGCTGCGCTTTCACCTCGAGCTTGTTCGAATGCGCTCCATTCTCTGCATCGCGGACCGCCAGATTGCTTTGCTTGATCTGGAGCGCGTAGAGAACCGTCAGCCCTGCTTCCACATCACCGAGCCCGGCGGGATCCGGCGTAGGCAAGAGCGAAGGCTCGACGGGATTTGCGGAAGTCCACGTTCGTTCTGCGCCCGTAGCCGCCGAGCTCGCGGCGACTCCAGCGACCCCGCTCACGACTGCCTCCGCTCGTACTCCACGAGCGCAGAGAGCTCGCGTTCTTCGCCTCCAGCGGTGATCTCGCTGGCAGCTTCGATGTGTTCGAGCGCCGTCTGCGTGTCCCCGCGCCGGCGCGCCAGCCGCGCCAGCGCCAGAAGGCAGCGGGCCGACGGCGGGCACGCGACAATCGAGCCAGCGCCGTAGAGCTCTTCCGCCACGTCCTCTTGTTCCAGCCTCTCGTGACAGGCGCCGAGGCCGAGCCACGCACGCTCGTCCGTGGGTGCAAAGCGGACGAGCACTCGAAAGGCCTGGACGGCCTGCTCGAGTCGGTCCGCCTCGAGCATCGTGTGAGCGAACGCGTAGAGCGCGTCTCGTGCACGACCTTCCGGAAGTAGCTGCGATGAATCGAGTACCGAGATCATCGTCAGCCTCGCATGTTGTTGATGGCGACCATCGCCATGTCGTGCATCTTCCGCATCGTGTTCGAGCAGACGTTCACGATCTGGCTGCACGACTCGACGAGCTGCTGGACGCGAATCATCTGCATGCTCGACTCCGTCTGGAGTCCATCCGTGTGCGCCTTCAGCGAAGCGATGAGACTGGTCACTTCGTTCTTTCCGAGACCAGCGCCAGGGCCTTCCAGCGTCGTCACCGTGTAAGTGACGTATCCCGCATTGTCATTGACCTCAAAGGTCGTTCCGTACTCCTTGGCAAGCTTCTTTGCCTCGGCCCGGTCGCTAGTAATACGCGTGAACGGAGTCGGAGCGACGGCCTTGTCGAGCATGCCTTGGATGGTCTGCGCTTCCTTCGAATCACCAAGAAGAGCGACGGCATCCTTTGCGGCCTGCTCGAACTCGGCCCAGCCCGCATCTCCCGGCTTGACTCCGGTCTCCTGATACTTCGTGAGCGTCGCCTGGAGCTGCTGCAACTGCGTGCAGCGCTTGTTGCGCGCATCCTGCTCCGTCATCATCGCGGTCAGCTTCGTGCGCGCGTCTTTCATCTGCAGCTGGAAGAACGCAAAGAGCGACTCGGGATCGGTCGCATCGAAAGCGGAAAGCACGGATGCGTTGGCGATCGCGCGATTGATGGACGAGGTCGCGGACTCGTTGACGTAGTACTGGCTCGCAGTGTTGATCTCGACGGTCATTGTCTTCTGCCTTTCAGGCGCGCACCGCGCCGACCGGGATGGGGTGGGAGAGCTCGCAGACACCAAGTTCTTCACGAAGTGCGTCGAAGGAGACCTGAAGCTCGAGGTCACCTAGCGCGGAGAACGCGGGCTCGAGCGCCTCGAGTTGGCGCACGTACTCGTCGGCCTGCGCGAGGAGTTCATCGATTGTCTTGTTCACGTCGGGTTGCTCCGGTTGCGCAGCCCACGAGCTGCGTTGCCCTCTCCATCGGCCGCTCGCGACGCTGGTTGCGTCTTTTGTTGCCGAGCTACACTCGGCGGGACGGGTTCCAATCATTCCGGGCACTTGCCCAATCGCACCGTTACCGTCCGGCCCCAGCTCCGCAACGCCCCCGGTGCGGTCGAGGGCTCCCATCGACCCGAGCGTCCCGCCGAGTATGCTGCGCGGCGTGAAGCTCTATACGAAGACGGGTGACGACGGGACGACGGGGCTGTTCGGTGGCGCGCGCGTGAAGAAGGCGTCGCCGCGCGTCGAGGCGTACGGGACGGTCGACGAGACCAACGCCGCCATCGGCATCGCGCGTGCGACGAAGCTCGAGCCCTTCACGGACGGCGTCCTCGCGCAGGTCCAGGTCGATCTCTTCACGCTCGGCGCCGAGCTCGCGTGTGTGCCTGGCAAAGAGGCGAAGATGTCGATGAAGCTCCTCGACGCCGCCGACGCCGAGCGCCTCGAGAAGGCGATTGATGCCGCCGAGGAGGGCCTGCCCCCGCTCAAGAGCTTCATCCTCCCGGGCGGGAGCCCCCAGGCGGCGGCGCTTCACCTCGCGCGAACGGTGTGCCGCCGCGCCGAGCGAGGCGTGCTTGCGCTCGACGATTCGCCCGCCCGGAACGAGCTCGTCATCTATCTGAACCGCCTCAGCGATCTCCTCTTCGTCCTCGCGCGCAAGGCGAACGTCGCAGCGGGCGTCGAAGACGTGCCCTGGGCCCCGCGCGGCACCTGACGCGGCGGTCGGCGGAGGGCGTCGAGCTCACCCGCGGGCGTGCGCCTGACGTGGAACGCTCGATGCAGTCAAGACGTCGCACCCCTCGAAGGAGGACGGAACCGCGATGTCTCAGCTGGATCGATACGCCACCGAGCCGCCTGCAAGCGCGCATGCGCTCGAGCCCTTCGTCGACGAGGACGAGGTCCGCAACTATCTCGACCTCTACGCTCGTGCGGTCACGGCCGGCGACGCGAGGACGATCGCCGCGCTGTGGGGTGTGCCGGCGCTCGTCCTCGGAGACTTCGGTGCGCAGGCGATCTCCGCGCTCCACGAGGTCGAAGCCTTCTTCGCGGGGGCGAAGGAGCAATACGCTGCCCGGGGAATCGTCGATACGCGTCCCGACATCCAGAAGATCGAGTGGCTCACGGACCGCATCGTCGTTGCGGACGTGCGCTGGCCGCTCTTCGACGGGAACCATGACGAGCGCGGCGCTGAACGCTCGACGTACACGCTCGAGCGCGACGGGCGTGGCGAGCTGAAGATGCGCGTCGCCATCATGCGCGGAGAGGCCGAGACGGAGGCGCACTGACCGTCGCCGTGCGCGCATGCGTCGAGCGCGCCTTGCTGCAGCGCGAGCGTCGCGAAAGCGTCAGGCCGCTTCGAGCTGCGAAGCGAGCAGCTTCCGACCGCGGTGCAGCCGGCTCATCACGGTGCCGACGGGAACGCCGAGCTCGTTGGCCGCCTCGCGGTACGTGAGCTCGTCGAGATCGACGAGCGCCAGGACAGTGCGGAACGTCTCGGGAAGCGCGTCGAGCGTGCTCTTGGTCTTGCTCGTCAGCGAGAGCGATGCATCCGGTGAAGCGAAGCGCTCCGGCATCGTCCACGCGCACGGATCGCCGGCGAGGTTGCGGAGCGCGTTCTTGTCGCGACGCGAGCGGCGATAGCGCGTGATGAAGACGCTGAAGAGGATCTGGTAGACCCACGCCCGCAGGTTCGTGCCGCGCTCGTATTGCTTCGCGAACTTGAGGGCGCGCTCGATGGAGTCCTGCACGACGTCCTCGGCGATCGTCGGATCTCCGCAGAGCCGACACGCCCGGCCACGGAGCTCGGGCAGGAGCTCGACGAGCCCGTGCTCGAAGCTCTTCTTGTCGTGGGCAACGATCGTACGCGTCGAACGGTCGGAAGCGGAGACGGCGGTGGTCGGCATCGGTGTCCTCACGACCGGAGCTTTCGCAATGGCGATGCCACGCTGCGACTCCTCGAAAGAACAGGGAATTTCGTCCGCGGACACGCCCGCGTGTGTCCGCGAAGCCAACGGCGCGTGGCTCGGGCCACGCACGTGGCCGAGCTCGTTCGTCCGGCGAACGACGTCGCGCCTCGCACGTTCGCCGAGACTGCCTGACTCCGAAGCGCGATCAGCGGCGTTCGAGCAGCGCCGCGAGGACGTCCGGCACGCCGTCCGCGATCTCGCCAGCGAGGAGGCCTCGGTCGCCGTGCTCCTTCTGCCAGGCGCTGCCGGAGACGCCGTGCAAGAACGCTCCGCACCACGCAGCCTCGAACGGTGGGAGCGTGCACGCGAGCGCGCCGATGATCCCGGAGAGCACGTCGCCCGATCCCGCAGTCGCGAGCGCAGGGCTTCCCGAGCCGGTCACGACGAGGCGGCCGTCGGGCGAGGCGACGACCGTGTAGGCGCCCTTCAGGAGCACGACGGAGCTCGCACGCGCTGCCGCTTCTCGCGCCGCCGCGAACCGATCTGCCTCGACGGACTCGGACGTCCGGCCGAGCAGTCGACCGAGCTCACCCGCGTGCGGCGTGAGGATCGCTCGTCCTCCGGCCGCCGCGAAATGTTCGGGAGCGCCGGCGTGGACCGTGAACGAGTCCGCATCCGCCACGATGGCGCCCTGGAAGGTACCCAGGACGTGATCGGACACCGTGCGCGCCGCTTCGTCCGTCCCGAAGCCCGGACCCAATACCACTGCGCGCTTGTGCGCGAGCAGCGCATCGACGGAGCTCAGAAGCGCATCGCGACCAGCGGCCGCCGAGGCCAGGCGACCGACCATCACCTCGACGACGCGCGCCTCGAGCGCCGCCGCTGCCTCGGGCCAGGTGACGATCGTCGCGGCTCCGGCGCCCCCGCGGAGCGCTCCCTTCGCAGCGAGCAGCGATGCACCGACCTTGCCGGGGGAGCCCGCCACGACGGCGACGTGGCCCGCACGGTACTTGTGCGAGTCGATCGGGCGAGCGTGGACGTGCGCGCGGACGTCGTCGGACTCGACGAGCTCCGCTGCGCGGTCGCGCATCAGCTCGGGCGGGACGCCGATGTCGACGACGTGCACCGGGCCGCTCGCGCGCGCGCCCTGCCCGGTGACATGCCCCAGCTTCAGATGCGCAAACGTCACCGTGAGGTCGGCGGAGATCGCGGTCCCGAGCGAGACGCCGGTGTCGGTATCGAGGCCGGACGGAACGTCGAGCGCGACGACGCGCAGGTGACGTCCGAAGCTGCGCGCTTCGTTCAGGAGACGGACGACGCTCGCCATCGGCTCGATGACGGGGCGATCGAGCCCGGTCCCGAACAGCGCATCGACGGCCACGTCCGCGTCGACGAGAGCGTCACCGAGCGCTTGCAGCGATGCGCCGAGCGGCACGGTCGCGATCTTCCCGCCGATGCCGGCGAAGGCGTCGTGGTTTGCGCGGCAGTCGGTCGTCATCTTGGCGGCATCGCCTGCGAGCCAGACCTCGACGCGCGCGCCCCTGGTCAGAAGGTGGCGCGCGACGACGAAGCCGTCGCCACCGTTGTTCCCGGAACCAGCGACGACGATGACGCGCTTCCCCGCTGGGAGTCCGCCCAGCACCTCGCGCTCGATCACGTCCGCGGCTCCGCGTCCCGCGTTCTCCATCAGGAGGAGGCTCGGCACATGGCAGGCGTCGATGGCGTGCTTGTCGAACGCGCGCATCTGGGCGCGCGAGAGCACCGGGATCATCGCGCCTCGTCGGTCTTCGCGGGCTTCGTTCGTTCCAGGATGACCATGGCGACGGCGACGCCAGCGTCGTGAGTGATGCTGACGTGCCACGTGTCGGCGCCGAAAGCTTCGACCGTCGTGACCGCATTGCCCGACAGCTCGAGGACCGGCTTCCCGCTCGGCGCGCGGCGGACCTGGACCTCGTGCCATCCGACGCCGCGCGCGCCGTCGAGCGCCTTGGCGAACGCTTCCTTCACGGCGAAACGCCCGGCGAGCGCGGTCGGCTGGTCGCGCCCCATCAGGTCCTTGCACTCGGCGGGGCTGCAGATGCGCCCGAAGAATCGGTCTCCATGACGTTCGAGCGCGCGACGCATGCGCTCGATCGAACAGACATCGATGCCGACTCCGACGATCATGCAGTCCTCCCCTTCCCGATGGCCGCGAGCATCGCCTTCACTGCCCCGCCGAGCGACATGAAGACGGAGTCGGCAATGACCGCGTGACCGATGTTGAGCTCCACGATTTCCTTGATCGCTACGAGCGCACCGACGTTGCGCGTCGTCAAGCCATGACCGGCTGCGATCTCGAGCCCGAGCTCGTGTCCGTGCTTCGCAGCAGCAGCCAGCCGCGCGTGCTCCGCCTGTGCGGTGTGCGGGATCGGACGCGTGAGGTCCGTCGACGACGGCCGACCGTAGCCGAACGCGTGCGCGTATTCGCCGGTGTGCAGCTCGATCTGCTCGACACCGAGCTTGCGCGACGCCTCGACCTGCGCGAGGTCCGGCGCGATGAAGAGGCTCACCTTGACGTCGGCCGCCTGCAGCGTCTCGATGTGCTTCGCGAGCGAATCTCGCTGCCCGATGACGTCGAGGCCGCCTTCGGTCGTACGCTCTTCGCGGCGCTCCGGTACGAGCGTCACGACGTCGGGGCGCGTCGCGACGGCGATCGCGATCATCTCATCGGTCGCGGCGCACTCGAGGTTGAAGGTGTCGCGTAGCGTCGCGCGGAGGCGCTCGACGTCCTCGTCGCGGATGTGTCGGCGGTCTTCACGCAGGTGAGCGGTGATGCCGTGTGCGCCGGCTTCGAGGCACACGCGCGCCGCCTCGACCGGGTCGGGATACGGGGTCCCCCGTGCGTTCCGGAGCGTGGCGACGTGATCGATGTTGATGTGGAGGCGCATCGCGCGCGCACGCTACCACAAGCACCTCTCCCGCGACGGCCAGCCGCGCACGTGCGCACGTGACGCGGCGGCCGGTCTGGTTGCGTCCCCGTCGGACCTCTAGGTGGAGGGGCGGAGGGAGCGGAGGCGCGACGGTCGGTCAGTCGTCCGCGCCGCCACCCTGCTCGACATCCTCGTCCGTCTTCGGCGTCTGGAGGATCTCGCCGTTCGGGCCGTCGCGGCGGATGATGAGCGTCCGTCGCCCGACGGTGTCGTTGTTTTCCCGGGCGACCACGGTGATGACGTTGACCCCCGGCCGGAGCGGCACCGGCGTCTCGAACGTCATCCGCTTCGGGTCCGAGCCGTTGCGGTTCGACCGGTAGAACACCTTCCGGTTCCCCACGAAGACGTAGGCGTCGAGGATGCGCTCTGCGTCCGTTGCGGTGCCTTTGATGATGACCTTGTCATCGCGGACGGAGAGCGGCACCGGCTGGACCTCGACCGACGGCGGGAAGCGGCGCATCGTCTCTTCGAACGCGACCGCGCTCGCCGGAGTCCCGCCGGGCTCGAGCTCGGCCGTCTTCACGAAGCCGAACCGGCCTTCGCCGAGCGCAACCTTGGTGAGGTCCCCGGCGCTCGCGAGCACGTTGACCGCAGTACCCGCGCCGAGGCGCCCGAAGACCCGCGCGCCCGGCTCGGGCGACTCGAGGAGCGTCGCTCCACCAGAACGCGCCTTCATCGCGCCGCTCGCCTGCGTGAGCGTCGTGGGCACGGCGATCGGCATGCGGACCTTCTCGATGACCGTCTCGCGCAGATCGCGGTCGGTGATCGACAGCTCCACCTTCGCCTCCGGATCGGCGAGCGGCGATTCGACGTCGAACGCGAACGACAGCTTCTTCACCTCGCCGGGCTGCATGTTCGAGAGGTCGAACCGACCCTCGTGCAGGAGCAGGCCGTCGCCCGAGAGATTGCGCAGGTTCGCCTGCGTCTCGTAGCTCTTGCCCTTGCCGACGTTCTTAACGGACACGTACATCGTCAGGTGCTCGCCCTTCTGCACCTTGCCGTCGCCGTTGCCCTTGCGCGCATCGGCGATCTGGTAGCTGTAGGCGAACACGGGACGCTCGAGCGCCTTCACGCCGACGCGCAGCGTCTGCTCGGCCGGCGAGCGGCCGCGTGCCTCGTCGAACTTGATCGAGATGCCGTCCTGCCGTGAGAGCGTGTCACGCGGGATGCGGCAGACGCGCGGCGCGTCCTTCGGGAGCGGCGCGGTCGAGCCAGGCTTGCGCCCGTCGACCTCGCACCAGCCGAGCGGAATGGAAGCTGTCTTCGTCTTCCCGGGCTCGAGCTTCCCGATGATGAGCTCCTTGTTGTCGTACAGCCCGCTGTCGCTCTTCGTCACCGCGGCGAGGCGGTAGAGCGCGGCGGTGCCCTTGTTCGTGACCGTCACCCGCAGGTTCATCGGGTCGCCGGCGTTCACCTCGTTCCCGGGCTTGTCGGTCTCGAGCTTGACCTCGACGCTCGGCGGGGCCGCGTTCGCCGGGGCCGCTTGGACGTCCGCAGGAGCGTCGCTCCAGTCGATGCCGAGCTGCTGCAGATCGGCCGAGACCTTCTGCAGCTCGGTGCGGCGCGCGTCGTCGATGATCTGTTTCGCCGCCCGCACCTGCTCGAGGCGCTTGCCGTGCGGGACCTTCGCGACGACATCCCGCGCGAACTTCACGGGGAAGTCCTTGTTCGGGAAGTCGGGGCCGAGCACCTCGTCCGGATCGCCGCCGCGCTCACGCAGCTCGCGACGCAGCGACTCGGGGAGGTTGTAGCGGACGACCTCCTGCGGCTTCTGCCCTTCCTTCACGCGGGAGTTCGAGAGGCTGCGCGACAGATCGCGCTCCTTGATCATCCCGGTGTCGACGGTCAGGTCCATCTCCTGGTTGTCTGCCGTCATCGGGTCGAGCTCGATGTCGGGCGTGACGCCGGTGCCCTGGATCGAGATGTCGCCGGGCATCGTCAGGTACTGCGCGATGGTGAGCTTCAGCGCGGCGCGATCGGGCAACTCCGTGAAGACGAGCTGGACGGAGCCCTTACCGAACGACGTCTCGCCGATGATGATCGCGCGGTCGTGGTTCTTGAGCGCGCCCGCGACGATCTCGCTCGCGCTGGCGCTCGAGCCGTTGATGAGGAGCGCGATGGGGTAGTTCGGCTCGGTGCCGTCCGGATGCGCGACCTTCTCTTCTCGGTCCTCGCCGGCGCCGGGGTTACCGACGGTCGCGACGATGGGACCGTTGACCAGGAACTTGTCGGCGACACGCGCGGCCTGCTCGAGGAGACCGCCGGGGTTGCCGCGCAGGTCGAGGACGAGGCCCTTCAGCTCGCCGTTGCCACGAAGCTTGTTGAGCGCCTCGTCGAGGTCCTTCGCGGTGTTCGCCTGGAACTGCTTGAGGCGGACGTAGCCGATGCCGTCGCCGAGCGACTTGGACTCGACGCTCTGCACCTTGATGACCTCGCGCGTCAGCTCGAAGGGCTTCGGCTGCTGCCAGCCGTCCGGCCCGTCGCGGCGGAGCCACACGGTGACCTTCGTCCCGGGCGCGCCGCGGAGGTGCTGCACCGCCTCGTTGAGGCCCATGTTGAGCGTCGACTCGCCGCCGATCTTCGTGATGCGGTCGTACTTCTTCACGCCGGCGCGGAACGCGGGCGTGCCCGGCATCGGGTTGATGACGGTGAGCTGCTGGTCGCGGATCGAGATGACGATGCCGAGGCCGCCGAACTGCCCGCTCGTGGAGAGGTTCATCTCCTTGTACGCCTCGGGCGAGAGCAGCACGCTGTGCGGGTCGAGCGTGTGCAGCATGCCGTTGCAGGCGGCGTATTCGACCTCGCGGAGATCGACCTCGGTCCCCTTCAGGTTCTCCTGGACGAAGTCGAAGACCTCCCGGAGGCGCGCGGACACGTCCCAGAGGCCGAGGACGTTGTCGACGCGGAACTCGCGCTCCTGCGTGTCGACGCGGACCTTCACGGTCGGCGCGTTCTCGTCGTGGATGACGATGATCTGCGCCACGTCGCGCTGCACGTAGTTCAGCGACGAGAGGAGCATCTCCTTCGGCTTCACGCGCTTCGGATCGACGTACTTGTCGCGGACGTTCTTGAGCACTTCGTTGACGACCTTCAGCTGCCGCAGGTCGTAGTTCGAAGGTCCGTGCTTCGGATCCGCAGTGCTCGCGACCGCAGGAGCGAGGCCTTCCCAGAGCCCGCCGCCGTGAAGGTTCATCGCGAGCCAGCTGGCGATTCCAAAAGCGACGAAGAGCGCGAGGAATTTGAGCGCGCGCGGAAGAAGACGCATTGGTTCGAGTATAGACGCGCGTGGGCCCCGTTGGACCTAGCAACGGGGAAAAAGGGCGCGAAAAGCCGCTGTTGCCGTCGGCCAACGGCGGAGCGGGGCGAGACGGTGAGGGGCCGAGGCGGCGAGACGGGTGAGACTCAGCTTTTCTCGGGCGCCAGCGTACCTGCCCGTTCGGAGCACGGCCGACGATGGCGTCAGCCGCGCAGCCGGTCGGAGGCGTCAGCCCTTGCGGATGACGGCGACATAGAAGCCGCCGAAGCTCGCCGCAGGCGTGTCGCAGAGGAAACGTTCGGCAGCGCGGAGCATTCCCGACAGCCCGGGGACCTTCATGGCCACCGCGGCAGGCGTGACGATCCGGATGCCGCGCGCGGTCTCGAGACGCGTCCCCGGGGGCAGGATCTTCGGCAGGACGCGCGGCGAGTCGAAGCGCGTGTAGACCGCGCTCTCCCGGGTTCGGTCGCTGATCTTGCCGGCGGGTCCGAGCCTCTTCGCGAGGCCGCGCAGGCTCCACGGGTTGTAGAACTCCGCCAGGAGCACGCCCCCCGGCTTCGTGACACGTGCCATCTCCGCCAGCGCTCGGCCGATGTCCGGGACGTGCGCGAGGACCTTGAACGAGCAGGTCACGTCGAACGTGGCATCGGGGAAAGGTAGCTCGGTGACGCTTCCTTCCTGCACCTCGAGCCCGCGACTACGCGCCAGCTCGAGCATGCCCGGCGACAGGTCGATGCCGACCGCCCTGCGCGCGTGCTCCTGGATGCGTTCGAGGATCAGGCCGGTCCCGCAACCGCACTCGAGCACGTCTTTGCCGGTGCCATATCGCGCGCACAGCTCGACCTCCAGGTCGTCGACCAGCGCGTGGTAGCCGTCCTTGCTGTTGGGCCGCCGGTGCCGCTCGTAGCTCTTGCTGAACTCGTCGTAGTATGCGCGCGTCTGTTCGAGCTCACCGCGTTCGAGGGTCATCGCGCGGGGTTTTAGCACCAGACGCGACCCGGCTGGAGCCCCTTGTTCCTCGACCACGAGCGTGCGGGTTCAGGGCTTCGCCAGCATGCTCGGGCGCTCCTTCGCGAGCATCGAGACGATGCGCGTGACGCGACCTCGCAGCTCGGGCCCTTTCGGGATGAAGTCCTGGGCGCCGAGCTCGAGCATCAAACCGACGTCCGTCGGCGAGCCGCCGGCGCTCATCGCGACGACCGTGGAGGCGTCGACGAGATGGACGCCTCGCAGGTAGGTGAACAGCTCGAAGCCGCTCATCCTGGGCATGTTCAAATCGAGGAACACGAGACGCGGAGGTTTCTTCCGGAAGTGCTCGAGCGCTTGCTGGGCATCGGCCGCGACGGAGATCTCGGCGTTCGGCGCAGCCTGCTTCACGTAAAGGGCAACGAGACGTGCGATGTCGACGTCGTCGTCGACGATCAGGACGGACAGCCGGGTCGCATCACCTGGCGCGTCGCGCGAGATCTCTTCCTTCGCCGCACGCAGCTGCCAGACGACGGCGTCCATCGAGACGGGCCGATCGTTCGGGTCTTTCGCCATGAGCGTCGTCACGAGCTCGCTCAGGCGGCGCGGGACGGCGACGGCATCGGCAAGCTTCGGGACGGCCGCGTCGGCGTGCGCGACCAGCACGTCGATTGGATCGGCGCCGTGGTACGGCAGGGTCCCGGCGAGCATCCGGTATGCGAGGACGCCGAACGCGTACACGTCCGCGAGATGGCGCTCCGTCCCGCGCTGCCGGCCGGAGACGATTTCGGGGGCCATGTAATCGGGCGTGCCGGCGACGATGCCGCGATCAGGCTCGTACGCTGCACGGACGAGGCCGAGGTCCATCAAGACCACGCGCCCGGTCGCGCTGAGCAGGATGTTCTCCGGCTTGATGTCGCCGTGAGAGATCCCCGCCCGGTGAATGGCTGCCATTCCGTCCGCGATCGCGACGAGGACGTCGATGCGCTCGGGCAGCGGCATGCGGTCGCCGAGCCGTTCGAGATGGTGAGCGAGCGTCACCCCCGAGACGTGCTCCATGACCATGAAGTCGACGCCGTCGTGGGAACCGAGCGCGTACACGCCGACGACGCCTGGATGGCGGATGGCAGCAAGGGCACGCGCTTCGTTGCGGATCGAGAACTGCAGCTCGATGTCGGCGAAGTTCGCCTTGATCGCGACCCGGCGGACGAGCCCGACGTCCTGCGCGTCGAAGACCTGTCCCATCCCGCCATGGCCGAGGACCGCGCGGATCTCGTACGTCCCGGAGACCAGCTCGCCGATGCGGAAAATCGTCTGTCGGGCCTCGGTCACGGGGTTCCTCTTCGCCTGCCCGCCCCCGATCTTACCCGTGTTCGGGCCTGGTGGACGAGATCTCGCTTCACGGACAGACGCGACGCTCGAGCCACGTGACCGTCGTATCGCCGTAGAGGAGCCACACGGCTCCGGCCCCGTCCTCGATGAGCGCCACGTCGGTCGCTCCCTTTGCCGGCGCGATTTCGCCGAACGAGGTGAACGCCCCCGTAGAATCGACCTTCCCGAGCTCGAGGATACGCGGCGAGCCGACGGCACGCTCGCGCGGCCGGACGCGGAGGACCCATGCGGTCTTGCCGTCGCGAGCGGCCGCGGCGGCGACGGGCGACGGGTCGAGCCCATTCGGATACGGCGACCAGACGGCCGCGACATCGTCTTTTGGCGGGTCCTCGATCGGGAGCGCAGCCATCCCGAAGTCGAGCGTCTCGCGCGGCATCGGCACGAGCGCAAATCCCCGCGCGCCGGCCGATGCGAGCGCGAAGTCGATGCCGCGCTCCGGCGCACCCCCGACGAAGACGACCGCATCCTCGCCGAGCACGAGATCCCCCTTGGAGGCCAGAGACATGGCCCGCGCGTGGACAGGGACCATCGCCGTGCGCGTGTCGAGATAGACGGCGACGGCCGACTCTCCGCGAACGAGGAAGCGCAACGTGGTTGCGCCGGCGCCCTCCTCCGAGAGCCGTACCGGCTCCTGTTCGTCGAGCGCGACGAAGGCCTGGAGCATGTCTCCCTCGGTGGTTCGTCGCACGTCGAGGAACCCGACCACCGAGTGCTCGCTCCCGAGCGGTGCTGCAGCGATGCGCGTGCCCGAGCGACTCTTCGCGATCGTCTTTCCGGCCTCGTTGCTGCCGAGCACCGAGCGGATGACGGGGCCACCCGGAGCCTGGCAATACGCGTAGCGGCCCGCGAGCTCGCAGGGCGGCCAGCGCATCCCGACGAACGACGACGGCCGCGGCGGGACGACCGCGGAAGCGTTCTTCGGCGGGATCGGCGGAATGCGTACCGGGTAGATGCGCGGCTTACCCATGTCGTTGACGACGAGGCGGAGCTCGCTCCCGACCACCGCAAGCGCCGCTGGTCCGCGGAAAGGCTGCTCCGCGGGGCCGTAGACGAGACGGCACGACGACGTCCCCGCATCGCCAAAGGGCTCGTCGACGACGGCGGCCGCATCGCTCTCGCCACCGTCCACCGGCGACGTTGCGGCCGCGTCCGAGGGTTCGCCTGCGTCGCCCGACGCCTCGACCGGCAGCGCTCCGGTCTCCGCGGCGGCATCCTGCGCCCCCTTCGGCGAATCCTCGCAGGCCTTGCATGATGCAAGCATCACGAGCGTGGCGACGAACAACCGGCGCACCGCGTCCTTCTACACGACTGCGGTGCCGCATGTGCAGGGCTTCGACGTCGGGGCGGACCGCCGAGGGCTCCCGCGCCCCGTTCGCCCGCGCTGATGTCGCAGCACACAGGCTGAGCTCCGGGCCGGTTCCAAGCCCTCGGGCGCGTCTCTTCCGGGCGCGTCAAGAGCCGCCGGCCGAGGCGCGGGTCGCCCAGGCGATGGGCCGGGCCGCCGAGCGAGCGAGCACCTGGGCGACGCGCTTCGCAGAGCGAGCGGCGTCGAGATCGAGCAGGCCGCCCTGCTCTGCGCTCTTCCTGCCGAGATCGAGGAGGATCCGATCGACGCACTCCATCGCGCTCGCCGCCGCGAGCTCGGTGCCGACGCCGCGCGCGCCTGCATTGCAGCCGGCGAGATAGAGCCCTCGAACGGGCGTGTGCACCGGTGGCCGGCGCAGACCGACCTGATCCGGCGTCTGCCCCGTGGACACGGCCGGACCGAACTCCTTGCCGATCCAGGCTTCGATGAAGCCGACATCGAAGGTGTCGATGAACAGCGCGTGCTCGTCGAGCCCCGGGACCACGCGACGGATGGTCTCGAGCATCGCGCTCTCCCATGCCTTCGGCGGTGAGACGAGCGTCACGTCGGTCGTCGGCGCGACCGCGCAGACCGTGAGGAGCTGGTGGCCGGGCGGCGCGAGCGACGGGTCGAAGTTCGTCGGCACGGGACAATAGAACGGCACGATGGCGGGCACCTCTCCGCGCGTGAGCGAACGAAACATCTCCTTCATGTCGTCCGTACCGACGCTCGCGAGATCGATACCATCGCCGACGCCGCCGACGAGGCACCCCGAGCCCACGAGCTTCTTCTTCAGCCCGATCTTCGCCTGGACCGCGATGTACGAGCCGCGGATCTTGCGCGCGCGTTCGACGTACCAGCCGGGGAAGTGCTGCGGGCCCACGAGGCGATTGACGGTCGTCCGGATGCTCGACGTGGAGATCACGATGTCGGCAGGGACGATGCTCCCGTCGCTCAGCTCGACTCCGGTCGTGCGGCCGCCGGAGACGAGGACCCGCTTCACGCCGGTGCCGACGCGGACGTCGGCGCCGCGCTGCTTCGCGAGGCGCACGTACGTCTCTGGAATGGCGATCGAGCCGCCGCGCGGATAGCTGAGCGCGTTGTCACGCGCCATCTTCCGGAAGCAATAGAGCGCCTCCCCCGCCGACACCTCCCAGTACGGCAGGATGAAGTAGAGGCCGAGGAGGAAACCGAAAACACCGATCGTCGGCGCATGATCGGTGAATGGCTCGATGAACTCCTCGATCGTCCGGTGGTTCCAGCTCTCGACGTCCTCGTCGCTCATCGTGAGGATGTGCGTGAAGAGCCGCGCGGCGCGGAACGCCTCGACCATCGAGAGATCGAGCGCCATCGCGAGCTCGACAGCGAAGCGGGGCATCCGTCGGAGCTCGGCGGGGATGGCGACGCTCTGCACGCGCTTCGGCTGGGCGGGTTCGAGGAAGCGGAGCTCCGCGATGTCGCGCGTCCGGATGAAGCGGATCGCCCCGTCCTCGCGAACGCGCCGGAGCACGTCGCCGAGCGGCCCGCGGTTGCCGCGGCAGAACATGTGCGTGCCGATGTCGACGTGGAAGCCTTGCTTCTCGTAGCCGGAGCAGGATCCGCCGATGCGCCGGTTCTTCTCCAGCAGCGTCACCTTCAATCCCGCGTGGGACAGTAGAAGGGCCGCGGCGGTCCCTCCGATGCCGGAGCCAACGACGACGGCGCGCGTCATGATCGAAGCGTAGCCTCGCCCGGAAGAGCCGCCATGTCCGCGGAACGTGCGGCGCTCAGCGCCGCTCGCTGTGCGGTCGGGCGATGCGATCACACACGCCGCAGCGAACGACGGGCTCTCTCGCTCGAACGTTCGAGACTACGAACGTACGGGACGGACGTTCGCGTCCACGATTCGCTCGAGGGCCGCGTCGGGGTCGTCACAGAGGCCCGCATGTGGAGCGGAGGTCTGGATGATCGTGTTCTTCGGGGCGACGAGCCAGTGCCATCGTTCGCGCAGCGGCAACAGCCCGATCGGCCCTGCCGCCTCCCCGCCCGCACACGTCCGACGGAACGCTTCGAGGTGTTCCTGGACGAGATCGACCTCCGCCCAAGGGAAAACGGTCGACAGGCGCTGAACGTCGAGCTCGATCTTGGCGCAGATGTACTCGCGATCGGGACAGAACAGGACGGCCCCGACGTTGATGAACTCCTCGCGCTCGACGCGAGGGACGACGCGAACGACGGCGTAGTCAAACGCGAAGAGCGCGGGCACGTTTCGCCTCCTCGAGATAGATGGGCATGGCGAGCGCGCGTTCGCGAAGCCACGTGACGTACGCGGCGCGGTGCGCGGAGGCATCGGAGAACCCGTCGTTCGGATCGAGCCACGCGTCGGGGATCTCGGCGACGACACGCGTGAGCAAGGGTTCCGTCAGGACGCCGGACAGGAACGTCGCCGCGGCGTCGAGCTCGGACGCCCATCGCAAGAGGACGTGGTCGGCGCTCTCGGCGAACACGTCCGCGACGCCGTCGAGCCGCTCGCCGTCACGCCAGCCGTGATGGAAGTACAACGCCGCGCCGTGATCGATGAGCCAGAGGCGCGAGTGCCACTGGAGCAGGTTCGCGTTCCGCGCCGTGCGGTCCACGTTCGTGACGAACGCATCGAAGAGCACCGTGCGAGACGCCGTCGTCGCGTCGGGAACGAAGCGAGCGACCGGATCGAACGTGACGCTTCCGGGCAGAAAGTCGAGCCCGAGGTTCAGGCCGGCGCTCGCCTCGAGCGGCGCGGCGAGCTCCGGGTCGGGCTCGTTATCGGCGAGCTTCGCGTCGACGTCGACGAGCACGATCTCCGGCACGTGCAGCCCCGCGGCTCGCGCGAGCTCACCCGCGACGAGCTCCGCAACGAGCGCTTTGGCGCCTTGCGCCGCGCCGCGTAGCTTCACGACGTAAAGGCCGAGATCATCCGCCTCGACGAGGGCCGGAACGGACCCTCCCTGCCGAAACGGGAGCACATAACGAGCTGCGCGGACGGTACGCACGGCCGGGAGGATACCCGGGACCGCTCGGAAGAGGAGAGCTCGCGCAACGGCGTGACGCGCCGAGAGATACGAAACTGACGTCGCTGGCGCGTGCGTTATTGCATCCCGACACGCGCTTCTGTGGAGTACGGCCGGCCGACGAGGAGCCCGACGGGGGCGAGGACGAGGCCCCATGCGCGGCGGACGCGAGTTGCGACGACGACGACGCCGGCGGGTGAAGCGCCCTTCGCGCCTCGGCCTCTTCAGCGAACGAGCGCGTCGATCAGCGTGGCCGCGAAGAAGCCCATGCTGACGTAGGCGTTGCAGTCGAAGAACGCCTTCGGGATCTTCGTGAGGTCCGCGTTGCCGTCCTTGCCGCGCACGAGCCGGTGCTCGACGACGAGGATCGCGGCCACGAGCCCGACGCCGCCGAGGAAGACCGGTCCGCGATGGAGCGTCAGCGCCGTCCCGATCAGGCATGCGATCGTCACCACGTGCGCGACGGCCGCGAGCAGCATCGCGCGGCGCGTACCGAATCGCGCCGGGACCGATCGCAGCCCTTCGGACCGATCGAACGCCTCGTCCTGCAGCGCGTACAGCACGTCGAACCCGAACAGCCACGTGATGACCGCGATCATGAGGAGGATGATCCCGGCGTTCGGCGCAGCGCCCATCGCGATCCAGGCGCCGCCCGGCGCGAGAGCGAGCGCGAGGCCGAGCCACGCATGCGCGGCCCACGTGAAGCGCTTCGCGAGGGAGTAGCCGAGCAGCACGAGCAGCACCGGCGGCGCAAGCACGGCCGGCCAGAAGCCGAGCGTCGCGGCAATGAGGCAGAACGCCAGGCCCGAGCCGATGGCGACTGCGAGCGCCTCGCCCGCGGACGTCCTCCCCGACGGGACGGGGCGGCCCTTCGTTCGCGGGTTCTTCGCGTCGACGTCGCGATCGGCCCAGCGGTTGAACGCCATCGCGCTCGTACGCGCCATAACCATGCAGCCGAGCATCGCGAGCAGGCGGAGCGGCGTCAGCGGCAGATGCGGCTCCTGCAGCGCAAGAACGACGGCGCTCGCGGCGAACGGGAGCGCGAAGATCGTGTGCGAGAAGGTGACGAGCTCACCCCAGCGACGAAGACGTGCGAGCATCACGAGACATCCTGTGTGGCGGAAGGCGCGGTCGATGCGACCACGCGACGAGCGAGCACGCGGCGAGGCGCGCGGAGATTGCCGAGGAGGAAGGCCGCGGGATCGCCGACGACGTCGCCCTCGACGCAATACACGCCGGGTCGCGCGCCAGGTGCGAGGCGGCCCAGGTCGTCACGCCCGAGCGCGCGGGCGCCGTTCCAGGTGGCCATCTTCACGAGCTCCCACTTCGGCACGTTCGGGAAGCGGTCGGCGAGGGCACGCGCCTCCGCGAGCACGTCGAGCGAGGTGTTCGACGCGAGCGAGTCGGTCCCGAGCGCAGCCTCGATCCCGGCTGCACGAACGGCGAGGAGCGGCGGGAGTCGCCCTTCGATGTAGAGGTTCGATCGCGGGCAGAGCACAGCAGACGCGCCGCTCGCCGCCACGCGCGCGAGCTCCTCGGGCCGAGCGTCGGCGAGGTGGACGAGGATGACCCCCGGCCGAAGCGCGCCGACCTCTTCCGCGAGATCGAACAGCGGACGCTTGGGCCATTCCGGCGTCTGCTTGAAGCGCTCGGCGAACCACTCCGGGACGGGCCCGTCGCCGTGTTCGACCGCGCGGCGCTCCGCAGCGTGCTCGGCGAGATGGAGGCTGGTGCGCAGCCCTCGATGCGCCGCGGACTCGAGGACGGCCCGCGCCGCGTCGGGATGGAGCGTGTAGAGCGTGTGCGGCGCCGGCGCGTAAGTGAGATCGCTTCCGGGCCACGCGGGAACGCGCTGCTCGACCTCCGCCCGGAGCCCCTCGATGCGGCCGAGCACGACCGCGCGATTCATCCCGAGCACTTCGTGGAAGACGCAGCCGCCGATCCCGCGGCGCGCTAGCGTCACCACGGGCGTGAGCGTGTTCGACACGTCACCAACGGCGACGGTCGCTGTCTTCTCGAGCTCGTCGACGGCGCCGATCGTCGCTTCGTCCTCTTCCTCCGGGAGCACCTCGGTGCGCGTCGCGATCAGACGATCGACCCACGAAACGAACCCATGGCCGCCCGGCACGCGCCCTCGCAGCGCCGAAAGCTCGACGTGCGTGTGCGCATTGACGAGCCCGGGAAAGACGACGCCCCGGACGCGCTCGACATCCACTCCGGCGTGCCGCGGGAGCACCTCGCTCGCGGCGCCGACGGCAACGACGCCACCATCACCGTCGAGGACGATCGCGCCGTCCGCGATGGGAGGCGCATCTCCGGGAAGGACATGATCCGCGTGAAAGACGCGCACGACCATCATCGGCTCCGGCCGCGGGGATCGAGCGGAGAAGGCGGAAGCGAGTGCCCCCTCCCCATCCCGACCTTCCGCACTTCCGCCCTTCCTGTGGAACTTCTCTTCAAGACGCCGCCAGCGAGCCCAGAATCAAGCCGGCTCCGTCAACCAGTCGTACTTCACGTTCCGTCGCGTCGCCTTGAAGCCGGCATCGTGGATCCGCTTCTCGATCGCCTCCGCGCCGATGCGGAACGTCGTGCCCGCACTCGAGACGACGTTTTCCTCGAACATGACGCTGCCGAAGTCGTCCGCGCCGAAGCGCAGCGCCACCTGACCGACGGCGGGTCCCTGGGTCACCCACGACGCGCCGACGTGGTCGACGTTGTCGAGCATGAGCCGCGCGACCGCCTGCGTTCGCAGATACAGGTGCGTGCCGTTGTCGCCGGGCGCGATGTGCGTACCGCTCTCGAACTGGAAGTCCCAGCAGAAGAACGCCGTGAAGCCGCCCGTCTCGTCCTGCAGGTCCCGGATCTTCACGAGGTGCTGGATGCGCTCCTCGGGTGTGTCGACGGTGCCGTACATCATGGTGGCGCTCGAGCGCAGCCCCATGTGATGGGCGACGCGCATGACGTCGAGCCACTCGGCGCTCGTGCACTTCGCCTTCGCGATCTTGCGGCGGACGCGATCGACGAGGATCTCGGCGCCGCCGCCGGGGACGGAGTCGAGACCGGCCGCGTGCAGGCGCTCGAGCACCTGGCGGACCGTGAGCCCCTCGAGCCGCGAGAGGTGGATGATCTCCTCCGGCGAGAGCGCGTGCAGCCCGAGGCCGTACTCGCTCTTCATCCAGCGGAAGAGGTCCTCGTACCACTCGATGCGAAGGTCGGGATTGAGCCCGCCTTGAAGGAGGATCTGCACGCCGCCGGCGTCCTTCACCTCCTGGAGCTTCTTGCCGAGTACCTCGCGCGAGAGCACGTAGCCCTCGGCGTGCCCGACGGGCCGGTAGAACGCGCAGAAGCGGCAGCTCGTCGTGCAGACGTTCGTGTAGTTGACGTTCCGATCGACGATGTACGTGACGACGCCTTTCGGATGCTTCCGCCGGCGGATGGCGTCGGCGGCGAGCCCGAGCTCGAAGAAGCTCCCTTCGCGCAGGAGTCGAACGCCCTCGGCAGCCGAGAGGCGCTCGCCGTCGGCCGCACGCGAGAGGATGGAGTCGAGGGTCGGCCGAGAGGTCGACACGCGCGGCTCCTCGAAGCTCGGCGTTGCGGCGGGCAGGAGGCCCGCCTTTGCGGCCTCCGCCCAGAAGCGCTGGAGCCCCGCGAGCTCCTCGTCCCCGAGGTCGTAGCGGATCGACTCCGTGAGGTACGACCGAAGCGATTCCTCCGAGAGACCGGAGCGCGCCGCGTGCTCGGCCGCGATCGCGTCGGTCCGTGCGAGCCCCTTCTGCTTCGCGATGCGGAACAGATCCTCCTGCTCGCGCGAGACGCAGTCCGGGCGCGCGAACCAGGCCGCGAACACGAACGGCAGCCCGGTCCACTCGAGCCACGCCTCGGCGAGGTCGAGCCGGTAGGGGTACTTCTCCTCGACGTCCAGCGCGGGATCTCCGATGAGGAGCGCGCCCCGACGGTCGCCGATCTGCGCGATCGCGTCCTTCGGTTGCGCGCCGAACAGCCTCGGAGTGAGCTTCTGCCGAGCGAGCAACAGGCGCGCGAGCACGACGCTCGTGCGCGAGGACAGATCGAGCGCAATCGACTCGAGCTCGTGGATCGGCCGCTCGGCCACGATCGCGACGCTGCGGACCTTGCCGCGGGCGCCGATCGCCATGTTGCGGAGGACCCGGAGCTCACCGATCGTCGCAGCCGCTGCGACGGGCATCAGGCCGACGTCGGCCTCGGCCTCGGCGAGCGCACGCGCGACCTCGCTCGGAGGAGCCAGACGAAGATCGAGGCGAGGGTCCTCGCGCAGCGACTCCCAGAGCGGACGGGCGTTGAGGTACTCGACACCGACGACGCGAAGCGAGCTCATGACACCACCTGCAGCGCGCGCTTGCGATCGCGCACCTTCATCGAAGCCTCCGGAGCCTTCGCCTTCGCGTGCTCGCGGACGACGTTGTAGAGCGTGTCCCGCTCGATGGGAGTACGTCCCGCCTCACGGATGAGGCGAACGAGCTCGTCGTAGCGGAGCGCCCCCGGAGAGCGCGTGCCTGCGGCCTTGTAGATGGTCTCGTGCACGATCGTGCCGTCGATGTCGTCGGCGCCGAAGCGAAGCGCGATCTGCGCGACGTCGGGGGTGAGGCTGACCCAGTACGCCTTGATGTGCTCGAAGTTGTCGAGCATCAGCCGGCTGACGGCGATCGTGCGGAGGTCGTCCACCGCCGTGGGCGCCGGGAGGTTCTTCATCCCGTTGCCGTCCGGATGGAACGCGAGCGGGATGAACGCCTGGAAGCCCTTCGTCTCGTCCTGCAGCGCGCGAACGCGGAGCAGATGGTCGACGCGGTGGGCGAACGTCTCGATGTGCCCGTAGAGCATCGTGACGTTCGAGCGCATCCCGAGCGAGTGCGCGACGCGATGCACCTCGAGGTACTCGTCGGCATTGGCCTTGTCGTGCGAGATGCGCTTGCGGACGTCCTCGTCGAAGATCTCGGCGCCGCCGCCGGGCAGGCTGTCGAGGCCCGCGGCGCGCAGGCGCTCGAGGACCTCGCGGTTCGTCATCTTGTAGTGCTGGGCGAAGAAGTGGATCTCCACACCGGTGAAGCACTTCAAGTGGATGTTCGGATCGATGCGCTTGAAGCCGCGAAGGAGGTCCTCGTAGTACGAGAACGGCAGCCCCGGATGGAGGCCGTTGACGACGTGCACCTCCGTCGGCGGCTCGTCGTTGCCGGCGCGCGCGTCTTCGAGCTCCTTCCACGCCTCCTCGAGCGTCATCGTGTGCGCGCCGGGCATGTGCTCCTCGAGCTTCGCGAAGGAGCAGAAGAGACACGAGGCGACGCAGACGTTGGTCACCTCGATCCGCATGTTGCGGTTGAAGTAGGTGCGGTCGCCGTGGCGCGCCTCGCGCGCCTCGTTCGCGAGCTGCCCGACGGCGAGCAGATCCGGATGATGGAAGAGGGCGAGCCCGTCCTCGAAATCGAGGCGCTCGCCGCGAGCGATCTTCTGGCGGATGGCGTCAAACATGGGCGGCCTCCGTGGCTGCTGCGGACGTCGAAGCCGATGCGCTGTCGCCTTCGTCGGTGAATTCGCATGCGCGTCCGGCGTTGCGGACGAGGGCCGCGATCTCGCGGCGCTTCAACGCGGTCGCGGCGACCATGCCCTGCCCCTTCACCTTCTTCAGCTCGTCTTCCGAGATGAGCGTGCCGCTCTTGCGCGTGATCGGCCCCGTGAGGTCCGTCGCGCCGAACCCGAGCGCGACCTGCGCGACCTCGAGCCCATGGCGTCCCCAGTCGACGCCGATGCGCGCGCGGAGGGGCCCCGTGATGCGGGCAACCGCGACCGCACGGAGCAGCTCGAGCTCGCTCGCCGCCTCGCCGATCCAGACCACGTCATTCGAAGCGGTCGGATGGATCCGAACGACATCGCCGTGCTCCTCCGTCCGGATCGCGTCCGCGAGCGCGCCGAGCGCCAGCAGATCGATCTCTCCGAGCGAGCCAAGGAGCGCGCGGACCGAGTCGAGGTCTCCTCGGCGACGTGCAGGCTGCACGGGTGAAAGGCCGGCGCGAGCCAACGCCTGGTCGATGAACCGTGTCATGAACGACCTTCCTTCTCTTTCGTCCCCCAGCGTTTCAAGAGGTCGTGCTCGAGACCGAGGTGATCGAGCACGCGCCCCACCACGGTATCGAGCAGCCCGTCGATCCCCTCCGGCTTGCCGTAGAAGGACGGCATCGCCGGGAGGATCGTCGCCCCCACGCGGGCGAGCGCGGTCAGGTTCTCGAGGTGGATGACCGAGAGCGGCGTCTCGCGCGGCACGAGGACGAGCGGACGACGCTCCTTGATCATGACGTCAGCGGCGCGCGTCAGGAGCGTGTCCGAGATGCCGTGGGCCACGCGCGCGCAGGTGCCCATCGAGCACGGCACGATCGCCATTGCGTCCCACCCTGCGCTGCCGCTGGCGAAGGGAGCTTTGTAGTCGCGCATGCCGTAGATCGGCAGGTCGATCTCCTCGCGAAGGTCGCCGCCGCACTCGAGCGCCCAGACCTCGGGCGCGGTCGAGGACAGACAGACGCCGACCTCGATGTCACCGGCAGTGCGGACGCGGTGCGAGAGGAACGAGAGGAGGCGCTTCGCATACGGAGCGCCGCTGGCGCCCGTGATCCCGACGACGATCTTGCGCTTCGTGCCGTTCGTGCCGTTCGTCGTCGTCATTGTGCGGCTTCCTCGCGCGCGCTTCGTGGAGCATGGGCTCGGACGATCGACGCCATGCCGAGCGTGAGGTCGGTCCCGTCGACCGGGCCGAAGCCCTCTTCCTCGAGGAGGCGCTCGTAGGCCTCGCGCGTGACGAAGCCCTCCATGCTCTCGGCGAGGTATTCGTACGCCTCACGATCCTTCGCGAGCGCAGCGCCGAGGACGGGGAGCGCGTAACGCAGGCCCGCCCCGTGGACGAAGCGAGAGGCCGCTCCCCGAGGACGGAACAACTCGAGGGTCACGAAGATGCCTCGCGGCTTCAGGACGCGACGCACCTCGCGCAGCCCCTTGCGAAGATCGGCGAGATTGCGGACTCCGAAACCGCACACGACCGCATCGAACGAGGCGTCTTCGAATGGGAGCGCGAGAGCGTCACCGACGACACACTCGACCTGCTGCACCTTCGCGCGGCCGAGGGCGAGCATCTTCTCGGACGCGTCACACGCCACGACGTGCGCCTTCGGGAATGTCTCCTCGACGAGCGCGGCGAGATCCAGCGTGCCCGCGCAGAGGTCGAGGACGCGGGGCTCGGCGGCGCCGTCGATCGCCGGGCGCATCATCTCGAGCGCGCGCACGCGCCAGCGCCGATCGATGCCGAGCGACATGACGCGGTTCAGGCGGTCATAGGTCGGCGCGATGCGGTCGAACATCTCGCGGTTCGCGTCCGCGTGCTCGCCGGGTGAGACCGCTCGTCGTGCGAGGTCTGGCTCCACCTTGCCGCGGATGTTGCCCGCAGCGCTCGCGGCTGCAGGACGGAGCGGGATCCCGAGCTCCGACCACATCGCGTCGACGCGCGCCTTGATCGCGTCGTCCTGCGTGCAGACGTCCGGCCAGTCACGCTTGTAGCCTTCCTCGGGCCACTTCTTCGTTCCGTCGATGGCCATCTTCCCGCCCCAGAGCGCCTGGCTGGCGCCGTGGTCGAGCTGGTCGACCGGTCCGTCCACCATCGAGACGTCACGCTTCGGATCGAGGTTCGCGAGGAGCCGCCACGCGACCTCGCCCGTGTTCTGCACGTCGACGTCCTCGTCGACGACGCAGATCACCTTCGTGAAGGACATCTGCCCCGCGCCCCAGAGGCCGTGAGCGATGCGGGTCGCATGGTGCGGGTACTGCTTCTTGATGGAGACGATCGCGAGGTTGTGGAACGCCCCCTCGATCGGCAGATTCATGTCGACGACCTCCGGGAACATCATCCGGAGGAGCGGAAGGAACAGCCGCTCCGTGGCCTTACCGAGCCACGCATCTTCCATCGGCGGTGGACCGACGAGCGTCGACGGGTAGACCGGGTTCTTCCGATGCGTCACGCACGTCACGTGGAAGCGCGGGAAGGGGTCGACCGGAGTGTAATAACCCGTGTGATCGCCGAAGGGCCCTTCGTCGAACAGCGGCTCGCTCGGGTCGACGTATCCCTCGAGCACGAAGTCGGCGCACGCAGGCACCTCGAGATCGACCGTCTTGCAGCGGACGTGCTCCACCGAACGGCCGCGGAGGAAGCCGGCGAACATCCACTCGTCGATGCCGTCGGGCAGCGGCGCCGTAGCCGCGTAGGTGAGCGCAGGATCGCCGCCGAAGGCGACCGCGACCTCGAGACGCCTGCCGAGCTCCTTGGCTCGACGGAAGTGCCGCGCGCCGGTCTTGTGGATCTGCCAGTGCATCGCCGTCGTTCGCCGGTCGATGCGCTGCATCCGGTACATGCCGATGTTGCGCGCGCCCGTGTCGGGATCGCGCGTGATGACGTTCGGGAGCGTGAAGAAGGGGCCGCCGTCCTTCGGCCACGTCGTCATGACGGGCAAGGCCTCGAGATCGACCGCGTCGCCTTCGAGCACCACTTCCTGGCAAGGCGCGTGCGTCGCCTTCCGCGGCACCGCGTGGCTGAGGGCCGGGAGCTTCCGCGCCATCTCCGCGAGCTCGCGCGCGCTGCCCGGTGCCTTCGTGTGAACGAGCTCGGCGATCGCCCGCGCGTGCTCCTCGAGGTCTTGCACTCCGAGCGCCAGCGACATGCGCCGCCGCGATCCGAAGGCATTGATGAGAAGCGGAAAGCGTGAGCCTTTCGGCCTCTCGAACAGGAGCGCGGGGCCCCCCGCCTTCATCGTCCGGTCGGCGATCTCGGCGATCTCGAGGTTCGGATCGACCTCGCGCCGGATGCGTACGAGCTCACCCTCGCGCTCGAGGGTCTCCACGAAGGCGCTCAGGCCGTCATACATCGCGCTTTCCTTCGAATTTCTGAGGGGCTCGAAAGTTTCAAAATCTTTTGAAGGCTTTATAGGCCGCAGCCGTGGGGCGTCAAGACGTGAGGGGGACCAGGCGCTCTCGGCGGTGCGTGGCCGCATGGCGTGCTTCCGCAGCGGATCGGATGCCGGGAAGGGCCTGCCCGCCTTACCTTCATCGGCGATGAAGCCTGGCGACCATCCCGAGTTCTTCCGCTTCCCCGCCCCCGAAGGACGCTCGCGCGAGAGCACGTTGCGGCTCGACGGCGAGGGACGCTTCTTCCACGACGACGCCGTCGTCGAGCATCCGAAGCTCGCCGCCGCGCTCCACACGTGGATCGCCCGACACCCCGACGACGGGCGCTACATCCTCACGAACGGCTACGACTGGACGTACTTCACGGTCGAGGACGTGCCGTTCTTCGTCCGCAGCATCAAGGCCGAGGGCGACGACGCGATCCTCGTTCTCAGTGACGGCACCGAAGAGCCGCTCGATCCGAGCACGCTTCGCATGGGGCCACGCGGCGATCTCTACCTGCAGGTCAAACGCGAGGCGCAGGACAAGGGCCGCGGCGGCCCCTTCGACGCGAAGATGACTCGCTTCGCTCAGACGCAGCTCGGGCCGTTCCTCTCGGAGGACGGTGGCGAGGTGGTCGTCACCACTCGTCGCGGACGAGCACGCCTCCCCGCCTGAGCACGCGTCTCCATGAGGCGCGGCGGCGCTTCAGGCGGGGAACGTGCATGCTACACGCGTCAGAATCTCCCCACCACGGACAGGCCAGCTCCGCCCCGCCCCATGGACGTAGGGACGACCACGGCCTTGGCGGAACGGGTGACCGTTCGGGTCTCGGGCGCGATGAACGAGCCGATGACGAGGCCGGTACCGACGAGGTGAGCGACGCCCATCGCGACGATCCCTGCCTTGTAGAGCGCCTCGGTCTCGCACGAGTTCGGGGCGCATCCGCCTCGCTCCGCCAGATTCAGCCACGGCCCGGCAACCGGGATGTAGAGGCGGTCGTCGCCTTGACGCTCGCTGTTCATCGCAACGAGGACCGCAGGCGTGTAGCTCGCAGCGAGGATCGTGGCTCCGCTCGCGAGCATCGGCAGGTTCGGTCGGCGTGTTTCGCGCTCCGCTCTCTCCCCCGTGCCCAGCCCGGTGCCGATGGGCGGCGTCGCCATCGGATCCTGCGCCGCGGCCTGGGAGCTCCAGAGCGCGGCAACACCTAGTGTGAGCACGGCGGCAGTGATCTTGGACTTCAGCATCGTCACACCTCCGCGCCGCGTGCGGTGCAACGAGCGCACCGCGGAACGAAGGCGCGGCCGCGGCGTCGGGCAATCGGCTGGGCAGTTGCAGGCGTTCTCGCCGTCCTTGCAGACGCGTCACCACATGCCGTGCAGAGGAAGAGGCTCGGGATGGCGGCGGGCTCGCAAGCGCCTCCGTCGGCCGGCGCGTCGCGGCTGATCCGGTCGAGACCCGGGCAGCAGACCGAGCAGATGTCCTTTGCCCGGCGAGCTGCTGCCACAAGCGATGACGAGTGCCAGAGAGCGGTGAGAAAGATCGTTCGCACGGCGCGCGTGCGTGCGTGCGGTCGGGGCCCGGGAGCGTTGGATGTCATTCGTGCCGGCGCGGCGGGCGACGACCACACCCCGGTGTCGCCGACGGGCGGATCTCGATGATTTCGCACCGGCCTCGACGGCCTCCGCTCGACCCGACCGGACAGGCCTGTCGGAGAGGCCCGAGATGACACAGCCGGCGTTGTCGCGGTTCTTCTGAATCGACGGCGAAATCAAGCGATTGACCTACTAAATTCCGAGCCTTCGGCTAGGATGCGCGCCGCCATGCGTGTCCTCGTTGCAGACAAGCTTCACCCCCGTGCAGTCGAAGAGCTGCGCACCCTTCCAGTCGACGTGCTGTACGAGCCGGAGGTGACGAAGGAGACGCTCGAATCGAAGATCCCCGGCGTCGGGATCCTCGTCGTCCGTTCGAAAGAGGTCACACGCAAGGCCATCGAGAGCGCACGTCAGCTCAACCTCATCGTGCGCGCCGGCGCCGAGACGAGCACGATCGACGTGAAGGCCGCGAGCGAGCGCGGCATCTACGTGGCGAACTGCCCGGGGAAGAACTCGTCCGCGGTTGCCGAGCTCGTCTTCGGCTTCATGGTCGCTCTCGACCGGCGCATCCCGGACGCGGTCGCCTCGCTCCGGAGCGGCAAGTGGGAGCGCCTCGACTACGGCAAGGCCGAGGGCCTCTACGGGAAGACGATCGGCATCGCCGGCCTCGGCGCGATCGGCCGCGACGTCGCGTCGCGCGCGAAGGCGTTCGGACTGCACCCGATCGGCTGGAGCAAGAACCTGACGCCGGCGCGCGCCGCCGAGCTCGGCATCGGCTACTGCCACTCGCTCGAGGACCTCGCATCGAAGTCCGACATCCTCACGCTGCACCTCGCGCTCAACGAGCGCACGCGCCAGTGCGTGAACCGTAAGATCTTCGAGCTCATGCCGAAGCGCGCGATGTTCATCAACTGCGCGCGGCCCGATCTCGTCGACTACGAGGCGATGCAGGAGGCCGTGAAGAACCGCGGGCTTCGCGTCGCGCTCGATGTGATCCCGAACGAGCCACGCGGCACGAAGGAGGTCTCGACCGACCTCTTCACGATGACGACGCCGAGCGCCACGGGAGGCTTCCTCTACGCGACGCCGCACATCGCCGCGTCGACCGACCAGGCGCAGCTCGCGATCGCGAGCGAGACGGTCCGCATCATCCGCTCGTTCCTCCTCGAGGGACAGGTGCCCAACGTCCAGAACGTGATGAACCTCTCGAACGCGCGGTTCCAGATGGTCATCCGCATGGTCGACAAGGTCGGAACGCTCGCCAACGTGCTCGCCGTCATCAAGCGTCACGGGATCAACGTCGAAGAGGTGACGAACACCGTCTTCGAGGGCGGCGCAGCGTCGTGCGCGAAGCTCCGCGTCGTCTCGCGTCCGAGCGAGGCGTGCTTCCACGAGATCCGTGCCTTCGAAGAAGTCTTGCACGTCGACATCGTCCCGCTGCCGAACCTGGCCTGACATGTCGAAGCGGTCGCGGGGGCTCGTCATCGCCGCCGCATTGACGGCCGTGGTCGCCGGCGGTTGCTCCGAGAAGAGCACCGCCGCGGCGACGGCCGACGCATCCGTCACGGTTCAGAACGCGCTCGATGCCGGTCCCGAGGGCGGCGCCGGCGCGACGCCCGATGCAAGCGTGGGCCTCGACGACACGGCGATGCCCGCGTCGAGCGGCGACGATCTCACGCTGCGCATGCGCCACCTGCTCGAGGCGCTCTCGCAGAACAACCCCGACCTCGCCAGCGACGCGCTCTTTCCGCGCGACGGATACGTTGCGACGAAGGACTCTCCCGATCCGCAGAAGACCTGGGAGAAGAAGGTCTCGATCCCCTTCCGTCGCTCGGTCGAGCGAAGCCACAAGCGAATGAAGGGCATCGAGCACGCGAGGTTCGTCTCCTTCGAGCTCGGTCGCTCGATCGTCCAGATCACGCCGAAGAAGAAGGACTTCAAGAAGCCGCTCTGGCGCGTGAAGCACTCCAAGCTCACGTTCATGATCGACGGCAAGGAGCGTCATCTCGACATCGCCGAGATGACGGCGTGGCGCGGAGCCTGGTACGTCACGCGACTGCGCTGACGGCGGCCTCGAAATGACGAAAGCGGCGCCAGGCACCTTCGCGTGCCCAGTCGCCGCTCGTCGTCTCGCCTCATTCGTCTAGGAGGCGCGCGCTCTCAGAAATCGTCTTCGACGACTGGCTGCGGCCCCGGGATGATGTGCGCGATATCCGGATCGACGCCGGCTTCCCCGGCGGGACGGTCAGCCTTCTCGGCCTTGCGCTCCATCCGCTTCGCGGCCTTCTCGCGCTGCTTCTCCTGGCGCTGCCGCTCCTTCAGACGCTTGTTCATGCTCGGGTTTGCCATGCGCTCTCTCCTTCAAAGAAGGCGCGGCCTGGTGGACCGCGCCGCGCCATGCGAAGTTGGTCGATCTCTGTTAGTTGACGCGTGCTCCTCGCCATCGACGCGATCGATTGCGTCGTGTCGACTTCGAACCCTCGCCCGCAGGGCGCGCCGCGGCAGCGACCGCGGGGCGTTCAGCAGGACGTTCAGCAGGACGTTCAGCAGGATGGTCGGCCCTCGATGCTGCGACCGGGACAGCCGTGCCGGCGACGGGGATGGCCTTCTTCACGAAGCGTTCGATGTCGCGGAGCAGCGGACGCTCCTCGGCATCGCAGAACGCAATCGCCCGACCGCTCGCACCGGCGCGCCCCGTACGACCGATGCGGTGCACGTAGCTCTCGGGGACGTTCGGCAGATCGAAGTTGAAGACGTGGCTGACGCCGTCGACGTCAATCCCGCGCGCAGCGAGATCGGTCGCGACGAGCACCGGCAACGTCCCGGAGCGGAAGCCCTCGAGCGCGCGTTCGCGTGCGCCCTGGGACTTGTTCCCGTGAATCGCCTCCGCGCGCAGTCCTGCGCGGGACAGCTGCTCGGCGAGACGGTTCGCGCCGTGCTTCGTCCGTGTGAAGACGATCGAACGCTCGGCGCTCTCATCGCGGATCAACTTCTCGAGCAGATGCCGCTTGTCGGCCTTCGCCACGAAGTACACGCACTGCTCGACGCGCTCTGCGGTCGTGACCTCCGGCGCGATGTCGATGCGAACCGGATCGCGGAGAACGCTGGCGACGAGCTTCGCGATCTCGGAGGGAATAGTCGCCGAGAACAGCAGCGTCTGCCGTTCACGCGGTACCGCCGCGACGATTCGCCGGACGTCATGGATGAAGCCCATGTCGAGCATGCGATCCGCCTCGTCGAGCACGAGGATCTCGACCGCATCTAGACGAAGGAAACCTTGCTCCATGAGGTCGAGCATCCGGCCCGGCGTCGCGACGACGATGTCGGGACGACGACCGAGCGCATCTTCCTGCGCGCGCTGACCGACGCCGCCGTAGATCACGGTGTGGCGCAGGCCGAGATGACGTCCGTAGGCGGTGATGCGCTCGTCGATCTGGATCGCGAGCTCGCGCGTCGGTGCGACGACGAGCGCGCGGACCTTTCCGCTGCGGGCCGAGCGTGCGAGACGCTGGAGCACGGGAAGGACGAACGCGGCGGTCTTGCCGGTTCCAGTCTGCGCGCAACCGAGCAGATCGCGTCCCTCGAGAACGGGCGTGATGGCGCGCGCCTGGATCGGCGTCGGTCGGGTGTAGCCCTCCTGGGCGACCGCCCGGACGAGCTCGTTCGTGAGCCCGAGCGCCGCGAACGTGTCGGGAGGATTCGCGACGCCGAGCGCCAGCGAAGCGGAGGAGACCTCCGTGTGAGCCGGGGTCGTCCCCCGACCGGAATCCGCGCTGCCGCGACGCGGCTGCGCTTGAATCTGAGTCACTGTGTATCGAGTTTTCTCGCGGCTCGGCGCGCACCCAGAGCTGCGAGTGCGATTCCTGCCAGCCCCTCCCGACGAGCCGCGTGCTGCGGGAGAGCGCGGCGCAGGTCGCCATTCGACCTCGCCACCGCGAGGCGCCGAGGTTCGGCCCTCGCCACGCCTTTCCCGGCCGCGTTTCATTCGCGAGAGAAGTTCGTGAGCAGCCCGAGATCTAACCCACG
>JAFAER010000076.1 GCA_023423895.1 Pseudomonadota bacterium
GTGTGGACGACGACGAAACGGACGCGACCCCGCCGGTCGTCGAGTCGGCGGCGGAGTGAGGAGCGGCTGCGAGCGCATGCGACGTGGCGGCCAGATTTGGGGACACGGAGGCATGATTCGTAGCATCGTCGTCCGGCGTCATCTCGAGCTCCATCCCGAGACCTTGCGGGAGAGATCCTCGGGTTCGGGCTCGGGGATGTCAGTAGCTGCGGCGGGCGTGGGCTTTGTCGCCGAGCTCGATCTCGCGGCGGGACGTGGTGACGAGCGCCATCGAGGTGCCCTTCTTCACGTGGATCACGCGCAGCTCCGCAAGGACCTCCTCGGGGAGGGAGGCGTCGCTTCGGGGCTTCGTGATGTTCTCCGTTGCGGCCGGCGACGGGTCTTCGATGGCGATGCGCTTCGCGGCGCTGCCCGTGGGCTGGGTCTTGTGGAACCCGTCCCCCTTGCGGATGACGAAGAGCCGATTGCCCGGCTTGAGGCCGTCCTCGTCGCCCTTGTCGAGGAACACGATCTGGTTCTGTCCGTAGAAGTTGTGGGGGTGGATGCTCGAGATGATCGACGCCTCGACGTCCTTGTCGTTCCGCGACGGCGGCACGACCTCGAACTTCCGCATGATCGGGCCGACGCGTGCGCCTCGCTCGATCGTGTCGAGCGTCTCGACGATGCGGGCGCGCGCGATGCGGTCCTTCGCATTCCACTGGTCGACCTTCACCGTGCCCTGGATCTCGATGAGGCGACCGCCGGGCTGCGACTTGATCGGCCGATACACCGTGAGCTCCTGGCCGATCTTCACGTCGCGGTCACCGCCCATGCGGAGGTAGACCTCGTCGAAGTCGGTGAGGAAGATCTTGTCCTCGCGGGCTCCCGTGATCTCGCCCCAGTTGCTCGAGTCGTCCTCGATGAAGCCCTGGTTGCGGAGGAAGATCGTGTCGGGCGGGACCTGGCGCCGGCGGTCGGTGATGTTCTGCTGCGCGCCGTTCGCGGCGACCGGCATCTCGCCGGCCGTTGCGCCGCCCTGGCGGAGCTTCACCTGGTCGCCTGGGTAGATCCAGTGAGGATTCTGGATCTGCGCGTTGTACGACCAGATTCGCGGCCACTGGTACGGGTTCTGGAAGTAGTAGCCGCAGATGCCCCAGAGCGTGTCGCCGCGACGGACGACGTGCTGGTTCGGGACCGTTCCGGAGAAGCCGCTGCGTTCACCGCCACCGCCGACGACGAACGACGCGTTCGGGTCGCCGCGCACCGTGCCTTGGGTGCCGGCACCGGGCCGGAAGTCGAACGAGTCGCGCTCGTTGCCCGTGATGGGCTTGGAGGAGGAGAACTGGACGTTGCCTCCGCCCAGCGTGCTTCCGGGGGGCGTCGGCGCAACGCCACCGGGAAAGTAGGTGGTCGTCGAAGGGCCGGGGACGGTGGTCGTGGTCGTGCCGCCCGGAGATGCGCCCTGTCCGGACGCCGCACCGCCACCTCCCGGGTCTGTGCCGCCCGTCTGCTGCGCGGACGCGATCGCGACCTGCGACAGCGGCAGCGCGAAGCCGAGCGCGACGGCGACCGCCCGCCGATGGGCCAGCTTGTTCAGAGAAGGAAACACGAAGCTCATCGACTCTCCTTCGGACCGACTCCACGGTTTCGTGATTCGTCGCTCGACTGCGGGATCTTCTTCGCCGCGTCGCTCTGCGGGTACTCCCGTCGCAGGCGGTCCCAGTACTCCTTCGCGCGCTCGGACGAGCCGAGCCGCTCGTGGCACAGGCCGATCTTGAGCAGCGAGTCCGGCGCCTTGTTGCCGCCGCCGAAGCGCGCGAGCACCGCCTCGAATTGCTCCGCCGCACGGAGATGCTCACCGCGCGCGAAGAACACCTCGCCTCTCCAGTAGAGCGCGTTCTCCGCGTACGGATGATCGGGCCAGCGGACGAGAAAGCCCGCGAGCGCCTCGAGCGCGCGGTCATACTGCTTCGAATTGACGAGCGCGAGCGCGTTCTCGTAATTGCGCTTCGCCTCCGGATCCATGATCGACGGCTTGGGCGTGCCGTCGTCCGCGGGCGAGAGGCGCACGTCGTCACGGTCTTCCCGCCCCCGCGACCTGCCGCGCGTCGCCCGTGACGCCCCCATGCCGGAGCCCTGCAGGCGGATCTCCGGTCGGGCGTTCGGATCGTTCGGGTCGTCGCTCTCGGCGCCCGACTCCGCGTCGCCGAGCTGCACTGTCCGCGTCCGCGAAGGGGGCGGCGGCGACGGCTTCGCGCTGCGCGGCGCTCGTTCGACCTTCTCGTCCGCGGCCGCGCCCTCGAGCAGCCCGAACCGCTGGCTCTCGCGGTCCTGATCCGCCTGGACCTTCGTGATCGCCTCACGCATCTCGGCGAAATGACGGTCGGCGGCGCTGTCCGCGCGCGAGCAAGCGAGGCTCGGGAGGGCAGCGGCGAGCAGGAACGAGCACGCCGCGGCACGAGCCACCAGACCGGATGGCACACGAGAGCGCATGGAATGAGGGTAGGCCCCTGCTCGTTCCCGGGCCAATTTCCTTGGAGGTCCGCCACGTCCAGGGGCTTGGTCGGCGGCTGGACTCCGGCCCGAGCCCGCGGCGGTGCTGCGGTGCCGCCCGGCGCGGGGGACCCTCCTGGGGACCGCCCCCGCCGCCTGACCGGTCCGTCGGAACGGGCTTCTTTACGATGGGCCCGGGCTAAGGCAGAGTCTGTCGGATGGCCGCACACCGGCGAAAGCTCGACTTGAGGAAGACCCTCTTCCTTTTGCCGAACATGATCACGCTCTCGAGCATCTTCTGCGGGTTCGACTCGATCCGCCTGAGCGCGACGGCCACGGGTGACGACGACTACTACCGTGCGTCGCTCCTCCTCGTGTACGCCCTCTTCTTCGACATGCTCGACGGGCGTGTCGCGCGGCTCACCAAGACGCAGAGCGCGTTCGGCCTGCAGATCGACTCGCTCGCGGACGTCATCTCGTTCGGCGTCGCGCCGGCGCTGCTCGTCTACAAGTGGTCGCTCGTCCAAAAAGGCACGCTCGGGATCATCATCGCGTTCACGTTCGCTGGAGCCGGCGCCGTGCGTCTCGCTCGGTTCAACGTCCTCTCGATGAGCGAGAGCGGCAAGCCGACGAAGCCGGGCAAGTACATCGTCGGTCTCCCCGTCCCGGGCGCCGCGGGGATCCTCATCTCGCTCGTCGTCGCCAACCACGCGATCAGCGGGGACCTGGCCGGGCCGAAGTACGTCTACCCGATGATGGTCCTGACGGCCTTCCTCGCGTTCTTGATGGTGTCGACCATCCGCTTCCGCTCGTTCAAGGACCTGAGGCTCAATGCGCGGACGATCGGCCTCGTCCTGTTCGCCGTCGCCTCGAGCGCGATCGTCTCGCTCCAGACGAAGCCCGCCTTCGTCCTCGTCTGGCTCCTCTCCTTCTACGTCTTCATCGGCCTCGTCGAGACGCTCGTCTCGTTGCCGAAGAACATCCGCAAGCGGCGCGAAGCCGCCGCCGAGCGCTCGAGCCTGCCGCCGACCTGAGCGCGACGCCGGGCCTTTCGGGCTACACTCCGGCCGGATGCTCGACGACCTCTACCACCTGCGTGAGCGCGCGCGAGCCGCGCTCAATCGCGGCGACCTCGACGACGCAGCGAACTCGCTCGTCGCGGCCGCGCAGCAGACGCACGTTGCGGAGCACGACTATCTCTCGGTCCTCCGTCCTCTCGTCGAGGTGCTCGCCCGCCGCAACGACGGCCGAAGCGCGCTCACCGTGCAGTGGTACATGGCGTTCTCCGAGCCGGACGGCTGGAAGCGCGCGCTCGCGTTCATGCCGAGCGTCACCGCCGTCGACCGAGCGCGTACGCTCGCGGCGACCAACGACATGGCCGGCGCCGCCCGCGAGATGGAGAACGCAGGTCTCGTCGCCGCGGCCGCGATCTACCGCGAGAAGGCGGACGACTGGCGCGGCGCACGAGCGCTCTGGTCACGCCTCGCCCAGGTCGCCTCTGGCGGCGCCGACGCGTACAACGCGGCGCTCGTTCAGTTCAACCTCGCGCGCTGCGCCAAGAAGTGCGGAGACACGAGGCAAGCGCGCGAAGCGACGGTCGCGGCGGTGCGCCTCCTCGAGGAGGCCGCGGACTACTTCGAGAGCGTCGGCCAGCGCGAACGCGCGTTCGACTGCTTCCAGGTCCTCGTCCAGATCGGGCGCGAGGGCGGGATGTTCGAGGACGTGCTGGAAGGCTTCGTCAACTGCATCCGAATCCTGCGCGAAGACCACCTCAAGTACTTCGCGCTCCAGTACTTCGAAGACGCGTTGAGCGCCGCGAAGGAGCGCGGCGAGCTCTCGGCCGCAGCCACCCTCGCACGCGAAGCGGCGGACTACGCCCGCGTCCTCGGGATGGCGAGCGCCTCGGCGCACTACGTCGTGATGCAAGCCGAGCTCTGGCGCGCCGTCGCGAAACAACATCTCGAGCGCGGCGCGCCGCCCGAGATCGCGGAGAACGCCCTCCTCGCAGGCATCCTCGCGTTCGGAGAGGTCGGCCACTATGCCCGCGTCGGTCAGCTCTATCAGGAGCTGGCGCAGATGGACCTCGAGGACGCACGCCGCAAGCACTACGCCCGCGCGGCAAAGCGGTACGACGGCGTCCGCGACGAGCCGATCGACACGGCTCCCCTGCCCTCGCACCTCCGGCAGGACAACCACTTCCCGGATGTCTGGCACGTCGACCTCATCGAGTGGGAGCAGCAAGGCAGCGCCGCCGAAGCCTGCGCGGACGTGCTCCTCGATCGCCGCTGGCCGGATCTGATCCGACGAAAGGCGATGCTCGCGCGTCTGACGGCGTTCGCCGTCGAAGGTCGCCCGGACGACGCGAGCGCGCCGGCGATCAACGCGCGAGTGCGCCTCGCCGATCAGCTCGCGCAACTGCAGCTCTACGCCGTTCTCTCGCCGCTGGAGAAGCTGTTCCAGCGGCCGGAGCGCGCCGTGAAGGTCGCCGTCCTCGCCGCGATGCAGCAGCTCTTCTTCAAGCGAAGCTTCGTCACCGTGCGTGCAGGTCTGCGCGACAGTGATGCGGCGGTCGTCGATCAAGCGGCGAAGGCGGTCGAGTCACTCTACTTCCAGCACGCATTCGATCCGCTCTCGCGCATCGTCCGCGAGTCCTCGCAGCCGAACGTGCGCGCCTCCGCGCTCCGAGCTCTCGCGCGCGTCGACACGATGGAGGCCGCGGAGTTCCTGCTCGGCCAGCTCGAGCACGGCGCGCCCGCAGACCGGACCGCAGCGCTCGAAGGCCTGAAGCGCTCCCGCGGCGCCCGCTTCATCGAGCTCGCGAGAAGCGCGATGCACACGACGACGCCCGAGGTTCAGGCCGTGCTTCGCGACGTCCTCCGCTCGCGCGGCATCGCCGCCTGAACGCCGGCGGAGCACGCGCCCGATCCGTCATTGCGCAAGCATTGCTCGATTCGAGCACGGGCTCGGGGCGGCTGGATCAGGACGGATGCGCGCGATTCTGCGCGGACGTTCGAGCGACGTGGGTAGCCGTCGATCCCACTGGTGAGGTGTGTCCGCGGGCCCATGGGGGCGCGAAATGCCGGACCTCTTTCGTCGGCGTAGACGGCACACGCCTTGCTGTCCGGGAGCGCCATGGGTTGGCGTACGTGCTTGGTCCTTTCTCTGTCGGCTGCGGCCGCCACGGCGACGGCAACGGGATGCAACGACCTCTCGGACTCGCTCCTGAAGGAACGCGGCAGCACGGACGGCGAAGATCCTGCTCTGGCTTCTCTCGGCCAGCGACTCGCGGCGGGCCCTGCGATGACGCGCAACCTGTCGAACCGCGAGTACCTCAACGCCATCTCCGATCTCATCGGGGAGCGACTTCCGCTCGATCTCCAGAAGCAGTGGACGGCGACCACGCAGTTCTCCGGCTTCGACGCGGTGCCTTGGAGCAACCTCGACACGAAGGCGGCCCGGGATCTGTCCGAGACGCTCGAGACGATCCTCGACCGCGTCGTCGCGTCATCGAAGGTGATGACCTGCACGGCGGGCTCGACCGACCAGCTTCCGTACGACGCATGTGCGCGGTCGGTCGTGGAACGGTTTGCCGCCCGCGCCTACGGTCGGCCGCTCGCGCCGGCCGAGCGGGACGCGTTCGCGGCGCGCTATTCCGACGGCCTCGCGCTTGCGGGCACGTCGGTCACCGAGCCCAAGGATGTCTTTCTCGACGCGATGCGCATGGTCCTCGGCACGGTCCTCCTCGCGCCGCAGTTCGTGACGCGCATCGAGACGCCGCCCAGCCCGGATGTGAGCGGCGAACGTGAGCTGAATGCATACGAGATCGCCAATCGGCTCTCGTTCATGTTCACGGCCTCGATCCCCGATGACGAGCTGTGGTCGAAGGCGGAGGACGGATCGCTCTCGCGTCCGGAGGTCCTTCGCGCAGAGGTGGAGCGTCTGCTCGACACGAAGACGGAGATCTTCGTCCAGAGCTTCATGGGCCAGTGGTTCGACTTCCGTGCGTGGGACGGCACCGCGCCCGGGACGCTCGAGAACGCGATGTACAACGAGAGCTGGCGGACGCTGGCGGACGTCGTGAAGGAGGGGCTCCCGGTCACGGCGATCGTGCGACCAGGCTTCACGTACCTCAATCGAGACCTCGCGACGCACTACAATCTGATCGGGATCGACGTCGGCGCCGACCTCACGCGCGTGGCGACCGACGAGCGTGGCGGCGTGCTCCAGCAAGGCAGCTGGCTCTCGCTCAGCGCCACTCCGCTGAAGACGAGCGCGATCCATCGCGGGCGGCTCGTGCAGGATCGTCTTCTCTGCAAGGTCATTCCGCCGCCGGACTCGGCGCTCTTCGAGCAGATCAAGAAAGTCAGCGACTCGATCCCGGCGAACGCGACGGTGAAGCAGCGGCTCGAGAGCCATCGCAACGCGGGTGAGGCGTGCGCCGGATGCCACACGTACATGGACCCGATCGGGCTCGGTCTGGAAGGCTTCGACATGCACGGGCGGCTCCGGAACGCATACGCGGACACGGGCAGGCCGGTCGAGACGGACAGCAACCTCCTCGGAAGGCCGTTCGCGAAGTTCAGCGAGCTGAACGCGATGATCGCCGACCTGCCGGACTATCATCGCTGCGCGGCGGAGAAGCTCACCGTGTACTCGATTCGGCGCGTGGTGGACGCGCGAGAGGATGCAGAGCTGCTCGCGTACCTGACCCATGCCGTCGACGGCAAGCCGCCGAGCCTGCGCGAGATGATCTTGCGGCTCGTGACGAGCAGCACATTCCGCAAGGTGACTCACGGAGGAGCGAAGTGACGATGATCTCCCGACGAAACATCCTCCGCGGTCTGGGCGTGTGCATCGCGCTGCCCATGCTCGAGTCCGCGCTGCCGATGCAACTCGCCCATGCCCAGGGCACGCCGCGGAAGAAGCGGTTCATCGGCTGCTTCTTCGGCAGTGGCGCGCCGATGCCGGACGCCGCGAACGGCGACTGGGGCTACGCGGGGACGCGCGGCGGCGCGCTGAAGCCTCTCGCGGATCTCGGCGTCGCCCCGAACGTCGCCGTCATGCGCGGCTTCAAGGCGGTGAACAACTTCGACGTCCACTGGTCCGGCACGGCGGGGTTCCTCTCCGGCACGCCCGTCGGAACGACGAACGCGCCGAACCCCGCGTCGGATCCGAACTACCAGAAGTGCGCCAAGACGCTGGATCAGCTCGTCGCGGATATCGACCTGAAGTCGAACATCCGCAGTCTGCATGCCGGCTACAACCAGGTCCCGAGCTGGGACGAGGGGCACGACCGCGTCGGTTCGATCAACTACGTGAACTCGATCGCGTGGAGGGACGCGACGAGCCCCATCTCGAACATCAACGATCCGATGCAGATGTTCACCCGCGTCTTCGGCGCAGGCGACAGCCTCTCGAACGCGCAGGCGGCGTACCTGCTCAAGCGCCGCAAGAGCATCCTCGACGGAGTCCTCGATCAGTACAATCACCACAAGTCGACGCTCTCGGCTGCGGACAAGCAGCGCCTCGAGGCCTATGCGCAGAGCATCCGCGAGGTCGAGGGCGAGCTCGTGAGCGCTGCCAACGCGACGACCTGCAAGCGTCCTCCGGCCGAGACCGACGGCGAGGTGTACGTTCGGAACTTCCGCACGATGCAGAAGATCATCATCGCGGCGATGCAGTGCGGTCTCACGCGCGCGGCAACCATCATGTACAACGACGGCATCGGCCCCAACCGGCCGACGGCGAGCGTCGCAGCGGAGCAGCACGACTCCGCGCACAACAACTGGGCGACGCTGATCCAGATCAACCAGGTGCAGGTCCGGCTCTGGGGCGAGCTCATCGTCGGCCTGCGCGATGCGGGCATTCTCGGCGAGACGGTGACGATCCTCGGCAGCAACATGTCCGACGGACGCACGCACAACTCCGCCAACGTTCCGTTGCTGGTCGCGAGCCAGAACGTCAGCGGTGAGATGAAGCTCGGGCAGGAGGTCTATGGGACGCCGAACGTCACGTCGCTCGGCGAGAACCGGAACATGACCGACCTCTACGTCGACCTGCTCAAGCTGTACGGCGTGAACATGCCTTCGCTCGGAGACGGCGCGTACAAGAGCACCGGCAAAGCGTCCGGAATCCTCGCCTAGCCCATGAAGCACCGCATACGCCTTGGCCTCGTCGCGATCGGAGCGCTCGCCATATCGGCCATCCTTGCGGGCTGCGCCGACGCCGACGAAAACGCATCGCCCCACGGCTTGCCTCGGCGAGCAACGTCGAGCACCGATGCGGGGCCGTCCGCTCCGACCGTCCTCGAAGCGGCGGCGGGCCCGTCGTGCTCGAACGGCGTGCGCGACGGGGACGAGACGGACATCGACTGCGGCGGTGGAGCCTGTCCGGCATGCGCGAACGGTCGAGCGTGTGTTGCCTCGCGCGACTGCGTGAGCCTCGTCTGTACGGGCGGCACGTGCGAGAACGACCTCGGATGCTCGGACGGCTCCCGCGAAGGCTTCGCGTCGACGACGACGTTCCCGGACATTGCCGCTTGCGCCGGAGGCTGGACCATCGCCGGCCTCGCGACGACGACGACACCGGCATGCGGACGCATGTCCGGCAACAGCAGCGGCAACCCGAAAGGGGAAGGCTGCAATGTCGCCGACCTCTGTCAGGTGGGCTGGCACGTCTGCGAGACCGCGGCTGCCGTGGGCCAGAAGTCTGGCAATGCCGGATGTGCGGCTGCCGGCGTCCTCGGTCAGAACGCGTTCTTCGCGGTACGCCAGAGCGGCGGCGGGGGCGCTGCGTGCGGTCTCGGCACGAACGACCTGTTCGGCTGCGGGGACGTCGGCGCCCCACCCGACGCAGCCACGTGTGGACCGCTCGATCGCTTCTCGAATGACCTCTGCGCCGCGCTGCCCGCGACATGGTCTTGCGGGACGGACGGTGCCGACGAGCTGAACAACGTCACGAAGACGGCGAGCGAAGGCGGCGGCGTCCTCTGCTGCCGCGACTGACGATCGGCGACGCGGCCCACCGCGATCACGCCGGGAGTCCATGAGGGCCGATGTGTGCGTACTGGCCGTCGCGAATGCCGGCTTCGGCGCGTCGACATCTCACGATAGCCTCGATCACGATGGTCCGTGTTGCGGCGACGGCAGGGATACTCGCGCTCTCGGGCTGCTCGCTCCTGCTGTCCGACGATCTGAGCGGGGGCTCGCAGAGGGACGCCACCATCGACGCTTCGACGGCGGACGGCGCGGGCGACGCCGTTGCGAACGACGGCGGCGCAACGGACGGCGAAACGCCGATCCAGGGTCGGCCCGTCGGTCCGCTCGAAGTGACGGTCGTGCCGGACTCGTCCGTAACGGCGACGGTCAAAGGGTTCTTCCAGCTCGAGTTCACGCCCGTGAGCGGCTGGAAACCCGAGCGCGTGGTCGACCTCGGTCTGCCTGGGAATCCCAACCTCGCCCCGTCGATGTTCGAGCCGCTTTTCGCATCGGTCGAGGGGACGACCGTCGGGACCAGCACGGACGTCGACGCCTACTTCTTCGACGTCTTGGACGAGACGCCGGTCCGGTTCGCGATGACGACGTTCGCGCATCACCCACTGCCTTCGGGCGCCGATGCGAAGACCATGGTGCGCTGGTGGATCTATGCCTCCGGGCGCGTCGCCATCGACACCAAGATCCTGAACGACGGGACGTCCGATCTCGCGCTGCCCGCAGGGTGGATCCATTCGTCGTTCTCCGTCGACCGCACGAGGGAGTGGAATGTCGTCCAGGGCAGCGAGGACCGTAGCGTGACGTTCTTCCTCCAGGAACCGTCCGGACTCGGCATGAGCGCGCTGCTCCACGAACCCGACGGCAACATCGGCTCACGCTCGGCGCACGAGCGTCACTGGTCCGGCAGCTCGCTCACACTCGCGCCGACCCAGTCGCTCTCCAGGCGGAGCGAGCTCCACCTCGGTGTCATCCCCGATGAGGCCGCCGAGCGCGTCGCGGACGCGCGCGCGCCGGAGCTCGGCGTGCTCTCCGGTTTGGCCCGAACGGAGGGCGGGTTCGATCGCCGCTCCGGCGCTTACAGGATGTCCGTCGTGGAGAACGCTGCGGTCTCGACCTTCGAGCTCACGCCGGTTCGAGCGCGCGCCTACCCTGCTTTCGAGATCGGCGGTCTGAACGCGCCGAACGGCTGGCGCCTGACACTCGACGGGCAGACGGTCGCGTCGTCGGCCTCGCCCGTCACCCCGCTCGGGGTCGCGCGCTACGAGGCGGACTCGAGGCGCCTCCTCTTCGTCTACCTCGGCACGATCGCGGCGAACGCGACGACCGAGAAGCGCACGTTCACGCTCGAGCGGCTCTGAGCTCAGGCCGGGACCGCGACGCGGTGATCGATCGCGAGGTCGGCCAGCGCCGACGCGAGCTCGGGAAACACGAACGCGAAGCCCGCGTCCACGAGACGTTTCGGAATCGCACGCTGTCCCGTGAGCACAGCCTCGGCGGCCTCTGCCCCCATGGCCATTTTCACCGCGAAGGCGGGCACGCGCATGAGCGACGGTCGGTTGAGCGACGCGCCGAGCAGCTCGGCGAACTCGTTCATCGTGACCGGCTCGGGCGCGGTCACGTTGTAGGCGCCCTCGAGGTCGCTCCGGACGATCATCGCCTCGACGGCACGAACGGTGTCACGGATGTGCACCCACGGGACGTACTGCTTGCCGTCTCCCACGGGACCGCCGACGAACGAGCGGAACAGCGGCGCGAGCTTGCCGTAGACGCCGCCGCCGTGCCCGAGGACCAGACCGAACCGCGGATGAACGACACGCACGCCGGCGTCCCGGGCGGAATCGGCCGCGCTCTCCCACTCGCTCGTGAGGCGCGCCAGGAAGTCGTCGCCCGGGGGATCGGCCTCCGTGAGGACCTTGTCGGCGGCCTTCATGCCGTAATAACCGACCGCGGACACGCTCACGAAGACGGAAGGCTTTCGCTTCGCCTGCGCGATCGCTTGCGCGAGGAGCTTCGTCGATTCGATACGGCTGGAACGGAGCTCTTGCTTGCGCTCGTCCGTCCAGCGCTCGTCCGCGATGCTGGCTCCCGCCAGGTTCACGACGGCGTCCGCGCCGTCGACGACGTCCATCCACGCCCCCGGCCGTTCGGGCGTCCACGTCTCGAGCACGACCTTGCCACCCGCGCCGCACTCCGCGCAGGCATGGCGGACGTCACGCGAAGGTCCGCGCGTGAGGACGACGGCGAGGTCACCTCGGGCGACGATCGTATGGCAGAGTGCCCGCCCCACGAACCCGGTTCCGCCGCTGATGACAATACGCACAGGGTCTAGGATGCCGGACCCGCCGTCACCGATGCCACCTTTATTCCAGACGCGCGGATCTCACGAAATTCTCGGTAAACTGAGCGCCCCCATGCGACGGCTTCCGGCCATACCTGCGCTTCGTTTCAGGCATTCGGCGCTCCTGTTCTCATTTCCGTTGGTGCTGCTGGTGCTCCTCACCGCGGCTGCGCTCGTCGGCTGCGGGCCGAAGGACGTGGCCGAAGCCGAGGCCAAGAAGGACGTCGCCTGGCTCGCCTCGAACCCCAGCGGGGAGTCGATCGCGGCGCTCGGTCGCCTTGCCGACAGCGAGCCGCGCGCGGTCTCGGCGCTCGAGGCCCGAGCCGGAACGGATGTGAACGTCCACATCGCGGCCTGGACCGCGGTCACACGGAACGCGAGCTGGGGAACCACCTTCTTGAAGGCCTCCCTCGCCGATCCGACGCGAGCTGAGCTCGCCGCAACGGCCCTTCCACGCCGAGATGCACGGCTCGTCCCGTTCATCGCCGACCTCGAGGGAGCGGTCCTCCGCCTTTCTGCGGGCAAGCACGGCAGTTTCATCGCGGGCATCCTCGCGAGTGTCGGTCCCGCCGCACACGCAACCGTCGAGCGGCGGCTCATCGATCCCAAGACCCGGGGTCCGATGTGCGACGGCATCTCGCTGCCCGAAGCGAGCGGCGACGCGAAGTCGGTCCTCCTCGCGGTTCCGACCGACGCCCGCGACAACCCGTCGTGCGTGCGGGCCGTGATCGAGATGGCCGCGACGGAGGACGTCGTGCTCGACTGGATCGCGACCGGCTCCGAGCCCGGGCTGGTCGGCGTCGCCGCCACGAGCACCCTTCCCTGCCCCCGCCTCGGCGCACTCTGGAAGAAGGCCCTCACGGAGCGCCCGACCGACGCGCACGCCGCGCTGACGGTGCCGCTCCAGCGCTCCATCGCGCGTTGCACCGAGGCGCTCGACACCGTCCTGGCGGAGCTCCTCGCCAAGGCACCTCGCGCACGGCCGATGATCCTCCAGGGCATCGATCCGTACGGAACCGAGCTCGCCGGGATGAAGGCGACCTGCGCTGCGTTGAAGCAGGGCTACGCCAACGGAGAGAACGCCCTCGCCCGGGCACGCGCGAGCGAGGCATTGAACCGCGGCTGCGCCTTCGCGCTGAGCGCGTCGAGTCAGCCGCCGAGGTAGGCGGCCTGGATCTCGGGGTTCGACGCGAGCTCCTTCGCGTCGCCCTCGAGCGCGATCTCGCCCGTCCGGAGAACGTAGGCGCGATGGCTCGTCGCGAGGGCGATACGGGTGTTCTGCTCGACGAGAAGGATCGTCACGCCGCTCCGCGCGATCTCGGCGACGGCGTGGAAGATCTGCTGCACGAGCTTCGGAGCGATCCCCAGCGACGGCTCGTCGAGAAGGAGTAGACGCGGACGCGCCATGAGCGCACGGCCGATGGCGAGCATCTGCTGCTCGCCTCCGGAGAGCGTTCCGCCCTCCTGCTTCATCCGTTCGCCGAGGCGAGGAAACAGCCTCGTGACGTCTTCGATCGTCTCCTTCATCGTGACCGCGTTGCGATGAAGGTAGGCACCGAGCTCGAGGTTCTCGCGCACGCTGAGGTTCGGGAAGATCGCGCGTCCCTCGGGCGCGAGGGAGATGCCGTCCTCGACACGCTGCTCCGTGGAGTGTTCGGCAAGCGATCGCCCGGCGAGCTTCACCGTCCCTCCGGCGAGCGGGATGAGGCCCATGATCGACCTGAGCGTCGTCGTCTTTCCCGCGCCGTTCGCGCCGATCATCGCGACGATCTCACCGGGGAAGACGCGGAGGCTGATCCCTTTGAGCGCCTTGATGCCGCCGTACGCGACCTTCACGTCCGTGAGCTCGAGCAACGGCGAGCCTGCTGCGAGCGACTCCTGCGCCCGAGAAGGATGAGCGACGCGCATCAGTTCACGTCCTTCTTGTTCCGCCGAGCGCGGTTCGTGCCGCCATCGCCCTCGTTCGGCTCCTCGTCGTCCGCGCCCCAGCCGCCGTCGAGCGTCTCGACGTCGGGCGCCGACGTCGACGCTTCCGGCACCGCCGCGATCGAGCGCGTCGGCTCCGCTGCAATCTCGACCGCATCGACGTTTGCGTCCTGAGTGTCTCTGTCGCTGCTCGGGACCGGGGTCTTGTCGGCGTCGCTCGTCCGCGCTTGGTCGACGTGCGAGAGCCCGCGCTCGAGGCGGGCCGTCAGATCTTTCGACAGGCTCTCGAGCTCGGGCACGGAGAGCTTTCGCGCCGGGCTCGACTCGGCGAGCGCCGGCCCCGACTCCGCCACCTTGGGTAGCTGCGGGTTCGACACCTCCTCGACGGCGGCTCGCACCGCCGGAGCTTCCTCTTCCTCGCCGAGGTAAGCAGCGAGCACCTTCGGATGCACCCGGATCTCGTCCGGTGTGCCGTGCGCGATCGTCTCGCCGTGATCGAGGACGTGGATCTCTTCGCACACGCCCATGACGACCTGCATGTTGTGCTCGACGAGCACGACCGCGACCTGGAACGTGTCGCGCAGCCAGCGGATCTGCGTCTTCAGTCCTTCGGCTTCGCCGTAGTTCATGCCCGCGGCGGGCTCGTCGAGCAGCAGGATCGACGGCTTCAGCATCATCGCCCGCGCGATCTCGAGCCGGCGCTGGTTGCCGTAGGAGAGCGACGTGGGCGCGTCGTCGGCCATCTCGTGCAGGTCGAAGACGCGCAGGAGCTCGAGCGCGCGTTCGTGCATCTCCTCTTCGTCTTCGTAGTGCACGGGGGCACGGAGGATCGCGGCCGCGAGGTGCGCCTTCTTCTGCAGCTCGCACGCGACGAGGAGGTTCTCGATGACGGTGAGCTGCCCGAAGAGACGAATGTTCTGGAACGTGCGCCCGATGCCTGCACCAGCGATCTGCGCGGGCTTCAGCGACGAGAGCTCCGTCTTGCCGAAGCGGATGCGTCCCGCGTCCGGCCGGTAGACGCCGGTGATGAGGTTGAACACGGTCGTCTTGCCGGCGCCGTTCGGACCGATGAGGCCGAAGATGACCTTGTCCGGCACGCTGAAGCTCACGCCGCCGACCGCGCGGAGCCCCCCGAAGTTCTTCGTGACGTTCTCGAGGACGAGCGCCATCAGGCTGCCTTCACGGTCGTGTCCCGCGGCTCGTGGCTCGGGAGATCCGGCTTCGGCCCGGCGTCGCGCGGGCGGCGCCGCTTCTGGAACAGCTCGCGCTCACCGAGGAGCCCTTCGGGGCGGAGGATCATCAACAGAACGAGGACGATCGCGTACACGATCATCCGGAGCGCGTTGAGGTCGAGCGACTCGAACTGCTCCCGGAGCGACTGCACCGCGGAGGTGGCCTGCACCTGCTCGATGGCCTTGATCGAGAACGTGATGAACACGCCGCCGATCGCCGACCCCGTGACGCTCCCCGACCCGCCGAGGATCACCATCGTGATCGCGTCGAAAGACGCCTGGAAGTTGTAGTTGTCGGGATTCACGATCGGGACGCCGTCGCGCATGATCGCCATGAGCCCGCCCGCGATGCCTGCGCCGACGGCCGCGATGACGAACGACGTCACCTTGTATCGCGTCGGGTCGACCCCTACCGCGGCCGCGGCGATCTCGTCCTCGCGCAGCGCTCGCAGCGCACGCCCCCATCCGCTGAACTTGATGCGCCACGCAACGACACCGAGCACGAACGCGAGGCCGAACACCCAGAACGGCCCGGCGTAGAGCGGGACGCCCTGGTTGTCGATCCCCATGTACCCGTTCTGGCCGCCGAGCCGTGACAGCGCACGCGTGATGCCACTGTCGCCTTCACCCGCTTGCGCCGTCGCGATGACGAGGCGGAAGATCTCCGCGAAGCCGAGCGTGACGATCGCGAGGTAGTCACCGCGCAGGCGAAGGCTCGGCAGTCCGACGAGAAGCCCGAAGAGCCCCGAGAGAGCCGCCGACGCGAGCAGGCAGACCGGAACGACGATGAACGAACGCGCGAACGTCGGCTCACCACCGCCGAGCGCCTCGTGGAGGTTCGACGCGACGACCGCGCTCGTGTACCCGCCGAGGCCGACGAATCCGGCGTGGCCGATCGAGAACTGCCCCGCCATCCCGTTGATGACGTTGAGCGACAGTGCGACGAGCACGTTGCACGCCGCCAGCATCAAGAGCTGGCGGATCGAGCTGTCGTGGACGAGGTCGCGCAGGAAGAAGTCGAGCAGCAGCACGACACCGAGGACACCGACACCAATCGCGAGGCTCCTCCAAGAGCTCCGCGTCTTCGCCTTGTCCCCTGCCCGACCACGCGCCATTCGAGCGCGTTTCTACCTTATTTCACCACGCGGAGGTACGGGGGCAGCTCGCGCTTGGGGCGCGGCGGCGCTGCAGGCCGGCCCTCGGTCGCCACGCGCGGGGTGACCGGCGTGGGCGGACGTTCGGCAGGCCGCTCCGGCGCGGGCCGCTCGGCGGCGGCACCGGCTTCCCGGCGCTCATCGAGCTTCTCGACGCGAGGCGACGACTTCTCCGGCGGCGGAACGGCGACGAGCATCGGACGCGCCGGCGCGTCTTCCTTCTTCTTGCGCGGGCGCTTCGACTTCGGACCGCGATCGGAGGGTGCTCCCTCCGTGGAGGCGGGCACCTCCCGCGGAGCATCCGGCTGGATGCGCGACTTGCCCTTGGCGCCGCGTGAAGACGGTACGGGTGCGTCCTCTCGCCCGGGGGCGAGCGATCGCGGCCCGTCGGCGACCGGGCGCGGCCTGTCGGCGACCGGGCGCGGCCCGTCGGCGACCGGGCGCGGCCCGTCGGCGCGAATCGCAAGCTCTTGCGGCACGTCGTCCGGCCAGACCATGCCTCGACCGTCGTCACCGACCATGGCGAAGACGCTCAGCCACGGAACGACGCAGAAGAACTTCGCCCGGTTGAACGAGAGCGTGCAGCTCATGCTCTCGTCGTCGAGGCGGAGGTCGGGAATCGGGACGGGCATGTTCAGCCCGATCTTGAGGATGAGCCGCGGCTCCTTGCGAAACTGCGGAGGCACGACGACGCCCTTCGCGCGCGGGTCGAGGTAAACGTCGACGTTCGACCTCTCGAGCAGCG
>JAFAER010000175.1 GCA_023423895.1 Pseudomonadota bacterium
GTGGGGATGATTCGGACATGCCGCTGAAAGAGCTGATCAAAGCCATCGCGATGGAGCTCGTGGACCATCCCGATCAGGTCGTCGTGACGGAGATCGCGAGCGAGCACAACAGCCTGATCGAGCTGCGTGTCGCGAAGGAAGACGTGGGCAAGGTGATTGGCAAGGAAGGTCGCACGGCTCAGTCGATGCGCACCATCCTCGCAGCGGTGTCGACCAAGCTCGGTAAACGAGCCCATCTCGACATCGTCGATTGACCGCGCACGCTGCGCGCGTGCGAGCCCGCCATGACTGATTCCGACGCGTGGGTACCGCTCGCGGAGATCGCCCGACCCCATGGGGTCCGCGGCGAGGTCCGCCTCAAGCTGTTCAACACGGCCAGCAACGTCTTGCTCGAGCAGGATGAAGTCCTCGTGCGCCTCGGAAACGGTGAGGAGCACGAGGTCTCGGTCGAGGCAGCACGGCGCGCAGACGACGCGATCCTGATGAAGCTGTATTCGGTCGACGATCGCGATCGCGCCGATGAGCTCCGGGGTGCCCACGTCTGCGTGCGCCGCCGCGATTTCCCCCCGCTCGAGGAGGGGGAGTTCTACACCGTCGACATCGTCGGTGCGGAAGTGCGGCTGGGGGCCGAGCGCCTCGGTGAGGTCACCGAGATCATGTCGTATCCGACGCTCGAGGCCATCATCGTGCGGCCCGACGACGGCAAGGGCGCGTGGGAGATCCCGCTCATCGAGACGTACGTGGGCAAGGTCGACCCGGTTGCGCGCGTGGTCGAGGTGCTCACGCTCGACGAGCTGGAACGCATCCCGCCGAAGAAGCCGAAGAAGCCGAAGAAGGCCGCGCCCGACGCGAAGGACGCGGAGGCGAAGGCGGGCAGCGACGATGAACCCGTGGACGCCGCGTCGCCAGACGCGAGCGAGAAGAGCTCCGAACAGCGCGGAGAGCGCTGAAGTGCGGGCCGACATCGTCACGCTCTTCCCGGAGCTCTTCGAGGGCTTCCTCGGGACGAGCTTCGTCGGAAAGGCGATCAAGGGCGGCGAGCTCGTCGTTCGGTTTCGGTCGCCGCGCGAGCACGGGCTGGGCAAGCACCGGAGCGTCGACGACACACCGTATGGCGGCGGCAGCGGCATGGTGATGCGGGTCGACGTGCTCGTCGCCTGCATGGAGGCTCTCGACGCCGAGGCCGCCGAGCGCGGCGAGCCTCGGGCGCGGCGCATCCTGCTGACGCCGCAAGGGAAGCGTTTTGCGCAACCCCAGGCCGTACGGCTCGCGCAGGAGCCGGCGATCATGCTGATCTGCGGACGCTACGAAGGTTTCGACGAGCGTGTTCGCAGCTTCGTCGACGAGGAGATCTCGCTCGGCGACTTCGTGATGACGGGCGGCGAGGTCGCCGCGATGGCGATCGTCGAGGCGACGGTGCGGCTCATCCCGGGCGTGCTCGGCAACATCGAATCGACCCGCGAAGAGTCGCACGGCGACGGCGGGCTCCTCGAATATCCGCAGTACACGCGCCCCGCCGAGTTCCGCGGGCTCGCCGTGCCGGATGTCCTCGCGGGCGGCAACCACGCCGAGATCGCGAAGTGGCGCCGCCAGCAGTCGGTCGCGCGCACGCGCGAGCGGCGGCCGGATCTCCTTCCTCCAGACGGCTTGCCCGACTCTGCGGAGGCTTCCGCAGGAAGAAAGAAGAGAGGCAGCGCATGAGGCGCCTGTCGATCGCGCTGGTCCATCATCCCGTGCTCGACGCTGCCGGGAAGTCGGGGACGAGCACGCTGACGACGATCGACGTGCACGATCTCTCGCGCAGCGCTCGTACCTACGGCTGCGAGAGCTTCTACATCGTCCATCCGATCGAGGCGCAGCAGGCACTGGCGCATCGGATCGTCGACCACTGGACGCACGGGTCGAGCGCCAAGCGCATTCCTGATCGGAAGGACGCGCTCGCCATCTCGCGGGTCGTTTCGACGCTCGATGATGCTCGGAAGGCGTGCGGGGAGGGAACCGAGCTCTGGATCACCGCGGCGCGCACCGTGGGTACTCCGGCATCGTGGTCTGCTGCACGTACGGCCCTCGCGGCCGACGGACCGCCGGTTCTCCTCGTGTTCGGGACGAGCTGGGGGCTCGCTCCGGAGGTCGTCGATCGCGCGGACGTGGTCCTCGAGCCGATCCACGGCGCGGGCAACTGGAACCATCTCAGCGTGCGCGCGGCGTGCGCCATCGCGCTCGATCGGCTCGTCGTCCCTCGAACCTGAGCGGCGGGCGCGGCGACTCGCGCGTCATCCGCGGCGCGGCGAAGCGAGCAGCTCGGCGAGCTCCCGGGTACGGCTCCCGCGAACGTCGGTCTCGATGAACGGAGGCTCGATCGCGAGTCCGCCGGGCTTACCCGCGACCGCTTCGACGAGGACGACGCGGGCCTTGTCAGTGGCGCGGCCATGGACGGCGCGGAGGCGTTTCGGCTCCAGGCCGCTCGTCCGCAGCGTCGTCAGGAGCGTGGTCGCTTCGATCGCGGGGTACACGAAACAGACGCGCGCGCGGCTGCCCGCGATCTTGCGTGCCGCCTCGACGAACGTGTCGAGCTGGCCGTATTTCGCCGAGCGGACCTGCTCGGCAGGCACACGCCCGCGACCCGGGGGGACGTACGGCGGATTGCACACGACGAGATTGGCCGCCGCGCGGAGCTGCTCCGCCGCGTCGGTCGCGTCGGCATGGAGGACCTCCGCCCGCTCCGCCCAGCCGTTGTCCTGCACGTTTTGCGTCGCGAGCGTGGCGAGCGTCTCGTCGAGCTCGACGAACGACACACGGGTTGCCGCCGCGAGGTGAAGCAGCGTGAGCCCGACGCCTCCGACGCCGGAGCCCAGATCGACCGCGTGACGAGCGCGCGCGACGGACTGCTCGCCGCCTGCCAGCGTCCGTGCGGCGAATGCACCGAGCAGCAGCGCATCGACGTTGACGCGATAGCCGATGCCGCGCGCGGGTTGCCGAAGCGAAAGCGCTCCGGCGAACAGTCGATCATGCGTCGTGGTCGCGCTCGCAGCCGCCGGCACCAGGACGCGATGTTCGCTCGGCGCCGCTCCTTTTGCCAGGGCATCGTCGGTCGAGCGGGGCCATTCGTTCGCGCGTCCTGGACAGGGCGGTCACTGGCGGCTCTCTATCCGATGACGCTCGGGAATGCGGAGTCGGTCAGGACCGCCGTGAGCGAGGCCGCTGAGCGCTTGGACGGATCGATGTTCTCGTGAACAACGCGGTGGCCTGGGGCGACGTTGGTCCGTGGGAGGCACCGTTGTTCGAAGATCGACCCGAGTCTTCGTGGCGGCCGGTGCTCGAAGCGAACGTCGAAGGCCATTACCACGCGATCCAGCGCGTTTTGCCCTCGATGCGGGCGCGCTCATGGGGCCGGATCGTCAACGTGTCTTCGACCGTCGCGGCGGACGGCTTGTCCGGGGCCGGCCCGTACAGCGCTGCCAAGGCCGCGCTCCACGGCCTCACGCGGACACTTGCAAAAGAGCTCGGCCCGGTCGGGATCCTCGTCAACGTCGTATGCCCGGCCTCACGCTGACGGAGACGAACATCGAGCGCATACCGTCGGCTGAGCTCGAGGCTCTTGCAGCCGCAACGCCGCTTGGACGGCTCCTCCGGGCCGACGAGCTCGCCGCCACGATCGTCTTCCTGGGCTCGGCGGCCAATGTCGCCGTAACGGGGGAAATCGTACGCGTGAGCGGCGGCGCGACGTAGCGAGGGTCACCGCCCGAGGGGGGGCCGAAGCCTCGCGCCACGTCGGCGATGGATGAGGCAGCAGGACTTCGGCTCACCCAACGGTCGCACTCGCTCCTCCTGAGCGGGGACACGCCAGGTCGAGCCGGCGATCCGCACCTGGCCTGCGGCGGTTCCGCTCCTGACGTTGCGCATCGAAGGGGATCACGACATGGTGGTGGCGTCCGAGGTTCCGCCGACATGCAACCCGAGCCGACAGCGAGCATCAGCGTCCGTGAGCGCATCGTCGCGGAAGCGGAGCGGCTCGGCTTCGAACGCGTCGCGTTTGCGCGGGCGGATGTGCCGCTCGACGCCGACTTCGCCCGCTACGAGGCGTTCGTCGACGCGGGTAAGCACGGCGAGATGTCGTGGCTCGCCTCGAACCGCGAAGCTCGACGGCGCGTCGACGGCGAGCAGATCCTGAGCGGTGCGCGCACGGTCATCTGCCTCGCAAGGCGATATGCCCGCGCGACCGAAGACGACGAGGCCGATCCCGAGACGGCACGCAGCATCGCTCGATATGCGCGCGGTCGCGACTACCACAACGCGATGCGGAAGAAGCTCCGCAAGCTCGCCGCGCTCGTTCGCACGCTGGGCCCCGACGTCCGTGCGCGGCCGCTGTGCGATCAAGAGCCGATTCTCGAGCGTGCGTGGGCGGCGCGGGCCGGTCTTGGATTCGTCGGCAAGAACGGGCTCCTCATCGTCCCCGGAGTGGGCTCGTTCGTGCTCCTCGGCGAGGTCGTGACGACGCTGGCGATCGAGCCCGATCCTTCGGTCCCGGAGCGCTGCGGCACGTGCACGCGCTGTCTCGATGCATGTCCCACGAGCGCGTTCGACGCGCCGTTCGTGCTCGATCCACGGCGATGCATCGCGTACCTGACGATCGAGCACCGCACCGCCATCGACGAGGCGCTTCGTCCCGACGTGGGTGGGCATTTGTTCGGCTGTGACGACTGCCAGACCGTCTGCCCGTTCAATGCTTCGCGTGGACGACGCGCGCACTCGGAGCTCGACACGCGCTTTGCTGCCGACGCCCGGTGGGAGGCGACGCAGATCCGTGACCTCCTCACGCTCGACGAGGACGGCTTCCAGCGTCTGCGCGAGGGAAGCGCCGTCGGGCGAGCGACGCGGCCAGGGCTCGCCCGAAACGCCGCCGTGGTGCTCGGGAACCAGAAGGACGAGAGCGCCGTGCCTGCCCTCGAACGGGCACGGAACGAGCACGATTCGTCGATGGTCCGCGAGGCAGCGACCTGGGCACTCGACCGGATCCGACGTCCCTGAATCGGGCGTCCCGGCGCGGCCGGGAAATGGCACACACGCTGCAGAATCGCTACCGTCCGCCGCTATCGGGAGGGCGCGAAACATGAAGGTGACTCGGATCTGGGCGACGGCTCTGGTGCTCGGCTGCGCCGGTGGGGGGATCGTTTCCACCACCGAAGCATCCGCGCAGGAGTCCGCCATCACGGCGGCCAAGGACCGAACGCGGAAGGAGCCGGCCAGCGCCGAGGCCGCGGTCGCCCATGCGCGGGCGCTCCGCCGGGCCGGTCGCGAGGCGGATGCGCTCGTGGAGCTCCGGCGCGGCCAGATCTTCGCAAAGGGCGATGCGGCGATCACGGCCGAATGGGAGATCGCGCGAACGCACATCGCAAAGCGTGACTTCGCCGCGGCTATGGCGTCGTGCAAGTCGGTGGCGAAGCTTCCGAACGGGAAAGCCGCGGGCCACGTGTGCGCCGCGGAGGCCCACTTGCTCTGGCGGCGCGGAACGGAGGCGCTCGCCGAGCTCGCGCAGCTCGCCGAGCTCGCGAAGACATCGGGCGCGAACGCGAACGCGGACGTCCTCTTCCACGCCAAGCTCGCCGAAGGGCGCTCGCGCGAGCTCGATTCGAAGGACTCGGAAGCGGAGGCCTGTTACCGCGAGGCGATCCGGATCGCGCCCGGTCGGTTCGAGGGGCATCTCCTGCTCGGTGCGATGCTCCATCGCATCGGCAAGGAAGGCATCCCGGCGCTCCGTCGAGCGGTCGAGCTCGACCCGCACGATCCGATCGCGCAGCTCGAGCTCGGCCGTGCGCTCGCGTCGGAGCCGGCGCAGCGCGCGGACGCCGTCGCAGCCTTCGAGAAAGCCGTCGCAGAACGGCCGTCGTTCGTCGAGGCACTCCGAGCGCTGACGGAGGCGTACGTCGCGGCCAGCCGCCTGGCGGACGCGAAGCGCGTCGCTGCGTCGGTCCTCAAGATCGCGCCGAACGATGTCCTCGCCCATGTCGTGTCGGGGCGGGTGGCCCTGGCCGAGGGAAAGCCCGACGACGCGCTGAGAGAAGGGGAGATCGCGCTCAAGCTGATGCCCAATGAGGGTAAGGCCAAGCTCCTGGTCGCCGACGCCTATGCGAAGAAGGGCGAGGTCGATCTCGCGCTCGAGGCCTACCAGAAGGCGAGCGGGCTCGATCCGCTCGATCCGGCGCCCCTCGTCAACGCGACGCAGGTCTGCCTCGCGGCGGGGCGCGTCACGAGCGCGAAGGCGTTCGGGCAGCGGGCCGTGCTCGACTTTCCGAACCATGCTCCCGCGTGGGTCGCCCAGGGCGACGCCCTTGCCGCAGACGGCAACCCCAAAGCGGCCCGTTCGGCGTACGAGTCGGCGAAGAAGGCCAAAGGCGCCGACCTGACGCTCATCGAAGGCAAGCTCTCGCGCTTGAGGTGAAGCGCGCCGAGCCGTCGCCGATCGGGGCTTCAGCCCGGAGGCGTTTGGGTTAAAAGGGTGCGCGATGGCTCCCAACACCACCGAGATCGCCCCTGGACGCTCCACCCTCGCGGCCAGCGTCGTCGCCGGCGAGACCCGTTCGATCGCGCGTGCGCTGCGCAACGTCGACGACCGTGTGCCTGGCTACCTGAATCTGTTGAAGGAGCTCTTCCCGCACACGGGCAAGGCATGGGTGGTCGGCATCACCGGCAACCCGGGCGCCGGCAAGTCGACGTTGACCGATCGTCTCATCGAGACCCTGCGTGCGAGCGGGAAGAAGGTGGGCGTCCTCTGCGTCGATCCGTCGAGCCCGTACACCGGCGGCGCGATTCTCGGAGACCGCATCCGGATGACCCGGCACGCCAACGACGCCGGCGTCTTCATCCGGTCCGTCGCGACGCGAGGGCATCTCGGCGGCCTCTCCCGCTCGGCGCGCGACATGGTGCGCGTGCTCGATGCGGCCGGCTTCGACGTGGTCCTCGTCGAGACGGTCGGCGTCGGGCAGGACGAGCTCGAGATCACCCGCACCGCCCACACCACGCTCGTCGTCATGGCCCCCGGCCTCGGCGACGAGGTGCAGGCCATCAAGGCGGGCCTCCTCGAGACGGCGGACGTGTTCGCGGTGAACAAGGCCGATCGCGACGGCGCCGATGCCACGATCCGCGACCTCGAGCTGATGATCGCGCTCGGCACGGAGGCGATCGTGGCGGCGGGCAAGACGCGTGGTCACGTCGTCCACGGCGGCGTGAAGGTCGACGCGTTGCCTGCGGCTGCCTCAACCTCCGAGCTCTGGACGCCGCCGATCCAGAAGTGCATCGCGACACGCGCCGAGGGGGTCAAGGACCTCGTCGCCGCGCTGGAGAAGCATCACGACTGGGTCGCATCGACGGAAGCCGGGCGACAGCGACGGCGCGCGCGGCTCGTCGAAGAAGTCCGCGAGTCGCTTCGCGAGACGCTCATCGACGCAGCGACGACGGCGCTCGCCAAGGAGCTCGACGATGCTGCTGCGGCCGTCGACGCGCGCACGATCGACCCGTACACGGCGACCGAGCGGCTGCTCGAACGGTTCAAAGCTTCTTGATCGGCAGGTCGGGCCTCGAGAATCGCTCGAGGACGGCGTCGATCAACGCGAAGTCCAGCTGCTCCTGCGCGCTCGGGTGAAGCTCCTCGAAACGGAAGCTCACCCGGAAGAGCGTGGTCTGCGGCCGTGAGCTCGCGACCGTCACACGGCCGGTGATCGGCGTGGTGGAGCCGCCCGTTAGGCCGGGAAGATGGAGCGTGAAGCCGGCGCCCTTGCCGACGCGCATCCCCGTCGGCATCAACACGGCGAAGCCGCCCGCGGCGAGGTCGATCGTCGAGGAACGGACCAGATCACCCTCGTCGGGGCGGATCTCGACCTTCAGCATCTTCGCCATGCGCAGGTGCGAGCGAAGCGTCTGTCCGCTGTGTCCGATCTGCTGCGCGATCAGCGCGAAACGACCGAGCTGTGCGCGGGCGCCGTAGTACCGCGGCCTCTCCGCCTCGGTCAGCGTGCCCTTCTTCGCCTTGTCGTGAAGTGCTTTGAGCTCGGTCAGGAACTCGAGTGTGCCCATCGAAAGTCGCTCAGCATAGTTCGCGCGCGTGCGCGCAAACAAGACGTGCTCTTCACGCGCGACGATCGCGCGGAGGCTTTCGACCGACGTTCTCCGCCTTGAATGCGCAGGGGCAGACGTCGTTCAGCGCGCAATCTTCGCAATTCGGCTTCCGCGCGAAGCAGGTTCGGCGACCGTGGAAGATCAGGAGATGGGAGGTCATGTCCCACTGATCTCTAGGGATGAGCTTCATCAGATCTTGCTCGATCGTGATCGGGTCGGTGTTGCGTGTCCATCCGAGCCGCTGCGAGATACGCTGCACGTGCGTGTCGACGACGACGCCTTCGGGGCTGTTCCAGATGACGCCGAGCACGACATTCGCAGTCTTCCGCCCGACGCCCGGGAGCGTGACGAGGGCGTCGAGCTTCCGCGGGACCTCGCCGCCGTGATCTTCGACGAGCTTCCTGGAGAGCCCGACGATGCTCTTCGCCTTCTGGCGGAAGAAGCCGAGCGTCGACACGTACGGCTCGACCTCCTGCGGATCCGCCGCGCCGAGCGTCTTCGCGTCGGGGAAACGCGCGAAGAGCTTCGGCGTCGCCTTGTTGACGTTCACGTCCGTCGTCTGCGCGCTCAGGACGGTGGCGACGAGAAGCTGGAAGGGGCCGTCGTGGTCGAGCTCACAGTGCGCGTCCGGGTACATCTCGCGAAGCTTCGCGAGCGTCTCGACCGGCGGCGCCATCTTGAGCTTGCGCTTCGGAGCGGCTGCCTTCGTCGGTTTCGAAGCCTTCGTGGCCGCGGGCTTCACCCGCTTCACCACGCCCGTCGCGGCCGTCTTCTTCGTCACGATACGACGCCCTGACTTCTTCGCCTGGTCGGCTCCGGACTTCTCTCGTGTAGTGGACACGAATCGCACCGTGTCGCGGCGCAGGGCGTCACGTCAAGCGTCAGCCGCCGTCGCCGCCATCCGATGACGCTGCATCGAGGTCGGTCGTGGCGTCCGGGCCCGACCCATCGCTGCCGGTCGAGGTCGAACCGTCGGCCGCGTCGTCTTCTCCGCACGTCACCGCAGAGGCGCGCCGTGCTGTGACGCACGCTTCGTCGTCGTTCTGGAGCTCCGTCGCAATCGCCGGCAGGGGAGGACACATCGTCGTGACGAACACGTCGGAGCCGACCGTGAGGCACGTCTCCGGGCACGTCGCCGCGACGCCAGGCCCTTCCACGACCTCGACCGCAGCGTAGGGCTCGAGGCACCCCCGCGCCGGGTCGTGACGACGGGCCGTGTAGATGTACGAGTCAGCGCCTTCGCAGGCCGCGCCCGCGAGCACGAACGAGAGGCCCGTCGCCGCCAGCAGGCCGCGGAAGGTCGCCCAGCGCGGACGCTGCCTCGTCGTCATCAGAAGGTCACCGACGCGTAGGCCAGAAGCGTGCGCCCGCTCTGGACGATCGTGGTCGGACGGAACTCCGCGCTGATCGGCACACGCCACCGCGTGTCGAAAGCGTTGTAGAGGCCGAAGCCGTAGTTGAGGCCCCACCGTGGCTCCGAGCCGGAGAAGACGATGTCCCAGAGCAGGGCCGAGGGCGTCTCGCGTTGCGGCGGTAGACCCTCGGTGTCGTTGCGATCGAATCGGGGCCCCTCGAAGGTGAGGCGGCTCATCAGCATGAGCGCGCGCGAGAGGATGGGAACGCCGCCGCGGATCGACGCGAGGTGGTTCGGCGAGTTCGGCACCTCGCGAAGGTTTGGCGCCTCCTCGGCGGCGAAGAAGTCACCGAGCGAGTCGGACGCGAGGTAGCGGCTCTTTTGGTAGGAGTACGAGCCACCGACCATCCAGCCTTCTTTCCACTCGCGACGAAGCTCGAGCTCGCCGCCGAGCGTACCGACGGGCACGGCCGTGTTCTGGTACGCGTACGAGGGCGCCGTCGGCGTTGCGTCCGGCAGGTCGCGGAGCGCGATGAGGTCCGTGATGTAGTTCGCGTACGCGCTCGCCGACCCGACGACGGTGCGCGAGAAGCGATGGCTGTATTCGACCTCGACCGAGTAGAGGTTCTCGGGGCGGAGTCCGGTGTTCTGTTTCTGACCGCCGTTCGCCGTGTTGTACAGCTCGTAGGCGCTCGGCGCGCGGAACGCCTTTCCGCCCATCACCTTGATGTTGCCGCCTTCGTACGGCTTCAAGATGACGCCGAGCCGAGGATTGACGGAGGCGTCGGCGAACGAATAGGCGTCGAGGCGTGCGCCTCCGGTCACCTTCACGGACCGAACCGGCGCGACGTCCGCGAGGACGTAGCCGGCTGCGAGCGTGAACGGGGTCTTGTCGTCGTAGAACTTGCCGTTGACCTGATCGGAGCCCTGCTGGTGGACGAGCGCGTGGTACTGGAGCTCACCGCCACCGGTCACGCGGAGCTCCTTGATCGGGCTGTAGATCAGGCGCTGCTCGGCCCCGACCCAGGCGCCGTCGTAGGTGCTCCGCTCGAGGCCGCCGTCGGCCGGCGAGCGCGCGAAGATGCCGCGATAGAAGAAGGCGTTCGCGTGGACGCGCGAGACGCTCGTGAGCTGGTCGCTCAGCTTCGGATCGAGCTTCACCTCGATGAATGCGCGCGAGTCTGCCTGGTGCGTTCGTCCGTCGCCGTAGAGCGTCTCGAACTGCCCGATGGGCATCTGCTTGTCGTGGTGGTTCAGGCTCCACTGCGCGGAGAGCGCCTTGTAGAAGACGCGGCCCGTCCACGTGCCGACGAGCATGCCGTCGAGGCCGCGCGAATGACCCCCGACGGACGGGGGGCCATCCGGAACGAACTCGCGAATGAAGAAGTCTCGGCTGCCACCTTTCCCCATCGCGACGGAGGTCGTGACGCCCGCGTCACGCGACCAGTGGTGTGTCAGGCGTGCGCGGGCACGCGCGATGCCGTCGCCGACGGTCGAGACGCCGACCTCGCGGCCGTCCGGCGTGTCGCGCGTATGCGAGATGAGGTTGATGATGCCGGAGAACGCGCCCGTTCCGTAGAGCACCGAGCCCGGGCCACGGACGACCTCGATGCGCTCGACGTCTTCGATGTCGGCGCGAAGGTCGTAGCCCGTGTACGCAGACCAGAGCCAGTTGTCGTTGACCGGGTGTCCGTCGACGAGCACGAGCACCCGGTTGCCGTAGTCGCCCGGTCGACCGAAGCCGCGGAAGCCGACCGTCTTGTACGCGGTGTCGTCCGTGACGAAGACGCCGCGGACTCCGCGCACGGCCTCGGCGACGGTCGGATACCGCATCGCCCGGAGCTCGGGGCTCGTGACGAGCGAGACGGACGCGGGCGCATCCTCGATGGGCTCCGAGACGCGCGATGCCGCCTCGACCGCGTCGGCGCTCACGAGCTGCAAGTCGAGCTGGGTCTGCCCGTTGGCCTTCACGTCCACCTTGCGCTCGACGGGGCGGAAGCCGCGCAACGTCACCCGGACATCGTGCGTGCCGACCGGGACCGTGAGCACGGATGGTGTGAAGCCCTTGGTCTTGCCGTCGATCTCGATGACGGCGTCGCGTTCGTCGGCGTTGACGACGAGCGACCCTGTCTCCGGCTCGAGCTCGGGTTTCACTTCGGTCACCGCGTTCGCGCGGATCTGCACCATCTGGCGCGTCGTCCGGGCGCCCGGCTTCGTGAGGACCAGCGTGTGTTGGCCCGGCGGTGCGGGCGCTTCACACGGAGCTTCACAGAGAACCGGCGCGTCGTCGGCGTCGAGCCGGACACTTGCTCCCTGCGCGCCGACCACGCGAAGCGTCCCGACGACCCGCGTCAGCTTCAAGGTGACGGTCGTTTCCTTGCCGAGCTTCAGGTCGACGGGTTTCGGCGTGGTCGCGTCGTCGTAGCCTGCGAGCTCGGCGATGACCGTGTACGAGCCCGGCGTCAGCGCGATCGTCTGTGGCGAGGTCCCGCGGTCGCCCAGATCCTTGCGGCTCAAGTAGAGCGTCGCTCCGGGCGGATCCGTCTCCACGCGAAGGAGCGCGACGCTCGCGCCCAGGCGGTGCATCGACTCCTTGATCCGCCGCTTGACCGCGTCGTCGGTCTCGCCCTCGAGCGCGCGCTGGTAGTAGCGGTACGCGTCGGACGGCTGCTGCAGATGCTCGTACGTCCGCGCGATGTTGTACATCACGTTGCGGTTGCGGACGAGGCGGTTCGAGGCGAGGAAGAACTGGAGCGCGCCCTTGTAGTCCCTCGACTGATACGCCTCCGCACCGAGCGTGAAGAGGTGGTCGGCTTCGTCGGCGACGTCGTCCGCATACGCCACCGAGGGTGCGGCGACGGACGCGAGCGAAGCCGCGACGACGACGAGGAGCGCTCTGCACCAGCGGCTCCTCGAGATCGACAGCGTCATCGTTTCAGCCGGATGTCCGATTCGCCATGTGGCGGCGGCGGCGTCTTGCTGCCTCCGCCCTGGTTCGACGATCTGCCGCCACCACCAGCGTGTGAAGGCGACTTTACGGCGCGCGTGCTCTCCGGTGCAAGCATGACGACCGCCGAGAGATTGTGGTCGGAGTCGCCCTGAGACCACGTCCCCGGCACGTGGCCGTCCTTCTTGATCTGGAACGTTCGCTTGCCGTCCGCGACGGTGGACTTGTCGATCGTGAGGTCGAGCGGCGTCGTACCGAGCGTCACGCCGTCCTCGGTTACCGTCGCGCCGGACGGCGTGGAGTCGATACGAAGCACGAACGTCGTGACGTGCGCAGGCGCGGGCGGCTCTGGCCTGACGCCGGTGTCGAGCGGGGGCGCTTCCACCGTCGCCGAGGCGGTAGGCGTCTTCGGGGTGAGGCGCGACTTCACCAGCCACAGACCGCCGGCGCCCATCGACAGCAGCGCGACGACGATCGCGAGGACGGCGGGGAGGGGAACACCCCTCGACCCCGGCGGGCTCGTCGTCGTGGCCATCGGCCGCGGCGTGAACCCAGTGACGACGGGCGACGTCGTCGTCACCGGCCTTCCCGGCATCGGCGTGACGCTCGGGATGCTCGGCGGCGGGGTGAGGCTCGGGATCATGGGCTGCGGCGCGACGATCGTGTACGGCACCTTGAGCGCGCCGATCGACGCCGGTCTCGAGCCAACCGGTCCGCCCATGGCGTGACGCGCGCTCGACTTGGTCATCGCGAGACGCGCGCCCGACGAACCGAAGATCTCGTCCTCGCACTGCGCGAGCAGGCCGAACACCTCGTCGATCGTCGGACGCTCTTCCGGTCGCCGCGCGAGCATGCGGTTGACGAGGTGCTCGAGTGCGTCCGTCGCGTCGCAGATCGGGTTCAAGTCGCGCATCGGCGGGACGGGATGCTGCAGCTTCGCGATCATGAACTCGGCCATCGTGTTCCCGTTGAACGGGATCGAGCCGGTCAGGAGCTGGTACATGATGAGGCCGAGCGCGTAGACGTCGCTCGCGGCGGACGAGTGCCCGTCGAACTGCTCGGGCGCCATGTACTTCGGCGTGCCGACGAGCACGCCGTCGCGGGTCAGATCTTCACCGCCGCCTTCGTCCTTGCCGATGCCGAAGTCGACGAGCTTCACGATCTCGCCGTCCGCCTCCGGCATGAGCATGATGTTCGAGGGCTTGAGATCGCGATGCACGATCCCGCGCGCATGCGCCTCACGGAGCCCACGCGCGATCTGACGGAAGACGACGAGTGCATCGAGCGCGGGCAGGGCACCCCGGGTACGGAGACGATCCGTGAGCGTCTCTCCGTCCAGGTACTCCATGGCGATGAAGTACATCTCGACGGACGCGCCCTCGATTCGCCCGTAGTCGAAGAGGGTGACGACGTTCGGGTGCTGGAGCTTCGCGAGGATGCTCGCCTCGAGGAGGAACCGCTTGAGGAACTGCGACTCCTCCTCGTTGACCGAGTCGGCCTTGACGATCTTGAGTGCGACCGGCCGGTTCAGCGGCGCCTGCGTCCCGTAGTAGATGCGGCCCATCCCGCCGCGCGCGATCGCCCTCTCGATGTGGAACTTTCCGTTGATGACGGAGCCCACGAGAGGATCACGCGAGCGACCTCTGTGCTCGGCTGTTCCTGCTGGGACTCGGTCGCGCGGCGCCATCTTGGGCGATCGAAGCCTATCATGGGCGGCTCGGGTCGCTGACGGAGACAGGCTGGTCCCACTTTTGCCGCGTGGCCGGTCGGCGGCGAGGCCTTCCTCCCCAGTCAGGCGTCGCGGTCCGCGACGTCGCGCGGACCGACCTGCTCCTCTTGCGACCGCGAAGCCGAAGACGGTAACGATTGCAGCCTGTTACGGGGCTTTGGCGCGCGCGAGCCCCGCAGGACGCTCGCCTGCGGGGCTCGGTCGGAAGTAGGGGGGTGCTCGATGTGCCGCGTCGTCAGCGCTTCGGCATCGTCGACGAGTTGGCACCCGTCGAGCCCGCGCCGGTCGACCCGCTGCCCGTCGTCGAGCCCGCGCCCGTCGTCGACCCGCTGCCCGTCGCGGAGCCCGTGCCGGTCGACCCGCCCTGGTTCGTCGACTGGTTCGTCGACCCGCTGTCATTCATCGAGCCGCCGCCGTTCATCGAGCCACCGTTCATCGAGCCACCGGGCGTCGTCCCAGTGCCGCCCTGGCTGCCACCTTCGACGATGATCTCGACGCGGCGGTTGTTCGCTCGACCTTCGGCCGAGTTGTTGTCGGCGATGGGACGTTCCTCGCCGACGCCGACGGCCTTGATCCGATCGGCGGCGACGCCGCGCGACACGAGGTGCGCCTTCACGGCTTCCGCTCGCTGCTGAGCGAGCTGCTTGTTGTACTCGTCGCTGCCTTGCGAGTCGGTGTGCCCCTCGACGGTGATGTTCGCGTCGGGGTTCCCCTTGATGAGTGCGTCGGCGACGTCGTTCAGCTTGGTGTTCGCGGCCGCGAGCAGCGTCGCCTTGTTCGATGCGAACAGGACGGATCCGGAGAGGGTGATGACCATCCCGCGGCTCTCCTGCTTCACGCTGGCGATCTTCTGCAGGTCGGCCATTGCCTGCGCGTGCTTGCGCTCCGCCTCTTCGCGCGCCGCTTTTTCGGCATCGAGCTGGTCCTGCGTCTTGGCGAGGTTCTGCTGGCTCGTCGCGAGATCGGACTGCGTGCGCTTCAGCGTGTCCATCTGGAGCTGCTGCGCCTCGAGGTCTGCGGCCATCTTCGCCTTCTGCGCGAGCTGCACGCGTGCGCTCGCGTCGGCCAGCTCCGCCCGGCGGAGCGCGATGTACGCCTTGTCGCGGACGCGGGGATCGTCGCCGTCCTCGGCGAAGGCGCGCTCCGCCTGGTCGAGCGCAGTGCGCGCGGTGTGAAGCTGAGCCGGGGTCTCGGCGGCGGCCGGGCCCATCGTCGCCCGGTTGTACTGCATGCGCGCGTCCTGCAGCTCGCGCGGCGGACGCGTCGGCCCGCAGGCGACCGCGGAGAGGGCGCACGCGATGACGGCGCCGAGGATGACCTTCGTGTCGTTCTTGGTTCGCATCGTCGCCCTCACTTTCCACTCTTCTGCGCATCGAGGATCTGACGGGCGCGCTCGGCGTCCGTCTTGGCGGCCTTCTCGCGCGTGAGCACGACCGCGAGCTCCGCGTCCGACTTCGCGCGTTGCAGAACGAGATCTGCCCGACGGTTCTCGCCGTCCCTCATCAGGTTCCGCGCCGTGGCGACCTGTTCGTCCGCCAGCTTCACGTGCAGTGCGGCCTGCGGATCGTTCTGTGCGCCGAGCTCCTTTGCGCTGCGGATGGCGGCTTCGGACGAGGCGAGGCGGTCCGTCGGCGGCTGGAAGCTACTGCCACATGCAGCACCGAGCGCCGCGAGGGCAAAGATCGATGCGACGTTCTTCATGAGAGGTCCTCCATTGCGCCTTACGTTGCGCAACAACCAGGCCCCTCGAGTCTCTCGGACTTTCGCGCGCTTACGTCGCCGAGCGCGTGGCTGCTTGCCTCGCGTCGGCGCGCGCGTCGCATATGAGCGCGCGCAGCGCCCGCCGCGACCGGCGAGCAAGGTCGAGCATGGAGCATGAAAAAGCGCACGCGACGTCGATCGTGCGACGCCGCGTGCGCTCCGTCAGCTCGCGCTGTTCAGTTGAGGTCGTTCTCGCCCGGCGGGGGCGTCATGCTCGGCGAAGCGCCGTCGGGCGCGCCGCCGTTGCTCGAGCCGTCGTCACCGCCGCTGCCGCCGTCGGTCGGAGCGGCCGGGCTCTCTCCGCCCTCGTCCGCGCTCGACTCTGCGAGACGCTCCACCGCGACGACGCGTTCGTCGCCTTCGACGGACATGATCTTCACGCCCTGCGCGTTGCGACCCGTCTCGCGAATCTCGGACACGCTCGTGCGGATCGTCTGGCCCTTGTCGGTGATGAGCATGATCTCGTCACCGTCCTTCACGAGCTTGACGTCGACGACGGGGCCGTTTCGATCGCTCGCGTCGATGAGGATGATGCCCTTGCCGCCGCGGTTCTGCGCGCGGAACTCCTCGAGGAGCGTTCGCTTGCCGTAACCCTTTTCGCAGACCGCGAGGACGTGCGGGCGATCCGGATCGGTGACCGCCATACCGACGATCTGATCGTCCTCGGCGACTTCCATCGCCTTCACGCCGACGGTGCCGCGGCCCATCGAGCGGACCTGGTCCTCGGAGAAGCGGATCGACTGACCGTGCTTCGTCGCGATCAAGAACTCGCGCGTGCCGTCGGTGAGGACCGCTGCGAGGAGCTGGTCGCCGTCTTCGACCTTCACGCCGATGATGCCCTTCTGGCGGAAGTTCTCGTAGTCGGTGACCTCGGTCTTCTTGATCTGGCCGCGCTTCGTCAACGTGACGACGAACTTGCCGGCTTCGATCTTCGGGACCTCGACGATCGCGGCGATCTTCTCGCCAGGCTCCATGCCGACGAAGTTGACGATCGCGCGCCCCTTCGCCGTTCGCGGAGCGATCGGGATTTCGTAGACCTTCTTCACGTAGACCTTGCCGCGGTCGGAGAAGAAGAAGACGTAGGCGTGCGTCGACGCCACAAAGAGCTGGGTGACCCAGTCCTCCTCGCGCGCCTCCATGCCGATCTTGCCCTTGCCGCCGCGCTTCTGCGCCCGGTAGGCCGACGGATGGGTGCGCTTCACGTATCCCGCGTGCGAGATCGTGACGACCATGTCCTCTT
>JAFAER010000196.1 GCA_023423895.1 Pseudomonadota bacterium
CCGCCGCCGCCGACGCACGCTCGGACGGCTGCGAGTTCTACGTTCAGAACTTCGCCCGCAACGACGACGGCTGCCTCGCGACGTTCCTCGTGAACACGTCCTCGCAGCCCGTCGAGATCGGCCTCGAGCAGGGCGAGCAGAAGCTCGACTTGTCGAAGGCCGTCTGGCGGACGAACCCCGGAGACGCGACGCTCATCGCGCACGAAGGTCCGATCCCTGCCGGAGAGAGCGTGATCCTCTTCGTCTCCGGACCTGCAAAGACGCCGTCGGGCTCGGTCGGCCAGAGGGCGATCGCGTGTCCTGAAGGGGTGGTCCCTGCCACCGATGGCAAAGCGCTCTCGCTATCGGGCATCGGGTCGTCCGTGCGCCTGACCGCGTCGGCGCCCGTCTCGGCGGTCGCGATGTTCCCCTTCGGCGGCGCGGCCAGCTTCAAGCCGGCGACGACGCTCCTCTTGCCCGTCGTCACGTGGTCCAAGGAGCACGTACTCGTCGACGGGTGGGAGGCGGCCATGCACGATGGTCGCCCTGCATCGCAGATCGTCGCATCGGAGGACGGGACGGAAGTCACGCTCATCGCGAAGAAGCCGGTGGAGAACGGCATCGAGATGACCGGCGGTCCCGCCGGAACGCCGCTCACCTACTCGCTGGACAAGGGGCAGTACCTGCAGTTCTACCAGCAGCACGAGCTCGTCGGGAGCATCGTCCTCTCGAACAAGCCCACGACCATCTTCGGCGGGAACACGTGCGCGGACATCCCCGTCGCCGGAGGCGCGTGCGACATGCTCTGGCAGCAGATCCCGGCCTTCGAGCGCTGGGGCTCCGAGTACGTCAGTGTTGGGTACCGTCAGCGGACCAACTCTTCCTCTGAGCTCATGCCGTACCGGATCGTCGCGGCCAAGGACGGCACGCGCCTCGACTACGATCCGGTGATCCCGCCCGGCGCACCGACCGAGATGAACGCGGGTGACGTCGCGACCTTTCCTGTGGGCGTGAACGACGCGTTCGTCGTGCGCACGCAAGACGCCGAGCACCCGATCTACGTGGGTGCGTACATGCAAGGCTACTTCGGCGGCTACTACGGGACGCCGAACATGGCCGGCTACGGCGATCCGGAGTTCGTCAACGTCGTCCCCGCGGGGCAGTGGCGGAGCTCGTACTCGTTCTACGCGGACCCGAGCTACGACGAGACCTCGCTCGTCATCATCCGCGCCAAGCAGCAGGGCAAGTTCGAGGACGTGTGGCTCGAGTGCGCTGGTACTCTCGAGGGCTGGGCTCCGGCGGGCACGCGCGGCGAATACGAGTTCGTGCGTGTCGACCTGCAGCGCAACGGCCGTGACGGCCAGTCGTTCGGCGACAAGGTCTGCCAGTCGGGCCTTCACCGCATGAAGAGCGAAGGCCCATTCACCGCCACGATCTGGGGCTGGTCGTTCGCGGCGAGCTACGCGTATCCCGGCGGCATGGCGGCCCGAAAGCTCGTCACGTCGCCGCTCGTTCCGGTGCAGTGACCAGCGCGCGTTGGTGTGCTTCGCGGGGCTACGGGCTCCGCGAAGCCACCAGAGCATCGGGTGCGGCGAGCGCGCTCTCCTTGTGCCCGCCGTCAGCGCACGGCTGAAGCGCGTTCGTTTCGGGCTGCGCGACGGTCGTGAAGTGAAGAGTAAGTGGCCCCTCGCGCTCGAGAAGGCTGGGCGAACGATGACCGGGCTGCGCTACCATCGTTCGTGTGAGATTTCGCGTGGGGGTTCTTGCAATCGCGGCGTGCTCGATCGCGGCGTGCTCGTTGCTCGTCGACGCGAGCGGACTCACGGGCACACGAGACCCGGTCGGCTCGGCCGATGCGGCGAAGGACGGCCCGGGCACCGTCGATGACGCCAGTGGCGGCGACGCCGGAGGCGCTCCTGCGATCCATCCCTACGTGCAGGCCGTGCTCGCTGACGGACCGTCTCTCTACTACCGCCTCGAGGAGACGAGCGGTCCGACCGCGAAGGACGAGACGGGGAAGCATCCGGGCACGTACCTGGCGGGCGGGACGCACGGCGTGCAGGGCGCCTTCCCCGGCAGCCTCGCGCTCGGCCAGGCAAGGAGCGGCGGGATCGATCCCGGCGACATCTTCGATTTCGTCGGGACCGCCCCCTTCACGCTCGAGGCATGGTTCCGTCCGGAGTCATACGACGCTGGGTACTCCTTCCTGTTCCATCACGACGACGGGACAGGCGCCCGGCAGAGCTACGGCATCTTCGTCCAGACGCAGTTCGGGCTCGGGTTCGAGCGCTACGTCGACAACACCGGGAGCGCCGCCCTTGCCGCTCTCCCTGCCGTGGGCTCCTGGCATCACATCGCCGGCGTCTACGACGGCGCAGCCCTGCAGCTGTACGTCGACGGAACGCTCGTCGCGACAGCAGGGGACAATCGCGCGGCGAACGCCAAGCAGTCCCCGCTCAGGCTCGGCTACGGCTACCCGGGCGGTGAGGGCGGTCTGCGAGGAACGCTCGACGAGGTCGCCATCTACGAGAAGGCCCTCGGATCGGATCGCATCCTTGCCCACCACCAGGCCGCGAAGTAGCGCGCCCCGAACCGTCGACGCGTTCGCTCGAGGAGCCCCGGACGCGAGGCCTCGAGCGAGCTTCCCACTGGGACTGCGCATGTGCATGACCGTCCGTCGACGGATGACGCCGCGGACGGCCGCCCGGGCGAGCGCTCTCCGACAGTCTCGAATTTTCGTGAGTCGAGGTCGCGAAAACTCGCGAGGACCCCAAAATTTCGCGCCCCCGACGACGACACTGCCTGATTCTCGCGCGCGCAAAGCACGGCATCCACCTTGCTCGCGTCGCGGGTTCGATGATGAAAAGCTCGCCCGCGGTTCACGTACTCGGTCTCCTGTTGCTCTCGGGCCTCGCTCGAGCCGTCACCGGGTGTGGCGGCGATCCCGAGGCAGCATCCGCCGATCGCGAGAGTCCACCGATCGAGGGACGCGACGGGTCACCGGACGTCGGCGCCGAGGGGACTGCCGAGACGATCGTGGTCCGCGGTCGGGTGGTCACCTTCGGTGACACGCCGCTCGCCGGTGTGCCGGTCCTCATCGGCACGCACCCGATCGTTCTGAGCGACGCGAACGGACAGTTCAGCGTGCCGGGCGTGAGGCCGCCCTACACGCTCACGGCCATCGTGAGCGCTAGCAAGTCGGTCTTCGTCTACGAAGGGCTCTCGCGCGTCGATCCGGTCATCACCGCAACGGACGAGTCGATGCCGGTCCGGAGGGCCAGCGTCAGCGGAACGTTGACCGGCGGTAGCGGCTACCCGGAAGGCCCACTGACGAGGACCGAAGTGCAGCTCGCCAGCGGCACCTTCGAATACTTCGCCGCGGGACTGTCCACCTCGCAGTCGAATGCGTTCTCGATCCCCGATGCCTTCAGCTACTGGCACGGGCCGACGACGATTCAGGGGACACTGCACGCGCTCCAGTACACGTACGCGTCGGAAGACGACCGCAGGCCGACGAGCTACACGGGCTACGGAACCATCGACGTGTCGGTCACCAATGGCGTCATGAAGGAAGACAACGCGATCACGCTGACCCCGATCGCGAAGGCCACCCTGACCGCAATCGCCAAGCCGCCGCCGGAGTATTCGGTCAGCTACAAGACGCTCAAGTTGACGAAGGATCATCGAATCATCTGGTCCGCGCTCCACGACGACGCGAAAGACGACACTCTCTCCTACGTGCTCCCGCGAATCGGCGGCGCGAAGGCCCAGGTGACCGTATCGGCGAACGACAGCGGCAGCGGAGCGATGTCGACGACCATCGTCAACGAGCTCGAAGTCGATGCAACGAACGCGGAAGTCCGTCTCCTTCCGTCTCCTCGGCTCGGGCTGCCTGTCGAAGGCGCAACGGGCGTCACCAAGGAGACAGCGTTCTCGTGGTCGAAGTTCGAAGGCGGTGTCCACATCTTCGTGATCGCCGGCGAACCGGGGCAGCCCCGATACCAGATCGTGACCACCGCCACGGAGGCGAAGATCCCCGATCTCTCGGCAGCGGGGATCGCTCTACCATCGGCCGCCAACTACGTGTGGACGGTGGGCGGCTACGCGCCGTTCTCGTCTACTGACGCGTATGCCGGCATGAATGTCCTGTGCTCGACCAGCAGCCCGGTCCTCCACCAAACGCAGGCGCCGGCTCGGTCCTTCACCACGGCTCCGTAGCTGACGCCCCGTAGATCAGACTCGCCGCGGCTACTTATGTGTCATGCATGCATTCGTGGCCGCGCGTGCGCTCATCGGCGGAGCTCGCTCCATCAGGCGAGGGGGGAGCCGCCAGTTCGCGCTTTGCGCGACTCCCGGGCTCCACGACAATGCACGGCGTGAAGAGCTTCGACGAGCGCGTGCTCTACCGTGCGGGTCGCGTGGCGAGCGCGCTTCCCCCCTCGATCCAGCGAGCCCTCTCCGGCGGGCCCGTCGTACGTGAAGGCAGCGAGCTCGAGCCCGAGCTCGCGCTCATGATCAAGCTCGGCGGCCGAACGCTCTCGCCGCTGAGCATGCCGCTCGAACGGTACCGCGCCGAGCAGGCGAAGAGCGCTCGGATCGCCGGCGGCGAGCCCATTGCCGTGGGGGCCGTGCGGGATCTCACGGTCGACGGTGCGGAAGGATCGCTTCGTGCGCGCCACTACGCGCCCGTCGTCGAGCTCGACTCGTCGCGCCCGCGCCCGCTCCTCGTCTACTTCCACGGCGGCGGCTTCGTCTTCGGCGATCTCGATACGCACGATGCTCCCTGCCGCTACCTATGCCGGTACTCTGGCGTGCACGTGCTCGCCGTCGATTACCGACTCGCGCCCGAGCACCGCTTCCCGGCC
>JAFAER010000200.1 GCA_023423895.1 Pseudomonadota bacterium
AACGTCGGCGCGTGCGGCGCTGCGCACCTTCCACGTCGGAGGTGGATCTGCCGCTCGACATGAGCTTGCCCGAAGACCTGCGCCGCATGCCATGCGTTGTGCGCTCGACAGCGGACTCGGAGATTGGCCACCGTGTCGGGGCCGCCGAGGGCGTGCGCGTCGATGTGGTCGAGCTCCAGGTAGCCGCGTGCTGGACAGCGATGTCCCTCCGCATCGACGAAGGTGCACTGGGCGCCGTCGCGAGCGAACACCTCGCGGCGAATCGCCATCGGGATGTGCCTTCGTCGTCGTCGCTTGTCCTTCCGCCTCCGGGAGTGCGCTGGATCCGTCACCGTCAGGGCTGCATGGCGGGCGCCGGCCTGCGATGCGACCTCGCGCTTCGAGTGCTCGCCTGCAACGTGCCCGATCGACGGAGCGTGGCCGGACACGTCCGTCGGGCCCGCCGACGACGGATGACTGTCCCGCGCGTTCCCTTCACCTTCGACGATGGAGGCTGGTGCATCGCACATGGGACCGCTGCCCTGCGGGGTCGTGCTCGTCATCGCGTCGCCCGCAGAGGTGGCGTGCGCATCGCCGCGCGCGTGCCTGGGCTCGGAGTCGGCGCGCGCATCTGCGCTCGCTGCGGCGCGCGTCTTCCGCGGCGAACCGACCGTCTTGCCGAGACGTTCCTTCTCGAGCTTCGCAAGGAGCAAGGCGAGCGCCGCGTCGAAGATGCGCTCGAGATCGCCCGTCGGGTTGCGATGGAGCATCAGGTCCCGCACGCGGTCGAGCATCTGCTTCGTCTCGGCGGAGACGGACAGCGCGACGCGGTACCGCGTTGCTGACGACGGCTCCACCTTCGGGGGCACACGGGCCTCCCCCGCTGCCGCTGCCGCTGCCGTCGGGCCTAGAGGGCGTGCGGCGTCGACCTGCTCGCACGGCATGTCCGCCGTCGTCCGGGCGCCCGCCGTTCCCGATGCGTGCGGGGGCGCCAAAGCCAGCTGCGGCGCGAGCGGCTCGATGCATGCGTGCACGTCCGGCTTCGGGAAGCGTGCTGCGATCATCTCCGCGACCGCTCTCGTGCTCTTTCCTGCGGCCTCGCGAAGAAGCTCCTCGTGATTGTCCGGAGTGAGATGCTTGTGCATCTCGTAGATGGCGCAGAGATGGAGCTCCCCGCGCAGCACCCGGTCACGCGCAACCGGGAACCGGCGAATGACGCGTGCCGCGGCGATCCTCCGGAGCGCCTCGCTTTCGCTCATCCGCAAGTGGTGCACGCAGAAATCCCACATCGACGAGCAGGCGTGTTCGGCATACGCGCGTCGCGCGTCGACCTCCGCAAGATACGCGAGCAAGTCCACCAGCCAGCCGTTGCCTCGTCCGACATGCGCACGCAGCCGTGCGACGAGCTCGTCGTTCGACAGTTCCTCGAGCATCCTCGTTACCCCCTTCTCGATCCGCGAACGCTTCTACCACGCAGATTTCGACGCCCCGGGAACGGCCCTCCCGCGAGCGAATGGGCTCACGATCACGTCGCGAGGTCTCGTTGGCGCAATCGCCCCGCAGCTCGCCGGTAGAGGGCCGCACGGGCCCCTCCGAGCCGCCTGGCGACGGACCAGGCAACGAGGCTCTCGAACGTTGTCCAGCGAAATCGTCTGGACCATGCCCCTCTCGAGAGCCGACGTGCGAGATCGATCTCGAGCAGGCGACCCGATGTTCGGACCTCTCAAGCCCGCCTCTCGCCTCGGCCTCTCGCCTCGGCCTCTCAAGCCCGCCTCTCGCCTCGGCCTCTCGCCTCGGCCTCTCGCCTCGGCCTCTCGCCTCGGCCTCTCGCCTCGGCCTCTCGCCTCGGCCTCTCGCCTCGCGCCGCCTCTCGCCTCGGCCTCTCGCCTCTCGCCTCGCCTCTCGCCTCGCCTCTCGCCTCGGCCTCTCGCCTCGCCTCTCCTGTCGTCTCGTGACATGGGCGTCGAGCTCCCGGGCGCTACTCTCGCGCGAAGCCCGGCGCGAGAGTGCGCCTTCAGCGACGAAGGCGAACATGCCTCCGCACACGCGCCCTTCGCTCGCGCCTTCAGCGACGAAGGCGAACGTGCCTCCGCACAGGCGCCCTTCGCTCGCGCCTTCAGCGACGAAGGCGAACGCCTCGTGGAAGCCCCTTCGAAGGCCCGCGACGGAACGGGCGACCAGCGTTCACGCGGACGCCGTCCACCGTGCGTCGTCATCTCCCGTCGCGCCCGTTGAGTAACTTCGACGACTGCGAGCCAAGATCCATCGACGACGCGAGTCCGTCCTTCCAGACGAAGGTGGACGCTCGACGTCCCGTTACGACACGGCGGATATGTCACGACGAAGCAACCGAACAGGATGCGCTCTCGGCAGGTGGATCGGCCTCTGCATCACCATCTGCGTCGGCGGTTGCGTCCCGCCGGCACCGAGCGCCACGAAGCCCGCGGACGATCGCCCACCCGCTCCGCGCGTCGCCGTCGCCGCCACCGACGCCGCGCCCCCCCAGGAGCAACCACATCAGGCGGAATCGGCACCTGACCCAGAGCTGCCGCCTCGACCGACGGCACAGGAACTATTCGGCGATGCTCCCGTCGTCGTCGGTACACCTGACCTCGACGCGCTCGCCGCCGCTGCGAAGTCGCCGGGAATCGCGCCGCGGCCTCCTCACTGCGAGGCCTACGCGAGGCGAAGGCCATCGCAACCCGAAGCCGCGCGGATCATCGATGCACTCGCCGCCACGAACCCATCGAGACGCGACGCCATGCTCCTCTCGCTCCGCGGTGTCAGCTCCGTCCGCGTCGCGGCGGCACGCGCCGACCTCGCTCCCGTCGAATGTGCAGACGCGATCACCGATCCAGAGCTCGGGGTATCGCCACACAGCATCGGCTCCGAGCTTCTCATCGGACTGTCGGTCGCGTCGAAGCTGGCGCGGACATCCAAGCCCGAGACGATCGACGCGCTCAAGATCGCGCTCTCCGGGCTCCGAGGTTACCCTTGGGCGCTCGCGCTGCTCGAGGCGGGGCTCGCCGACTTTCGCACCTACGACGCCGGGGCAAGGGAGAGGAAGACGCTCGGGCGTGACGCGATTCTCACCGCGTTCACCGAGCTCGCAAGGGTTGGCGTCCTCCGCAACGCGAGTGTCTCGAGAGCACGCGCACGGCTCGCGGCGCTCTTTCCTACCCAGCGCATCGACGCGCTCGACGAGCTTCTCTTGCCTCCATGGACGGCGCCGCTGCCGGCCAACGCTGCCGAGCGGGCGCTCGCGAACACGTCGGCGTATTGGTTCGCGGCCGACAAGACGATGTTCAACTTCTTGAGCTCGTACATGCCCGCGCTCGCCGTGGGTGTGCCCTTTCGAAACTGTCCCCAACACGCGTGCGACGACTACGCCCGCGCGAGGCTCGACCTCGGACGGACGTACTGGCGAAGACTCGACTTCATCGAAGCGGCCTACGCTGCCAAGCGCCATGCCGACGCGATGGTCGGGAGGTTCGCGACGACGGACCTGCTCCTGGCGCTCGCACGTGACCTTGCGCACGGTCCACATGACGCGACGGACATGATGGGCCGACGCGGTCGCGCATTCGGGCTCGATCGCACGGAGGCGCTCGATGCACTCGCTGCCGAAGGCGGCCCCTCGTCCGGGATGGCCGCGTTCGATGCCGCGCATCTGCGCTCGTTGAGCGTGCCCGAAGACGATACGGCGCCGGACTACCTGGAGGACCTAGCCCGACGCTTCGAGAAGAGCGCCGAGATGCTGCGCCATCCGCCTCACCGCGCTCGAGCCGTCGAACGCGCACGCCGTGCGCACGCGGCCGCAACGGCGGCACGCCTGCCGTCGAGCGCGGATGGACAGCGCGAATGAACGTCGAGCGGTCACCGGAAGGTGAGCCGAGCAAACACCGAGAACGGCCGTCGAGCGGACCGCGCGAATGGGTGGCCGACCGGACTCGCGGTGCCCGCCTCACGCCGTCGCGTCGGTCTCGCTCGCAGCGTACGGTGTCACCTCGACGACCCGTCCGGCCGTTGCGTAGAAGTGGCCGCCGCAATCGCTTCCCATGGCGGAGTCCAGCGTCACCTTGAAGCGGCCACCCGATGCGGGATCGCGGGAGAAGCCGAGCTCGAAGAGCACGTTCTCGGCGATGATTCGACCGAACGCGGCGCCGGAGATCCCGTCGAAGCGGAAGCGCACGAGGTGGTGCTTCTTCAGGCGGAAGTAGCCGGCATCGTCGAGCTCGCACGTCATCTCGAAGACGTGAAGAGCGAGCTCGATCGAGCCCGCTCCTTCGGGCGCGTGCACGAACTCACAGAGCGAGGCATCGTGGAACGACGGCCAGTAACCGAACGCGTTCAGGACGCGCTCCGCACCTATCAAGTACGCGGGCGCGGGGGTCATCGTCGTTCGCTGTCCCGTCTCGGCATCGCTCCGCACCATCCGGCATCCACCACCATCGAAGACGCAATCAGCGCCTCGATTCGCCTCGTCGTGCACGGCGGCGTCGACGAAGGCTCCTTCATCGACGCTACGTGCGACTATCCGGATGCGCATCACCCGTACGGGGTAAGAGGCGGCGAATCCGTACGGGCCTCTGCGGCGCCGCGTCACGGCGTGACGGCGCTCAGGCGGCGGCTGCCGTCACCTTGATCGGCCGCAGCTTCGCGACCATCGGGGGCTTCGCGCGGGACGTCGCGATCTCCGGGTGGGCAGCAAACCAGGCGAGATCGCCTTCGGCGTCCTCGACGAGCTTCTTGCGCTCCGACAGCCATGCAGCGCAGAAGTCGGCGAGCTCCTGATCGCCGCTCGCGATCGCGACATCCTCCAGGAGCAGGAACGTGCCGACGCCGTGGTGAGCACCGAGGATCGTGCCTCGATACGACTTCTCGGTGCTGATCAAGAGGTCTGCGCCGAGGGTCCGGACGTTCGAGAACATACGACCAAGCATCTTGCCTCGCCGTGCCGGGCGGTGACCGCGAGCCTCGGCCAGCCTCAGCAGCTCGGGCATCACGCGGCGCGCATGCTCGGAGAGCTCACGCATCGAGCGCCCTGGCGGCGTCGCCCCCAGCCGCTCTGCTTCGCGTCCGGCATGGGTGAGGGCGGACTCCTCGGTCTGGAACGCCTCGGGGAAAAGATTCGCGATGAGCGTGGACGCGGTCACGGGTTTGGCCATTCTCGAGCTCCTTTGAAGTGATGGGCGCGGGGGCCCGTGCAAGCCCCGTGCGCCGGCGCCCGTTGCCCCGAATGCGTTGCGATCGAGCGGTCGAGGTGCACGGTCGCGATGTCACTCTGCCCCTGCCGGGACAAGGGGCCACGCGGGGCGCGGGGGGCGCGACCGGACGTGAACGGAACGCGCGAAGCACGCCGAGCCACGGTACGCCGCTTGGATGCCGACGCCGTGCGCGATCGGCGAGGAGACCCCCGAGAACACAACCGAACCGACCGCGACAACGACAACGAGAAGGGGGAACGGATGAACCAGGCCTTCGCCGGACGTGTTGCGGTCGTGACCGGGGCCTCTGCTGGGGTGGGGCGTGCGATCGTCCGCGCCTTCGCAGCGGAAGGAGCCGATGTCGCGCTGATCGCGCGTGGGCTCGACGGCCTCGAAGGGGCACGGCAAGAGGTCGAGGCGCATGGCCGACGTGCGCTCGTCTTGCCGCTCGACGTGTCCGACGCGCGGGCGGTCGACGACGCTGCCGACCGCGTCGAGCGTGAGCTCGGCCCGATCGACTTTTGGGTCAACGACGCGATGGTATCGGTGTTCGCTCCGGTCATCGCTACGACGCCGGAGGACTACAGACGCGTGACCGAGGTCACCTACCTCGGCTACGTGCACGGCACGCTCGCCGCTCTGAAGCGCATGCGGCCACGCGACCGCGGGACGATCATCCAGATCGGATCTGCGCTCGCTTACCGGTCGATCCCGCTGCAGTCGGCCTATTGCGCGGCGAAACACGCCATCAAGGGGTTCACGGAGTCCCTCCGCACCGAGCTCCTGCACGACCGGAGCAACGTCCGCGTGACGATGGTTCACCTGCCCGCCGTCAACACGCCCCAGTTTTCGTGGTCGCGCGTGAAGCTCCCCCACGAGCCGCAACCGGTGCCTCCGATCTTCCAGCCGGAGCTCATCGCCGATGCGGTGCTGCGGGCGGCCCGGCACCCGCGTCGGGAGAGCTGGGTCGCCTGGCCCACCGTGAAAGCCATCGTCGGCGAACGAATCATCCCGGGCTACATCGACCGGTACCTCGCGAGGCATGGCTACGCGGATCAGCAGACCGACGTTCCGGTCTCCCCCGACCGGCGCGACAACCTCTACGAGCCCGTGCCCGGAGACCACGGCGCCCACGGAAGCTTCGACGCTCGGGCTCGGCCGTCGAGTGTGCAGTGGTCGCTCTCGAAGCATCGAGCGCTCCTGCTCGGGCTCGGAGCTGCTGTTGCTGCGGTCGGGCTCCTCGCGGTCGGCCTGCGACGAGCATCCTGAAAAGCGCGAATGACCCACGTCGGCATCGAGGACTACGCCGTCATCGGCGACACTCAGTCGATCGCGCTCTCGTCGCGAAGCGGCTCGATCGACTGGCTCTGCCTGCCGAGATTCGACTCGGCCGCCTGCTTCGCCGCGCTGCTCGGTGGCCCCGAGCACGGCCGTTTCGCGATCGGCCCGGTCGGCCATGCGCGAACGACGCGACGGTACCGCGGCGACACGTTGGTCCTCGAGACGGACTTCATGACCTCGACCGGCCACGTGCGTCTCGTCGACGCAATGCCCATCCGCAGGCGGTATCCCGACGTCGTCCGCGTGATCCAAGGCATTGCCGGAGAGGTCAGAATGCGGGTCGTCCTGACGATCCGGTTCGACTACGGCAACGTCGTGCCGTGGGTTCGGCGCCTCGACGGGCGACTCATGGCGATCGCCGGTCCGGATGCCCTCGTCCTCGCGACGCCGGTCGAGACACGCGGCGAAGGGCTGCATACGCGCGCAGAAATCACCGTCCGCGCCGGAGAGCAGGTCCCGTTCGTGCTGACCTGGCACCCGTCGCACGAGCCACCGCCGGAGAGCGCAGACGCATTTCGATCGCTCGAAGAGACCGAGAGGTGGTGGCGCTCCTGGGCTGCGCAGCACATGGTGACCGGGCCGTATCGCGACGCCGTCGTCCGTTCGCTCCTCACGTTGAAGGCCCTGACGTATGCCCCGACGGGTGCGATCCTGGCCGCGGGGACGACGTCGCTGCCGGAGACGATCGGGGGCGAGCGCAACTGGGACTACCGCTGCGCCTGGCTCCGCGACGCGACGTTCACGCTCTATGCGCTGATGCATGCCGGATACACCGCCGAGGCCCGGGCGTGGCGCGACTGGCTGCTCCGTGCCGTTGCGGGCGACCCGGCGAAGCTTCAGCCTCTCTACGGCCCTGGCGGGGAGCGACGTCTCTCCGAGCAGAGCCTCGACTGGCTCCCCGGCTACGATGGTTCCCGCCCGGTCCGCATCGGGAACAAGGCCGCGCACCAGTTCCAGCTCGACGTGTATGGAGAGGTGCTCGACACGCTTCACCAGGCACGCCGGATGGGCCTCGGTACCGATTCCAACGCGTGGGCCGTCCAGCGTGCGATCGCAGACTGGCTCGAGACGCGATGGGATACGGCCGACCACGGGCTCTGGGAAATCCGCGGCGAGCCGCGGCACTTCGTGCACTCGAAGGTGATGGCCTGGGCGGCGTTCGATCGACTCGTGAAGGCGGTCGAACAACATGGCCTCGACGGTCCGATCGACCGCTGGCGGTGCACCCGCGCCGCGATCCACGACGAGGTCTGTCAGCGTGGGTTCGACGCCGACCTCAATAGCTTCACGCAAAGCTACGGGTCGCGGGACCTCGACGCGAGCCTGCTCCTCATCCCTTCCGTGGGATTCCTCGCGCCGGACGATGCGCGCGTCCGGGGCACGGTGGAAGCGATCGAGCGTCATCTCGTCCGCGATGGGTTCGTCGCTCGGTATCCGACGCAGGAGGGGACGAACATGGACGGTCTTCCCGGTCGCGAAGGCGCATTCATCGCCTGCTCGTTCTGGCTCGTCGACGCGCTCGCGCTCATCGGTCGGCTCCAAGACGCACGGGCCCACTTCGATCGCACGATCGCGATCGCGAACGACGTCGGGCTGCTCTCGGAGGAGTACGACGTCGAACGCAAGCGCCTCGTCGGCAACTTCCCGCAAGCGTTCTCGCACGTCGCCGTCGTCAACTCTGCGCGCGCCATCACCGGAGGCGCGCCCACCGCCGTGACCCGCAGCAACACGTGACGGCCGCTCGCGCGGTCGTCGCCAATGGCGAAAGGACGGGCCGCCGATTCGCACGACCGGCAATCATTGCATTGACAATCATCGTCGGGGCCCTCATGTTGAGCTGCAGATGCGGGATCAGTTCGACAAGGACGGGATCATCCTCGAGAACGCGCTCTCCTTCTGGGTGAACCGCTTCTACGAGACGACGCGACGGGCGATGTATCGCACGTTCCGTGAGCACGGCTACGAGCTCACGCCCGAGCAGTGGGTCGTCCTCGTCCGCCTGTGGGAGCGCGAGGGGCGCACGCAGAGCGACCTCGCGGACGCGTGCCATCGCGACGCGCCGACGATGAGCCGCATCCTTGACTCTATGGCGAAGGCGGGGCTCGTTGCGCGGGCCGTCGATGACGCTGACGCGCGCACTCGTCTCATCGTGCTCACGCCGAAGGGGCGCGACGCCAAGAAGACCCTGCTTCCCCTCGTCCGCAAGCTGGTCGCGGAGCTCGAACGGGACATCCCGGAGCGCGACCTCGAGATCACGCGCCGGACGTTGCGCCGCATCGCCGAGCGCCTCGACTGAACGCGGGGCGCAAGCCTTGGGCCAAACGCTCGAACCGATAGTTGCATTGACAAGTAGTAGATAGGAGATTTTCGATGAACAACGACCGTGGATTCCGCGACCTCGACGAGACCACCGCTCCGGAAGCGGCGCGACCCATTCTCGGGGCCACGCGCGCGCAGTTCGGCGTCGTGCCCTCCGTCGTCGCGCGCATGGTCGCAGCGCCAGCGCTGTTCCTCGCCTTCCGTGCTGCGACGGAGGCCTTCGAACGAACGTCGCTCTCGCCGATCGAGCGTGAGGTCGTCATCCTCGTGATCGCACGCGACGTGGGCTGCGAGGTGTGCGTCACGATGCATTCGCGCCTGCTTCGGCAGCTCGAGCAGAGCGCGCTCGCCGAGAAGCTCATCGCCGGCGTCGCGCTCGAGGACTCGCGCCTCGACGCGCTCGCGGCCTTCACGCGTGAGCTCCTCGCGACGCGCGGCGACATCGGAGCGGAGATCTGGGAAGCGTTCCTCGCCGCTGGCTACACGCGCGCGCAGGCGCTGGAGATCCTGATCGGATTCGGTGCGTACACGATGAGCACGTACGCGAACCGCCTCACCGGCGGAACGCTCGCGGCGGCTCGCCCGGATTGAAGCCGGCCGACCAGCTACCTTCGGCCGCGCCTCCGACGAGCGGCAAGCCACACACCACCCGCGACACCCGCAACCGCCGCGGCGAGGCCCACTGCGGCGCGCAACATCGACCAACGCACCGCCCGCTGGCGTCGCTCGAGTACCAGCGACTCCGGCCGCGCCGTCGTCGGACCGGCGGGGCCGTGTTCGAGCGCCAGCTTGATCACCTCCGCGAGGTGGAGCGCGCCGCGGCTGCTGCCCTGGGCGATCTGTTCCCGACACGAGAACCCGTTCGCCATCACGATGGTCTCGTCCGGCTCGGAGCGTACGCGCGGCAGGAGCGCCCGCTCACCACACGCGACGCCCACCTCCCGCGTCTCTTCCACGAAGCCGAAGGCGCCTGCCATTCCACAGCAGCCCGCCGAGAGTACGTCGTAACGAACCCCCATCGCCTCCAGCACCTTCCGCTCGGAGTCGAGACCGAACATGGCCTTCTGATGGCAGTGGCCCTGGACGATCGCGCGGCGCGGCAGGGTCGGCGCCGCCCACGACGCGGACTCGTTCGCGAGGAGCTCCGAGAGCAACACCGTATGATCGCGGAGCGCGATGACGTCCGAGCGTTCGGGGAGCAGGTTCGCGAGCTCCTCCTTGAACGTCGACGCGCAGCTCGGCTCGAGGACGACGACGGGCAGCCCGGCGTCGAGATGCGGGCGCATCGCGCCGAGCACCTTCTCGAGGTACACCCGTGCGTCGTCGAGGAGGCCGAAGTCGTAGAGCGGTCGACCACAGCAGATCCCCGCACGCGGCACCACGACCTCGTAACCGGCTGCCTCGAGGACGTCGACGGCGGAGAGCAGCGTGTCCGGGAAGAAGTGCTCGTTGAACGTGTCCGCCCACAAGACGACGCGCCGACCGCCCTTCACGCGGAGGCCTCTCCGCGCGAGCTCCTGCCGGAAGGTCTGCGGCGCGAACGGCGGGATCTTCGCATCGGGAGCGATCCCGGCGATCCGTTTCGCGAGCGCGCTCACGACCGGCAACTGCGTCACGAGATTGGCGAGGCCCGGCACGGCCGACGCGAGCCGGGCCCACTTGTCGATGTAGCCGAACGCGTAGGCATGGCGGGGCCGCACCCGTCCTTCCCAGTAGTGAGAGAGGAACTCCGCCTTGTAGGTCGCTACGTCGACGTTGACGGGGCAATCGCGCTTGCATCCCTTGCATGCGAGACAGAGGTCGAGCGCGCTCTTGACGTTCTCGTCCCGCCAGCCGTCCGCGATGGGCCCGTCGCGGCGGAGCATCTCCCAGAGCAGATGAGCGCGGCCCCGCGTCGAGTGCTTCTCTTCGAGCGTGACCATGTAGCTCGGGCACATCACGTCGTGTTCACCGACCGGATCTTTGCGCCGGCACCGGCCGATGCCGACGCAGCGGAGCGTGGCCCGCGCGAGACTGCCGTGGTCGTCCGGGTATCGGAACTGGGTCGCCAGCCGAGCGGGCTGATACGTGGGGCCGAGGCGGAGATGGTCCACGATCGGGTACGGATCGACGATCTTCCCTGGGTTCATCTTCCCGAACGGGTCGAAGATCGCCTTCAGCTCGCGCATCGCGCCAACGAGCTCCGGGCCGAACATCTTCACGAGGAGCTCGGCGCGGGCCTGTCCGTCGCCGTGCTCGCCCGAGAGCGAGCCGCCGAACGAGACGACCAGGTCGGCGGCATCGCTCATGAACCGCCGGAACTTGTCCACTCCCTCCGCGGTGTAGAGATCAAACGGTACGCGGCAGTGGACCAGGCCCATGCCGAAGTGTCCGTAGAGCGCCGGGTGATAGTCGTACGAATCGAAGAGCCGGCGCAGGTCACGGAGGTAGTCGCCGAGGCGCTCCGGAGGGACGGCGGAGTCCTCCCAGCCCGGCCACGCGTCGGACTGCCCCGGGATGAAGGCTGTGGCGCCGAGCCCACCTTCACGCGCCTCCCAGAGCGCGTGCTGATCGCGCGGATCGAGGTAAATGCGGTGGTCGATGATCTCCTTCCCTGCGCGTCGGACGACCTCCTCGGCCTTCGCGCGTGCGTGCTCGGGCGTCGCCCCGCCGACCTCGATCATGAGCCAGGCGTTGCCGCCCGAGAGGTACTTCACGTGCTCGGCGTGCTCGCTGTCCTTGTGCGCGAGCTGATCGCGCAGGAGCTGGTCCATCCCTTCGATGGCGAGGGCTCCGAGGTCGGCGAACGAGGGCGCCACATCGCCGACCTCGAAGATGTCGCGATATCCGAGCACGACGACCGCATGGACCGGCGGATCGGGGATGAGATGAAGCGTCGCCTCGAGCATCGTGACGAGCGTGCTCTCGCTGCCGACGACGACGCGGGCGAGGTTGAAGCGACCATCTGGCCCCGCGAGAAGCTGGTCGAGGTTGTATCCCGACACCCGCCGCGGGATCCGCGGATAGCGCTCCCGGATGCGGTCGGCCCAGCGGTCGCGGAGAGCGCGAAGGCGCGCGAGCACGGCGCCCGCAGGCCCTCCGGCTCGGATCGCGCTGCCGAGCTCCTCCTCCCTCATCCATCCGAGGCGCATCCGAGTGCCGTCGTAGAGCAACACATCGAGCGCCTCGACGTTGTTGACGGCGATGCCGTTCATCTGGGCCTGCATCCCGCCGCAGTTGTTCGAGAGCATTCCGCCGAAGCAGCAGCGCTCGTGGGTCGCCGGCTTCGGTCCCCATGTCAGGTGGAACGGCTTCGCGGCAGCGACCAGCTCGTCGCAGACCACGCCGAGCTCGACCGAGGCGAGCCGCGCGTGAGGCTCGATCCACAAGATGCGATTCAGTCGCTTCGAGAAGTCGAGGACGAGCGCCTCGTTCACCGTCTGCCCCGCGAGCGACGTCCCGCCGCCACGCGACACGATGGGGGCTCCTGCTTCGCGACAAGCAGCGACGGTCGCCACGACGTCGTCGACCGACTCGGGGATCACGACGCCGATGGGAAAGCGGCGATAGTTCGACGCGTCCTGGGCGTACATCGCGCGGCTTCCCGCATCGAAGCGAACCTCGCCGCGCACGTTCGCGCGGAGCCGCCGCGCCAGGCGGTCGACGTCGAGTGGCGGAGCCTTCGCCGAGCTCGGGCGCGCGAGCGGCCGGACAAGGCGGTCTGCGGGGACGAGCGTCGGTTCACTTGCGGTGGCTGTCGTGCCCATCATCTCACCCCCCGCGTCACGTCTTCGGGGCGAGGCCCGGGAACATGTGGCCGATCGCCTCGCGGATCACGCCTGTTCGCTCCGGCCCCTTCGTCTTCAGCATGCTCAGTAGAAACGACTTGCTCTGCTCGAGCGTGATGTGCGGCGGCAACGGTGGGACGTTCGGATCGACTACGGCGTCGATGACGACCGGGCGATCGGACGCGAGCGCGATGTCCCAGGCAGCGGCGACCTCGTTCGGGCGCTCGACGCGGATGCCCTTGAGCCCGAGGAGATCGGCGAAAGCCGCGTAGTTCATCTCAGGGAGCTCCTGCGACGCGGCGTACCGCGCATCCCCCTCCATGGCGCGCATCTCCCAGGTCACCTGGTTGAGATCGCGGTTGTCGAGGACGAGGATGACGAGGCGTGGATCGCTCCATTGCTGCCAGTAACGTTTCACCGTGAGCAGCTCGGCCATGCCGTTCATCTGCATGGCGCCGTCGCCGACCAACGCGATCGCGACGCGGTCCGGATGCGTGAACTTCGCGGCGATCGCGTACGGCACGCCGCAGCCCATCGTCGCGAGGCTGCCCGAGATCGTCGCCATCATCCCCGGTCGCAGCTTCAGGTCACGCGCCCACCAGTTCGCCGACGAGCCCGAGTCGGACGTGACGATGCAGTTGTCGGGCAGCCGCGGCGAGAGCTCCCAGAACAAGAGCTGCGGGTTGACCGGGTTCGCGGGGACGTGCGCGCGCTCCTCCATCAGGTGCCACCAGTCGCGAACGCCCGCCTCGATCTTCGCGCGCCACGAGCCGTGCGACCTTCGTTGCAGGCGCGGGAGCAACGCGCGCAACGTGGCACGTGCGTCACCGACGAGGTTCAACTCCATCGGATAGCGCATCCCGACGAGCCGCGCGTCGATGTCGATCTGGACGCCGCGAGCCTGCCCCTCCTTCGGCAAGAACTCGGAGTACGGGAAGCTCGAGCCGACGACGACGAGCGTGTCGCACTCCATCATCATGTCCCAGCTCGGCTTCGTCCCGAGAAGACCGAGCGATCCGGTCACGAACGGTAGATCGTCAGACACGACCGCGCGCCCGAGCAGCGCCTTCGCGATCCCCCCGCCCGTCGCCTGCGCGAGCTCGACGACCTCCGCCGACGCGTTCGCAGCGCCCGCGCCGACGAGGATCGCGACCTTCTCGCCTGCGTCGATGATGCTCGCCGCGCGATCGAGCTCGGCCTCCGGCGGCACCACCTGCGGAGGGACGTACCCGACGCTCGTGTGGATGGTGTCGTGTTTGTGCGGCGGCGCCTCGTAGTCGAGCTCCTGGACGTCCTTCGGAAGGATGAGGCACGTCGGCGTTCGCTCCGAGAGCGCGATCCGGACGGCGCGGTCGATGAGGTGGCGGATCTGCTCCGGGCTCATCGCGGTGTGGACGTACTCATGCGCGACGTCCTTGAAGAGGCTCTGGAGGTCGACCTCTTGCTGATAGTCCCCGCCGATCGCCGTCCGGGCCGCCTGGCCGACGATCGCCAGCACGGGGGCGTGATCCATCTTCGCGTCGTAGAGGCCGTTCAAGAGGTGGATCGCGCCGGGGCCGCTGGTCGCCATGCAGACGCCGAGCTTTCCGGTGAACTTCGCGTGACCGCACGCCATGAACGCGGCCATCTCCTCGTGGCGCGTCTGCACCAGCTCGATGAACCGCCCGTCGTTCGAGATCCGGTTCAGCGCCCCGAGCAGGCCGTTGATGCCGTCGCCCGGGTAGCCATAGATGCGGTCGACGCCCCACTCTGCGAGGCGATGGAACACGTAATCGCTGACCTTCATGGCCATCCGGACCTCCGTTCGCGGGCGGCGTCGTGCAACCGGAGGACCGCGCCCGAGGCGCCCGCGCGCGGCGTTCTCTCGTAGAGGTCGACGCGACCGCGCACCGTCGGGTCGATTCGACGCGCCACGCTCGCTCGTCGCGGCGTCGAGCTGAAGTGGGCCTGCCCAGACCGAGCTCGAACGTCGACCCGCAGCTACTTCAGCAGCAAGAGGGCACGCTCGAGGAGGGTGTCAGAGGCGCGTCGCTCGGACGCCACGCAAAGCGTTGCGCGATTGCGCGACCATCGTGCCGAGAGGCGCAACGTCACATCGAAGAGCGACGTCGCGTCCTCGCCCGGACCGGATCCTGACAGCTAGCGCGCGTGAGCTCGTGAGGGACCCAAGACGCCAGGCCGGACGGCAGGTCCTCCGGTGCGCCGTACAGGCGCCTTGATGAACCGGCCGCGCCCGCGCGGTCGTCCTGAAGATGAGTCACTCGAACTCGACGATGTACGAGACGACCGCGTTCGCGTCATCGGCCACGTCGGACCATGTCGCTTGCCGCGGGATCACCTCCGAATACAGGTCGATGAACTCTTCTCCGGCTCGGCCTTCGTTTGGCTCGCCTGGCGCCCACGCAGTGAACGACCAGGGCTCGCCGGTGACCCACCTCCAGCCGCCATCGGGCTCCTTCCCTTCGGGATGTTGCAGCCCACCGAGCCAGGGCCCGTATCCGCCCTTGAACGCCTCGGGGTGAGCGGTCATGAGCGACAGGACGAATTCGCCCTCGTCCGCTGAGGTGATCGTGGCGAGATGCCCGCCGCGTGCTTGCGCCGCGGCATTCGCAGCCGTCCACGTGATGGGGGCCAGCGAGCTCACGACCAGGTAGCCGTGCCCATTCTCCGGCCACACGCTGACGCCGTCCGGGAATGCGGCTCTCCCGTCGGTCCCGACAGTGCTCGCCTCGACCACGGCGCTGTCCGCCAGGATGTCCGTCGACCCATCCTCCTCCGTGACGTCGTTCGAGCTCGGGCCCGTCGAGTCTCCGAGCGAGGACGTATCGAGGAGCAGCGAGCACCGGACGGACGCCAGCGCAGCGACCATCAGGGTCGCTTGCCAAAATCTGCGCCGCGGCGGCAGCATCCTTCGAGGATAGCAGCCTTCGGCGCGCAGCTTGCAGCTCGATGCGTGCGGAGGATCTCCGAGAGCGTCAGGGCCTCGTGAACGTCGCCGCGGTTCTCGCAGCTGCCGCGCGGCAGAGGCGCACGTTCGACCGGATCGCGCGATCTTCGTTCCGGTCATGACCCCGATCGCTGTGCGAGAGCGCTCGTGAATCGCGCCGCTCCGTGACGGAACCGCACACCGCGGAGGCCATTCACACCCCAACTGTCGAGCATCGCGTGCCTGTGCAATGGCGCGCGTGATGCACCACGCGCGACCCCCGCGTGAACCTCTTCCCTGCCTGGGCGAACCAGATCTACTGGCTCGCGATCGGGGCGGCCGGCGCTGCGATCCTCGGCGTCCCGGCGGCCTTGATCGCATGGGCACGCACGCCCTACGCCACAGGTGCGCAACATCCGCCCGAGCAGCCGATCAAGTTCGATCACCGGCACCATGCGCGGGACGACGGCATCACGTGCGAATACTGCCACGGCGGAGCGTTGAAGGGCCCGTCGGCGGGCGTTCCGGCGACGTCCCTCTGCATGAACTGCCACGCGCAGGTGTGGACCGCGAGCCCCGAGGTAGCGCCCGTCCGACACAGCTACTTCGCGAACGAGCCGATCCGATGGCGACGCGTCAACGCGCTGCCCGACTTCGTCTTCTTCGATCACTCCGCGCACACGAGCCATGGTGTCGGCTGCGTCACCTGCCATGGTCGTGTCGACCAGATGGGCCAGGTCTTCGCCGCCCAGCCGCTCACGATGCGCTGGTGTCTCGACTGCCACCGCGCGCCCGAGAAGCACCTCCGTCCGCTCGACAAGGTCACCGACATGGAGTGGACGCCCGATCGCCCGCAGGACGTGCTCGGCAGCGAGCTCCGCGCGGCGCTGGGCGTGAGGTCCGTCACCCACTGCAGCGGCTGCCATCGGTAGGAGCACATGACTGGCCCGAGCTCGCGCACAACCGAAGATCCCCGGCGAGACCGTGTCGCCGCGCTTGCGGCCGCAGCAGACGCGGTGGCCGGCGACCCGATCGCACGTCGCGACTTCCTCACGCGCATGGGCGCTGCGATGGCCCTCGCCGGTCTCGGCGCGTGCACCCGCGCGCCCCGTGAGGAGATCGTCCCGTTCGTACACCAGCCGCCCGAGGTCCGTCCGGGCGTCGCGCGCTTCTACGCCACGGCATCCGTGCTCGGCGGGTATGCGACGGGGCTCCTAGTCGAGAGTCACGCGGGCCGGCCGACGAAGGTGGAAGGTAACCCGGCACATCCTGCGAGCCTCGGCGCGACGGGCGTCTTCGAGCAGGCGTCCGTGCTCTCGCTCTACGATCCATCACGCGCTCGCGGAGCCAGAGCGCGCGGCGCGGTCGCGAGCTGGGAGGAGGTCTCGCGCTCGATCACGCAGGGTCGCTGGGCGGACTCCGGCGGCGACGGGCTCTGCTTCCTGCTCGAGCCAACCTCGTCACCGACGCTGGCTTCGCTGCTCGACGACGTCCGCGAGCGCCTGCCGCGCGCACGCATCACCTTCCACTCCGCCAGCGGACCGGCAAGTGCGTGGGAGGGGGCGCGTATCGCGTTCGGACGGGTACTCGAGACGAGGCCGATGCTCGAGCGGGCGGACGTCATCGTCGCGCTCGACGCCGACTTCCTGACGGCGCGTCCGGACAGCTTGCGTCTCTCGCGGCAGTTCGCCCGACGCCGCGCCGTGTTCGGCCCGCAGGACGCGATGAATCGGCTGTACGCGGTCGAGGCGCTCTACACGGTGACGGGCGCCAACGCGGACCACCGCCTTCGCGTACGCGCGAGCGAGGTCGTCGCGATCGCTGCCGCGCTCGCGACGGCCGTGGGCCTCCCGCTCTTGCCAGGCGGAGTCCCGCCGGCGCTGAGCGCAGCGGCCGCGCCGCATCAACGATGGATCGACGTCGTGGCGCGCGATCTGCTCGCCCATCGAGGACGGTCCCTGGTCGTCGCGGGCGAAGCCCAACCTCCGGAGGTCCACGCGCTCGCGCACGCGATCAACGCGACGCTAGGCAACCTCGGCACGACGATGGCGCTCGGACCTTCGCCGATCGTGGACGCGGGCGCGCCGTCGTTCGGGCTCGATCGGCTGGCCGCAGCGCTCGACGCCGGAGAGGTCGACACGCTCGTGATCGGCTCCGAGAATCCGGCCTACGCGTCCCCACACGCCCGCGACTTCGCGCGGAGGATCGCTCGCGCGCGCCAGAGCGTGTACCTCGGATCGCACGAAGACGAGACCGCAGCAGCGTGCACGTTCTCGCTCGCGCGTGCTCATGCCCTCGAGTCCTGGGGTGATGCACGGGCCTTCGACGGGACGGTGTCGATCGTGCAGCCGCTCATCGAGCCGCTGTTCGGCGGACGCACCGAAATCGAGGTCCTGGGCCTCTTTGCCGGCGAGGGCGGTCGCGCGAGCCCTTACGACCTCGTTCGGGCTCGGCTTCGAGCGCAGCGCTCCGCCGTCGCGGACGACGAGCTCGAGCGCGTCTGGCGGCAGGCGCTCCGTCGCGGGCTCGTTGACGGCTCTGCGTCGCCGGTCGTCGACGCGCGCGTCGACTGGCGCTCGATCGCGGCGCGGCTCGCGTCGTCCTCGACGCGTCTCTCGTCGACGGCGGCCGCTCCCGAGCTCGAGCTCACCATGCGCCCCGATCCGCACGTCCACGACGGTCGGTTCGCGAACAACGCTTGGCTCCTCGAGCTCCCCTCGCCCGTCGACAAGCTCACCTGGACGAACGCGGCGACCCTCTCGGCCGAGACCGCGTCGAAGCTCGGGATCGCGAACGGTGACGAGCTCGTGCTCCGCGCCGGCGACCGGTCCGTGAAGGCGCCCGCCCTCGTGGTGCCCGGCCAGTCCGAGGGGACCGTCGGCCTCACCCTCGGCTGGGGCCGCTCACGTGGTGCCGAGCTCGCGCACGGACGCGGCGCAAACGCCTATGCGCTGGCCGACGATCTGGCGCTGCGCCCGATGGCGGTTCGCGTCGAGAAGACCGGCGCGAACCGCGACCTCCCGATCACGCAGACGCAACGCTCGCTGAAAGGCCGCGACGCCGCGGTCCTGCAGCACGGCACGCTCGCATCGACCAGGGACCGCGAGCAGAGGCCGCAGCCGGCGAGGAAGCGCCAGCTCTCGCTCTACGACCACGAGCCGGGTCCATCGCCGTGGCAGTGGGGCATGGCCATCGACCTCTCGCGCTGCATCGGCTGCAACGCATGCGTCGTCGCGTGTCAGGCGGAGAACAACGTCCCCACCGTCGGCCCCGACAACGTGGTGTTGAACCGCGAGATGCACTGGCTGCGCATCGACGCCTACGTCGTCGGGGACACCCGCGAGCCGCAGGTCGCGTTCCAGCCGATGCTCTGCCAGCACTGCGAGAAGGCGCCGTGCGAGTACGTCTGCCCGGTCAACGCGACGGTGCACAGCCCCGACGGCCTCAACGAGATGGTCTACAACCGCTGCGTCGGCACGCGGTTCTGCTCGAACAACTGCCCGTACAAGGTCCGGCGCTTCAACTGGTTCGACTTCCACCGCGCCGAGACGCCGACCGAGCAGCTCGTCCACAACCCCGACGTGACGGTGCGCGAGCGCGGGGTGATGGAGAAGTGCACGTTCTGCGTGCAGCGCCTCCGCCACTTCGAGATCGAGACGCGGCAGGGCAAGCGGCCTGCCGCACCGAGGACCGCGTGCCAGCAGGTGTGTCCGACGGAGGCGATCGTCTTCGGCGACATCCTCCAGCGGGGCGCAGAGGTGAAGCGCCTGTCCGAGAGCCATCGCGCGTTCGCGGTTCTCGACGAGCTCGGCACCGAGCCGCGCGTTCGCTACTTGAGCCGCCTCACGAACCCGAACCCGGAGCTGTCGACGTGACCGCCGCCGCGACGAGCCCCGACCGCCGTCAGCTCCCGAGCGATGCGCTCCCCGTCCTCGAACGCCCGGGCACGTACGCCGAGCTCACCGACGAGCTGCTCGGCAAGGTGCTGCGCCCTCCGCGATGGATGCGTCCCGCGCTCGGCGTGACGTTCCTCGGGACGATCGTGCTCTTCGTCGCGATCACCTACACGGTGACGACCGGGATCGGGACGTGGGGCAACAACATCCCGGTCGCCTGGGCGTTCGGGATCACGAACTTCGTCTGGTGGATCGGGATCGGTCACGCAGGCACGTTCATCTCCGCGTTCCTCCTGCTCCTCGAGCAGAAGTGGCGCACGTCGATCAATCGCTTCGCCGAGGCGATGACGCTGTTCGCGGTGATGCAAGCGGGCCTCTTCCCGCTGCTCCACATGGGACGGCCGTGGTTCTTCTACTGGCTGCTCCCCTACCCGAACACGATGTCGATCTGGCCGCAGTTCCGGAGCGCGCTCACGTGGGACGTCGCCGCGGTCCTCACCTACTTCACCGTCTCTCTCTTGTTCTGGTACCTCGGGCTCGTCCCCGATCTGGCGGCGATGCGCGATCGCGCGCCGGAGCTCTGGCGCAGGCGCATCTACGCCGTCTTCGCGCTCGGCTGGCGCGGCGCAGCGCGGGACTGGCACCGCTGGCGGATCGCCTATGGCCTCCTCGGGGGCGTGGCGACGCCGCTCGTCGTCTCCGTCCACAGCATCGTGTCGAGCGACTTCGCGATCGCGCAGCTCCCTGGGTGGCACTCGCTGATCTTCCCGCCGTACTTCGTGGCGGGCGCCATCTTCTCCGGCTTCGCAATGGTGCTGACGTTGATGATCCCGGCGCGGCGTCTCTACCGCCTGGAGCACGTCATCACGACCCGGCACCTCGACAGCATGGCGAAGATGCTGCTCGTGACCGGCTGGATCGTGCTCTACAGCTACGCGATCGAGATCTGGTCCGCCTGGTATTCGGGCGATCGCTTCGAGATCTACACGCATCTCGTGGCGCGTCCCACGGGACCGTACGCGTTCGTCTTCTGGACGGTGATCGCGTGCAACTGCGTCGTCCCGCAGGTCCTCTGGTCGCGGCGGCTCCGCCGGAGCCCGCTCGCGCTGTGGATCGTGTCCGGGCTCGTGCAGATCGGCATGTGGGCCGAGCGCCTCATGTTGATCGTCACGGCGCAGGCGCAGGACTTCCTCCCGTCTTCATGGGGTCTGTACTGGCCGACGATCGTCGACTGGGCGCTGCTCGTCGGGACGATCTCGTTCTTCCTCTTCCTGTTCCTCCTCTTCCTCCGCTTCGTCCCGTTCATCCCGGTCTCGGAGCTGAAGGAGCTCGCGCACGAGATCGACAAGGAGGGCCGGCGCCGTGCGTGACGTCCTCGTCGCCGAGCTCGACTCCCCCGAGCGTGCGGTCGTGACCGCGCTCCGCGCCCGGGAGCTAGGCTACGTCCGCCTCGAGGCCTACACGCCGTTCCCGATCGCCGCGCTCGATGCCGCGCTCGACATTCCACGAACACGAATCCCGGTCGTGGTCCTCGGCGCGGGCCTCACCGGGGCGGCGGTCGCGCTCGGCATCCAGTGGTGGACGAACGCGGTCGACTATCCGCTCGACGTCGGCGGAAGGCCGCTCTTCTCGATCCCGGCGGACATCCCGATCGTCTTCGAGACCACGGTCCTGTTCGCCGCGCTCGCGGCATTCGCATCCGTCTTGCTGGCGGGGCGCCTTCCACGGCTCCATCATCCGATCTTCGACCTCCCGGGCTTCGAGCGCACGAGCGTTGACCGGTTCTGGGTCGTCATCGGCGACGCATTCACCGGCGCCGAGGATACCCGAGAGGACGAGGTCGCCGAGCTCACCAGCGAGCTCGAACACCTCGGCGCGAGGGTGAGCCGCGCACGGGTCGAGAGGGATCGGCCATGAGGCAGCTCCTCGATTCCTGCCGGTTCGTCGCGCTGGCCCTCGTCATGACGGGCGGCTGTGACAATCGCGTGGCCATTCAGGAGCCCGATCCGACGCTCTCCCGGATGCTCTCGCAGCGTCGCTCGGATCCCTACGAGGCGACGAGCGCGTTCCCGGACGGCAAGGTCCTCCAGGCCCCGCCGCGAGGGACCGTGCCGGTCGATGACGACACCGATGCGCCGCCGCCGCCGATCACCCGCGCGCTGCTCGACCTGGGACACGCGCGCTTCGACGCCGTCTGCGCTGTGTGCCACGGGATCACGGGCACCGGCGAGAGTGTCGTCGCGACGAAGATGGAGCTGCGGCCCCCGCCTTCGATCGTCAACAGCGATAACCGCGCGCGCACGCGCGAACGGCTCTATCAGATCACGACCCAAGGCTACGGACTCATGGCGGGCTACGCGGACATGCTCTCGCACGAGGAGCGCTGGGCCGTGGTCGCCTACCTGCAGGCGCTGCAGCTCAGCCAGCACGCTCCGATCGAGCGCCTCCCGCCCTCGCTGCGCGATCGCTTCACGAGGGAGGCGCGATGAACCACGTACGACTCGGCCGCGGCGTCCTGGCTCCCCTCGCGATCGGCGTCGTCGCGAGCGCGCTGACGATCGCCTACGCGTTGCACGATGCGCGCCGGGCCCTGCTCGCGTGGATCGCCGCGTACGGCTTCGCGGTCGCGACGGTGCTCGCGGCGATGGCGCTCGTGATGGTCCTCCACCTGACGGGCGCGCGCTGGTGGCTCGTGCTCCGGAGGGTCTTCGTGGCGACGGCGGGCACCGCGCCGGTCTTCGTCCTCCTGTTCGTCCCGATCGGCGCGGCCTTCACGATCGTCTATCCCTGGGAGTCGCCGCCCCCGGACCTGTCTCGCCACGTCGAGGAGATCCTCGAGCACCGGCGCGCCTGGAACCAGCCGGCCTTCTTCCTCGCGCGGTCGGCGTTCTACCTCGCGTCCTGGACGGTGCTCGCGGTACTGCTCCGGCGCGCCGACCGGGACCACGCTCGCGATCCGTCGTCGTCCGAGGTCGTCGGCACCGAGCGGACGATCAGCGCCGTCGGCCTGCCCGTGCTCGCGTTCACGCTCACGTTCGCTGCGTTCGACTGGCTGATGTCGCTCCAGCCCGGATGGACATCGAACATCTTCGGCCTCTACGTCTTCACGTCGGGCCTCGTCTCCGCGATGGCGGTGCTTGCGATCGGCTCGTGGCTGGCTGCCCGGAGCGAGCTCGTCCCCGGTGGCATCGGGCCCGATCACGTGCATGCCGTCGGCCGTTTGATGCTGATGGCCGTCATCCTCTGGGCGTACATCGGCTTCTTCCAGCTGCTACTCGTGTGGATCGCGGACCTGCCGACCGAAGCAACTTTTTATGCGATGCGCGCTCACGGCTCGTGGGCGGTCGTCGACGTCGTGCTCTTCGGCGGGCGCTTCGTCCTGCCCTTCCTCGTCCTGCTCTCGCGCCCGCTCAAGCGGAGCCCGAGCGGTCTCGCTGTCGTCGGCGGGTGGCTCGTGGTGATGAGCATGCTCGACTTCGCTTGGGTCGCGATCCCGGCGCTTCGCGCGGAGCTGGCGCCGGCTGACGCCCTGCCGTTCTTCGCGATCGGCGGCCTCGTCTGGGCCTACGGCGCGCATCTCGTCGCGCTTCGAAGCCGACGCGCGGCCGGACGCGATCTCGTCGCCCTCGATCCGGCGCTCCGCGACGCCTTGAGGTACCGGTCACCATGACCACCGAGCCTCACGAGGAGCTCGAGATCCGGCAGGCGCCGGACGTGCTCGATCGCCGCTCCATGATGGCGGTGACCGTCGGGAGCGTCATCATCACCGGCGTCGCGCTCGTCGTCGCGTGGATCTTGCTCGAGGCATGGGGTCAGAAGCCGCGAACGACACCGCCGGCGGTCGCGCCGCGCACGATCGGCACGCTCGAGCAGACGCTGGTCCTCGACACGAAGCGAGGCCTCGATTTGCGCGCGGAGCAGAAGGCTTCACTCCAGCGATGGGAGTGGGTCGATCGCGATGCAGGCGTGGCGCGGATCCCGATCGCGGAGGCGATCGACGTGCTCGCATCCGACCCCGTCCCCGCGGACCGCCCGCTCTCCTCGCCGACCTCGCCCAAGGAGCTGCGGTGATGGACTTCATCCGCGCGATCCTCGCGCTGCCTCGCGGCGGCTCGACCGTCTCCGACGAGATCGACCTCCTCCACTTCTTCGTGATCAGCGTCACGATGATCATGTCGACGTTCGTGTTCGCGGCCGCAGCGTGGTTCACGATCCGCTACCACCGCCGGCACGAAGGTCAGCTCACCGAGCGCGTCACGGCGAGCCGCCGCCACGAGTCGGTCATCATCGGCGGGATCCTGTCGCTGTTCCTCGTGTGGTGGGTCATCGGCTACCGGCAGTACCTCGAGCTCCGTAGAGAGCCCGCCGACGCCGAGGTCGTCTACGTCGACGCGAAGCAGTGGATGTGGAAGTTCGCCTATCCGGACGGCCAGACGTCGAACGACGTCCTCACGGTGCCGGTCGGTCGGCCCGTGAAGCTCGTGATGACCTCTCGCGACGTCATCCACAGCTTCTACGTGCCGGCGTTCCGCGTGAAGATGGACGTCCTCCCGGGGCGCTACACGACGCTCTGGTTCGAGGCGAAAGAGTCAGGCACCTTCCCCATCTGGTGCGCCGAATATTGCGGGCTGAGCCACTCGCTCATGCGCGGCGAGGTGCGCGCACTGCCGCCGGACGAATACGCGCGCTGGAAAGAGTCCGGCGCGGTGGCGAAGGTCGAGTCCGATTGCGGCTGGGGCCCGGGCACGTGCGGCGGCGAGGACCTCGTCTCGAGGGGCCGTGCCGTCGCCGAGCGCAGGCAGTGCGTCGCCTGTCACACGCTCGACGGACAACCTCACATCGGCCCGACCTGGAGTCGGCTCTACGGCTCGGAGCGCGTCCTCGCCGATGGCCGCCGCGTCATCGCCGACGACGCGTACCTCACGCGCTCGATGATGGAGCCGTCGAGAGACGTCGTCGCCGGCTACCGCGAGGTGATGCCTGTGTACCAGGGCCTCCTGTCCGCGGGCGAGACCGCAGCGCTCGTCGAGCTCATTCGCTCGCTCGCGAAGGGCCCGCCGGAGCCTTCGGGTGTCGCGCTTCCTCGAGTCGAGATCACACCCGTCCCCGACGGAGGAGGTGCGCCATGACGACGATGCCGCTGGCGCCGACGAAGCCCGCCCCGGACATCCGCCCGACGTACCTCGGCGTCGAGACGACGTTCCGCTCATGGCTGCTCACGACCGATCACAAGCGGATCGGGATCCTCTACCTCGTCTCGCTCTCGTTCGCGCTCGCGCTCGGCGGGTTCTTCGCGATGGCGGTGCGGCTGGAGCATCTGACCCCAAATCCGACGGTCATGAGCGGGATGACGTACAACCGCTTCTTCACGCTGCACGGCGTGATCATGGTCTGGCTGTTCCTGATCCCGTCGATCCCGTCGTCGTTCGGCAACTTCCTCCTGCCGATGATGATCGGTGCGAAGGACGTCGCGTTTCCTCGGCTGAACCTCCTCAGCTGGTACATCTTCATCGCCGGGTCGGCCCTCGTCCTTCTCTCGATGTTCATCGGCGGCATCGACACGGGCTGGACCTTCTACGCGCCGTACAGCTCCTACAGCCCGACGGCGGTGCCGCTCGCGCTCCTCGGCGTGTTCATCATCGGCTTCTCGACGATCCTGACCGGGCTCAACTTCATCGTCACGACGCACACGATGCGGGCGAAGGGCCTCGGCTGGATGCGTCTGCCCCTCTTCGTCTGGTCGATCTACGCGACGAGCATCATCCAGGTGCTCGCGACGCCGGTGCTCGGGATGGTGCTGCTGTTCGTCGTCCTGGACAACGGCTTCTCGTGGGGCTTCTTCGACCCGGCCCGCGGCGGCGATCCGGTGCTCTACCAGCACCTCTTCTGGTTCTACTCGCACCCCGCCGTCTACATCATGGTGCTGCCCGGCATGGGCGTCGTGAGCGAGGTCGTCACGACCCACGCGCACAAGAACCCGTTTTCGTACAAGGCGATCGCGTACTCGTCGATCGGGATCGCCTTCGTCGGCTTCCTCACGTGGGGTCACCACATGTTCGTCGCCGGCATGAGTCGCTTCGATGCCGGCGCGTTCGGCGTCCTCTCGATGCTCGTCGCGGTGTTCTCCGCGATCAAGGTGTTCAACTGGACCTGGACGCTCAAGAAGGGCGCGATCGCGCTGAAGACGCCGCTCCTCTACATCTTCGCGTTCCTCTTCCTGTTCGTCTTCGGCGGGATGACCGGCGTCGCGGTGGCCTCGATGAGCCTCGACGTCCACTGGCACGACACGTATTTCGTCGTCGCGCACTTCCACTTCATCATGGTGGGCGGCACGCTCACGGCGTTCATCGCCGGGCTGCACCACTGGTTCCCGAAGATCACGGGACGGATGTACTCGGAGCGCCTCGGGATGCTCTCGGCCGCGCTGGTCTTCGCCGGCTTCTTCGTGACGTTCTTCCCGCAGTTCCTGCTCGGCAATGCAGGGATGCCTCGCCGCTACTTCAATTATCCGGCTCAGTTCCAGGTGCTGCACCTCGTCTCGACGGCCGGCTCATGGGTGCTCGCGTCGGGGATGATCATCACGCTCGTCTACTTGATCCATGCGCTCTTCTGGGGTCGTGAGGCAGGGCCGAACCCGTGGAGGTCGCGCTCGTACGAGTGGCGCACGCCGTCACCCCCGCCTCCGCACAACTTCGAGCGGACGCCGTCCTTCGCGATCGACGCGTACGACTACTCGCAGGAGCTGCCGGAGGACCGAGTATGAACGCGGCGCCCGCACAGGGGCCCGTCGAGACGGAGGAGGAGGTGATCGTCGCCGCCCACTTCGAGAGCCTCGAGCAGCAAGCCCACGCGGCGCGGCTCGGGATGTGGGTCTTCCTCGCGACCGAGGTGCTCCTCTTCGGCGCGGCCTTCACCGTGTTCATCGCCTATCAGGTCCACTTCCCGGACGCGTTCCGCGAGGCCATCGAGCACAACACGAAGGTCCTCGGCACGGTGAACACGGGCGTCCTGCTCACGAGCAGCACCCTCGTCGCCGGCGCCGTCCACGCGCTTCGCGCTGGCCGCCGCAGATCGGCCGCGTTGCTCGTCACGGCGACGATCGCGCTCGCATTCGTGTTCCTGCTCATCAAGGGCATCGAGTACGCGACGCACTTCCACGAGGGGATCTACCCCGGCGGCGTCGGACGCTTCTTCGTCGAGCATACGGCGCGCGGGATGGCGGAGTTCTGGACGCTCTACTACCTGACGACGGGGCTCCACGCGCTGCACGTCACGATCGGTGCGGCCGTCCTCGGAGTCCTCCTGTTCGGCGTCGTGCGTGGGCGCATCGGCGCCGCGACGGCACACAAGCTCGAGATCGGCGCGATCTACTGGCACCTCGTCGACGTCATCTGGATCTTCCTCTGGCCGCTTCTCTATCTCGCATGACATCCACTGCATTTCCTCGGGTCGTCGTTCGCACCGGAGGCGCGCTCTTCGCGCTCTGGGCACTGAGCTTCGCGCTCTCGTACGTGCACCTCGGCGCAGCGGCGCTCCCGGTCGCGATCGGCATCGCGGCCGTCAAGGCGGCGCTCGTCGTCGCGTTCTTCATGGAGCTGCTTCATGGCAGCCTGTCGATGAAGCTCACGCTCCTGGCCGCCGGGCTGCTGCTGGCGCTACTCATCGGGCTCGTCGTCGCCGACATCGTGACCCGGGAGCCGCCGCCGCTCGTCCCGTTCGGGACCGAGCCCGGACGACCGGCAGCGGAGTTGCCATCGCGATGAGCGGTGCGCGGGCCGCGTCGTACGCGCGTTCGATGCCTTGCTCATCCCGCGAACATCCCGGCGCGGAACCGATCGGCGTCTTCCCGGAGCGTCACGCCGAGGCCCGGAACACTTCGGTCCGGATACAGCCGCCCCATCCGAGGGCGGAGCCCGCCGTCGAACAGCAAACCTTCGATCCGCGCGTGGTCGTGAAAATACTCGGCGTGACGGAGGGGACGGAGCGCGCACCCCACGTGCGCGTGGAGGTGCGGCGCGCAATGGGTCGAGAGCGGCAACTGGAACGCTTCGCAAAGCGCCGCCACCGCCAGGATCCCCGAGACGCCACCGCACCGGGTGATGTCGGCCTGGACGACGTCGAGACAGTCGGCAGTGAGCAACCGGCGGAAGTCGTCGAGCACGTAGCCGTACTCGCCCGCGGTGATCTCCATACCGGCCGGCGAGCGGTCGCGGAGCAGCCGCAGGCCGGCGATGTCTTCCGACGAGACCGGCTCCTCCATCCAGGTGACCCCGAGCTCGGCAAAGCACTCCATCTCGTGTAGCGCTTGCTTTCTCGACCACGCGCCGTTCGCGTCGACGAAGAGCGCGACATTCGGACCAATCGCCTCTCGCGCGGCCCGGACGCGGCGGAGATCCTCCTGCGGTCGCCGCCCGACCTTCATCTTCACCGCGGTGAAGCCCTGGTCGGCCCAGCCTCCGAGCTGCTCCGCGACGGCGTCGACGTCGGACGAGGTGAAGCCTCCACTTCCGTAGACGAGCACCGAATCCCGGGCTGGCCCCAGCAGTCGGAAGAGCGGCAATCCGAGGAGCTTTGCGCGGAGGTCCCAGAGCGCAATGTCGACGGCCGAGATCGCCTCCCACGCCAGGCCCGGACGCCCGATGTTCCGAACGGCGCGGCCCATCGCAGTCCAGGCGGCTGCAGACGCGTGAACGTCGAGGTCGGCGATCGCTTCCGCGAGCGGGCCGACGGCGAGCTCGGCGGCAGACGTGTGCGCGAAGGTCCAGCCGATCCCTTCTCGTCCGGCGCCCGTGACGTGCACGACGACGACGGTCGTCTTGTCCCATACGAACGTGCCATCGGACTCGCGACGATCGGTCGGCACGTCGTAGACCGCGGCCCGGACGCGCTCGATCCGAGCGTCAATCGCCTCGGTCGAGCGCGGACGCTCGATGCCGACGCTCGTCTCGAAGCTCGAGCCCACGGGATTCGCCTGCATCGTGCACGCCTGCGTGCAACGCGCGGGCCGAGGCGACGCGCCCCGACCGACGAGGTGTCTCCGACGAGCGCGTCTCAAATACTGAATTCGTCGACCGCGGCGTCCAGGGGCGGCGTGAGGAGTGATATCTCGAGCGGATGAGCTTTCGCCCTCTCGTCGTCTTGTTCGCAGGCGCGGTCGTGGCCGCGCTCGGGCCCGGGTGCGGCACCTCCGAGTCCGCCGAGCAGAAGGTCGGGCCATTCGAGCCGAAGGTCGAATGGACACATCTGACGTGCGACCCGCTCGTGCCGACGCAGTGCGGGTTCCCCTTCCCTTCGAACGTGTGGACCGTCGCGGCTCCCGACACACCGACGGGGCGCCGCGTGCAGATCGACGACGGAGCGTTCCCCGTTGCGATGAACGGACAGAAAACGACCGGTGGTCCGTGGTCGAAGAGCGACGGCTTCGGCGCCGGCTCCGGCATCCTCACGCACCTGCCGGGCGCAACGCTCGAGGGCGTGGCGTCCCTCTCCAATCTCGCGCGCTCGCTCGAGCCCGACTCGCCGACGGTGATCCTCGACACGCAGACGGGCCAGAGGGTCCCGCATTTCGCCGAGCTCGACATGAGCCGCGCGGATGCGGACAAGGTCTCGTTCATCATTCGACCCGTCGTGCCGCTCGCGGATGCGCACCGCTACATCGTCGCGATCCGGAAGGTGCGAGGCGAAGGCGGTGAGCTGCCACCGACGCCGGCGTTCAAGGCGCTCCGCGACTCCATCGCATCGAGCGAGCCGTCGGTCGATGCGCGGCGCGGGCTCTACGAGGACATCTTCCAGCGCCTCGGAGCCGCCGGGGTATCGCGTGCGGATCTGCAGCTGGCGTGGGACTTCACGACGGCGAGCCGCGAGAACGTCACCGGATGGCTGCTGCACATGCGTGACGAGGCACTCGCGCAGGTCGGCGAGAACGGCCCGCCCTACGTGATCGACACGGTCGAGGAGACATGGGAGCCCGATACGATCGCGTATCGGATCCACGGCAAGATGACGGTGCCGCTCTACCTCGACAAGCCCGAGACGGGCGCGAACCTCGTCTTCGGCGCCGACGGCATGCCGGAGCCGAATCCCGCGCGCCCGACGTACGACGTGCCTTTCGAGGTCCTCATCCCGAAGAGCGCGCTCACGAAGCCGGCGGCGCTCCTCCAGTACGGCCACGGCTTGCTCGGACAGCGCACCCAGATCGAGGCGTCCAACTTCCGGAAGCTGATCTCGGAGAAGAACTACATCATCTTCGCGGTCGACCTCGCCGGCATGGCCGACGACGACTCCGGTCACATCGCGAACACGCTCGCGAGCGGCCAGCTCCATGGCATGTCGACGATGTTCGATCGCATGCACCAGGGCTTCTTGAACTCGCTCCTCGCAATGCGAATGATGAGCCGCGGCTTCGCGAAGGACCCGAAGTTCGGCGCGTACGTCGACCCGACGCAACGCTACTACCATGGCATCAGCCAAGGCGGCATCGCGGGCGGCGTCTACATGGCGGCATCCACCGACGTCGAGCGCGGCGTGCTCAGCGTGATGGGCCAGCCGTACGGGTTCCTCCTCAATCGCAGCGTGGACTTCGCCCCGTTCTTCCTCGTTGTCCGCGGGACCTACCCCGACACGCGCGACCAGCAGATGGTCCTCGCCCTCATCCAGATGCTCTGGGACCGCGTGGAGCCGAACGGCTGGACGAAGTACATGGGCGGCGGCCTTCCGAACACGCCCGGGCACAGCGTCCTCATGAGCGCCGCACGAGGCGATCATCAGGTGACGACCTTCGGCGGTCACGTGATGGCGCGCGCGGTTGGCGCCAAGCACCTCGAGAGCGGCATCCGCGACATCTTCGGGCTCGAGAAGGTCCCGGAGACGCAAGCGGGCTCGGTTTACGTCGAGTACGACTTCGGCCTTCCGGAAGAGCCGCTCTGCAACGTCCCGATGAGCCACTGCGACGATCCGCACGGCATGCTGCGCAAGCTGCAAGCGAACGACGATCAGCTCGACACGTTCCTGCGCACCGGTCAGGGCAAGAACTACTGCCCCGGCGGCGTCTGCAAGTTCCCCGAGCAGGGCGGCTGCACGAGCCCCCCGTATGCCGATCTCTGCGCGCAGTGACGGCGCGGCGAGGTCACGCTGCGCGCGCGAGGAGCCAAAGCTCCGCGAGGACGGACTCGATTTTCGCCATCGAGACCGGCTTCTCCAGGAACCACGGCGGCGTGTCACCGAAGAGGGTCGGCTCGAGGGAAGTCGGATCTCCACTGAGGACGACGAGGCGGCGTGCCTGGTCTTCGGCGAGCGACTCGAGCTGCACGAAGAAGTCCCGTCCCGACATTCCGCCCAGGTTCATGTCGCACAAGATCGCGTCGAACCGCTGACCACTCTCGATGAGCGAAACGGCCGACTCTGCGTCCGCGAGATCGACGACGGTATGTGTACGCCGGAGCCCGCGGACGAGCGCCCGCCGGACCATGTCATCGTCGTCGATCACCAGGATCGAACGAGGGGCCGCCGACACGGGCGTGGGAAGCCGGACGTTCTCCCCGGGACGCGTGCTCTGTCGCGGCCGCACCGACTGTCCTGGGCGCACGCTCCGATACACCCGATGGCGTCCCGACTGCGTCGGCGGGGGGGTGCTGCTGATGCTCGATGGCATGATCCTCATTACGGCGACGCCGCGGGCGGGGCGCAGGCCCTCGCGTCGATTTCCGACATCGCGAAGGGTCCGGGGGCCTGCGCCGTGCGTGCCCAGCGCGGACTCGGAAAGCTTCCCCGCTTTCTTGCGACATTCACGGATTTTCAGGGAAGATGACGCGCTGCAGCGGTGCACATGTCGGATACGCGTGCTAGCGCAGCGCATCCCGAGTCGGCAGGCGGACAATCCCCGGCCGCGTTGGAGGAAGACGGATGATGGCTTCGAGCAGCGTTCGAGATGATCGTAGAGGTACACCGCGCCACGCCGCAGTTCTGGCGGTCGCGCTCGAATCGGACGCGAAGCCCGCTCGTCACGGAGTCACCCGTGACCTCTCCGCCACCGGCCTGCTCATCGTCACGCCGAGCCAGTTTGCAAAGGGCGATCGGCTGAAGATCAAGGTGCACGCCGGAAAGGTGGGCCTCGACGTCGTCGGCCGAGTCACACGCGTGGACGAGAACCCCATCTCGTCACCCGAGCTCTGGCGCTATCGCGTCGGCGTCGCGCTCGACGAGCCGCTCCCCACGGGCATCGTCGACGCCAGGGGCCCCGCGTCGTCGTCGTCACGAGCGCGCTGACGCTCCGTCAGCGCGCGGGCACGGAAGAGCGTCGAGGTAGACGTCAGCGCGCGAGCACGAGAAGCGCGCTCACGGCGAGCGCGAGCATCACGGCGATCCCGACCGCGGGCGACCACGAGCGCGACGCGAACGTTGCGTCCGAGCCGAGCGCGACGGGCGGGCTCACGGCGCCTCGTGGCGCCGCGAACGCAGCCGCCGGCGTCGCGACCAGCGCGGGCGGGAGCGACGGAGGGGCGTCGACCGCTTCGTCGCCGACGTCCACGAACTCCTCGGCGTGCGCCGCGGCGGTCTCACCGGGGACGAGCATCGGCACGGCGGGCGTTCGCTTCCGAAGCGCGAGCCGCGCGTCGTCCTCGGCAGATCGGACGAGGTCCAGCAGCTCCGAGGACGGGGACGGAGCTCGGTAAATCGCCGAGTCTTCGTTCCCAAGCCGCTCCACGTGCTCCCGGTTACGTTGTTCTGTCACGACACCTTCGTCCTGCAGTGCGCTCGACGAACGAGCCCACGTCCGTAGGATTCTGTCCCGACGATCGTCCGCTCGGCAACGAATAGAACGAACGCGACCGTGAGGTTTGTCCGAGCGGGTGCGCCCTTCTCGGGCTGGTCACGCGCACGATCGGGATGGCCTTCACCCCGTCGCTCGAGACGCAGGGCGTCACCTTCGTCGCGATCTCCAACACCTGCAGACCGGCGCGGAGATGCCGCGATGGGTCGGACGCGGACGGCCGCATCGCACTGGACGTCACAGTGACCAGCAACGCGAAGGTGTGGGCGGCCCCCGCATGTCGGTCAGCTAGAGGCGTCGGCACGCCACGCGAGCGCGACGAGGTGGACCGTGATCCCGGTCTTCTTCGGTTTCGTAACCACCGTCTCGAGGACGATCCCCGAGGGGTCGTGCGCGCTCGCAACCTTCGCGAGAGCCTCCTGCGCTTGCTGCGTGAGCTCGGCGCGCTGCGCATAGAGCGTCGTCAGATCGGCCTGCTCGCGCTCGCGGCTCTTCCCCTTCACCGAAGCGCGCTTCGCGCTGCGGGCTGCCCGCGCTGCGCTGTTCGCGACGCCACGCGCGCCGCCTCGGCCGAGGAAGACGTCGAAGATCCCTCCGCCGACCGAGAGCGAAGCCTCCGCACGCTCCACGCTCATCTGCTCGTCGATTCGCGCGATCACATCCTGCTTGCGACGGATCTTCTCGTCGAGCGCCGCAAGCTTGGCCCCGAGCTTCTCGCGCGTCTTCGCTATTTCGTGATCGCGCGCTTCGCGTCCGAGATGGGCGAGGCGTGCGCGGAACGAACGCTCGTCCTCCCCTGGCTGGGAGAAGACCTTGTGCTTCGTGCTCGTCAACCGCGCGACGCCCTGCGTGCGACCGAGCCAGCCCGCGAGCTCCTTCGACCACGCGGCATAGCTCTTCGGCACGAGCGCGGCCTCGGGCGGCGGCACGAACGAGGCTCCACCGACGGGTACATGTCCGAGCTCGCGGACGCCGATGCCTCCGGCCCACTTCGCGTCTTCCCAGCGAACGGGCAGCGGCCCATCGACGATGGGCGTCACGAACATGACCTCGCGGGCGAAGTCGAGGCCGGTGCGCACGTCTTCGAAGTGAACGCGCGCTGCGCCGACGAGCATCGGACGGTAGAGCGGCCGGGGCAACGTCGTGGGGAAGAAGACCTCGGGCACGTCCGGCGGGAGAACGGGACGGTCGGACATGCTGCCCGTTGCGACCGCCTGAGCGACCGACGCAGCAGGCCCCATGACGACGGTGCCCTTCGGCGCGTTCTCGGCAGGCGTGGTCGTTCGCGGTTCTTCCTTCGGCCTCCGCCCGGGCGCAGCCGCCCCGAGCCGGCGAATCTCCTCCTTCGTGAGCGGCCCGCGAAGATACGACATCGTCCAGCGCGACTCGATGACGGCGGGACCGTCGGCGTGGACGTCGTGCACGTAGAAGTGACGCTTCGCGAGGCCGGAGAGCGTGCGATCGACGGTGCCGCGATCGAAAGAGAGGCCGCTCGTTCCCTGCGAGACCCCTTCGAGCCCCTCGAGGACACGTGCCTTGTCGCGCTCTGTCTGCAGGCGCCCGATGATCCACGTGCCGGCGTTCGCGAGCCCCTTGTAGTCGAGGTCGACCGGATTCTGCGTGGCGAGCACGACGCCGAGCCCGAAGGCGCGCGCCTGCTTCAGCAGCAAGAGAAGCGGCCGCTTCGACGGCGGCATCGCGACCGGAGGGAAATAGCCGACGACCTCGTCCATGAAGAGGAGCGCGCGAAGGCTCGGCGTACCCGGTTGCGTACGCATCCACGAGACGATCTGCCCGAGCAGAAGGGAGACGAAGAACATGCGCTCCGCGTCCGCGAGGTGCGCGATCGAGAGCACGGCGATGCGGGGCTTTCCTTCCTTCGTCCAGAGGAGGCTTCCGACGTCGAGCGGCGGCCCGGACGTCCATGCCTCGAAGCCCGGCGTCGCGAGCAGCGCGTTGTAAGCGACCGCGAGATCGAAGCGCTCCTTCTTCGGGAAAAAGGACTCGAGGCCGAGGACGCCGAGCCGGTCGAACGGCGGGTCCTGGATGCGGAGGACGAGGCCGGCGAGATCGAGGTCCTCGCCGGCGGCCCACGCCTTCTGGAGGATCGTCGCGACGAGCACGTGCTCGCGGCTCTTGCCCGGCTCTGCCTGGATCCCGACGAGCCCGAGGAGGCTCGTGG
>JAFAER010000210.1 GCA_023423895.1 Pseudomonadota bacterium
AGCTGCGCTCGCCCGAACGTATCCTGGGCCCACCTCGACACCGACTGGCTCTGCATCGGGGCGGGCAACGCGTCACTTCCACAGTTAATTCCGGATCATCCCGACTGATGGAGCGAAGGGTAAGCCCGCGGGGTGAGCGCCTGGACCCAAGTGGGATAGTCCGCGATCCGGATCTCGCGGACTTACGTAGCTGGGGGCACGTACGTCCTGTGCGAAAGCCTCTCGAGGCCGCGCCCGATCGTCGTCGCGCCGGGGGCCGTTCCCCTTCCGATCGATCCAACCGCCGAGTTCCGCGATCCACCGTGTGACGTCGGCGAGCGTTGGCGATGCGGGCACGACGCGCTTCTCCTTCACCCCGCGACTCGCCTGATCGCGCTTGAGCACCTCGATCTCGTCGGCGGACAGTTCCAGCGTAGCGGGCAATTCGGGCTGGTTTCGCGAGAGGTACTTCAGCCGCTCGATTCTGGTCGCGCAGCAGCGAGGATCGTGGCCCACTTCCGGAGAGCCTCGACCGATTGCAGCTGCGCGTCTTCGACGTTGCGGTCTCCCTGCTTCCACGTGCGGTGAAACTCCTCGATGCGCCACCGCGCTTGCGATACCCGTCGGTCACGTTGTCGGCTTCAACGCATTCATCACCTGCAGTCCACGTGCGGCCAGGTTCGGCGAGCCAACGGGGCCGAGCCCTCTGCGCCCTGCCTTGTCGGCCAGCGTCAACGCCTTCCCGTCCACGTAACGTAGACAGTCTCGCCGGCACGCGCGCGCGACGCGGTTGCTTCGAACCACCGCGGATGCCAACGCGTCGGCTTTGATCGCGGCGTTCTCGAGGAAGTCGTACGCACCGGCTCGCTCTTCATCGCGATCGAACACGGCGGCGACCTTACCCGAAGGTCGCCGCGCGGCCGCCGCGGCCATCGCGACGAGACGTCGACCTCGTCGATCGTCGTTCAGCTCCGCTCGACCGAACGTAGCCTGGGCCCACTCGACACCGACTGGCTCTGCATCGAGGCCGGCAACCCGGCACTTCCACAGTTAGTTCCGGACCATCCCGACTGATGGAGCGAAGGGTAAGCCCCCGGGGTGATGTTCCTCCAGTGCCGCGGTCGATAGCTTGGCCGGACTGGCCCCCAACATGAGGCTCCCATGGCGGTGCACGATTCCCAAGTTCCAGTCACGTCTCCGAGTGCCGACCACGCGGCGGCGGTGACCGCCCGCCTCACGGCCGAGAAGCAACGGCAAGACCTCTGGGCGAAGCAGGAAGACATCGCCATGCACTTCAACGATCTCACGATGCGGCTCCGCCTGCAGGCGCTCGCCGGGATCGGTGCCGCGGTCGTTGCGGCGGGGAGCATCTTTTCTCACGAAGGAGAGATGAACCTGAAGCCGATCGGATGCTTCCTCATGGCGCTAGCGCTCGTCTGGCTCGGGATCTTCTTGCTCGATTTGCTCTACTATCAGGCGCTGCTCAAGGGCGCTGTGAAGTCGATTCTCGAGATCGAAGCTACGATGCCCGTCGGCCGACTCAGTGCGGCCGTCGAGAATGCCGTCGGCAAGAAGGGGCAAGCTGCGCGGTACGCCTTCTATGGGATCGTCTTCGTGCTCCTCATCGCGAGCGGGTACTGGATGGTGAAGACTGGGCATGCCGTGATCAGGCCGCCGGCGATCAACACCCCGCCTGCTGGCGCAGAATTGGCGCCGTCACCGGCGGACGCAGGCGTCGACGGCCCGGCGCCGTAACCGCAGCCCGCCCGGATCCTTCACGGGACGAGACGCAGTACAGGCCCTCTATCCATGTTCGTCGACCAGAAAGGGGTGCTCACAGCGACGGACCGCGTCCGCTTCAACCGGACTCGGGCGTCGACCGGCGGACCGGGGACGGTGGCCACTGGCCGATGCCCCGAGCGTCGACTTCCGCCGACCTTGGCGCGCATGGGGCGACGGCCGTGAAGCGTCTGACCGCTGCCGCAGGGAGCGATGGCGCGGGCGCAACTGGGCAAAGGGCCGCTCAAGCTACCCGAGGTCGAGCGCTACATTGAAGGGCAACGAGCGTTGGGCGTCAGCGGGAGCCCGAGGTGCGCGAATCCGGACGCGACGGATCCGGCTATTCGTCGTGGGCAGCGCGGGGGCAACCGGAGTCTCCCCAACACCTGCTCGAGGCAGCCGACGAGGCGCATACCCCGAACGTTCCTTTCCATTCGCGAAAATCCCCCGTACTGTCGATGACGATTGAGACTCTTCCTCTCTCAGGAGTGTGATGCAGACCGAGCAGATTCAGACCTGGAAGACGCGACTTGCTGCAATGCGCGCGGACAAGAACGCGGTCAGCCAGCTCCAAGCCACGAACGCAGAGCGTAGGGGCGTGCGTGAAGAGATCCGCGCTCTGTTCCGGCAGTTCGCCGATGGCGGCATCGATCTGTCTACCCTGCGCTCCACGTTCGATCAGAAGAGCCGAAGCGGTGCCGCCTGGGAAAGCTTCGGCTTCGGCGGGATGTCGGGCGCGATGTTCCTGAACACGCTCGTGAAGCATCTGCCCAACTACAGCGAGCAGCTCTCGGACCAACTTCGAGCGGTGCTCCTGCCGGCGCCCGAGGCAGACCAGAAGGCGCGCCAACGAATGCAGACGTTCCACGCCCAGGTCGTGGAGACGATGGAGCTGGCTGGTGTCACGAAGCAGGCGGTCCAGCCGACGCGCGTCCCGTTCTTCGTCAGCGCAGCCTGGCACATGGAAGACCCCGAACGCTGGCCCGTCTACTACGAGTCGACGCGCAACCAGCTCCGGGAGGACGGCCTCTTCACTCCAGCGGACAATCCCGTCGAGTCCTACTTCCGATACGTCGAGGTCGTCCGCACGATCAAGAGCGCGCTCGACGTGAGCATGTGGGAGCTCGAGCAGCTCTGCACATGGGAGCCCGAGGTCCGGGCCGTGCCGTCAGCCCCACCTTCCTCGCCAGATCCGGCGAACCGCATCTGGCTGCTTGCGCCTGGGCAGCAAGCCGATCACTGGCAGGAGTTTCACGAAGGTGGCTACGCCGCGATCGGCTGGGACTCGCTCGGAGATCTCCGGGCGTACGAGTCGCTCGACGCGGTCAAGGACGCGCTGCGCAAGGAGCGAAAAGGCGGCCCCGAGCCGACGCAGGACGCGCTCGCTTGCTGGGAATTCGCACGCGTGATGAAACCGGGCGACGAGGTCTTCGCGAAGAAGGGCCGCAAGCGCATCGTCGGCTACGGCGTGGTGACGGGAGACTATGAGTACGTCCCCAGCGCGCACGACTTCCATCACCGTCGCAAGGTCGAGTGGCTCTGGTCCGGCGACGTCCAGCCGCGGGAGCGAGCGCTCGTCATGAAGACGCTCACCAACGTGACGGGCTATCAGAACCTGGTCGCACAGCTTCGCGCGGCTGCACCCGTCGACGAGGGAGCATCGCCCGCGCCGGCACCCGTGCCAACGTCGCCGGCACATGAGGCCTATGGCCTCGATGCTGCCGCCCTCGAGCTGTTCCGCCCGCGCGAGCAGCTTCAGCGCTGGCTCGAGCTTGTCGAACACCGCAAGAACCTCGTCCTGCAAGGACCACCGGGTGTAGGGAAGACGTTCGTGGCGCAGCGGCTCGCGCACCTCATCGTCGGGCGGCGCGATCCCGAGAACGTGTGCCTCGTGCAGTTCCATCCCTCGTACTCCTATGAGGACTTCGTCCAGGGTTACCGTCCTGCAAAGGGCGGCGGCTTCGACCTCCGAGACGGGCCGTTTCTCCGCTTCTGCGACCGTGCGCTCCAAGATCCCGACGATCGCTACGTCCTCGTGATCGACGAGATCAATCGCGGGAACCTGTCGAAGATCTTCGGCGAGCTCATGATGCTGCTCGAACCGGACAAGCGCCACCCCCGGTGGGGCGTCACCCTCGCGTACTCGCAGGAGGACGATCAGCCGTTCCACATCCCGCCGAATCTCTTCGTCATCGGCACGATGAACACGGCGGACCGTTCACTCGCACTCGTCGACTATGCGCTTCGTCGCCGGTTCGCGTTCGTGTCGGCAGACCCCGCATTCGACTCTGCCGGCTTCGAGCAGCACCTGGCGACCAACGGAGCGACTGCAGCCCTGGTGCATCGCGTGCGGAAACGGGTCCGAAAGGTGAACCAGCTCATCGCCGACGACCCCGGACTCGGCGACGGCTACTTGATCGGGCACAGCTACTTCAGCGGCCAGCCTAGCGGCAAGCCGGACGACGCATGGTACGAACGCATCGTGCGGCACGAGCTGGAGCCGCTGCTCCGCGAGTACTGGTACGATCGCCCCGACCGCGCATCCGAAGCGGTCGCCCTCTTGCTCGCGGACGATTGACGCGTGGTCCCGGCGCAGAATCTCTACCGCCTGCTCTGTTACGCCTGGGACTACGTCGAGGGCATGGCGCTCGTCGACACCGGCGCCTCCCCGTTCGAGAAGGTGGAAGATCTTCTCTCGAACGTCCTTCTCATGGGGACTCGCCAGCTCCTCCGGCGCGGGCTTGATCGAGCGTATGTCCGGTACGAGGATGATCTCGCCGCCCCTCGCGGCAAGCTCGATGTATCGACGACGATCAAGCGCGCGCTCGAGCGGAGCGGGCGAGCAGCCTGCAGCTTCGACGAGCTCGACCCCGACGTGCTGCACAACCGAATCCTCCGCACCACGCTCCTGCGGCTCGCGCGGACGAAGAGCGTCGAACGCGCTCTGCGGGAACAACTCCGGCAGACCGCAGACAGAATGACGGGTGTCGGCGAGATCGAGCTGAACGAGACTGCCTTTCGTCGCGTTCAGCTTCACCGGAACAACGCGCACTACCGCTTCCTGCTCCAGCTCTGCGAGCTCGTGTGGGCTCACCTGGTTCCCGTCTCGGAAGGAAGCGGCTATCGCTTTATCGACTTCCGGGCGAGCCCCCAGGTGATGGGGATTGTCTTCGAGGCATTCGTCCGTGTATTCCTCCGGCGCGAGCAGTCCTTCTTCGCCGTCGCTGGAGAGCGGATCGGATGGGCGCTCGAGCCGGCATCACCCGGTGCGGCGCAGTTCCTGCCTGCCATGCGCACCGACATCTGTCTCGTGTCGAAGACGCGCAAGGTCGTGATCGACGCCAAGCTATACAAGCATGCGTTCGCGACCGGGATGGGCGGCAAGCGCACGCTGCATTCGGGACACGTGTACCAGCTCCTTGCGTACCTCGGAAATCTGGAGCTGAACGGACACCAAAGACCTGCCAACGTCGGCGTCCTCCTCTACGGGACCGCCCACGAGCGGTTCGATCTCCGGTACTCGCTCATGGGCAAGGAGATCCGCGTCTGCGCGCTCGATCTCGCGCAGCCTTGGACGCAGCTGCGAGCAGACCTCCTCGGGATCTCCCTCGGGCTCCAGCCGACGCTCCGGGATCCCGCAGGCGACAGCGTGCTGTAGGGCTCCAGCGACTCGAGCCCGAGTGAGCGGCGCCTCTACGGTTCAGGACGTAAACGAAACGAGCCCGATCGACGGCGTCTCCTCAGCACCCCGTCCCGTCCGGTCCGCGAGCCACATCAACCTGCCACCTTCCTGCTCGAGCCATCCATCGAAGTACGAGCGCTCAAATCCGACGACGACGATCAGCACGACCCATCCAGCGAGCATCGCCTGCTCCACCGCCAAGAGGCACGCGAGGTCATCGCGAGCACTCGCAAACTGCTTCTTGGCGTTCCCGTTGTTGAACGCGACCTTCAGCTCGACGTAGACGTGCTTCTTCGATCGGGGGGGGCAGACCCAGAGATCGATCTGCTTCTTCACGCGCGTCATCATCTGGCGCGTCACGAGCTGTGCCTTGTACTCGACTCCGATGCTCAGCCACTCCGCCGTAGGGAGCTGAGTCTCCCAAGGGCGACATCCCCATTGTTCGCAAGCGACGGAAGCGAGCTCCCACTTCAGCCAGCCCTCGAACGAGTTCCAGAACGATGCCATGCGAGCCAGCTGCATCACCTTGGCTCTCGTCGACAGGTGCGACGCAAAGAGATCGACCAGTTTCGCTGCATGGCTCTGCCTACGTGAAGAGGAGTTCGCATTCCGCACCATGGTCACCTTCAATCGTGAGAGCTCAATTTACCAACAGCATCATTCATCATCATTCCAGCGCGAAGCTCGCGCGTGAGGAAGCCCCCCTTCTCTCAGAAGGGCTGGGCCGCCGAAGGCGAGCGATCGACGCGCGCGGAAACATCGTCGCGACGTCGCGCAGGATCGCGGCGGGCGCGCGCGAAGACCGCGCCGTCGTCAACGTGAGCAGCAGGCCGGCTCCCCTCGACGCAGGCTCGAGCATCTCGAACAGGTTCCTCCTCGTTTGCGTCTTGCGCGCGAGATCTTCGAGGTGCTCGACGACGGTGCACCGATCCGCGGACTTCATCGCAGCCATGAAGGCCCAGATCCGATCTTCCCGCAGCGCGGATGTGAACTGGTACGCGATGTCCGCCGCGGACTCCATCATCGTGCTGCCCACGCCAACCACCGCGCAGCGCGCGGTGATCGCAGCGCGCGCAAGATGTGTTTTCCCGGTCCCCGATGGCCCGACAAGGACCAACGGCGCCCCCGCGTCCTTCGTGCGGACGGCCCATCGAAGGGCCCCGTCGAGCGCCGCCGCATTGGAAGGAAGCCGGACGAACGACGAGAACGTGCACGGCGCCTTGCTGCCCGGCCCCGGAAGGTCGTACGAAGCGCTCATCCCCTCCCCGCGCGCACAGAGTCGACGAGCTCGAAGTCCACGCCGGGGTGGAGCGGAACGCGGATGCTGCCGTACGGCAGGAGATCCGAGGCGAGCCGAACGTCCGCGAACACGCTCTCGGCCACGATCTCCGTCCCAGCGCGCAGGCCGACGCCCAGCGCGGAGTCCGGCTGCCTCACGTCCCGCAGGAGCCGAACCGCGTGACCGCCTTCCTCGAGGCCCCATGCGAGCGCCGTTGCTCGCCGCCGGTCGGACGTCAGCCGACGCGCCACCGAGAGCCGAACGAGCGCGCCGGCCAGCGCCTCGGCGCGGCTCGGACCGCATGTAGCGCGAACGTGCAGCCGCTCGAGGATTCGAGCGAGGACCGACGGCTCGTAGAGCAGCCGCGTCCCGAGCGCAGTCATCTCGGCCATGGCCTCCCGACCGCCGAGCTTCATCAGACGATGCGCGAACATCCGTCCGTCGGCAATCCTGACCGCAATTGCCCGCCCGATCGTGGCGGCGAGCTGGTCCTGGTACAGAATGCAGCCGCGCGTCCGCTCCGTGAACGCGATGCTGTCGACGACGACGTGCGCGTCACCTTCCTCGGGGGGCCCGTCGCCGAGCCACATCGCCACGAGCTCGTCGTGTCCCGGCCGTGCCAGCATCGTCGATGCAGCGGCCAGCTCCTCGAGCGTACGCAGCCCCACGCGAGCGAGCACCGTGCCGCGCGCCGCCTGCACGAGGAGCGCCTCGTCCTCCACGCGCGTCGGTTCCCAGGTGAACGAGTGTTCGCTCCGCTCGGACGCGACGTCTTCGAGCGCATCGAGCCTCTCGTCCCGAGAGAAGCCCCAGCCGCGCGGGTCGATCTCCGCTGAGGGCCTTGGACCATGCGCGGCCAGCGCAGCGATCGCGCCGCTCGAGGCAGGCATCACGAGCTGGACGCCCGTGGCCCCTCCGCTGAAGACCTCGAACGACAGGTCCCACTCGATTGGGTCGAACGCCGAGAGCCCGAGGACGTACGCGCCGAGCGACCCGCCAGGACGGCGCACGGACGGACCGACGATGTGACCAGCGGCGCGAAGCTCGGACGTCGCTGCGGCCAGCTCGAGCGCGGCTCGTGCCAAGTCCTCGCGGTGCGTCCACCAGTCCAGCTCGTGCCTGAGGCGGGCGCCATACTCCGTGGCCCGCCCGTCACGCGGGAGTCGTCGCGCCGCCGAATCCTCGACGAGCGCCCGAAGGCGAGCCGCAAACGGTGACGAGCTCGCTGGCGGAACGTCCAGCATCATCGCGACGAGGACCTCGCCAGCGCCGAGCGACTCGTCGATGTGGACGCAGAGCTGGCAGACGACGGGGCTGAGGTTTGGCTCGAGCTGTTCGCACGCGTCTCGAATGACGGAGAGCCGAACGTCGGCGCCCGGGCCGATACCCACGTAGATGTACCGCACGCGATGCAGCTCGGGACGCGGCACCGTCCCGTGCAGGGTCTCCGCGAGCGTGGTCGTATCGCACCGCCTCGAGCGGATCTCCGCATACCTCAAGCGCATCAGCGTGACCGGCCACTCGCCGAGGTCTGCCGGGACGCAACCGGCTTCGAACGGACTCACGATCGCCCGAAGTGCGTCGGCGACCGATGCAGGCGAAGGGGTACCGTCGAGCGGAAGGACGACGTCCGCGTTCGCGTGTAGCTCCTCATGCGGCCTGCCGATAGGAAGCAGCACTGCTGGGCGAAACCGGTCCCGCACACCGATGAGCGCCTCGTTCGCGATCGTCTCGTTCTCCGCATCATCGACGTCCGCGACCACGTAAACGACCAACGCATCTCGCGACTCGGCATCGACGACGCCGCCTATCCTCTTTGCCCATGCCTCGAGCGCGCCGCCCGGCTCGGGCAAGAGCGTGCGGTCTGCTCTCGCCAGCGGCGCGGCTCGTCCAACGGCGACGAGCCGCCATGACCTCGACTCCGTCCGCTCCAGCGTCCGGACGGCCTCACAGGCTCGATCGCCCACAGCAACGACCACGCAAATCGCGGGAGAGTTCTCGTCTTCCACCATCGTCGACCTCCGGGTACGCGCGAAGCTCCCCACTGGTCGACGTGGTGGCTCAGCGCCCGAGGGCACCGCCGTTCACGGAGGGGAGTCCGCGCTCGTCCCGGAGGAGGAGCTCATAGCCGCCGACGAGAGGAGCTTAGCGCGCACGCCGTGTCGCGCAAGAGGAGCGCGCCCGCCCCGTCTCCTCGAAGCTGCTCGCCGAGCCCCACGCTCGCGATCGGGCGCGGCCAGCCGGACGACGAGCGAGGTCGCGTGGTCGCGAAACTTCGAGCGCCGAGACAAGCCAACGCCTCGAGTCGGAGCCCCCTCCTTGGCTCACTGCGGGCGCCTCGTCCGTGCGCTGCGAAGCAGCCTCTTCGACTCGGACCTCTGCGAGCCCCACCCACGGAGCCGACGGTCACCCCTAGGGCTTACCCTTCGCTCCATCAGTCGGGATGATCCGGAATTAACTGTGGAAGTGACGCGTTGCCCGCCCCGATGCAGAGCCAGTCGGTGTCGAGGTGGGCCCAGGATACGTTCGGGCGAGCGCAGCT
>JAFAER010000211.1 GCA_023423895.1 Pseudomonadota bacterium
GCTGCGCTCGCCCGAACGTATCCTGGGCCCACCTCGACACCGACTGGCTCTGCATCGGGGCGGGCAACGCGTCACTTCCACAGTTAATTCCGGATCATCCCGACTGATGGAGCGAAGGGTAAGCCCCAGGGGTGATGCCGAGGGGCGAAAGATCGTGATGAAGTGGCCGTTTCATCCGCGCGAGGCCGGGCGTTCCGCGACCGGCAGCGGGAGGGCAGGGTAGGAGTGGCGGAAGCTCAACGGTCGAATCGCCTCGAAGCGCTCGTGGATGCGCTCGCGACGGTCGTCGAGGCGCCGCTCTCTTCGCCCTTCGCCAAGGAGGCAATTCTCGTCCCTTCGCGGGCGCTGGCCGCGTGGCTCTCGACGGAGCTCGCGAAGCGCCACGGCGTGTGGGCGAACCCGGACTTCCCGACACCCCGCGCGTGGCTCGATGCGCTGACCGCGCTCACCACGACCGCCAGCGGTGCCGCCGATCCCTTCCACCCCGAGGCGCTCACCTGGAGCATCGCCGCGGCGCTGCCGGCGCACCTCGAGGATGCCGCCTTCGCCGACGTTCGCAGGTACCTCGAGGACGACTCCGACGGCACGAAGCGCCTCGCGCTCGCGGAGCGCATCGCGCGCGTCTTCGACCGTTACGTCCTCCACCGCCCCGAGCTCGTTGCGTCTTGGACGACGGCGGGCGAGGGCGACCACTGGCAGGCAAAGCTCTTACGCGCGCTCGTTGCGAAGCATGGCGAGACGCACCTCGCCGCGCGCGTCGACCGCCTCGTCGCCGACCTGAAGAGCGGCGCCCGGCGTGACGGCCTGCCCGAGCGCCTCTCGGTCTTCTGCATCGGCGCGCAGCCGCGCGTCGTCCAGCGTGCGCTCGCGGCGCTTGCCGACGTCATCCCCGTGCAGACGTTCGAGCTCGAGCCCGGACACGCCGTCGCCCCGGAGCCGACGGTGCTCGCGCACGTGCAGCGCGGCTGGTCGATCGAAGCCGCGGCCGCCCCATCGACGCACACGCGCCGCGCACTCGAGCCGGCGGACCGCTCCGTGTCCGTCCACGCGTGCCACAGCGCGACCCGCGAGTGCGAGGTGCTTCGCGATCAGCTCCTCGCCGCGCTCGAGGCCGACCCGACGCTCGAGCCGCGCGACATCCGCGTGCTCTGCCCCGACATCGAGAGCTACGCCGTCGCGATTGACGCGGTGTTCGGCGTCGATCCGAAAGATCCGCTCCACCTCCCGTACCGCATCGCCGATCGCCCCGCCGGCGCCGCGTTGCCGGTCGTCGAGGCGCTCTTCGCGCTCATCGACGTCGCGTCGTCGCGCATGGCCGCGCCTGCAGTCCTCGACCTGCTCTACCGCGAGCCGATCCGCGTGCGCTTCGGCCTGAGCGAGCCCGACATCGAGACGATCCGCGGCTGGATCGTCGACGCCGGCATCCGCTGGGCCGCCGACGAGGAGCATCGCGCGGAGGTCGGGCAGCCCGCGCATCGCCAGAACACGTGGGCGTTCGGGATCGATCGCCTGCTCCTCGGCTACGCGATGGGCAACGGCGGCGACGCCACGTACGAAGGCGTGCTGCCGACCGACGACATCGACGGCTCGGCCGGCAAGGTCCTCGGCGCGCTCGCCTCGTTCTCGGAGAAGCTCTTCGAGCTCCGGCGCGAGCTCCGCGGCCGCGCGATGCTCGACGTCTGGCGCCGTCGCCTCGCGGGCGCGCTCGAGACGTTCCTCGCATCGGGACGCACGCTGGAGTTCCAGCACCAGATCGTCCGCACGGCGCTCGATGCCGTCGTCGCGCGCGCCTCGGCGGCGGGCTTCGCCGAAGAGGTGCCGCTCGCCGTCGTGCGCGATGCGCTCGCGGCGGACCTCGGCGAGCGCGGCGGCGGCTTCGACCTCGGCGTCGGCGCCGTCACGTTCGCGCGCCTCGCGCCGGGACGCTGCGTGCCCGCGCGCGTCGTCGCGCTCCTCGGGATGAACGACGGCGCCTTCCCGCGCGCGCCGCGTCCGCTCGGCTTCGATCTGCTCGCGGAGGCGCCGGAGGCCGGCGATCCGTCCCCTCGCGACGAGGACCGCCGCGTCTGCCAGGAGGCGCTCCTCGCCGCGCGCCAGCAGCTCGTCGTCACGTACGTCGGCCGGAGCATCAAGAACGACGCGGAGCGCCCGCCGTCGGTCGTCGTGAGCGAGATGCTCGACGCGATCGACGCCGCGTTCACGTGGAGCAGCCCGGCGGACGGCGCGACGAAGCCGGCGAGCGAGCACATCGTCGTCCCGCACGCGCTGCACGCATTCAGCCCGCGCTACTTCCGCGCGGACGGCGACGAACGGCTCTTCAGCCATGCGATCGCGGCCGCCGAAGCGGCGAAGGCTATGGTCGCACCGCGACAGCCGGTGCCGCCGTTCGTCGGTGCGCCGGTGCCGCCTCCGCCGGGAGAGGACCAAGGCCGGCCCGTCACGATCGACGAGCTCTGCGCGTTCTTTTCTCATCCCGTGCAGGCCTTCGTGCAGCGGCGTGCGGGCGTGTACGTCCCGAAAGACGTGCCGCCGCTCGACGATCGCGAGCCGTTCGAGCTCTCTGGGCTCGCGAAGTGGGCGGTGCAGACGCCGCTCGTCGCTCGTGCGCGCGCAGGTGAGGACGTCCGCGCGATCCCGCCCGCGCTCGTCCGCTCCGGGGAGCTGCCGCTCGGCACCATCGGCGAGGTGCTCTACGAGGAGCTCCACCCGGGCCCCGGCAAGATGGGCGCGCTCGTTCGCGATCTCCTCGGCCCGAAGGCACCGGCGCCGCTCGAGATCGACCTCGCTCTCGACGGCCTCGACGGTCTCGAGGGCGGCGCGCGCGTGCTCGGCTGGCTCCGCTCCGTCGGCCGGACGGCGCAGGTCCTCCATCGCTTCTCGTGGGCGCGCGGGAAGCACGAGCTCGACGCGTGGATCCGCCACCTCGCGATGCTCGCCGCCGGCGTCCGCCGCGAGACCTTCATGATCTCGAAGGGACGTCTCGACGAGCCCGAGGTGTACCGCTTCACGAAGGTCGCGAAGCCGAAGAGACATCTGGCCGACCTCGTCGCCCTCTACCGCCTCGGCCAGCGCGTCCCGCTTCCGCTCTTCCCCGATCCGGCGAGCGCGTACGCGGCGAAGATCGCGGACGGAAAGAGCCCGGAGCAAGCGCTCGCCGCCGCCAGGGCCGAGTACGACAAAGGCTACGACGGGCCGAAGAACGCCTACGTCGAGAAGGTCTACGGCGACCGCGACCCGCTCGACGCGACGTTCCGCCTCTTCGGCGCGGACGCGGAGGTTGACGCCGCCCCCGACACCACCCCGCCGAGCTTCGCCGACATCGCGCAGCGCGTCTTCGATCCGCTGCTAAAGCACCTCGAGCGCGTCGACGATCTCGACGCCGTCAAGGAGGCGTCATGACGAGCCTCCACTCCTCGGCCCCTTCGAAGCCGCGCGAGCGCCGCTCGATCCGGCCCGTCGAAGCCAAGCTCGAAGGCACCGCCCTCGTCGAGGCGAGCGCGGGCACGGGCAAGACGTTCACGATCACGACGCACTTCCTCCGCCTCGTCGTGGAGATGGGCCTCACGGTCCAGCAGATCGTCGTCGTCACCTTCACCGAGGCCGCGACCGCCGAGCTCCGCGCGCGCATCCGTCGCCGCCTCCGCGAGGCGCTCGCTGCCTTCGACGATCCCGAGCGCGCGAGCGATCCCGATCTCCGCGCGATCGTCGAGCGAACGCCCGATCGCGCGGAGGGCAGGCGTCGCGTCGCCGAGGCGATGTCCGCGCTGGATCAAGCCGCCATCTCGACCATCCACGCGTTCTGCCTCCGCGCGCTGCAGGAGCGGGCGTTCGAGAGCGGCGCGCGCTTCGGCCTCGAGCTCATGGCCGACACGTCGGAGCTCGCGCGCGAGATCGCCGAGGACTACTGGTCGAGCCGCATGGTCCCGATGGCGCCGGACCTGTACCGCATCGCGTGCGAGAAGTTCTCGCTCGCGACCACGCGGGCGCTCGTCGAGGTGTTCGCGCGCCGCCCGCCGGACGTGCCCATCGAGCCCGCGCGCCCGACCACGGATACCGAAGCGCTCCGTCCCGAGCTCGCGAAGGCCTACGCCGCGGCCCGCCGGACGTGGCGCACGCACCGCGACGAGATCCGCGCGCTGCTCCTGTCGAGCAAGGCCCTCTCGCGCAAGAAGGAGACCGGCTACACCGAGGACAACGTCGACCAGTGGAGCCACGAGCTCGACGGTCTGTTCGCGTCCGAGCGCGCGACGTTCACGTGCGCGTCCGGCCTCGAGTCGCTGTCGGCGCACACGCTCGAGGGCCGCACGGTCTATGGCCGGCCGCCGCCCTCCCACGCGTTCTTCCGCCAGGCGCAGGCGCTCTTCGAGCTGTCGAAGCGCGTCGAGGCCGACCTCGTGCTCACGCTCAAGCGCGATCTCGCCGACTACGTCCGCCGCGAGATGGCCGCACGCAAGGCCGCCCTTGGCGCGCAGGGCTTCGAGGACCTCCTGTTCGCGCTCGATCGCGCGCTCGCCGGCGCGGGCGGTCATGATCTCGCGCGCGCGCTCCGCGGCCAGTACAAGGCGGCGCTCATCGACGAGTTCCAGGACACCGATCCGGTCCAGTTCCGGATCTTCCGGCGCGTCTTCCACGACGGGAGAGCGCCGCTCCTGTTCGTCGGCGATCCGAAGCAGTCGATCTACGCCTTCCGCGGCGCCGACGTGTTCTCGTACTTCCAGGCCGCGAAGGACGCGCACGCGGCGCCGTACACGCTCGACACGAACCACAGGTCGGACCCGTCGCTCGTCCGCGCCGTGAACGCCATCTTCGCCCGCGCAGACGAGGCGTTCGTCTTCGACCAGATCCAGTTCCGCCCCGTCGAGGCGCGCGCGAGCGCGGACCGCATCACGTTCCCCGATCCGAAGGCGGTCGGCGCCTTCGAGATCCTCTTTCTCCCGCGCAAGCCCGGGCAAGACAAGCCGTACAACAAGGGCGATCTGCGCGGCGCGCTCCCGGAGCTGGTCGCCGCGGAGATCCAGCGCTTCCTCGGATCGGGCGCGCGCATCGAGGGCGCTCCGGTGCGTGCGGGCGACGTCGCCGTCCTGACGCGTTCGAACAAGCAGGCGAAGGAGGTCCAGGAGGCGCTCCGCAAGCTCGGCATCCCGACGGCGCTCGAGAGCGAGGCGAGCGTCTTCGAGTCGGACGAGTCCGGCGAGCTCGAGCAAGTGCTGCGCGCGGTCCTCGAGCCGACGCGGATGCCGGTGCTGCGCTCGGCCCTCGCGACGTCGATCGCGGGCCTCGCCGCCGAGCGCATCGTCGCCCTCGAGGCCGACGAGCGAGGCTGGCAAGAGTGGTCGGAGCGCTTCCGGTCGATCCAGGACGTGTGGGCGACGCGGGGCTTCATGCCCGCGTATCGGCGGCTCCTTCGCGAGCTCGGCACGGAGCCGCGCCTCCTCTCCTATGTCGACGGCGAGCGGCGCGTGACGAACCTCCTGCATCTCGGCGATCTGCTCCACGCGGCCTCGCGCCGGGAGCGCCTCGGCCTGAGCGGCATCGTGCGCTGGCTCGGAGCGATGCGCGCCACGCCGCATGCGAAGGGCCATCTCGAGGGCGAGGCCGCCGAGCTCCGCCTCGAGAGCGACGCGCGCGCGGTGAAGCTCCTCACGATCCACAAGAGCAAGGGCCTCGAATATCCGGTCGTCTATTGCCCGTTCCTCTGGGACGCGTCGGTCAGGCCCGAAGAGACGTGCCTCGCGTTCCACGATCCGAACGACGAGCATCGGCTCAAGCTCCACGTCGCGCCGAAGGACGCGCATCCGGACATCAAGGCCGCCGCCGCGCGCGAGTCTCGAGCGGAGATGCAGCGCCTCCTCTACGTGGCGCTCACACGGGCGAAACATCGCTGCTCGATCGTGTGGGCCGCGATCAGGGAGGCGGACGCGTCGTGCCTCGCGTACACGCTCCATCCGCAGCGTCCGACGTTGAAGGACGTCTCGGACAAGGAGCTCCGCGCCGATCTGCGCGTGCTCGAGAAGGCGTTGGAGGGCGCGATCGTCGTGCGGGACCTCGGCACGATCGCCGGAGCGCCCGAGGGCGAAGGCATGGCGGAGGAGCGCCCGAGCGGCGAGGCGAACGAGCTCAGAGCGCGGAGCTACGAGCGGAAGGTCGATCGCTGGTGGCGCATCGGCAGCTTCTCGGCGATGACGTCCGGGGCGCAC
>JAFAER010000008.1 GCA_023423895.1 Pseudomonadota bacterium
GTGATACTCGGCATCGAGGACGTACGCCGATACCTGACTCGCGATCACGGGCACGTCCGAGAGGAGCTCGATGGCAGGCGTGACGAGCTCGTCGCGTGCGGCAGGCTCGATGCTTTCGACGAACGCCTTCGTTGGGCAAAGGCTGCCTTTCCCGAACGGTGCGTCCCAGTCAAAGGGCGCGAACATCGCCGATACGACGACCGACTCTCCCGGCTGGACGCGTCCGTCAGCGAGCGGCTCGTATCGGACGCGGCGCCCGCTCACGATTGCGCGCCGTGCGTACGGAGCTGCGTTCTCCTCTCGTGCCTCGGAGTCCGTGCGGCTCTTGATGCGCAGGCGAAGCGAAGCCGGCGTAGAGGCAGGATTGGAAACGAGCAGCGCGTAGCACGCCCGCGGCACCCAATCATCATCCGGAACCCACGTCGACGCGGTCATCAAGAACTGACACCCCGCGACGGTGCGCGCGTCGGCCAGCGTCTTCGAGTCGCAGGGGTCGAATCGTGCGCCGCCCTCGGCGTAGCCCACGGGCCCTGCCTCGGTGGCGGCGTCAGACGGTGGCTCGGAAAAGCGTGCCCGCTGCTCCGATCCGCATGCAAGCGCAAGGAGAGCCCCGCTCGCCACGACCACCCCCACGCCCGCTAGCTTCGACCAGCGCGCCATGGGGAGACACTAGCACGCGGGCATCGCCGGCACTCGCGCAGGTTGTTTTTTTTTGCGTCTCCATTTTCGCTCCAAGTTGGTCTTCAGGCGAAGACGACAAAGAAGGGGAAAAAGAACCATGGCATCGAACCGATCCTGGATGGGAGTGGCAGTTGGGGTTCTCGGCGCGCTCAGCGTGGTGACCGTGTCGACGGACGCGAACGCCGCCTACGTGGGGAACCCGGGGTATTTCGAGTTCATCGTCGTCGGCGGGATGGATTCGCATTTCCGCTTCACCAGCGGGACGGGGAAGATCATCCAGCTCGATGACGGGACGAGCAGCCACTACTTCTTCGCGGGCCTCGATGGCGACGGTATCGTCTCGGGCGTTGGCTCGAGCTTCGACGTCGGAAGCTTCATCGTCTCGAGCGTGCCGGTTACGGCCGAACTGATCCTCCAGAGCACGTCGGAGGGACGCGTCAGCGTGCCCGACGAGTTCCTCGACTTCGACGAGATGCGCGCTCGTGTCCGTTTTTCTTGGAACAACGGGCAATACGTGTGCAACACGGGCACCTTCGTCATGAACTTGTCCTCGTTCAACTGGAGCTCTGGGGGGCAGGGCGTCTGCACCACCGGATACCGCGAATCGACGGGCCAGTTCTGCGTTGTCGCTTCGGGCTTCGTCGTTCCTGCGCTCAGCGGTCAGGCTTGCGGCGGCAACGGGGCCTATCTGAATGACTACTTCGATCTCGGGTTCTCGAGCGGGAGCTACATGCAGATCCTCGGCGGCCAGGTCGATCCGATCATCACGCAGTGACGTAGGCCGATGCGGAACAGCGGCTCACGCTGACATCGAGTCTTCCCGATCGAGCGCTGACGACGATGGCGCGTCAGCGCTGGATCGGAAGCGCCTGGTGCCCACGAGGAGAGGCAACGCCAGGTCGTCGTGAACGACTGAACGCGGGCTCCACATCGCCTTGGTCCTTCGAGCACGCCCGCATGCACGGTGAGTGTGAGCCCGACTCTGGAGGGGGCTCGTTTCGCAATTCGCTCCCGCTGTGAAGACGCCCCGGCACCGGCTCTCGGATCAGTCCGCCTGCGTTTTGGTCGGTCGCTACTGGATCGCCAGCGCGATGATGCCGTGGCCTTTCATCTGCAGCACTTCGGTCAGGGCGTCGGGCGCGCGTGTGAAGGGGACGCTGTGTGAGACGTCGAGGGTCAGCTCTCCGCGGTCGAACATTTCGGCGATCGTCTCGAGGCGCTCGCGATCGGGCCGCACGATGTAGTCGGAGATGACGTGGCGATCGGGAACCGGCGCGGTCTGCGAAAGCGTTAGATCGAGGATGTCACCTCCTGGCCGCACGGCCTGGAGCACCTTGCTCGCGGTCTCGCCGACGACGCCGTTCAGCGCCTTGTCGACGCCCCCGGGATATCGATCGACTGTCGCTTCGACGAGGTCCTCGCGGGTGTAGTCGATGACCGTCTCGGCGCCGAACGCGCGCAGGTAGTCGTGGTGACGCGCGCGCGCGATCGCGACGACGTGTGCTCCACGGCGTGCCGCGAGCTGGATCGCGAGCTGTCCGACCCCGCCTGCAGCGGCCGTGACGAGCAGGACGTCATCCTTTTCGACGCGCAAGATGGAGACGACGGACTCGTGCGCCGTCAGAGCACGGAGCGGGCACGCGCCCGCGTGGACCAGGTCGAGCGAGGCCGGGGCGTGCGCGACGCGGTCGAACGGTACGAGCATGAACTCGGCCCAGGCGCCGTTGTGGTCGCGCGATGGACAGCCCGGATGAGAATGTGGATGGCTGAACGTGTAGACGCGGTCGCCCTTTGCGAAGTCGGCGACGTCGGTGCCGACGGCCGCGACCGTCCCGGCCCCTCCGACGCCGAGCACGACGGGGAACGGGCGCTCGACGGGCCATTCCCCTCGAGCGAGGATGGCGTCCCAGTTGCCGACCTCTGCGCCGTGCATCTGGACGAGCACGTCGCGAGGCTCGACCTTCGGCACGGGCAGACGTTCGAGCGAGAGGAGGGATGGCTCGTTCGTGGGATCATCGAAGCGATCGATCGCCCAAGCCCCCATCAGCTCTTTCGCCGTCGTGATCCCGCTGTGCGTCGCGGCCGTCGTCGGCATGGTGGAGTCCCTCCGGTGGATGTCCGAGAGACGTAGCTACGGAGCAAGCGGAGTGCCGGACTTCGCGCTCGGGATGTTTCGGCGGAACGACGGAGGCTCGGGCGCACCATCGGATGCGGTATTGCCTCGTCGCGAAGTCGCGAAGTGCCGTTCAGCCCTGCACTGGAGCGTTCGCGGTCGCGCCCCGCACGCCGTCCGCGCGTCGCCGACGGCTCCGGGCCGAACCTGCTTTCTGGGCGAACGTGGTCGCCGATCGTGCTTGGTTGCCGCTCAGGGGCCGTGCGACGCTGGTTCGCGATGAACGAGAACAAGCAGGGACGAATCGGAGTGGGGCGGTCGATGTTGTTCATTGCGTGCACGGCGGCCGTTGCCGTTGCGTGCGGCTCGGAGCCGAAGATGGAGCCGACGGCTCCGACGGCCACGTCGCCCGTGGAGGCGCCGCCGGTGCCGCCGGCGCCCACGTCGACGGGGGAGGCCACCGCGACGGCGCCGACGGCAGCCGCCCAGGATGCGGGCGCGCCGGACAAGCAGACCGAGTGCGACGCTCTCGTCGACGACGCGAACAGCTCGCTCGATGCGGAGCGCATCGCCGTCGACAAGCAGTGCAAGAAGGACGCGGACTGCATGCCCATCAAGGGCCGTGCATGCGGGTTCAACTGCACCACGGGCGCGATCCCGAAGTCCGAAGAGAAGGAATGGAACGAGACCCTCACGAAGGTGAAGGACAACCAGTGCAAGAAGTGGAACGACAGCGAATGCGCGAAGCTCAAGACGAAGCCCGCGCCGACGTGCCAGGACCGCAAGGTCTGGTGTGACAAGGGCCACTGCGCGCTGAAGGAGAAGTGAGCGGCGGAGGAGCGATCGCGACCTTTCGCGGTCGCTCCCCATCCATGCTGCGCTCGCGCTCACTGGCGCAGGCACATGCACAGGCAGCGCGGGCCCGGTCGTGGGGCACAGCCGGGCGACAGGCGTGGTAAACGTCGCGCGATGTCTCGGACCTGCCTTTGGGGGGCTCTCTTCGTCACGCTCGTGAGCGGGTGCGACGGATGTTCGAAGCCGACGCAGCCGGAGAGCCGCGGTGAGTCGTCGTCGGGGGTAGCCCCGTCGATCGACGGGGCCGTCGACGCCGGTCGTGCGACCGCGACCCCGAGCGAGGACGCGGGGGCACGCGCGGCCCCGGCGGCGCGCGGCCCGTACAACGTCCTCTTCATCACGATCGACAGCCTGCGCGCGGACATGCCGTGGGCCGGCTACGAGCGGCCGATCGCGCCCCGCCTGTCGGCGCTGCACGCGAAGTCGGTATCGTACAAGAATGCGTATTCGACGTCGTCGTTCACGTCGAAGAGCGTCCCCGGCATGCTCACGGGCCGTTACCCGTCGGAGCTCGTGAGGACCGGCTCGTTCTTCACCAAGTATGTGTCGGCCGATCAGTTCGTCTGCAAACACCTCGGCGCGGAGGGGATCCCGTGCGTCGGCGCGCACGCGCACATGTACTTCAGCCCCGGGCACTCCGGCTTCGAGACGGGATTCCAGAGCTGGAAGATCGTCCCCGGGATCACGTTCGACTACCAGACCGATCCCTACGTCACGAGCCACAAGCTCACGCCGCTCGCGATCGAGACGCTACAGAACGTCGCCAGTGACGCGGGTACGCGGCCGTTCTTCGCGTGGTTCCACTACATGGACCCGCACGACCAGTACCAAGGGCACGAGGAGAGCCCGCACTTCGGCAAACGTGCGCGTGATCTCTACGACGAGGAGGTCTTCTACACGGACCTCTGGATCGGAAAGCTGCTCGACTTCGTCGAGTCGCAGCCGTGGGCGGACCGGACGGCGATCGTCGTCACCGCGGACCACGGCGAAGCGTTCGGCGAGCACGGCATCACGCGGCATGCTCACGAGGTCTGGGAGGAGCTCGTGCATGTCCCGCTGTTCTTCTACGTTCCTGGCCTCGCGCCGCGCGTGATCGAGGCGAGCCGCGGGCATGCGGATCTCGCGCCGACGTTCGTCGAGCTGCTCGGCGCGAAGAACGTCCCGGCGCTGCCGGGGACGAGCCTCGTGAAGGAGCTCGCCGGGGCCGAGCCCGAGGAGCGCGACGTGATCGTCGACCTGCCCGAGGACGACTACAACGAGCGGCGTCGCGCGCTCATCCGGGGCCGGAAGAAGCTCATCGCGTTCGGCAACGACGTCCGCTTCTCGCTCTTCGATTTGGAGAGCGATCCACGGGAGGCGAAGGACCTCATCGTCTCGGATCGCGAGCTCGCCGCGGAGATGCGCCAGCGCTACCGCGACGCCAGCAAGAAGATCGAGGACGTCCCGCCGCGCGGCGGCATCCCGAAGAAGGACAAGAAGGCGGAGTGACGCGCGAGCGCGGCAGGCCCGAGGCCCCAGGTCGGGGAAGCGGCGGGTGGATCGCCGCGCTCGATCCCTCCGTCGTCGAGGAGCGTTTCGGCGGCGACGCGGTGACCTTCGCGCTCTCGGCGCCGCGCGTCTACGCGAGTCCTCCGGCGATCGATCCCGCGGGGCGGCTCGTCGCGAGCATCGTCCCCGCACCCGGCGGCAAGCGGCTCTCGACGCCGCTCAAGGTCGCGGTTCGCCTCCGCGAGGGCGACGCCATCGACGTCGCCTGCGAGTGTCGCGCGCGGATGTGCGATCACGTCGTGTGGCTGCTCGTCGACGTTGCGTTCCATCCACCGCTGCGGGATGCGCTCGCGGCGGGCGAGCCGACCGACGAGCACACGGGCATGCTCGAGAAGGTCCGCGCGCGCTCTCTCGAGGCACGGACGCTCGACGAACGACTCTCAGCGTGGCTGCCGGCGCGATCGTTCGACGACGCGTGGGAGATCGACGTCGAGGCGGTCACGATCTCGAGCGCGGCGAGCGCGGAGTCGCGCGCAGCGTTGCTCCTCCGGCACCGGCGTCCGGGCTCGCGCGGGCTGATCCCGGCGAAAGACGTCCTCGCCGCGCGACTATCGGCGAGACATCGCCGCATCGTGGAGCTCACCGCGCCCTACCATCTCGACCGGAACGTGCTCGTCGCGACGCGTGGTCAGGCGTCGATCCTCGCGCATCTGCTCCGAGCCGAGATCGGCCTCTTCGCGAACCGCTTCAAGGCGCGCGCGCGGTTCGCTAGCGGCGTCGTGAGCCCACGGGTCGAGCCGCGCGGCGACCGGCTCGTCGCGTGCTGGTACACGGCGGAAGGCGTCCTTGCGGGCGACGCCGCCGACACGTTCCTCCTCGCCGGGCCGTTCCCGTATCTCTGGTCCCCGGCCACGTGCACGTTCCACGAGGTCTCTCCGGAGGTCGACCTCGACGCCGCCCTCGGAATGGCGCGTGTCCCGTCGTTGCCGCTCGGCGAAGGCATCACCGACCGCGTCGGCCGCGCGCTGTTGATGCGCGGGCGGGGGCTCGGCGTTTCCCTTCCGGAGCCCGAGGTGTTCGGCCTGCCGCCGCTCGACAAGCCGTCGTTCGAGCTCCGTCTCGGCGGCTCGCCGCTCGACGTCACCGGAGAGCTGTCGGCCGTGTATTCGATCGGCAAGGTCCCGGTCGGCATGCGAGGAGCGGCTGGCGGGCCCGGCGATGCGCGCGATCTCGAGGCGGAGCAAGAGGCGCTCACGACCGTCGCCGCGGCGGGGCTCGTCCAGAGCGAACGCGGGCTCGTCGCAGCCGAGGAGCGTGCCGTCTTGCTCTGGGAGAACGGCCTCGCCTCGCTGCGAACGTCGGAGTCGCCGCGCTTCGATATCCTCGTCGCCGAGTCGCTCACGCGCACGAAGGTCGGTCCACCCGTCGAGCTCGACATCCGCGTCCAGTCGTCGCCGGGATGGCTGGAGACGGAGCTCGAGTTCCGCGCCGGCGCGCTCAAGGTCGAGAAGGAGAAGATGCACCGCGCCCTCGTGGAAGGGCGTCGCTGGCTGGTGCTCTCCGACGGCTCGCTCGCGGAGATCGCGGACGAGGTCCGGGCGCTCGTCTCGGAGGAGGTCGCGGCCGGAAAGGGGACGGGAAAGCTCCCGCCACACCAGTTCGGCCGAATCGCACGCTGGCTCGAGCTCGCCGACTCTCCGCGCGTGCAGCTCCACGTCGATCCGCAGACGGTGGCGCTCCGGCAGCGTCTGCGTGATCTCGCGACGCGGCCGCAGCCGGCGCTCCCGTCGCGGCTCGAGGCAACGTTGCGTCCCTACCAGCTCGTGGGGCTCGCGTGGCTGCAGCTCTTGAAGGAGCTCGGCGCAGGCGGGCTCCTCGCCGACGACATGGGGCTCGGCAAGACCCTCATGACCCTGGCATTTCTTGCTCGGTGGAAGGAGGAAGCCGGACCCGGGACGGTCCTGGTGGTCTGTCCGACGTCGCTCGTCGGCAACTGGGTCCGCGAGGCCGAACGCTTCACCCCGGACCTCCGCGCGGTCGCGTGGACCGGGGCGACGCGCCGGGACATCGCGATCGGGGAGCACGACGTCGTCGTCACGACCTATGGCGTGCTCCGTCGTGACGCCGCGAAGCTCGCCAAGACGCGCTTCCGCTGCGTCGTCCTCGACGAGGCCCAGAACGCGAAGAACCCTGCGTCGGCGACGTCGCGCGTCGCTCGGCAGCTCGACGCGGACATGCGGCTCGCGCTGACGGGCACGCCGGTCGAGAACCGCCTCTCCGAGCTGTGGTCGCTCATGACGTTCGCGAACCCGGGCATGCTCGGGACGGCACGCGAGTTCGACGAGCGTTACGAGCGGCCGATCGGCCTTCGCCCGGACGGCGCCGGCGCCGCCGAGCTTCGTGCCGTCGTCCGTCCGTTCATTCTCCGCCGCACGAAGGCCCAGGTCCTCGGCGATCTTCCGCCCAAGACGGAGATCGAGCGCTCGTGTGTGTTCGGCCTCCGGCAGAAGCGCGCCTACGACGCCCTCTCGCTCGCGGTGCGCGAGGCCGTGCGGACGAACATGGAGCGCCGCAAGGACGCACGGACGCGCATCGCGGTGCTCACGGCGATTCTCCGGCTCCGGCAGATGGCGTGCGACCCGCGCCTCATCGACCCCGCCGCACGGCCGGAAGACAGCGCGAAGCGCATGGCGTTCCTCGATCTCGTCCGCGAGCTCGTGTCCGAGGATCGCCGCGCGCTCGTCTTCTCGCAGTTCGTGGAGCTGCTCTCCCTCTGGCGACAAGATCTGGACGCCGCGAGGGTGCCCTACGAATGGCTCGACGGGTCGACGACAAATCGCGACGCCGTCGTCGACCGTTTCCAGAGCGGGACCGCGCCGATCTTCCTCGTGTCGCTCAAGGCGGGCGGTGCGGGCCTGAACCTGACCGCCGCGGACACCGTGATCCACTGCGACCCGTGGTGGAATCCGGCGGCCGAGGATCAGGCGACCGATCGCGCGCACCGCATCGGGCAGACGAAGCCCGTCACCGTCATCCGGCTCGTCGCGCGCGGGACCATCGAGGACAAGATTGCGCTGCTCAAGGGCAAGAAGCGCGAGCTCGCGGACGCGATCCTCGGAGCGCCCGGCGAGTCGCTCTCCGACGACAATCCGCTCGGCGCGCTGACGAACGAGGACATCGACATGCTCCTAGGCGAAGCCCATGGCGAGGCCGACGTGGATGGCGAGGCCGACATGGATGACGAGGCCGACGCTGACGCCGACGAGCACGACCTGCTCGAATCCCAGGAATAGCCTGCCGCCGTGACGCCGAGACGCGCTCCGTCTCGTGCATGCGCTCGTGATGGCGCGCACGAAGGGAGGCGGGATCGCGCGTTGCACGCACCGACCGCATGGCTCGCGTTTCGGCCCTGCTCGCGTGTTTGTCCTCGGGCGCGGTGGCGTTGGCCGCGTGCGGCGAGGGCGCCTCTACCTCAACGGACGTCGCGACGACGACCACGAAGGTCGTCTACGGCGAAGACGACCGCAAGGATGTCTTCGAGGTCGACGGCGCGCTGCGCGATCTCGCGACGCGCTCGATCGTGGCGATCGTCCAGAAGGAGAACCTCGACGAGTCCGACCCCGAGAACATCCGCGTCGTCGGGGACTCGGTCGGGAGCTCGCTCGGACTCTGCCGGTCCGAACGCTTCTGGGACGACCCCGTGGCTGCGAGCTGTTCCGGCACGCTGATCGCCGACGATCTCGTGCTCACGGCGGCTCACTGCCTCGGCAGCGGCATGGGAGCCCAGTCCATGCTCGGCGCAGCGCAGACATGCAAGGCCAGGCGCTTCGTCTTCGGCTTCTACAAGGACGGCCCCGGCGACATGCATCCGATCCGTTCGGACGACGTCTTCGGATGCGCGGAGCCTGTCGTGTTCCGCAAGCAGGGCGCGATCGTCGGGAACGATCGCGTCGATCTCGACTTCGCCGTCGTGCGCCTGGACCGATCTGCCACGCCTCGCTTCGCGCCCGTGAAGCTGCGCCCGGACCCGGCTCAGCTCCTCGGTGCCTCGCTCACGGTGTTCGGCTTCCCATCGGGAATGCCGCTGAAGGTCGCGGGCAACGGCGTCGTCACCGACGTCCGTGCCGAAGGAGACTTCTTCAGCGCGACCGTCGACACCTTCGCTGGCAACTCCGGATCGGGCATCTTCGACTCCAAGACCCTGGAGCAGGTGGGCGTCCTTCTCGGCGGTGAGCCCGACTACGAGAGCAACGGGGCGTGCTCCGTCGTCTCGCGCTGCAGCAGCGCGGGCTGCGACGGCAAGCGGAGCGAGCGCGTCCACCAGCTCGGCGTCGCGCTCGACATGTACTGCGCGGAGAAAGACGCGCGGGCGTCGCTCTGCGAACGTTGAGCCGGCTATGGCGCCGTATCCCGCGTTTCACCACGGGCCAGGACGGTCTTTTGGGCGCCGAAGATTCGGCTTATGACGATGGCCCGACGGAGCCGCCCCTTGCTGTTCGGAGGGTGGCCTTTCGACCATCGAGGCACTGTCTTGAACACCGCTGACACGCTCGACAGCATCCTGTCGCATCCTCCGTCCGCGAGCCTCTTCGCCAAGGCCGTCGAACGGCTCGACGAGCTACCCATCCGCGAGCGCAGGGAGGCGCTCGAACGCGCTGCTTTCGGAATGGAGTCGTGGCCCGACCACACGCGTCGGGCGCCCGCAGCCGCTTGGCGGCGGATTCAGCAGGGCTCGGCTCCGCCGCCGTGGTGGGGACTCGTGCGGACGGTCCACGTCCGGGAGGGAGATACCCTGGAGGTGGGGCCGGCGCTGGCTCCGCTCACGGTGGTCGACGCGAGCCGTGTGAACGTCGACCCGTCCCCCCTGCGAGAAGCGCGCGGCCTGCGATCCCTCGACCTGAGCGCCAACGACGCCGTGGACAGTCTGGACTTTCTCACGGAGACGCCCCGCGTCGAGCGGCTCGCTCTTTCAGGGCTCGAGCTCTTTCCGGAACTCTCCCCAGTTCGCGAGCTCCCCGCGCTCCATACACTCGATCTGTCCTTCAATCCGAATCTCGACGACCTTGCGCCCATCGCCTCGCTCGAGGCGCTGCGGTGGCTGGACCTGTCCGGATGCGAGCGCCTCGAGGATTTCGCGCCGCTCGCGACACTTGCAGGCTTGGAGACCCTGGCCCTGGATGGCTGCGTGGGGCTGCGGAACCTCGCATTCCTCGACCAGCTCCACCGACTGCGGCGGCTCTCGGCACGGCGACTCCCGCTGCTCGTCGACCTTCTGCCCCTCGCGGCGTCGAAGCTCGAGCACCTCTATCTGGGAGGCCCCAGGCTCGTTACCGGCGCGCCTCTCGGCAACCTCGCCTCCCTCGTCGAGCTCGCGTTGTCCGACGCTCCTCGCCTTGTAGACCTGTCCTTCCTTCCGCAGCTCGAGAAGCTGCTCGTTCTCCAGGTTGACGGGGTTCCCGCCAGACTGCCGGCGCTCACGGGCCCGACGCTCGAGGAGCTGCTCATCGCGGACTGCCCAGAGGTACGGGACCTGGAGCCCCTTGCGGGCCTCGACGCGCTCGAGCGCCTGACGCTCCGAGATCTCCCGTTGGAGGACCTCGCTCCGCTCGCCGGACTACGCAAGCTCGAGCGGCTATCACTCACGCGCTGTCCCCGCATACGGGACCTCTCCCCGCTCCGCCGACTCCCGCTCCGGCAACTCGAGCTCGTCGGAGCGGACCCCGGCCTCGACATGAGCGAACTTCCCGCGGGCTGTAAAGTCGTCGGCTGACGACCTGGCGGGGTGGCTCCGGCGCGGCGGCCGAAACAGCGCGCCGTCGAGCGTGCTCGAGCGATCACTTCGGCGTGGGGAGCCTGTCCGCGCAGCCCCATGCCTGCACCGTGAGCTCCCAGTCGTAGTCGCGGCTGCAACCGAACAGACCGCAGCCGTCCTTCACGCGCGTGCGGATACTCCACGTCCGACCGTTGGTGAGATCGAGCAAGCCGTCGACCGGAATCGTCTGCTGCACCTTGATGCGGTTCTCGTCCTTCTGGGCCGCTTCGATCGCCGCCGCCGCCGCGTTTGCGGCAGCGCCGCCGAGCCCGAAGGCCCATCCGTACGGACCTCCGCCCGCGGGGCTGCCTCCGATCTTCGTGGCCGTGTCGCCCATCGCTTTCAGAGCGGCGGTCCACGCGCCGTTGTCGACGACCTTGAAGCAGTAGTACGTCAGCGTGAGGTTGTTCGACGTGCACTCCGGCTGGCCCTGACCCCAGAGCAGGCCCTGGCCGACCGGGAAGGGGAACTCGTCTCCGTCTTTCAGGTCGCTCGTCTTCATCGTGACGGCGGCTTCCGACGTGACGCCGTCGTTCGCTTCGATGATGCAATAGCCCTCGCCACCGCCCTTGTGCATCTCGAGCTTCTCGATCCGGATGCGCAGCTGCGCGTCGAGGCACGTTCCCTTGGCCGACGTCGGCGGAGTGGTGGCGCCGCCGTCGACGGCGACCGCGGTACCGTTGTCCGTGTAGACGCTGAGGTCGGAGCGGAGCGCCGGCTTCACCGGCACGCCGAGGCTTCCGTTCGCGCATGCAGGCGCGACGGGGCAGACCGTGGCCTCCGACGGATCGACGTCGAAGTCGCAGACCTGGCATTTCTTGGTCGCGCCTCCGTCTTTCTTCCCAGCGTCGATCGACGAACAGAGACGCAGGTCCGGCTGGTCGACGGCTGCATCGGGGAGCGCCGGCGGCGCAGCGGCCACGCACGAGCACGAGCCGAAGGTCCCGTCGACGTCGTTGCAGGCCTGCTGCGCCGTCGTCCCGTCAGCGCAGGTGCATGGGCGCGACTCGCCGCTCTTGCACTCCTCTTCGAAGGATTCGCGACCGGAGCCAGACGCGCCGCAACCGAACCACACGCCCAGCGCAACGAGAGTCACGACGAACCGCTTCAAGCAAGGACCTCCGGAGGCCTCGCCCGAAGCACACGCCATGCCCGGGCTCTGGCAGCGGATTTCGGCCGAAGCGAGCGGAGCGGGCGCGGATCACCTGCGGATCATGGCCCGGACCCGACCAGGGTCACGGGCCACCGGTTACCCCCGCGTGCGCGGATCGGGCAGACGGATGCGAGCTCGGATCGAACGCGCTCGCGGCCATCGCAAGCGAGCGGAGGCCTCGCCGTCGCGGCTCTCCGCAAAGGCGAAGCCCGGTTCGATCAGGCGATCTGGGCGTTGTTGCCCGCCTCGAGCGCGTCGACGGAGTCGGTGACCGGCGCCTTGGCGCGGGCCGCAGCGCGAGCGTGACCCTCCGGCGGATCGAACGGCGCGCGGCCGATCTGCTTGGTCTCGAAGCGCGGGAGGAACGCCGGGATGACGTAGCCGCGGATGACCCACCACCAGAAGCTGCGCCAGTTGAGATCCGGATGGATCTTGTCGGCGATCTTCGCGTGCTCCGCGTAGGCGGTGCTCCAGTGCGCGCCCGCGTTGGCGTGATGCACCGTGTGGAGCCCGTTGTTGAAGAGCAGGAAGTTGAAGACGCGGCCCGTGATGTTGCGCGAGTGGTCGTACTTCGACCACGGGTCGCAATGGACGTGCTGCATGTAGTTGAACCACATCATCGTGTACGACCCGAACAACGACGGCAGGCCGAACGAGAAGAGCCACAGCTTCAGGCCGAGCCACGGGCCGTGCATCCCGAGCGCCACGGCGAGCGTTCCGACGAGCATGCCGATCCAGATCACGTACTGCGTGATGATCTGCTTGTAGAGCGTCGGGTTCGCGTTCTTCGCCTTGCGGATGTACTCCTTGATCGGCTCCGACTGGTAGTAGGCCGACACGAAGAAGTACGAGAGCGCGATCCACCACACGTTGCGGTTCGTGTGACGCCACGTGATCGTCGCGTCACCTTCGCGGTTCACGTGCTTGTGGTGATTCAGGTTGTGCGTCGGGATCCAGGCGAACGACGGGTAGCCGTAGAAGACGGAGATCCACGCTGCATAGAACGTGTTCATCTTCTTCGACTTGAAGACGGGACAGTGATTGTGGTTGTGCGCCATCGTCCCGGCGGCCATCGCGAGATAGAAGCTCACGGGCGCGAGGTACGGCAGCAGCTTCGGATCCAGGAACTGCGCGAGCAGCACAGCGGGCATCGCGAGTGCCCAGACCAGCGTGCGGTAGTCGGCCGGATTTCGCTGAAGCATCGGGGTCTTGGGGTAGCTGTGACTCGCCCGTGGGGCAAGTTCGAACGACGACATTTCTCAGGGGGCTTCAGGTCTCCGTCGGCGCTGCGCAGCGCGCTACGCACTCGTCGGAAGCGGCCTCATTCAGGCCGCTTGTGAGGCGCCTCCGGCGTCGACGGCCGCGCGGGCCGCCGCCGTTCACGTGCCGCCCTCGCATCCCATTCGCATTCGGCACCGGCGGTGGGGGTGGGGTGGGGAGGGCGTGGCGGGTCGCGCTCGTCCAGCCCTCGACGGCGGCGAGCGCCGGGGCGCGAGTTCCGCTAAGAGGTTCCCTTTCCATGAGCACGGTTCCCACCCTCACGCCGGAAGAGCTCGAGCGCTGCATCTCGCTGCTCGAGACCTTCGTCGCCGATCGCGCGCTCCTCACGACGATGGACAAGGGCACCCGCGTACGCCTCCTCATGGCGGCAGGGAGGATCTCGCGCCCGACGAGAGAGGAGATGCGGCAGACGGCGAAGGTCGTCCGGAGGAAGAATCGCAACGACGTCCTGGCCCACGATCGCGCGGTGACGGCGTCGACGGAGATCCGGACCGCGCGCCGGGCCGAGGTGTACGTGGCGCCGCCGCAGCTCGTCGGCGGAGCGCCCGGGGGAGGCGAGGCGGTCGACACGAGCGAGGCCCGCGAGCTGCAGAAGCCGCGCGACTGTTACATCTGCAAGCAGTCGTACCGGAGGCTTCACTTCTTCTACGATGCGATGTGCCCGCCGTGCGCGGAGCGGAACTACGCCAAGCGCTTCCAGACGGCGTCGCTCGAGGGGCGGACCGCGCTCATCACCGGAGCGCGCATCAAGATCGGGTTCCAGTCGGCGGTCATGATGCTGCGCGCAGGCGCGCGCGTGCTCGTGACCACGCGCTTTCCGCGCGATGCTGCGCAGCGGTTCGCCCGCGAGGCCGACTTCGGCAAGTGGCAGGAGCGCCTCCAGGTGTTCGGGCTCGACCTCCGGCACTCCCCGAGCGTCGAGATCTTCGCGCGGTACATCACGCAGAC
>JAFAER010000016.1 GCA_023423895.1 Pseudomonadota bacterium
TAGAGCGTCGCGGACTCATCCGGCGAACGCCGCGCCAATCACGCAGCATCGAATTGTGCGTGGCAGCCGAAGAAATTCCCCGGCTGCTTCCGCAATCGATCGTTACCTCTGTGCCGCGGTACTAGAGATTCACGCAGCCCGGAAGTCCTTCGGGGCAGAAGCACAAGGCGGGGTTCGTCGCGGGAAAGTAGTAGCCCGTGACCATGCACATCTCATCCGTCGAGAAGCTGTTGCCCGCTCGGATCGTTCGATTCGTCGGATTCGTATACGTGCACTCGAATGACAGCTTGCCCTGATCGAATGCGTAAAATGGATTCGAGGCCCAGGTCTTCTGCAGCGGATTCGACCAGTCGGAGGTTTCGTACGCGACGCTTCCGCCAGCGGATGTGCCGTTCTTCGCGGTCAGCTTGGTGGCCTGCTTGTGTGCGTGCATGCCCATGGACCAGAACTTCGTGTCCGGCAGCGTGTCGCACGCCCTGCTCTCGACGTGATTGGTCGAGGAGCCTGGAATCGCGAGCGCAGCGTTGTACGCGAGGAACGTACTGGTCTTGGTGTATTCGGCACCCTCCGGGAGAGCCTCCGCGGAGAGCATCACGTACGCCGTGAGCGGCTGCGTGGTCGTATTGACATGATGGATCATCATGTACGAATCCTTCTCCGCGGGGAGCTCGAAGCCGAGTGGCTTGCCCGTTCCGTCGTCGCTCGGAAAGACCAGCTCCGACTCTGCGTCGTACGAGGAATAGGCCCACACCGGAGGATTGCTCGCGCTGGCGTTCTTGAAGTCGGGGCAAGAGGCACTCAGTGAGTCCGAGCCTCCGCGTTCGCCTCCGACGAACAGCATCATGAATCGGACGCCGGGCGTCATGACGGACTTCCACTTCTTGATCGGCAGCGTCTCGGTGTTCGGCGTCATGAAGCGGAAGCAGTACGTGATCTCCTGAGAAGGCTCGATGACTACGCTCTTCGACTTGATCTGGAACCCGCGCGTCACCGCCCCGCCATCGTCGGGTAGCGCGGCAGCATCGGGTTGGCCGTCGGCATCGGCGCGGTCGTCCGGACGCCGGTCCGATTCGTCCCCTGCGTCGGAGAGCGGCTGCTGCATGTCTTCGTTGGACGCATCGCTCCCGCAAGCGACGAACAACGCGAGCGTGAGCATGCCGGCGATACCGAGCGTCTTGTGCACGCGAGACCTCCCTCGGTCGAGCTGAACATGGGAGGTTGCGTGTGTCCACCCGAGCGCTCGCGACGACGTCGGCTCGAGAAGAGTCGCGTGGTCGGCCTGCTTGCCAGAGCGACGCCGGTGACGGGAAGAGCCGCTACCGACGGTGCTCGGCCGCGCTCTCCGTGGGCGTGATGCTCGGCGCGGCGCGCCGTGCCTCTGCGGGCACGAGCTCGCGGAGGCGCGCGGCGAGATCGAAGAGCCGGTGTTCCATCGCGAACAGGGAGTCCCGATGGCGGAGGACGAGGAGCGCCGGCCCGACGATGAGGGCGATGTTGACGACGGCGAGAAAGAGGAGCGTCCGTGTCTCCGGAAAGTCCACGACGCGGGGGATCATGACGATGTTCCCGTCCTGGAACGCGATCGAACGAGGGATGAACCCACGCGCAGCAGCTTCAGGATCTGGCGCAGGCTCCGGCCCTCCACGCGCCGCATCGTGAAGCACTCGACCCCGTCCGCTCCGACGACGATGTCGTAGACCGGGACGATCGCGGAGCTCTCGCTTCGTCAGTGGCGCGGTGCGCTACGGCCACGCATCCACTTGGGCGACCACCAGTTCACGCGCCCGACGAGGCGCATCGTCGCCGGGACGAGCAGCGCCCGGACGAGCGTTGCGTCGAGCGCGACTGCGAGTGCGAGGCCCGTCCCCGTGGCTTGCAGGAGGACGATGCGTGCGAGAGCGAACGCGCCGAAGACGGCGATCATGATCGCCGCGGCGCTCGTGATGAGGCCTGCCGTGCTCTGGAGGCCCTCCTCCACGGCGATGCCGTTGTCGCCCGTGCGCTCCCACGCTTCCTTCATGCGCGCGAGCATCAGGACCTCGTAGTCCATCGAGAGCCCGAACGAGACGCAGAAGAGGAGCACGGGCAACGTCGGCTCGAGCGGCCTCGCCTCGGCTGCGAACAGGTGTCCGTCCTGGAAGATCCAGACGAGCGCCCCGAACGTCGCGCCGATCGACAGCGCGTTCATGAAGACCGCCTTCAGCGGCAGCACGATGGATCGGAGGAGCACGAGCAGGACGAGGAAGGTGACGCCGACGACGAACGCGACCGCCTTCGGCGCACGCGAGACGAGGAAGTGCGTGGCGTCGACGTCGCGGGCCGCCTTGCCGCCGACGAGGAGCTCTCCGTCGCCGACGGTCCGTTCGCTCCGGATCGCGCGGACGACGCGCTCGGCCGCCTCGGTGCTCTTCGACGCCTCCGGCGTGAGCAGCGCGAACAGGACGGTCACGTCGTCCTTCACCGTGAGCTTCTTGGCCTCTTCCACGAGCGGGGCCGCCATCTCGGACGGATCGACGAGCGTGTCGAGGAGCTCGTCCTTCGACGGCGGCTCGCTCTCCGTCTCGTCTTCGCCCTCTTGGCCGTCTTCCGGTGGTGATGGCGGGCGATCGACGATGCTCTCGACGCGCGAGATGCCCGGGATCCGGGCGACGCGTTGCGAGAGGTCGTAGAGCGCCGATGCACGCTCGCGCGTGAGCACGGGAGCGGAGGGGAATCGGACGGCGATCGCGATCCGCGCCGAACCGAGCGTCGGGAAGAGCGCGTCGAGGGCCTCGGCTCCACGCCGCGCCTCGGTGCTGTCCGGGAGCACGGTCGCGTCCGCTGCCGCGAGCCGCATCCGAGCTGCGGGCGCTGCCATCGGGAGGAGTAGCCCCAGCGTCGCGATCAAGACGAGCACCGGCCGCCGCATGACCCAGCGCGCCGTCTTCTTCCAGAACCCACCGGGCTCGCGCGTGGCCTTCACGCCCGGAATGCGTCCGAGGTGGATGCGCGGTCCGAGGATGGCGAGGAGTGCCGGGAGCAGCGTGAGCGCGAACACGACCGCCAGGACGACGACGATCGATCCGCCGAGTCCCATGACACTGAGGTACGAGCCTTCGAAGAAGAAGAGACCCGCGAGCCCGGCACCGACGGCGAGCCCCGAGAACGCGACGGCGCGGCCTGCAGTGCCCATCGCGCCGATCAGCGCATCGCGCTCGGAGCGGCCGACGGCCAGCTCCTCGCGGTAGCGGCTCACGAGGAAGAGCGAGTAGTCGATCGCGACGCCGAAGCCGATGAGCGAGCAGACGTTCACCGTGTACTGCGCGATCGGCATCACGCGGGAGAGCGAGAGCACGATCGCGATCCCGCACGTCACTGCGAGGCCGCCGACGCCGACGGGCAACGCCGCCGCTACCGCCGTCCGGAAGACGAGGAGCAGGACGAGCAGCGCCAGAGGCAGCGAAAGGATCTCTGCACGGATCAGGTCGTGTTGCAGGGTGCGCGCGAGATCGTCGAGGAACGGGATGTGCCCGGTGCAGACGAGCGACAACGTGTCGGAGCGCAGCTTCTGCCGGACTGCGGGATAAGCGTCGAGGGCCTCCTGCGCATCGCCTTTCAGCGTCACCAGGGCGAGCGCCGCGTGGGCGTCGTGGTTGCGGAGCCGCTCGATCATGAACGTTGGAGCGTCGTCCGGGCTCGTCACGGACTCTACCGCGGGATCGGCTCGGAGCGGCGCGAGAGCCTTCGTCATCGCCTCGGCGAACGAGGCATCCTTCGGGCTCAGCGCGTCGGACCTGAGAACGACGGCGAACGTCGTCTCCTCGCGGCGCCCGGTCACGCGGTCGACGAGCTCGGTCGCGCGATCGGCTTCGAGGCCCGCGATGCGCGCGGCGCCGAGGCGACCTCCACGGACGAGCAGCGCCCCGGCGAGGACCAGGTACGCGATGGCGGCGAACAGCGTCGCGTAGCGATGTTCGTGGATGAAGGCGCCGAGTCGTTCGAACATCGAGCGGCCCTTTCAGAGCGGAACGGAGAGCGTGAACGTGCCGCCCCAGAGGAAGCCGGCGCTCGCGAATCCCGGCCATCCCGGGTTGTTGGTCTGCAGGCCGCGCGCGCCGGGGACCGGGTCGCGCGTGGAGCCGAGCACCGCGTCGTCGGGGAGCTCGTCGCGGATGCGGCCGCCGTCTTTCCGCACGTGCCGCGGGACGAGGCGCTGCGCGAAGAGCGACAGTCCCGGGCGAATGCGCGCGCCGGCGATGGCGACCTCGAGATCGCCGCCGACCGCGATGCCCACCCGGTCGTTGTCGACGTAGTTCGAGCGCCCCACCTGAGCCGGCACGGGCGACGGCGTGACGGACAGGTCGACGAATCCTCGGGCGCCGCGGTAGACGTGCCGGACGCCGACGGCCGCGTTCAGCGTGTCCTTCCACGTCAGGTCGCTGCCGTACTCGCTCGGGCGCTGCCCGTGGCGGTCCTCGTACGTCGACCAGAACGAATAGCCGATCGAACCGACGACGGACATCGTGTACGCACCGCGCTCGAGGATGTCGACCTCGGCGCCGAGCCCGACGCGCCAGGGGACGTAGTGGTACGTCTCGCGTCGCGTCGTGCCCGACTCGGTGCCGGACGGGAGCGTCGCGTTGACCGTGGTGTCGAGCGCAAAGGCGCTGGGGGGCCGGAGCACGCCGGCGATGCGGACGTTGCTGCCCGGCTTCCAGCGAACGCCGACGTTCGGGGCGACGTTGACCTGTGTGCTGACCGAGTTGTCGAGCAGGAGCTTGTCGTAGTCCGTCGTGTCGCGCACGTAGGTGCTCGACCGCACTGCATTCGAGAGCGAGAGGCCAAGCGACGCGCCGAGCGACAGATCTCGGCGCAGCTCGAGGCCTGCTCCGAGCGCGACCGACAGCGCCGTCATCCGATCGCCGTAGAGCTCCGGATGGAGGCTGTTGGAGAAGAGCGCCTCGCGCTCGTCGTTGTAGAAGCCGCGAACCGTCGTGAAGCTCGACACTGGCAGCAGCGCGAACGCGCCGAGCGTGAAGCGACGGGGGATGAGGTGCTTCACGATGCCGAGGGCGAGATACGTCCTCGTCTTGCCGCTCGAACCGGCGCGCTGTCGAGGACGTGCGCCGAAGCCGGGAGGCGGACATTCGCCCGTCGCGGTGCCAGCCGCGCAGCCTTGCTCGAGCCACTGCGTCGGGACGGAGTCGTTCGGGAGCGGCAAGCCGTCGGCGCCGATGATGTCGCGGTCGCCGACGACGGAGGGGACGTTACCGCCGTGCCGCCCGTCGAGCGTCACGCCGATCTGTTCCGAGAAGACGGTGTAGCCGAGCAGGAGCTCTTCGTCCGCCTCGGTCAACATCGCTGGATTGAAGTACGTCGACGCGGCGCCCGGACCGCTCGCGACGCCCTGAACGCCAGCGTTGCCTCCGATCGGGCCGAGCGTGTCGAAGAGCGGCGACGCGCCGGCGTCGGGCGTCATCGTGAACGTGCTCGCTGCCATGGCGACGGCGAGGAGCGTACGGATCGGCGGCGAGGACTCTCGGCTTCGTGCCATCGTCGTTTCAGCGATCGCCTTCGTGAGGGAGGAGCAAGCGGACATTGGCGCAGGTCGAGAGGTCATCGTCGATGTTCGCGCGTGGTGGTCCTTTCACGACGGCGCTCACCCGGGGTGTGCCGAGCGTGCGACCGACGAACGACAGCGCGAGCCGACCGGGAATGTCCCTTGCGGACGTCGCGCCGGCAGCCATGAGGCCGCACGTGTTTCCGCAATCGGACACGCGAAGGACGTTCTCCTCGAGCTCGAAGGCGCCGGGCACGGCGAAGGCGAGCGCGCCTGCGGGTGCCGGTGAGCCCGGTAGAGTGGCGTACTCCTTCCAGTCGCGCTGCGCGGAGTTGCGGACGCCGGAGACGAAGCCGGTGATGCGGAAGGACGTCCCCGGGATGCCGTCGCCGTCGGGATCGGTCGCGCCGGGCGGCGTGTCGGTTCCATTGACCGGATCGTCGACGACCGGCAGCGGCGGTAGCGACGCGAGCGTGGGCGCCGTGCCGAAGTCGGTGGGAAGGAACTCGTCGCCGACGCCGCGGACCTTGTACCAGCGCTCGAGGGTGACCTGACATCCGTCGCCGGCGACGCGCGAGGTGCCGCGGCGCGCGGGGCGCGATCCGCCTCCGTCCATGCGGTTCGCGTAGATCGACGACCGAAGCGTGCCGGGTGTCGAGTCGACGGTCACCGTGCCGGTCACGTGGACGCCACAATCGAGGTTCTCGACGACACGCAGCTCGTCGCCCGTCTGCTCGAAGCGGAAGAGGAACCAGTTGCTCGACGTCTGGACCGATCCGATGACCGCATCGCGTGTGTAGTTGGTCTCGCGCGTCGCCCAGTACCCGGTCATGTCGCACGGGACGGCGCGACGCGCGTCGCTGCAGTCGACGCCGGTTCCGATCACGCCGTCGCCGCAGGCCTGCGAGCAGCTCGTCTCGCTGCAGGTCCAGTTCGGTAGCACGCTGCACGCGACGCAGCCGGGGCTCTGGAGGTCGCATGACTCGCCTGTCTCGAGGACTCCGTTTCCGCAGATCGGCTCCGCCTCGCTCCCGGGGAGCACGACATCGTTCACGCAGGAAGCCGCCCCCGCCGAGAGCAGGAGCGCCAAGACGCGCGAGTTCAGGCGCATGGTGGCGAATCCTAGCCGCCGCGAGACGTGAGGGACCACCTCATATCGCACGTCCGTCGCGCGCAACGGACGGATGACCTCGAGCATCGAAGACGTGCGCTCGGCGCTGTCGTCCGTCGAACCGCCGCTCAGCGTGCGAGGAGTCCGAGGAGGCAGTAGCCGATCGCGACGGCCTCGATGACGACGAAGCTGACGAAGCCGATCGGGAGGAACTCGACGAAGCCGAAGCGTATGCGTTTCCCGTCGGGGCCGACGATGTGCGCGCGTTCCGTGAGCGATTGCGCGAGAGGTCCCGAGGTGGCGGCGGTCAAGAAGAGAGAGCTTCCCGCGCAGACGGCGAGCGCCAGCCCGACGTAGACGAGCTCGGGCGGTAGCCGCGTCGCAAGCGCCGCCGCGACCTCGAGGAGCGCGGCCATCGAAGGGCCGGCCGAGAAGATGCCCGTGACGATCCCGACGAGGAGCAGGAAGAGCACGAGCTGCACCGGGGCGGAGACGGGAAGCGTCGTGAGCGTCGTCGCCGCGAGGCCGAAGACTCCCGTGCGCCGGACGGCCGCCACCATCACGAACAGCGCGAGCAGGAAGAGCACGGCCTCGACGTCGACCCGCGACCGGATGATCCGTTCGCCGAACGCCGGCCGCGCCGCGAGCGCGACGAGGACGCCGATCCAGCCGACGAGGTCGGGACTGATGGCGCCCGACGCCGGAAGGAACGTCCACGACGCGAGCATCGCCGCGAAGACGAAGGTGAGCCAGCCGACGAGCTTTCGGTCGAGGCGAACCCCACGATAGAGGCTGCGGAGCAACATCCGCGAGATCGACGTGCGCAGCTTCCGGTCGACGTGTCCACGCCCCACGCGCGTCAGCGCGAGCGCGGCAATCGAGAGCACGACGGCGGTGCCTACGAACGTCGCGGGCGCGGCCCGCGCGAGGTACCCGGTGAACGTCATCGAGCCGCGGCCGAGGAGCAAGATGGCAGGGAAGTCGCCGATGGGCGTTGCTGCGCCCCCGAGATTGCACGTCACGAGGAGCGTGCCGAGCGTCCAGCTCACTTGCCGTTGCCCGGCGCCGGCGACGCGCAGGATGATGAGCACGATCGGCAGCACGAGGACGAGCGCCGTCAGGTTGTTCATCAGCGCGCTCACCAGGTACATCGACGCGCCGAACACGATCGCGATCCCGACCGGCGATGCTCGGCTCAGCTCCGCTGCACGCACCGCGACGACCGCGAAGAGCCGCGCCTCCACGAACGCCTCCGAGAGGAGGCCGAGCGTGACGAGGAGGACGAGGACGTCCCACGGCACCTCCGCGAGCAGCTCGCGGCTTCCGCCGAGGCCGAAGAGCGCGCTCGCGAGGCAGGAGGCAGCCGCACCGCCCAGCACCACGAACATCCTCGCTGAGGCGAGACGCGCCTGGACGACGAGCGTGAGGACGAGGATGCCGGTGAGGACGAGCGCTGCCATCAGCCGTCGTCGAAGGGAATGAGCGCCGTGAGCTCGGAGACCGCGGTCTCGACGAGGTAGCGCGGGTAGACCTCGGGGGCGGCGCCGAGCACGTCCCAGCCGATGATGTCGCGAAACTGCGTGCGCACGTCCGGGCCCGTGATCCGGAGGAACGCGGAGAGGACGTTCGCCAGATCTCCGCGCGTTCCGTAGACGAACGTGACGATGGCCGACCTCGCACCGGCCCAGCCCTGGAACTCGGCGAGGTCGACGGGCTCCACGCGCCCGTTGTAGTTGCCGATGACGCGCTCCCAGTCGACGCGTTGCATGCGGTAGGTGAGGAGGCCGAGTCGCACGTCGCGAGGGAGGTCTCGCGCCAGCGCATCGAGATGGTTCGCCTCGACGCCGACGACGAGCACGCGCCGCGCGCCGGCAAGCGCCCGGCTCACTCGCGTCGCCGCGATCGCGGGGGCGCGTTCTCCTTCGAGCCACCGCTCCGCGACGAAGTGGAGGACCGAGAACGACGACCCGAGCTCGTCCCGGAGACGCTCGACGGCGCTGTCGCCTCCCGCCTCGGCCACCTCCGCGACGAACAGCCAGGACGCCGACGCGAACCCGAGCTCCGCCGATGCGAGCTCGAAGGCTGCGCCGAGATCGAGCGACGCGATCTCGCGCTCCTCGAGCGACACTACGCTCGGGGGCGCCTCCGGCAACGCCGGAACGGGCCCGCCCGCGAGCGGGATGCGATGGCTCGAGAGCAGATCTTTCTCGCTCACCGCGAGGCCTTGCTCTTCTTCGGCGGGACTCCCGACGTCCCGGGGCGCCGTAGCCGCATGTAGAGCGCCTCGATCATCCAGGTCATGACGGCGTTCGCGAGTGCGTGGTGCGGTGGCCCGTCACGAAGGCAATCCAGCGCGAGCTCAGCTTCGCCGTGGTCTAGGATCTCGTTCAGCAACGTCGTCGGGATGCCGATCGGGAATTCGCCGTCGTCCGAGTGAGACGCCAACTTCGGGGGCAGGCGCATGCCCACCGGCGCCGCCGGCGCCTCTCCCATCTCCGGATCGGCGCCGCCGACCTCGGCGAGCAGCGCTGCGAGCATCCGGAGCAGAGCCCAGCTCGCGACGCGATGATGGCGTGGCCCCTCCTCGAGAATGCAGCGTAGGACGAACGCGCGGTCTCGCGCGTCGGGGACGATCTCGGCGAGCGCGGCGTCGATGGCTCCGCCGTCGAGGTCGCGGCCTTTGCTGCCCGGACGAGGGTGCCGGGGCGGCGGCGGCCGGGAATGCCGGGGCGGCGGGGGCGGCGGGGTCGATCGCGAGCGCGGAGGCATCCTCCTCAATGTAAATGGGACAACGAGCGACTCGTCGCAACTTCGTACTCCCGCTTGAGCCGGGCTTGACTTCGCATCGTGAGCGCCGCGTGAAGTCTCCCGCGGCGCGGGCCCGTCTCCCTCCACGGGTTCACGCGCCGAAGCCCCCTCGCCTTGCTGCGAGAGGGCCTCGTGATGGCTCGGGCGACCCTTATCGATGAGTCTCTTCGGTCAGAGCTTGCCGCAGACCTCGCCGACCGCGCCCGGGAGGCCGGACACGCAGACCTTCGGGGACGCGCCGAGCTCGACGCGCGCGCTTCCGATGGAGGCGCAGCTGCCGCCCGTGCACAGGGAGCCGATGACCTGAGCGGTCGCCTTGTCGTTCTGTGCGGTCACTCGGAGCGTGCCCTGGAGCTGACCGAAGTCGAAGTCGGGGACGTTCACCTTCGTCTCGCAGGTCTTCGCCTTCTCGCAGGTCTTGCCGACGGTGCAGGTGCTCTCGACCTGGCAGGAGCGAGCCACGTTGCACGAGCGGGCCACGCTGCAGCTCTTCGGCGACTTGCAGTTGGAGAACCCGCTCGAGACGCAGTCCCAACCGCTCTTCAACACGTTCCATCCGCAGACGGCGCCGTCGGTGATGACCTCCGTTCCGCACTGTCCCGCGTCGGTCACGTATTGCGTCCCGCAGATCGCCGCGTCACGGACGGTGCGCGTCCCGCAGAGCGCGCCGCTCTGCACCGTCTCGTATCCGCAGAGGGCGCCGTCGCGGGCGTAGTCGTAGCCGCACACTGCGCCGTCGGTGACGATCTGCGCGACCTGCTTGGCGCCGCGGAGGTCGACGGTGATCTTCCCCTCGAGCGTCGCGCCGCCGCTCGTGATCGAGCCCGCCATGGCGATCTCCGAGATCGGCGTCGAGAACACGCCGTTCGCGCGCATGCCGTTCTTGTCGATCCGGGCGCTGGCGGAGCCGAGCGAAAAGGTCGCGAATGAGAGCTCGCCGTTCATCGACATGTAGAAGGCCTCTGGCTGCGTCGACGGGAAGAACGCGTCGACGGTGAGCGCAGCCTTCGGCTTGATGACCGGGATGATGGGGGTCGCGGCCGTTCCAGTGATACGCACGCCGGTCTGGTCGGCGGAGAAGGTCCCATTCGCGATCGGGATGTCGCGGAGGCCGAGCTGCGGCATGCCGGGCACGAGCGAGTACAGCTTGTTCGCCTTGAACGTGTAGTCCGCCTCTGCGCGCAGCTTGGACTTGGCGACGTCCGAGTCGACGTACGCGGCGACGCGCGCCTTTGCCTGCGGGATGAACGGCAGCGGTGACGGCATCCAGTCCGCGTCGGCGCCTACCTCTCCGCTGACGTACGCGTGCTGGTGGGCGTTCGTGATGCGCGCGCCGAGGGTGCCCTTCGCGAGCGGGACCTCGAACGTGAAGAACTTGGCGAAATCGACGGTGAGGTTCACCTGGCCGTTGGCGCCGAGCTGCACGCCTTCGGGAAGACCGCTGCCGATGCGGCGATCCTTGCCGGTGGGATCGACGTTCACGACGAGCTCGCCGTCGATCGTCACCGGGATCTGCGTCAGGTTCACGCGGCCCTTGCCGTAGACGTGGCCCGTGAAGCCCTTCGCCTCGTCTTCGACGCCCCAGGTGTTCGCCGGCTCGAAAGGGAGCAGCCCACGAGCCGAGAGGCCGAGCGCCATGTCCGAGAGCGGTCCGACCGCGTCGAGCCCCAGCAGACCGCCCGTCATGTAGAACGAGGGATCCCGAGGATCGATCACGAGGGTGCCGCCCTTGCCGCCGGGCGCGTTGAACGAGACCGGACCGGCGCTCGCCGACGCGCCGACGCTGTAGTCGAACCCGAGGTACTTGCGCGTGTCGAGGATCGGCGCGTCGAGCTTTGCCTTCAGGTTCTTGCCGAGGTCCCACGCGATCGTCGCACGGACGGGCGATCCGACCGCCGCGAAGCCCTCGAGCGCGCCGAGGCCGGGCGCCGGGACCTCGACGCTGCCGGAGAACCGCTCGATGCTCCCGTGATCCGCGCTCCAGAAGAAGATGATCTCCGCGTTTGCCAACGTGATCGCGCCAGCAGCAGTGTCCAGCGTGAGGTCGCCCCGTACCTCGAAGCCGTTCGCGACCGCCTTCACGACACTCTCGGCGGCGTGAAAGACGAGCGGCAGCTCTTCGTGCGGTCCGACGACGAAGGAAACCACGCCGTTCGCATCCGGAACGCCGGGCGGCATCGAAACATCGATCGGCTTCGGCTGGAACGCTCCGACTCCGCCCCACGGCGAGGGCGCACCTTCACCGGCCTCGTCGGTCCCAGCCGTGTTGTCATGCGGGGCCTGCCCGGCCCCGTTGACGCTGCCGCCCCTCGTGCCGCCCGCTCGCGACGGGGCGCGCCCCGCACTGCCTTCGAACGAGTCCCGGTCCTGGTCTTCGACGTCGACCGCGCGCTCATCGCCGATCGTGCCGGCGGTCTCCGTTGGGTCATGGTCGGCCCCGTCGGTACTCTCGGCCGCGCAGCCGATGGCGGAAAACGCGAAGAGACTGAGGATGGCAGCGGGGACGACGCGACGAACGGACATGACGGGACGGGCCTCCGAATGCGGAAACGGGGAGAGGACGCTCGGCTGCGCGCTGGATGCTGCGCGCCGGCGATGACCCTCTCAGCACCGTTCGGGCCAAGGTCGAACCGTCAGCCTCTGGCGCGTTCTCCCGCTATTTCAGCCTGTCTCAGCCCCAGGCCGGCCCTCGGTCCAAGGCCGATACACCGGAGACACGCGATACAGGGGCGATACACCCGCCGTTCAGGGACGCACCGCGACGACGCGCTCGGCTCGCGGCGTCCGGTTCGATGCGTCTCGCTCGCCGCGCTCGGCTCGTTGCGTGCGTCTTACTCGCCGCGCTCGAGGGTCACTTCGAGCAGACGACCTGGATCGGGTAGCTCTCGAGGACCAGACATTCCGTGCCGGCCGCACACGTGATGGCGCTGCAGGGCGGGTCGGTGATGCAAACGGGGCCGACGCCCTTGCCGATGTCTACCGAGACCGAGCCGCAGGTCGAACCGGACGGACATTGCACTTCTCCGCTGCACGGCTGTCCGAGCCGATCCTCGTGGAGAACGTTGCAGGTACCGTCCTCCGCCGAGCACGGCTTCGGCCGGCAGAGACGGCGCCAGGTGCACGCGCCGCGGTCGATGCTCTCGCAGCTTCCCTTGTCGCCGACGAAGCCGTGGACGCAGTCGTTCGCGTCCCAGGCCGGCTCCGTTCCGCACTGCTGTTCTTCGCAGGGCGATACGCCGCGCGAGTCGTGCGGGGCGTTCGGGGACCGCGGCACGCAGTCGATCTGCCATCGCGCCTCTCCGGCAACGGTGTTGCAACGCGGCGCTGGCACTCCTCCCACGCACTCGTGAGCCGGGACCGGCTTTCCCGTGCAGGCGGCGGTGTTCGCGCCTTGTTTGCTGCCGTCGTCGCCGTCCCCGGCATGAGCGCCTTGCGCGCCCGAACCTTGCGGCGGGGCCTGTTTCCCACTGCACGCGACGATGCTGAGGAGGACCACGACCGACGGAAGGAGGCGCATTCCGAGAGGACAGCACACCCTCCACGCTGAAGCGAGCACGGGCGCTCCGGTGTCACAGCGCGCGCGCCATCCGCGTCAGTCGGCGCGTCCCGCGCGGCAGCGGCGCATGACGGCCCGTCGCAAGGGCGATGCGCGATGTCCACGCGCGAGCAGGTGCCCGCGCACGCGCGAGCAGGTGTCCGCGCACGCGCTAGGCCGAGGTGCCCGCGCACGCGCGAGCAGGTGCCCGCGCACGCGCTAGGCCGAGGTGCCCGCGCACGCGCTAGGCGGAGGTGCGCGGCAGTGCCCGGGTGCGCGCCAGCGGAGGAGCCCGCCCGCGCGTGGGCGGCAGCGGCCGTGCGCCTGGAGATGTGGACCGGGCGGTGGCTTCGTCCGCACGGAAGGGGCGACCGTCGACGGTCCGCGTTACAGCTCCGGCGCGCATCGCTGAAGCGCCGAGCAGCGAGGGCCGAGCGGCGGCCCGCCGGCGTGCCGACCCGCCGGCGCGCCAACCGTGAGGTGGCGGCGCGCTCAGGCGGTGACTTCGGCCATCACGATCGGCGCGAAGTGCATGAGCACGACGTCCGGGCTCGGCGGCGCGGTGTCCTTGGCCATCTCGAGCGCCTCGGCCATCGAGCGCGCGGTCTCCCATCCCATGAGCTTCGGGATGTACTCGTTGTCGGCGCCGACGACGATCACGCGTCCGGTGTGCTGGCGCCCCGCCTCGCCCCAGTACCACATGAAGAACGGGTGGGCCGGGTGGTACGCGTGACCGGTGCGGTACGCCTGGATGTAGGCCGGGTTCGAAGCGAACTTCGCTTCGTAGCGCTTGTGCAGCTCGAGGGCGTCACGCGTCTCGGGCAGCAGGTTGTGCACGAACTCGATGTACGGAGCGTGGTGCTCCTTGTCGAACTGATCGGTGCACGGGTGCGTGACGATCATCGTGCCGCCCTTCTTCAGGAGCGGCGCACCCTTGTACATGTTGAAGAGGTACCCGTTCACCATGACCTGCACGAGGAGCGGGTTCAGGAACGAGTTCACGTTGTACGGGCTGATGTACGGGACGCCGCACACGAGGATGTCGGCCTGTCCCTTGATCGGCACGAGGTACTGCTCGTAGCACCGCGCGAGCGTGTGCTTGTGCACGGCCTCGGTCTCGCCCGCGAAGACGCCGGTGACGCCGTAAGGAGAGGGCACCTTCTGGAAGATCGCCTGCCGAGCGGGCTGCGGCACCTTCGAGAGGGTCATGGTCAACGCCTTGAGGGCCGCTTTCTCCATGCCGGACAGGTCGTCCTCGTTCTTGTGCAAGAACTCGAGCGGCTTGTCGAACATCCGGTTGTTGATCGTCGTCTCGATCGTGAAGACGTTGAGCTTCTTGTTCGCGAGTCGGCCCTGACGCTCGACGCTGGTCGCGAGCGCCGAGCTCGACGGATCCATGTACGAGTGGCAATTGCGCATCGTCTTCGGGTTGTGATGCGCGCGCAGGCTCTTGTACCCGCAGAACCCGACGGCGACGGACTTGTGACCGCCGTCCATGGGGACGAGGTTCAAGTTCACGTAGATGAGGAGGTCGGCCTCGACCGCCTTCCGATTCAGCTCGACGACCTCGCCTTCCTCGGTCGTGCCGATCTCCACCATGTTGCGGAGGTCCTCGGCATCGTGGTTGTAGAGGCGGTCCGGGTAATAGGCGTTGAAGATCTTGTCGCCGACGACGTGCCGGATCTCCTCGCCGGTCATACGGCGGTGCACGCTGGTCGCGATGATCATCTCGACGTCCTCGACGCCGTGATCGGCGAGCGTCTGGAGGACGACGGTGAGGACGCGCTCACGCACGTCGGGCCGGCGCATCGGCGGCAGAGGAAGCGAGATGTCGTCGATGCCGATGACGACCTTCATCCCCGGGCGGAGCTTCGCGTGGAGCGGATCCGAGTTGTACGGATGGTTGATCGCGTACCGGATGGCGGCCTCGACGTCCTTCAGCGGAGCGATCGGCTGCTTCGGGTAGATGCAGCGAGTTCCCGGCGGAAGGTCCACCTCCATGAGGCGGTCGCCGTAGAAGATGGTTCGGGGGGCGCTCTTGCGATCGAGAGTGACGACGAGGGGATGCGACATGGCCGGGCTCGCCTCGTACCACGCGTCGGCAGCCGAGCAAAGCGGCCCCGAAAGACCGGACAAGACAGGCGGAATTCGGCAAGGGCAGCGTGATGCGCATTCCACTTCGCAGCACGCGGGGACCCCTTTGGCGTGGCGGCTGCCCGATGCTGCCAGCCGCGCGCCAGCCCCGCGCCAGCCGCGCGTCCCGAACCTGGCCCCGCCGCGCAGCCCGACCGCGCGACCAGTGCCGACGTCCGAGAGTCGGTGCGCTCTGGCAGCTCGTGTCGAGCCCGGCCACCTGGCCACGAGAGCCCCTCTGGCCGGTCGCGCTCCAGTCGGCCGCCCGTGTCGCTGCGCTGGTGCGGGCCGCGCGGTGTCGCTGCGTTGGTGCGGACCGCGCGGTGTCGCTGCGTTGGGGGGGGCCCCCGCGGTTTCGCTCCGTTGGGGTGCCCCCGCGGTTTCGCTGCGTTGGGGTGAGCCGCGCGGTGTCCTGCGGGTGAGCCGCGCGGTGTCCTGCGTTGGGGCGAGCCGCGCAGCGTCCTGCGTTGGGGCGAGCCGCGCAGCGTCCCTGCGTTGGGGCGAGCCGCGCAGTGTCCTGCGTTGGGGCGAGCCGCGCGGTGTCCTGCGTTGGGGCGAGCCGCGCAGCGTCCCTGCGTTAGGGCGAGCCGCGCAGTGTCCTGCGTTGGGGTGAGCCGCGCGGTGTCCTGCGTTGAGGTTGGCCGCGTCGTGGCGCTGCGTTGGCGTCGGCAACGTGATGTCGCTGTGCTGGGCGTCAGGGTGCTGCTGTCTTGGTGGGCTGATCCTCAGGCGCTGCTCTCGTGAGGCGCCGGCGCCGGCGGTGGCGCCGACGTCGAGCCGTGTCGAACGTGCGGGCAGTTCCGCTTCGACGGCCAGCGGCACTTCTTGCGCAAGCGTGTGCGACCTGGGCTGCAGCATCGTCGGACGACGAGGTGCATCGGCGTTGGCGGTGACTTCGTCGTCCGGAAGATCCGAATGGTCGCGTCGCACATGCCGCGCCGAGCTGGCTCGTTCGCGATGCGTTCGGCCTCGCGGCTCTCCTTGCTCGGTCCGTTGAACTTGGGTTCGCGTAGCGGATAGAGCAGCGTCGACCGATCCCCGAGCGCCCGAGCGAGCGCGTAGCTCGTCATCATGAGCTGGTCGAGAAACGCGAGATACCGGTAGCGATGGTTCGGTCCGCGCCGCGCCACACGTTTCGAGGCAAACGCGGTGTAGATCTTGGCGACCTCCCTCCCTTCCTTCTTCGGAAGTACGGCGTCGCCGTGGATGTCGCGCCGAACGTCGGCGAGCTCGGGCCGTCGCCAGTAACGAGGCACCTCGACCGCTCGACCTCGCTCGTCCGTCGCCTTCGGCGCATCCTTCGGCAATGGCAGCCGCTCGCTGAACGCGATGCCGTAGGCCTGGTGCAGCCGCCGATACCCCTCCTGCGTGAGCGCGAGGATGTTGCGCCGCCTGTCCGCCCCGAAAATGGTCTTCGTCTTGGTGATGAACCCGAGCTCGACGAGCCGCTCGACCATCTTCCACACGGTCTGTCGCCGAAGCCCGAGCAAATGGGGAACCTCAGCCTGCGGAATGGAGAAGGACCGAATCCCACCAGCCGCGTCGATGAACTGCTCGTGAATGAGATGAAGAATGTCGAACCGCGCCGGCGTCATCTCCGCATCGACGCGCCCAAACATCTCGCGCCCCCGCGCCACCGCACAGAGATGCGCGCGCTTCTGCAGAAACGCCATCGGATGCATTCCGCCCCGCCAAAGCATCCCGCATGCCGCCCCACGCCGCCCCGCCCCCTCCCCAAATCCAACCGTCCACTCGGTTCA
>JAFAER010000111.1 GCA_023423895.1 Pseudomonadota bacterium
ATGGCAACTACCATGAAGCGTTCACTCCTCATCCTGATCAGCCTCTCCGCTCTGGCGCTCAGCGCGTGTGAAGGGACCCAGGACAGCCTCACCAACGGCGGCACCGGCGGCGGCCGGGGCCCAGCGCGTGATCCGAACGCCACTGCGGGTGGCGAGGACACGACCTACGATCACTCGAACGATCCGGCCGGCGTCCCGCCGGGCGTGCCGTACGAGCCCGCCGACCCGGCGGCCGTGAGGGCCGTCGGCTCACCCGAGGTCACCTCACGACTCCACTCGTGCGGAAAGATGACGGTCGCCTCGCTCGGCCAGCTCCTGGAGAGCCGCGGCCTCACCGGCGGCGGAACCCGCCCGAACGGCGCCCGCAGCGGACAGCAGCTCTTCCAGCAGGGCGACACGGCAGCGGCGCTCGGCGGCCCGAACTACAACGGACGCGTGCCCGAAGCTCCGTTCGCGTCGACCGCGGCAGTCTCGAAGATGTTCGACATCTTCACGATGGCCTCGTACGACGCCGTCGAGGGCGACTGGACCGCACCGGCCTGCCCCGGTGTGAAGGTCATCGGCGGCGACGGAAAGTTCACGAAGGACGGCATCTCCTGTCTCATCGGCAAGCCGGCGACGGAAGAGCATGTCGCGATCGCGAACGATGCCATCGCGAAGAACCCCCAGGACGGCGCCAAGATCGCCATTGCCGCGCTGCTCTCGGCCGCGCACACCTGCCAGTAAGGAGCCAACGTCATGGTCGACGAGCGTCTGAAGGAGCTTCGCGGTACGTCCCGGCGTGACTTCCTCCGTTGGAGCGCGACGGTGGCTGCGTGTCTCGGTATCGAGCGCGCGCGCTTTCTCAACATCCTGAACGACACCGCCGGCACTGCCGCGGCGGATACGGCTCAGTGCAACACCACCCTCCGTCACATCCACGTGGTGGACGGCCAGGGCGGCCTGTCGAACTGGACGCTGCCCTTCCCGATCCCCGCGGTCGTGAAGGGCAACAACGCCAACTTCTCGCACTACGCCATCGGCAAGGGCGTCGACGCGACCGGCTACGACAAGCCGTACACCTACGGCCCCGACTCTCCGTGGCAGCAGAACTCCACGTGGAAGATGTCGGCGTTCGTCGGCGGCAACAACGAGACGCACACGGCGACGCCGACCAGCTCGACGACGCTGAACGGCAACACGATGGTCGCGGCCGCCGCCGCGATCCAGCAGGCCAACCCGACGCTGCTCCCCGTCCTCGCGGTCGGCGGCATCCAGTTCGGCGCGGCGCCGGGCTCGCCGACGCCGGCCGCCGTCGGCGCGGCGAACCAGCTCGTCGACCTGTTCAACAGCCAGGCGTCCCGCTCGCTCCTCCAGGGCGATCAGAACGGCCCGCTCGCCGAGGCCTACTACAAGGCGTTCCTCGGCCTGAACGCGGCGGCTGGCAAGTCGACGATGGTGAAGTCGTACGCGACCGGCAAGGTCAGCATGAACCTGCTCGCGCGAAACCTCGCGACGCAGCTCACGCCGACGGCCGCGGACCTCGCGCTCTTCGGCGTAGGCCAGGGGACGCCGGGCGCGGTCGCGAACATGTCCCGCGCGATGATCACGACGATGAAGGCCTTCTCGCTCGGCCTCACCTCGATGCTGATCATGCGCGGCTTCAACAACGACCCGCACGGCCTCTTCGGTGGCGGCAACGCTCAGGCGCAGGTGGTCGGTCAGTCGATCGGCAAGATGCTGAACGGCCTCTACGAGCTCGGGAAGTCGCTCCCCGATCCGGGCTGCTCGTCGAAGACGCTCGCGGATGCGCTCGTCTTCTCCGTCAGCGGCGACACCTTCAAGCAGCCGTTCAACCGTGACGGCTGGGGCGACGGTACGCCCGGCAACTCGAACATCCTCTACGTGATGGGCGCAGGCCACATCAAGACGGGGTGGTTCGGCGAGATCGCAAACGCGAATACCGTCCGGGCGTGGGACATCGCGACCGGCAACGTGAACGCGAACGCGAACTTCGCAAACGTCCGTGGACAGCTCGGTGCGGCCGGCGCCGCGGCGGCGCTCTTCGCGGTCGCGAAGGGCGACATGGACCGCGTCCGCGACTTCTACAACGGCCCCGGCATCGACGGCATCGTGAACCTGAACGTCACGGGCTGATCGCCGAGCCCGAGCTCGAAACGAAGACCCTCGCTCTTCCGGAGCGGGGGTCTCGTCTTTTGTGCTCCGGCGCAAGGAGGCCGGGACCCTGCCCGCGTTCGAGCGGGCCGAGCGGGTCGCAGTTGCCGACTACGGGAGGCTCTGCGCTTCCTGGCAGGCGGCCTGCGCGCTCGCGGAGAGCTGCTCGCGTTCTTCTTGCGGGATCGTCTCGAAGTCGATGCCGTCGGCGGTCGGCCGCACGGTGCGGATGCGGAGCCATGCGACGACGCATCGGTAGCCGACGTCGTCTTCCGACATCGCAGGGCCCCCCTTGTGGCGTTCGAGCTTGAGGGCCTTGCGGATCAAGATCAGCTTGTTCGGCTCCGCGCCTTGCGTCGCAATGAGCCGGCTCATCTCTTCCGGCTCGAGCGCAATCGCCGCCTGGTAGTTGGCGACGACCTCTTCGGGCGTCGTCGGCTGCTGGCCGGAGACGAGCCCCGCATCGAGGTTGTAGAGGCGGAAGCCCGTGAACCCGTAGAGGCGGTAGGCGCGCCCGGGCTGGCCGTGGCAGTCGAGCGTGCCGCAACGCCGCTGCAGATACGGATCGACGAAGTCGCGGTACGTCGGGAAGTCCGGGGTGAGGACCTCCGTGAAGCGCCTGCCGTCCGGGGCCGAAGCACAGGACGTCGTCGTTCCCGTCACGAGCAGGCCCGTCGCGCCGAACACAACGAGCCCGACGAGCGCAGCCGCCTTCGTGGAGAGACTGGGGCGCATCAGAAGCGATCCTCCGGGCACTCCGCGACCTGGACGAAGTCGTCCGGCGGCGGGCAGTCGACGAGCGGGATGTTCTTGTCTTTGAACTCCTGCTCGCTGTTGTACATCCGGATCTGACCTGGCGAGGCGAAGTCGCGAAGGCCCTGGATATGGCAGGTCGCGCAAGACGCCTCGCGGCCGATGTGGCTCGACATGCGTCGGATGACGAGCGTGTTCTCGTCTTGCCCCGGCTTGACGGTGCGCTCGACCGAGACGAGGAGCGGGAACGTGATGCGGGCGAAGTCCTCCTTCTTCACGTAGAAGTTCCCGTTGCAGTTCGTCACGAAGCACCGCTTCGTCTTGTTCGCATCCAGGATGCGGACGTAAGCGTTGTCGACGCGCGCGTTGTAGTCGTCCGGCCCCCAGAAGATCGTGCCGCCGAGCGCGAACGTGCTGTCGGCCGGCCCCTTCGCCGAGTGGCAGAGCGCGCAGGGCTCACCGGGACGGTGGTATTCGCTCTCCGGCGGATAGAGATCCGGTTCCTCCGGGCCGAGACCGTCCACGCCCGCTTGATGGACCGGGTCGAGGTTGCACGAGCTTCCGACGCTGGCCAGGGCAACGCAGCTCGCTGCCGCCAGCAGATGCCCGCGCCAGCCGACGCGGGCGCTTCCGCGCTTCGTCTCGATGGTGCCGTCTGTCTGGTGCTGGTTGCCGCGCATCGCTCAGAACTCCACGTCGAAGCCAACCGAACCGTAGACCGCCGTGCGGGTCGTCACGTAGAGCGCCTTCAGGTAGCGCGTGTACATCACGTCGCCGACGAGGGTGATGCCGTATTTTACCTCGCCCTCCGGCTCCCCGAGACCGATGCGCACGCCGCCTCCGGCCGTTGCCGTGATGAGCGGCGAAAGCTCGCGGTCGCCGGTGCGGTAGAGAGGAACGATGAGCTGACCGGCCGGGTCGAGGACCGCGGAGTAGGCCAGGTTGTAGAAGTTCGTGTCCGTCTGCGCGTGGATGCGGAGATGCGGCCAGACGCGCAGGCGCCGCGAAAGGTCGACCATGTAGCGCGAGTCGGTCGAGCTCGCCTTCATGCCCCACGTATCGACGTAGAAGCGCTGGTCGAGTCGCAGCGTTGCATTCCCCATGCGCTTGTTGAAGCGGGCGCCGACCGCGAATCGATCACGCTCGGTCGGGAGCTGCTCGAGGGGCTTCACCGGCAAGCGTGTCCGGTTGACGAGATCGACCGTGGCTCCCGAGGGGACGAACGGCGCCACGTCCTGCGGATGGAACATCGGGATGTAGCGGTACGGCTGCGAGCCGTCGCCGCGCTCGAGCGAGACGGTCCCGCCGATGAGCAGCACCGACGTCGGCGACATGACGAACGTGATGCCCGCTTCGATCTCGTGCGTGTGGATGTAGCCTTTGAGCGGATTGAAGTCGTTCAGATAGTTGTTCGGGCCGCGGCCGATGCGGTCGTAGCTGTACGAGTACCCGATCGTCGGGGTGATCAGCTTCTCGTTGAGATCGGCCGTGAGGCGAAGACCGCCCGTGTACGAGACGTAGTCGGGCGACGACGAGGAGCTGACCGACGCCTGCGCGCCGTAGAGCCCGGGCTTGTAGCCACCGGTCAAGCCGTACGCGTAGCGGAACTCCTCGAACGGCGGCGATGCCGACGAGACGATGTCCGGCGACGCAGCGCTCACCGCGTCGACGAGGAAGTTACCGCCGATGTTCCAGCCCGCCGTCGGAGAGACGAGCGACGCGTTGATGCCCGGCGTGTAGACCGCGACGGCGTTCGTGTCGGAGTAGCCCGAGAGGTCTCCGGCGACGCGAACGACGAGGCTCTTCTGGTTCTGCGGGAGGCACTTCTGCACCTCCTCCTGACTCTTCGCCGCGAGCATGCACTTGATCTGCCCGGGCGTGATGAAGTCGTTCGCCGGCGGCTTGAGCGTGATCTTGACCGTGACGAAGTCCTTCTCCTTGATCTCGTACTCTTCCTCGAACGTCGCCGTGAAGCCGTT